>JBBSPZ010000047.1:0-32688 GCA_038258275.1 Chitinophagales bacterium | reverse complement strand
CAGGCCTTACATTTGTACTTGGGGTTGCCCCCGCCGTTGGTTCCGTTACGGACCAGTTGATCGGAATCGCACTTGGCACAGCGTAGATTGGTTGCTATCATGGTCATTAGACGCTTAGTCACTCAACAGGTCACACTACCGATAATTTTATGAATAAGCCAATCATGATTCTATCAACAATGCTTTTTTTTCTTTCCTCATTAACGTCCAAAGCACAGCAAAAATATGAGAGAGAGTATAGAATGGATGCCGAAATGATTCCGTCATCAGCAAAAATATTTGTCGATTCTATCGGCCCGAATTCACGAATAAGATGGTACAAAGAAATAGGCCTTAATGATGTTTCCATAGAAGCCAAATTCAAGCACGATGAGAAAAAATATAGTGTCGAATTCGACACATTGGGGGCCTTACAAGACGTAGAGTTTATAATAAAGAAACGAGAGATAGCTCTTGGGGCATATAGAAAAATAGAACGACACCTTGATTCCCTTTACCAAAAATGGAAATTTAAAAAAATACAATTACATTATAGAGGAAGGAGCAGCGATATTTTAACGTCAATAAGCAAAAATAAACCAAGCAGTACCATAGATGTTTTTTACGAAATCGTCGTAAGAGGAAAGGCCCTCGGAAATGTACATCTCTATGAAATCCAATTTAATCATCAAGGTGAACTAGTCTATATTAAACAAATCGTACAAGACAATGCCGATCACCTTGAATATTAGACTGAATCTTGTACTGGTACTGTTACTGATGCCTAAAGCAGCAATCATTCATGCGCAAGCTCAGACCCGACTCGGAATTTTACCTTCGGTAAACTACAACCACAAAGTAAATAACGATTGGGAGGTAAATTTCAGGTTTGAATCAAGACATTTTATCTTTGAAGACTATCCTTCACGGGATGATGATTTCAAATATCAGTACTCTTTAAGTGATTTCTCGACGTTGATCGGAAGAAAAACAGGCCTGCATTCCAAGGTTGTGCTGGGAGTTTTAGCACGAGCAGAACCAGATGCATTGTCCTATAGAGTAATTCAGCAGTTCATATTTCAGACCACCATACAAAGCTTTCGGGTAGCACACAGAATATCTACCGACCAAACCTTCTCCTCCACTGAATATACAGAATTCAGAATAAGGTACAGATTAAGCTTGGAAATACCTCTATCGGGCCTAAAAGTTGATGTTAAAGAATTTTATTTCAAGTTGAACGCGGAGGCGATTAATAGTGTACAAGATCGCGTTTATGATTTAGAGTTTAGAGTAGTTCCTAACATAGGCTATGTCATCAACGGACAGCAAAACATAGAATTAGGTTTGGACAATCGTTTTGATTCGTTTATCGACAACCAAACTCGTTTGAACACGTGGATTACTATTACTTGGTTCCTCTAGAAATGGATACCAGGCTCGGTCACAAATAGTGAAGAGTGAGGAAGCACCAATCCTGGGGGTGTCAAGCCTCCCAACCCAATGAGCAGTGTATGGTCGAAGGAGCACTGAGCTAAAAGAGCCCGTTCACTATAGCACATAGTGCCCCCGCCACTCCGGCGGCCACTCATGTTTCGGTGAGATTGTCAAGAGAGCGCACGGCATCCGGGCTGACTTCCACTTCCAAGTGCACCGGTTCTTTGGTGCTGGAAAAATCATTGTGGCGCAGAACGACGGATCCGTGAGGTGGAGAAAGGGAGTGAAGGTAGAATCTGGTGCAGAACCGGTGATCTCCAGTCCGGAGGATTCTCTGAAATCCAGCAGGGGCAACTGCCGGTTGGCGACGGTCAGTTTCTCCCGCAGCCGGTCTACGCGGACGTCGTGTACATCGTAGCCCCAGATCAGCCGCCGTTCGTACTCCGGGTCATCGGAGCGGTCGACGATCCGTAGTCCTTCAACGGTCAGCCCGTCTACGTGGGCGAAAGCGAAATAAGCCGGGACATCGGAAAAGTCATTCGCGCCATCTACGGCAATACCCTGAGCAACATCAACGGCTCGGCCCTGAAGATCCGGACCCGCGATGGTCCGAACAGCATCGACATCTACAATAACGGCTTTTACTTCACTGGCATTTCGAACCAGACGCCCGGGGTCGTACAGCGCGGGTGGATACGCCTCAGTGGCGATGCCCCCGACAACGGTGCCTACGGGATCACTATCTACAACAATCAATTCTACTATCCCTTCTGTGATTCCGAGCAGGAAGATTGCAGTACTGCGCGGGCGCGGCGGTGCAGCGTAAGCAATGCCACCCCCTGTGGCCCCAATGGTTGCGATACCCGCATCAGCTGGACGGGGAACGACTACCGCTACGATTGGGCCCGACCGGCGGCCTTTGCCAGTCCGTAAACCACCCTGCAGGCGGAAGACCGCGACCGGTAATATGGCCAGGGGAGCACTAAATCCATTTTCCGGCCGAGTAAATTTGGAATACGAACTAGCCGGTCCGCCGCACGTCCGGGTCTCCCTGGTCAACGTACTCGGGCAGGAGGTAGCGGAACTGGTCAACGCCAGGCAGGCCACGGGCCAACACCGCGTCGACTCGGACGCCGGCGCGGCGGGGGCCGGCGCGGCGGGGGCCGGTTCTTTACCCTAGGGAACCTATATGTATCGGATCCAGGTGCGCGCATCGGCGCGGGAGTTAAGACGGGATGGTAGGCCTGCGCAGACCAGTCGAAACCTTGCGGTGAGTTAAGTTTTCTCCATTCTCTCCCCATCCGTGTATCAGTAGCGAATCTTGCTCCGGAGAAAATCTTCGACCGTTTCAAAGGCTCCGTTCGTCAGTAAGCAAAACAACGGACCAATGCTACTACAGAACAAGATTACCCACACCTTCGCTGGCGACGGTGCGCTAACCCCCGCCGCAACCGCCGGCTTTCAACGCGCGGGAGCCCTCACCACTGCAAGCGGTCGGGATGTCGACGTGCTCGACGAAGCAGCCATCGATGCCGCGCTACGCAGTACCTGGACGGCACACGGTGGGCTCGATGTGGTATTCAACGGAGTCGGCCCCCAAGCCTTCCAGGCGGGCAGTGGTCCACCGGCTACGGTCCTGGATCCCAACACCTTCAGCGATACGCTTCGGCTCATCGTCGTCGGACAATTTCTCACCGCTCGCTGTGCCGCCAGACTATGGCAAGAGAAAGGCAAACCGGGAACCATAATTATGCTCACCTCCAGCCTCAGCCGGCTAAAGGCCCCGCGGATGACCAGCATCAGTACCGCTTCGGCCGCTATTGAAGGATTGAGCCGGTCGCTAGCCGCCGAATTCGGCGCCGACGGCATCCGCGTGGTCTGCGTGAACGGAACGGCGTTTTCCGAGACGAAGACGATACAGGATACCAGCAGACTTCAGGCCGAAGCAGTCGGGGTACCCCCTGAAGCGGTACTCCAAGGGATGCGACAGGGGTACAGTCTGGGTCGTCCGCCCACCGTTGCGGAATTCGGTGACCTGGTGGCGTTCCTTGCCTCGGATCACGGAGCCATTCTCAACAGCCACGTCGTCGATGCTGACCGGGGTACACTCAACGTCATCTAGCTTCAAGTACCGTGAAAAATCTGGCTAAATGGACGTTCGTCGTTCCCCTGTTCCTCTTCGGATTACTACACTTTGGTCCCCAGGAGTATTCGATAGATTACCTACTCGCCTGGCTACCCTTCCCCGCCTGGTGCTACTGGTGCACTTACCCAAGCTGGCCGGCGGCGACTTTCCCGGCCTGATCGCTACCTTTCGCGACGTGGCGATGGCCGGAGCAGCCCTGATGTGCTCCCTTTTACTGGCCCGCAATCCAACCACTACGGCATGAGCGATGAGGCACTACTGATACAAGCCAAAGCAGGAGACATCGCAGCTTTCCAGGAACTCTTTACCCGGTTCCAGGGCCAGCTGCGGTCCTTTCTTTACCGGACGACGGCCGACCGCCTGGATGCGGAAGATCTCACCCACGATACCTTTGTCAGTGCCTTCGAAAAAGTTGCTACGTTTCGGGGGCAGTCGGGCCTGAAGACGTGGGTCTTCCGGATCGGCACCAATCTGGCCCGCGATCTGTTACGTGCCCGTAATCGCTGGCCGGAAGATGCCCAGGACCGGGCGAAGGCACTGGCGATCGGCAGTCCCGAGATCCAGCAGAATTTCGCCTGGGTACACGCACACGATCCGCGCGGCAGCTACGACATCCGCGAGCACATCGACTTCTGCTTCACCTGCATCGGGAAGACCCTACCGCTTGATCAGCAAGTAGCCCTACTGCTCAAGGATGTTTATGCCTTCAAACGCACGGAGATTGCTACCGTACTCGGGCAAACCGAAGGGGTGGTGAAGCATTTACTACACGACGCCCGCCGCTCGATGCAGCGCATCTTCGCCAATCGCTGCGCGCTGATCAATAAGGAGGGTACCTGCCACCAGTGTAGCGAACTGGCGGGCATCTATAACCCCCGGCAGGCACGCCGCGAACTGAAGGGCCCCCTACCCTTCCTTAAGTCTTAAGAGCCTACTTTAGTATTCTGTTTTGCCGATCACGGCCCTGATGAGTCCGGAGAAGATTCACGTAAGAAAACAGCGGGCTACACAACAATAGATCTTTGCTCTGCGTACCGTAGCGATCGGTGGTTCCGTAGAGGAGCCCCGCTGGGAAAATCAGGCAACGAATAATCTAATCCGGAGCCTTAGCTATCTTGTCCCCCCATGGAACGACTAGTAAGAACAACACACCGTTTGAGTAACGAATTGGAGGACAGAGCATTCACTTTTCACCACTGGGGAACCATCCCCAACGGGGAAGAAAGTATGAGCTTCGGAGTAACGCGGGCGATTGTGGAGGACCGAAGAACGGGCTTTGTATATCAGTTGGATCCATCGATGATTCGGTTTCTGTCAAAG
Organism: Chitinophagales bacterium; assembly: GCA_038258275.1. Taxonomy (GTDB): domain Bacteria; phylum Bacteroidota; class Bacteroidia; order Chitinophagales; family Saprospiraceae; genus Neolewinella. The sequence continues at coordinate 27,806 of JBBSPZ010000047.1, read as the reverse complement.
ACGGAGTCAGCAGCGGTCTTCCAGATGGAGGAAGAAGAGGAGACCGACCGTTTAGTAGACAAAGTCACCCTTCGTTATTTAGCTGCGCGGCCACTAGGATAGTGAGCCCAAGTATCTCCACCAATTGAACCGGTACATCAGCTTGATGCCGCGATTCAGGATAAAACCAACGGCATTACAGCCATTAATCCACCCCGAACAGGTTACTTTGGTAGTCCCCGCGACTCAACCGCTACCGCTTCAGTATCCTCCCGGGAACGGTCGGGCGCTTCACGAACTAGGCGACCATCTGCTCGAAAAGCAGTTCGTAGGTCAGATCGCCATCGTCGCGCTCGATATTCTCAGCTTTCTCTTTGGTGGGCTCGTCCTGGCATTCGTAGAGCGGTCCGAACGAGCGGTATAGAAAAACCCGCGGCCAACAATGGCCACGGGTCCTTTAGACAGCGACGGCAAACAATTACCCCGGCCTCACTTAGTTCCGACTCAGCGTACCACCATGAGCGTACTGCCCGTGCCACGCAGGGCACTGCGCACCGTCACGGTGTACACCCCAGGTGTCTGCGGAGCTACCAGGAAGTGATCGCCCGGGTGCCCCTCAACGACCAGCCTGCTCACTTGACGGCCGACCGCGTCCTGTACTAGTACCGTCGTTTGGCCCAGGGGCTGGCTGAAGCGCAGCGCAAACCGGCCATCGACGGCCGTAGGGTTGGGATACAGGGTCAGGCCCAGTTCCGCCGAGAAGCCGGCAATGGAACTGGGCCGCTCGATGGTCACGGTGACTTCAGCAGGTGCGCTTTCGCATCCGGCGGCACTTACGGCAATCACGCGGTAGACGCCGGCATCGGCCAGCTCGGCATCGCGGATCACCCCGTCGACTAAGTCGGTGCCGTCCGGCGCGAGGAAGCGTAGGCTATCCGCGCCGCTGACCGTAGCTATGAGTTCGATATCACTGCCGACTTCGGCTGGGCTGGTATAGGTCAAACTGAGCACCTCGGGGCGGGGATCGAGTGGTAGGGCACTCACCCCGCTCGTCTCACTGCTGTCGGCGGCGGCCAGTCCGTACACCAGGTCGTCGCCCGCCGCCCGCAGCTCCACCCGCCATTCGTCCCGGTAATTAACGCTGTCCGCACGGTACATCGGTACGAGGGTGGTAGCTACCAGACTGTCTCCAAGCAACCAATGGTAGCGAGCGGCGCTGCCGGCATAGGCGGCGGAAGTGGCCGTAAAGGTCACTGCTTCCCCCGAGCAACCGCTCTCGCTAACGGCGGTGATTCGGGGACCTAAGTAGACCTCAATCGCCGCGGCGGTCAGCGGCCGGAGCAGGTAACCGCTGGTAAGGGGCGCCTCCGCATCCCGCTGGTCGAGCACTCCGGTGACCCGAAAAGGCCCGGAGGGTAAGGGCAAATCGTAGAGCTCGGTCTCGGAGCCGATGAAGAGATCCACCGGTCCATCCGTAGCTACCCGAAGGCCCAGATAGCCCCCACCGGTCCGGGTGGTAGCGTCGACCGTTAGGCTATCTACAGTGACCAAGGTACCCTCCCGGGTTTCGGACGGCCCCCTTGTCGGAGCGGGCACGACCCTGTCCTTGGCCACCAGCTGCAAACTGTCCGCGTCGAGACGCAGTTGCCCCGCTAACTGCCGCAGTCGGCCGACTACCACCAGGCTGTCTCCTACCGTGGGGAAGTACCCGAAGGTGCTTAGACCGCGGTACACCTGTACGCCCGCACCCAGCTGATTCAGGTAGAAGGTGAGCCCCGTGGGCGCCTGGTTCGACGTTACTACCGTACCCCTTAGCCGCACGTATTCTTCCGCCCGAAGGTTGCGCCCCAGGCTATCGACGGGACGTACCTCGGGGATAGTATAGTTGACGATGCTATCGACGCGGTCTACGGCTTCCCCCCCGGAGCCCCTACGGTACCGCTCCACACTGCCGTCGGTACTGTTGACCAGGTAGAAAGTATCGCGACTCCCCGTAAGGGCGACCCCCCGCAAATCGGTGGAGGCCACTTCATCGAGGCTCAGTTGCCAGCCTAGCGTCCGGTCCGCGGTATATTGCCGGTAGACCAATTGCGGCGGGGTTTGTCCCCGGTTTACCACGACGTAGACCCGACCGCCCGGGGCAGTGACGATGCTGTTGGAGCTGTTGCCGGTGGGGATGCTGTCGAGGTAGACATATCCGGTATCGACCGCGACATAACGGTTGACGTTCGCATCGCCGTTACTGGGTAGGAAGATCGTGTGCCCGTCGTAACTAATGGCGGAGGCGCGAACGACGGCGGGGCGATCTGGCAGCGTAAACTCCGGTCGGGCGAGGGTAAAGCTGTCGGCCTGCTCCCGCAACAGGAAGGCCCGGTTGCCCACCACTGAGGTCACGAATACCCGCCCCAGGCTGTCGACGGTCGGATTAGTGAGGCTTGTGGGTCCGTCCCAGCCCACCAACGGCTCACCCGTGACGGCATCGAATTTATAGAGGTCGCTGTTCTGGAAGACGATCAATGGATTACCGTCCCGCGTCACCCCCAGGCCGCGGATCAGGCGTGCGGGGACCGTATCCCCCTTCCACAGAAAACTGCTTAGGTAGGGGATGGAATCATCCGAATAGACCAGGCGGTCGGAGGACAGCCGGTAGGGCGTACCGTCGGGGTTGCTTACCCGGAGTCCCCCGCTGTAGGCGGCGGCCCAGACCCGCCCGTTGCGGTCCACCGTCACGCCGTGTCCGTTGGCGAGGCCCGTCCTGGCAAAGGCATCCCTGCACTCCCCGGTAAACTCGTCGCGCCCCGCGGTACAATCGTACCGGTAGTCGGGTGCCGGCAGGGTGATGTCCCCCTCGATCGGCGCGTCGCTGCGCTGCAGGTCAAGGCGGTTCGCGCTGCCTACGCTCACGTTACGCCCGTCGGTAGCGATTACCCGGCGGTAGAGGGTCAGTGCGTCCGCCGCTCCAGCCAGGGAATACAGACTGTCTTCGCGGATGATCACCTCGTTTGCCTGACCGGCACCGAAACGGTACACGACCGCTGCAAAATCGGCATCCCGCGCCAGCTCGTAGACGTAAGTTACCGGGTTTACCTCGGGGTCGGTCGTCTGCTCCCAGCGTTGGACCAGTACGGCCGGCTCGTTGCGAATCGGGATGGGCCCGCCGGCCAGGGAGTCGCTAAAAGGCGGGGCCGCGGGTGCCAGGTTGGTGACGGGATACAGCTGGGTGCGGAGTTCCCCCATGGGGAAGAGGGTGGTGCGCACCTCGACGTAATAGCCTCCGATGCTAAGTAGTTCAGCCATCTCCACCCCGCGGGCCAGGGAGCCCGAGAAGGTTCCGTTACGCCCGTCCCGTGAGTCTACCTCCAGGGTGGCGACCAGCTCCCCGGCGTCGGTGTGGCGGCCGCGGTAGAGGGCCACGGCAGAAGCTTCGGGCAGGAGGCGGCCGCGCAGGTCGGCGAAATCGCCTTCAATCCGGATGCCTTCCCCGCTGGCCGTGGTACCCACGGACACGCTACCACTGCTGATAGCGGGCTCACTTGCCTCGCGTAAGTTGCGGGCGGAAAGCTGCCCGCTGGCGGTCGTACTGATCGCTACATCACGGCGGATCTGGTACTCGCCGTTGTAGGAAAAGATGACCTCGGGCAGCTGTTCGGGTTCGAACACCGGCATATCGTCGGCATTTCTGTAGGCGGTTTCGTAGGTCGTATACACGATGGTATCCTTACCGTAAGTTGGGTTGTCGGCGTGGAAGATATCCATCAGGGTCACCGTATTGGGGCTCCGTTCGTCCAGCCCGATCCAGGAACGCGGTCCGGAGCCGGCCGCCCCGGCGTTCATCAGCTCCAGGGCACCCCGTTTGGCGGGATAAAAGGCGTGGTGGTGCCCGCTCACATAGGTGTGCACGTCGTTTTCCTCCAGCAGCTGCCGCAGCCGCTCGCTGTTATTGAGGATATTCCCGGCCGAGTTACGCTCGTTGGCTACGGCATAAAGGGGCAGATGGCCCACCACGAAACGGAACTTGGCCCCGCGGGCGGCCTCACTTGTGAGTTGCTCCCCCACCCAATCAAGTTCCTCATCGGAAATAGTGGCATCCACGGCGTTCCAGGACACAAAGAACTCCTCGCGGTCCTCACTTCCGAAGAAGGATTCATAGAATGGGTAGTGGCTCGTATCCACCGGCACCCAACCCGGATAGTGGGCGGGGTCCTGCCAGTAGCGGCGGGCAGCGGCAATGTCTACCGGTATGGCCCCGTCGTGGTTACCCAGCGTAAACAGGAAAGGAATACCCGCGGCACGGATCGGTTCGGCTACCGTACGATCGAATCCGGCCCACATCGAATCCACTTCGGCGGGGGTAAGGGCGGTACTCTGGCCGGCGATCATATCTCCCCCGCAGACGATCATGTCGGGGGACCACAGGCGGGGGATCCGCTGAATGATGCTGTCCACCTGCCACTCGTAGGTCACCGATCCGAAGGAAGCGTTGAAGTCGGAAATAACTACCATGCGGGTATCCCCCCGGCGGGGCGAAACGGTAAAGCGGTAGGAAGCGGTGGCCGTGCGACCGCCCAGCGTACGCACCCGGGCGAGAAGTCGTACCTCGTTGCCCGGAGTCCCTGCGACGGGATAGGTGATCGTTACCTCGTCGGCCTGTCCCGTAAGGGAATAAGTCGCGACCAGGCTGCTATCACCGGCGACGAGGGCGTATACCTCCAGCCGACTCAGCGCGTCGGAGGCCCTCTGGCTGCTTACGCTCACGCCCACGCGCAGCGTATCGCCATCCGCCCGGTAGCGGCTTACGGTATCCCCCGTCAGGGTTACGGCGGGTGGAGCATCCTGGGCTACGACGTACAGGCTGCGGCTAAACTGGCGGTCGCCGTCGCCGCGAACCCCTATGGTGTACTCGGTGGTGTCACCGATGGTTGCGGCCGAGCGGTCGGTGAAGGTAAACGTCAGGGAGTCGGAGCCCAGTTCCTGCGCACTTCCGATTTGCACCGCACCCGCGGCCCCGCCCCGGAAAACGAAGACGGAATCGGTGGATGTCGTGGGTACGAAGCGGCGGACGGTGACTTGCTGGGTAAAGTCCAGATCAGCCGGTCGGGACAAGGTGTCGGCATCGGCGGGCGGGAAAAGGATAGCCACGTCCTCCGCGACAGTCAGGGGCAGCGTGGCCAGATACCGACGTCCCAGATTGTCGAAAAGCTCGGCGGCAAGCTGGTTACTGCCCGTAAGCTTAAGCGATGCGATGTCGACCTCGACGGTGATGGTGTCGCGGTACCGAGCTTCGGGGGTATCGTAGACAATACGGCTATCGAAGCTACCGTCGGCCTCCAGCGTGCCGAGGGTCAGACCCTTAAAGGTCACCCCCGAATTGACGGATCGGACGGCGAGCTGCCGGGTAACGACGTCGAGGCGGCCGGCGAGGATGGGGCGGTCATCCAGAAAGGCAAAAGAAAGCGGGGTGGGATCGCCGACGCGTTCGAGCTTGATGGCGTCGACGGTGGCAAAGACGGTAGTACCCTCACCGTTGGCATCGTTGGTGATGCGCAGGGTATCCCTCCCACTGAGGTCGAATACGGCGGTCCCGTCGGCTAGTACGTAGGGGTTAAACCGGGCGTCGTCGGTGGTCTGGTCGTAGCCGACCGTGTCGGGAGCGTGGACCGCGCCCCGCCGCAGCACGTAGGGGGTGTTGCGGGCGCGGTTGCCGGAGGCGACCCACCAGGCTCCGATGCGGTAGCGGCCGGGTGCCAGGTCGGTGAACGTATACTCGGCGGCGCGGGTAGCGGGGGTAGCTACAGGAGTGATCCTGGCCGGACTGCTACCGTAAAAGCCCGGGTTGCCGGTGACTGCCCAACTGCCAAGGGGCTCCCGGTAGTAAGGGGCCTGATCGGTATCGTAAATGGCATTGGTCTTGTGCAGGAGCAGGGCGGTGCGGACGGGGCGCAGACCGGTGGCATCGCTTGGGGAGTTGGCTACTCGGCCGTTGACGACCAAACCGGAGGAGCCGCCGCCGTCGAGGTTGAGGGCGGCGATGCAGCCCAGGTCGATCATGATCCGGGCGAGCTCGCTTAGGGTAGCGCCGTCGGCAAAACCGCTCTGGCGACCGTCGATCACCAGCAGGATAACCTCCCCCTCGGCAGTGTAACCAATGGCGGAGCGGGGCTGGCGGCTGTCGTTTTCTACATCGACCAGTTCCTGCCCGGCGGTAATATTAAGCTTTCCCCCGGTAACCAGGACGGGACTACCCCCCAGGGCCGTCATGACTTCCCAGGCACGGGCACCGGCTGGGAACTCGGCACCGGGCTGCGGCAGGGGCGCGCGACCGAGGGCCAGATCTGCGGGTGCCGGGTAGCGGAAGGTATTTCCTTCCGGGGTGGTGTACACCCACCCCAGGTCGGCCGTGCCATCGCTCCGGATGCCAAAGGCGCCGCGGGTCGGATAATAGGTAGTGTCGACGCCGTTAAAGGGGCGGGTGAGGGCGCGGACGTTGGGGGTGAGTAGCCTGCCCCGGTCGATCGCTAGACTCAAGGACTGGCTTGCCGAGAAAAAACCACCATTGATGGCTACGTAAATGCTGTCGCGGTTGCGGGTGAAGTCCGCTTCGGCGAACTGCAGGGGCGTGAGGGCCGTGGCACCGTCTTCGGCGACGACGGTGCTAAAATCGAAATCGTCCGAACCGAGCGCAGCGCGTACGTAAACGGCGTGGGTAGCTACCCCCTCGGCCAGTGGGTCCCTGGTCTCGTAAAAATTGATGCCGGCGGGCAGACGCTGGTTAAGGCTGTCGGGCCGCTCCCACCGCAGCTGGGCGACAAGGGAAGTGGGGAGGAGTACGCTTAACAGTAGGAGTAAGGAGTAAAATCGGATCATACGGCACTACTTGGTGGGTTGCCGTAAAGGTGCGTTACGCAATAGGTTTAGAAAGATAGAAGCAGGTTAGCTTTTGGTAAAGGATCAATGGGCTGGGTTAATCTGGCATTAAGCCCGTAGGCTCACTACACGTGGTGAGCCCCTGCCCCAGCAAAGATTTACCCTGAACTACCGCCGAGCTTCACTCGGCAGCGGTACGGACTCAAGCCGGTAGTTGCCAGCCACAGGACCACAACAGCAACTTGGGTTCACTATCGCTCCGTCACCAAGAGCCGAATACGCGGTTGCCGTCCAATCGTTGTTATGGTGGAAAAGTCACGCTGAGGTTCTTTACCTGAACTCTATTTCTCCGTATCCACACCCGCAGTCCCGTTCAAGCTCCGAAATCACGCCGCATTACGGAGATCAGGGTTTCCGGTTGCCGGCCGGTGAGTTGGTAGACGTTGTCGGTGATGCCCGCCACTTTACCCGCCTTGATCAGGCCGCTCACCGGCAGCATGTAGTCGGCAATAAAGTCCGGAGCCCCGGCAGCGGAGAGGGCGGCACGGTAGGTGGCCTCGTCCGGATTAGGATAAGTAATTTGTTTACCTAGTATCTCGGTCAAGAGCTCGGCTACCCCAAAGTAAGAATACGCCTGGGGACCGGTAAGCTCATGGGTTTCCCTATACCGATCTTGATCGGTGAGCAGCACGGCGACACAGCGCCCTACGTCCAGGGCGGAAACGAATGGGGTACATCCATCCCCCGCCGAAGCAAAGACGATCCCGCGCTGCTCAATGTTTTCTCGCTCGTAGTTGCCAAAGTTCTGGGCGAAAAAGCCGGGGCGTACGACGTTATAGGAAAGCGACGAATTGCTCAATTTTGCCTCCATCTGAGCGTGGAATGGTAGTTCCTTTAAATCATCCATCCCGTAAGCGGAGAGGTAGACCAGACGACCCGCGTAATCAGTGGCGATCAGCCGGTCGACAAAGGGTTCGAGCAGGGCGAACAAGTCCGGGACCAACGGTGGGCCAAGCAAAAAAATACCCGCTGCCTTCACCGCCTGATCGAAGGTCTCGGAATCGGCAAAGTCGAAGGAGACCACCTCCGCCCTGCCCCCGAACAACTCGCGGGCTTGCTCCGGATGGCGACTAGCAGCGATTACCGCATGGCCATCGGTAAGTAAACTGTTAACTACGTTGTGACCAATGGTACCGGTAGCTCCGGTGATAAAGTAGGTAGTCATATTGCTCTGTTTGGCAGCAAACTTACCGGGTTATAGTATCTTTACGCAAGTAGGTACTTAAAAGTGCAGTAGGTACATCTAAGAAACTAATACTGTAAATCAGTTAGTTATGTCAAATAAAAGGTCGGCATTAGCGGAGAATTCCGTTGCCGGTATTGACTGCTGTCCCGTGATGGCTACCCTTGGGGTTATCGGTGGTAAGTGGAAGCCTGCCATACTTTACCAATTAGTGGGGGCCGATGTCCTTCGCTTCGGTGAGCTTAAGAACCGACTTTCGGGCATCACCCAAAAGATGCTCACCCAGCAACTGCGGGAATTAGAAACAGAAGGTGTGATCCGCCGAAAGGTCTACGCCGAGGTACCTCCACGGGTCGAGTACAGCCTTACCGATTACGGCCGCAGCCTAAGCCCAATCCTGGATGCAATGGCACATTGGGGTATTCACCACCAGAACCTGGTGGCTAAGCAGTCCGCTTAGTCCTGCGTTGCCGTCCCCGACAGGAGTAGCCCAAAGACGGGAGGACGGCAATATTGAAAGCGGGGTAAACCTAGCGGAAGCCTTGCCGGGCAGCGCTTGCTAGACCGTTTCCGCTCTGCGGAAGAGGTCCTATCGATTCTCACCGGCAACGGCCCCGGCCGAGGGATCAAATTCTTCGTCGCCAAAAAAATCCCTAAAACAACAAGCCCCGTACCACCTCACTATATCCCCGACTAGCCCGTACCAGCGCTCCGTTGGTCAGTAGCAGGTCGTAACCGTGCCCCTCGCGCCGTACCTCCTGCAGGGCGTAGCGATTAACGATCGTCGACCGGTGAACGCGCAGAAACTGCGAGGGGTCGAGCCTCCGCTCCATTTCCCTGAGCGGGTACTGACTGAGGAAAATGCGGTCGTGCGTCACAACGGTGGAGTAATCACCCTCGGCCCGGATGCAGAGGATGTCGCCCACCGGCAGGGCTACGTACTTACTGCCATGGGCCATCATGATGCGGTCGGGATACGCAGCGGAGGAGGCGTCGTGCAACTGCTGGGCCAACCGGGCAATCCCGGACTGCCGGGCTTCGCTCCGCTCCCCGAGCCGGTTGACGGCCTTGGCAAAGCGGGCTTTGGTGTAGGGCTTGAGCAGGTAGTCCACCGCGTGCAGCTCGAAGGCCTCCAGGGCGTACCGGTCGTAGGCGGTACTGAAGATGATGAGGGGCAGCTCATCGAGGCGGGCCAGTACTTCCAGTCCGGTAAGCCCCGGCATTTGAATGTCGAGAAATAGAATGTCGGGCCGGTGGTCGGCAATCAGCCGCAGGGCATCTACCCCGTTAGCCGCCTCGCCGATCACCACCAGCTCGGGATAGTCCGTCAGGTATTCTTTGAGCAGGCTGCGGGCGGGGGCTTCGTCGTCGATCACGGCTACTTTGCGGAGCATAGGCAAGGGGGATGGAAAAAGAGCAGGTGGTACCACTAGCGGGCGAGGAGGAGATGCGGAGGTGCTCCCCGTAGAGGAGCTGCAGGCGGCGACGGATATTGGTGAGTCCGTAGCCATCTCTGGCCGTAGCCACGTCGAATCCCACACCGTTATCACTTACCGTAAGCGTCATCCGATTACGGGCGACGGTAGCGGTGACCGTTACCCGACCGCCGTCGATTAGGGGGGAGAGCCCGTGGCGCACGGCATTTTCCACTAATGGCTGTAACAACAGCGGCGGCATGAGGGCGTCTTCAAGTAGCTCGTCGAGCCCGATGTCGTACCGCAGCCTTTCCCCAAACCGCTCCTTTTCGAGGGTGAGGTAGTCGGTCACGAACTCCAGTTCTTCGGCCAGCGGCAGGACGGCTTCGCGGTTGGCGCGCAACTGGTAGCGAAAGAGATCGCTGAGCCGGGCGATCATATCCCGGGTACGCTCCTGCCCCGGCCCGGTGGAGGCGCTAATGGTATTGAAGGCGTTGTAGAGGAAGTGAGGATTGAGCTGGGCCTTTAGCGCACTGAGCTCGCTGGCCAGCGCCAGGCGGTCACTCTCCGCCCGGGCCCGTTCGGTGCTGCGCAAATTAGTGTAGTAGTGGTAGGCATGGAAGATGCCGAACTGGAGCACATAGAACAGGGAGGGGATGTAGATGTCCCACCACTGTCCACTTTGCCGTAGGTGACCGCCGCCGAAAAAGGTATCGCAGAGCCAATAGTACGAGAGCTGCCACCCCTTTACCCATACGGGCAGGAGCATTAAATTGAGCACTACTTGGTAACCAATTCCCCACTGCCGTAGTACCCGAAAGGTCAGGTACCACACCGGTAAGGTGTAAAGCGCCTTCAGGGGGTAGTCGAGGTACACGATCCGCCAGTTGAGGGAAGCGAGCAAGACCTCCAGCGTGGGAGAATCGTCCTCAAAAGACAACTGTAACACCACCATATAGAACGCCGCAAAGGAAAAGTAGACCAGGGACAGCAAGCCCAGGACCTGGAGGTGAAGGCGGAGTCGATCAGTCATACTGTAAGAATAGGGAAAGTCCTACCGTCCCGCAACTGCAAATCGTTGAATGGTAGTTGCGGTCAGTTGAACGGCCAGCCGGGACATTCACGGGTACTCCCGGGCTACTCAACGAGTATAGAAGAACCGCTGCGGTCCAAAGGTCCATATTTGCTGCAGTCAACACGCTAACCGTACAGAACATGAAAACTACCCTGGTATTCCTCTTTGGCCTTCTGCTAGTCGGCAGCCAGGCTTTCTCCCAGTCTACTGAGCTCGCCGGGAGAATTGATGAGGTAGAGAATAATCTCATTCCGTTCGTGCCCGTAAAAGGCTTTAAGGGATGGAATATTCTGGAGCGAATGGCATACTACAACGTGCCGGGGGTCAGCATCGCCGTGATTAAAGAGTACAAAATAGACTGGGCGAAAGGGTATGGATTAGCGGATACCGCGGAGCAAACACCGGTCACCCCGGAAACGATGTTTTCGGCAGGCTCGATCAGCAAATTTGTGAGCGCCGTAACCGCGCTCGCGCTGGTCCAACAGGGCAAGATCACCTTGGACCAGCCGATCAACGACTACCTCACTTCGTGGAAAGTTGCCGATAATGACTTTACCAATACGATACCCATTACCCTAAGGATGTTGCTCAGCCATACGGCAGGTACAACTCAGTCTGCCTACTTCGGCTTTACCCCGGACAAAAACCCCTTCCCAACGATCGTTGAGATTCTGACTGGTGCGGAAATTGCCGAGAGCAGACCGGTGGTGGTCAATAGTGAACCCCAGAAAGAATTTCGGTACTCCGGCGGAGGGTTGATGGTCGCTCAACTGGCCATGATGGATGTCTCCAACCAGAGCTTTGCCGATCTAACCCGACAGACCGTGTTTGACAAGCTGGGAATGGAGAACTCTACGTTCGACCAGCCACTACCAACAAGTTACGCCGCAAAAGCAGCCTGGGCGTATTCTTCCGCCGCCTGGTTTAAGGGGGTACCCTACGTTTACCCACAACAGGCCGCTGCAGGATTATACACCTCGCCCACCGATCTGGCAAAGTTTTTCATCGACGTCCAGAAATCTTACTCAGGCAAGGGGATCATTTTGAATGAATCGTTAACGCAGCAGATGCTTACCCCACAGGTTAATGTCTCCGATGGAACGTATAACGAGCAGATGGGCATTGGTCCGTTTTTGCTCCAACTGACTGACAACCGGGACAATCGGGGCAAGTACTTTGAATTCACGGGCGTCAACGCGGGATTTTTAGCGTACGGGATTGCCAGTGTGGAAGGGGGGAACGGAGTAGTGATCATGCTCAACTCGGGCGACGACGCAAATGGGCTGGGAAAAGAAATTAGAAGGGCGGTTGCCAAGGCCTACCACTGGTATAACTTTCTGCCGATCGAGGTAGAACCGGTGGAATTAGATAGTTCAACCCTCATCAGCTACGAAGGGCGCTTTAGAAAAGGACCAGATGAAGTCGTCGTGATCAAAAAAGAAATGGATTACCTGGTGGAACGAATCAACGGGGGTAACGGCATCTACTCCTTTCCCATCTCTACGGACACCATCGTTTTTACGGACTACAACATCAGGGGGTACTTTGGGAGGGATGAGCAGGGACGGATCTCGTCCCTCAGAACGGAATACCAACCCGTAGAGCAGGCATGGCCCAAGATGAAGGACGATGAGTTTACCCCCTCAGAACTTCTCCGGGCAAAAAAATACGCGGAAGCCAAGGAAGGATTCAGGCAAATGAACATGGATGCGTACCAGATTACGTACGTTGCCTATGACCTTATGAACAGAAAGCCCGCAGACCTTGAAGCGGGAAAAACTGTTTTAGAACTCGCTGAAGAGCAGCATCCCACCTCCTCCGTGGTTTACACCCGGTGGGGCGACTACTATCAAAAGATCAACGATAAAAAGCGTGCGATTGAGAACTACCAAAAAGCGCTCGCGCTGGATCCTGGCGACAAACAGACGGAGGAAGTATTGAAGCAATTAGTAGAATAGCTGCACCCTACAATACCTCGGCAAATTTGGACCCCGGGCTAGGCTGGAAAACTTAACGCGTGCCAACGAAGCGGCCGATAATAAATTGACCTGCGCTGTTGGCTTCGGCGTGTTTTAGGCCCCTAGCGGGCTAAACATTTATTCCGTAGTGGAGCTGGAGTACAGGTAACCGATGATCATTTCCGGGATCACCCGTTTTTGCTCCGCCAGCATGTTCCGGAAGGCACTATCGTCCAGGGCGATGGCCTGCTGGATAGTGCCCCGGGTCAGGAAGGGATAGATGGTCATGCCCACCAGGGCATTGATGAAGACCTGGGTGGAGATGGTCCGGATATCGCCCGCTTCAATCAGTTTTTGCAGGTGGGCCTCCATAACCGTGTAGGCTTCCTGGAAATCAACAATTTTGCGGAAGGCGCCGGGGTTGCGCTCGGTTTCGGCCAGGCAGAACATCGCCAGGTCGGGCTGAGCCTCAAAGAGGTCGACGTAGCGGTGCACGAAGGTGCGGATCTTGTCCTTGAGGGGTAGGTCGAGGGTAAACACCTCCCGGTGGATGCCGGCGAAATCCCGCATGGCCTCGCGGGCCACGAGTTCGAAGAGCTGCTCCTTCCTGCGGTGGTAGTAGTGGAGGGTCGCGATGTTGATACCGGCAGTTTCCGCGATGTCGCGGGTCCGGGCGCCATCGTATCCCTTTTGGACAAACACGCGGAAGGCAGCCAGCCGGATCTTCTCTTCCGTGGAGATCGGCATGTCGGCAATACAGGGGAGGGTTGGTTGGTCTGGCATCGAGAAAGGAAAACGCGGGTGACCTGCAGGGGTTGTCATTCGCAAATTTTAGAAAAATAAGTTCCAATCAAAATGTCCAATCATTTGATTGAACTTTTCGTTCGCCTGATTATTTTTGGGGGGTACTTCCACCCTCACAACCCTCACTATGCGATTTTTATACCTCCTACCGCTACTGGCCATCCTCGCCTGCGGCGGTGACGAGCCGGACGCTTCCGCTTCCCCGGCACCTGCGGCCGCGCCCACCTATCCCACCGAAACGGCCCGCGTGGAGACGATCGACCGGCCGTTGCGCATCACCGGTCGCGTCGTCCCCCTACAGGTCGCGAGGATCAGCAGCCAGGTGCCCGGCCGCGTGCTTCCCAGCGAAAAGCTCCTCCAGGAAGGCAAGTACTACCACGACGGAGAGACCCTGCTGACCATCGACGACGAGCAGCTCCGTTACGCCCTGCAATCGGAGCGTAGTCAGCTGATCACCAGCCTGGTAGCCATTCTTTCCGACCTCAGTATCGACTACCCCGGGCAACACAAGACCTGGGAGAACTTCACCAACAGCATCAAAGCGGACCGGCCGCTGCCCGAGCTACCGGAGATCGCCGACGAGCAGCTCAACTACTTCATCAGCGCCCAGGGCATTCCCGCCCAGTACTACGGCATCAAGTCGCGGGAAGCCACGCTGGATGACTACACCGTGACCGCTCCCTTCAGCGGACAGCTCACCTCGGCAAACATCCAGCCCGGCTCGATCGTGCAGCCTGGACAGGTGCTGGCGACGATCACCCGCACCGACATTTACGAGCTGCGCGCCAGCGTACCGGCATCGGCGATCGGGCAGGTCAGCATCGGGCAAAAGATCACCCTGATGGCCCGGAGCCTGGGCAAGGAATACACGGGTACGGTGAACCGTTTCGGCCCCTCGATCGACCCGGGTACCCAATCGGTGACGGCCTTCGTACGCGTGTCCGGTGAGGAGCTGAAGGAAGGGCTCTACCTCGAGGCCGAGCTGCCCGGCGCGGCCCTCAAAAACGTCACCGCCCTGCCTAAGGAGGCGTTGCTACGCGACAATACCGTGCGGGTCATCACCCCCGACTCCTTCGTCCGCGCAAAACCGGTAGAAGTCGTGCTCCTGGAGAGCGACCTGGTCTACCTACGGGGCCTCGACCCCGGCGACCGCGTCATCATCGCCGCCGTTTCCGGCACCATCACCGGTACCAAAGCCCGCTAATCCTGTCCCATGAGAAGCATCATCAAGTTCTTCATCGAACACCCCACCATCGTCAACCTCTGCGTTCTGCTGCTCGTCGTGCTCGGCGGACTGCGACTTTTCCAGACCCAGACCAGCTACTTCCCGCAGGTGAAGGAGCGCTTCGTCGATATTGCCGTTCCCTACCCCGGTGCCACCCCCGAGCAGGTTGAGGAGGGCATCATCCTTAAGATCGAGGAGGAGCTGGAGGGTGTCGAGGGCATCGACCGCATCAGCAGCAGCAGTTCCGCCAGCCTGGGTACCCTGGCCGTAGAGCTGACCGAGGACGCCGAGGCCGACGTGACCCTCAGCCTGGTCAAGAACGCCGTCGATAAGATCAACAACTTTCCGGCGGGGGTGGAGTCGCCCGTAGTGGAAAAGCGCGACGTGAAGGACCTGGCCCTGGCCTTCGCCGTGACGGGCGAGGTGAGCCTGGCCATTAAAAAAGACTACGCCGATGAGATCAAGAAGGACCTGCTGAATATCCGCGGCATCTCCGACGTGGTACTGGCCGGCGCGCCGGCGCAAGAGATCGAAATTACCGTCGACGAGACCGCCCTGCGCACCTACGGCCTCACCCTCCAGCAGGTAGCGGCCGCGATGCGGGCCGCCAATCTCGAAGCCTTCGGCGGAGAGATCAAGACCGGCAGCCGCAACATCAACGTGAAGGGCGACGACAAGGGCTACTACGCCCGCGACCTGGCGAATATCCTCGTCACTTCCCGTCCCGACGGCAGTACGGTTCGCCTGCGCGACATCGCCACCCTGGTCGACCAGTTCAAGGACAATCCCGGCGTTCGCTACCTCGGCGAGGAAAAATCCATCGTACTCAGTGTTTTCGCGCTGGGCGACGAGAACATCCTCACCAACGCCGAGAATACCCAGGCCTTCATCACCGACTTCAATGCTACCCACGAAGGCATTACCCTCACCGTAGTCGAGGACGGCAGCGAAAACGTGAAGGAGAACATCAGTACGATGACCAACAACGGCATCGCCGGTTTCGTGCTGGTGCTGATCGTGCTGGCACTCTTCCTCAACCGCTACCTGGCTTTCTGGGTAGCGCTGAAGATACCGGTGGCGCTGATCGGTATGTTCCTGCTAGCCGATTTTTACGGTATGACGATCAACGTCGTCTCCCTCTTCGGCTTCGTGATCGTGCTCGGCATCCTGGTCGACGATGGCGTGGTGATCGGCGAGAATATCCTGCAATGGTCAAAGAAAAAAGGCATCACGCCCCAGCAGGCCGCCCTGGAGGGAACGATGGAAATGGTCGTCCCGGTGCTGATCTCGCTGTCCACTACGGCCGTGGCCTTCGCCCTGTTCATGTTCCTGCCCACCCAGACCGGCGAGTTCTTCTCCGAAATGGCCTTCGTGGTCATCGCGGTACTGGGCGTGGCCCTGCTCGAAAGCTTCTTCTTCCTGCCCGCCCACCTGGCCCACTCGCGGGCGCTGCGAAAAGACCTGAAACCCAACCGCGTAGAGCGTTTCTTTAATAACTCGGTAGAATGGGTCAACGAGCGGATCTACCTGCCGGTCTACCGCCGTTTCGTGACCGGGCGGGGGTTCATGGCCTACGTGACGATCTCGATCTTCCTCGTCGGTCTCGCACTCACCTTCGGCCTGATGGGCAGCGGCGTGGTCGGCTTCACTTTCTTCCCCAACCTCGACGATAAGGCCGTCTTTATCGAGCTCGACATGGCCCCGGGTACCCCACTGGAGGTGACGACCGAAAAGCTCGAAACCATCCACCAGGCCGCCGAACGGGCCAATACGAAAATGGAGGAGGACTACGGCAGCAAAATGATCCGCTTCGTGGAGGTCATTACCGGCCCGCGACCCAATCAGGGCCGGCTCCGCGTCACCTACGTCAACTCCGCCCAGCGCGACGTCTCCAGCTTCGAGCTCAGCGACATGATCCGCGCCGAAGCCCCCGAAATCCCCGAGGCCGATAACCTGGTCTACGGCATTGGCGCCACCCAGGCAGTCTTCGGAAAGCCGGTATCGGTAGCCCTACGCGGTAAGAATTTAGAGGAACTGCGCGCCGCCCGCGACGAGGTCAAGTCGGCGATGCAGTCCCGCACCGACATCAAGGACGTCTCCGACACCGACCAGTCCGGCGTGCAGGAAGCCATCATCCGCCTCACCCCCAACGGCGAAAGTCTCGGCCTCACCCTGGCCGACGTACTCAACCAAGTGCGGGCCGCCTACTTCGGCACCGAGGTCCAGAGCCTGCAACGGGGCGATGAGGAGGTCGAAGTGTGGGTCCGCTACCCGACCGACGGTCGCCGCAGCGAGACCCAGCTGGCCGATATGCGCATCAGCGGTCCGGGCGGAGCCAGCTACCCCCTGGGCGAGATCGCCACCTTCGACTACGGCACCGCTAACCAGGCCATCAACCGCCTGGAGGGGGAACGCGAGATCCGCGTGGAAGCTAACGTAGCGGCCATCGATGTCTCCGCCCCCAAGGTCATCGGCGAGCTACAGGAAGGCATACTGGCCGACATCACCCAAAAATACCCCGGCGTTAGTCAGAGCCTGGAGGGACAGAGTCGCGAAAGTGAAAAAATGGGTGCGGGGGCCGGGCCGGTCCTGCCCGTCATCCTCCTCCTCATGCTGGCCCTGATCGTCATCAATTTCAATAGTTTCAGTCAGGCGGTGCTCACCTTCAGCCTCTACCCCTTCGCCTTCATCGGGGTCATCCTGGGGCACTGGATCCAGGGCGTATCGCTCAACGTCTTCTCGATCATCGGCACCATCGCCCTCATCGGGGTGTTCACCAACAACAGCCTGGTCTTCGTTTCCACCTTTAACCAATTACTGGAGGAAGGACGTAGTTTTAAGGACGCGCTACTGGAGTCGGCGTCCAGTCGCTTCCGACCCATCCTGCTAACTACTGTCACCACCGTAGCCGGACTGGCCCCCCTGCTGGCCAGCAACTCCCTCGGGGCCCAGTTTCTCAAGGGCCCCGCTATCGCCATGGCCTACGGACTTAGCTTCGGCCTGCTCAATACGCTGTTTCTACTCCCCGCTTTCCTGGTCGTCGTCAACGGGGGGCGCCGCCTCGTCAAGCGCGTGACCACCTTCAATAAGGTCAAACCCAACCGCGAGCAGGTGGAGCCGGCGGTGCGGGCCAAGGCATTTCGGATGGGCGCGGTCGCAGGTGCCATGATCCTGCTGAGTGCAACGCTCTCCGGTCAGGACACCCTGCGCCTCCCCGCTGCCGTAGACCTCGCCCTGGCCAGCAATCCCGACCTACACATACTCGGCTACGACCGCCAGATCAGCACGAATAACCTGGACCCGGCCGTGGCGGGAATCGGTCCCCGCATCGACCTTACGGCCCAGGCGCTCTACGGGTACGGCGATGCCCGGGTGGAAACGATCAACCTCGGCCCTCCCGGCAGCGAAAACCCGCCGCTGGAGCTGAACGGCGTACGGCGCGGCGTAGTCGTTCAGCCTGAGGCCAGTTGGCTCATCTACGACGGAGGGGCTGGCCGAACCCGCCTCGAACAATTGCGCCTGACCGACGCCGGTACTGCCCTCCGCATCGAGAACGTGCGCGAGCAGACCGTCGCCGCCGTCACCAACACCTACCTCACCGCCGCCAGCCTCGGCCGCCAGCTCGAGCTTGCCGCAGAAAACATCGCTCTGAGCCAGGACCGCCTCGACCGCACCGCCCGCGACGAACGGTACGGCACTTCCAGTAGCCTGCGCCGCCTGCAGGCCGAAGTCGACCTGAGTAGCGACAGCGTGGCCTACCGCAACCTACTCCTACAGGTCGCCAACCTGAAACGCAGCCTGAATCAACTCATGGGACGCGACCCCGAGACGCCCTTCGCCCTGATGACGGCCCTACCGGTCTCCCCCACCCTCGATTACGCAAGCCTGGAAACGCAGCTACTGGCCAACAACGAAGACCTGGCCCAAGCACGGAATCGGGTTGCCCAGGCCGACCTCGGGGTAAGTCTCGCCGACCTGGCGTGGCAACCTACCGTCCAGCTCTACGCCAATGCCACCTACTACAACCAAACCGATAATGCCAATTTCTTGCTCAAGAATCGCACTTACGGCACCGAGGCCGGTGCTCGGGTATCCTACTCCCTCTACGACGGCGGCCTGCGCAACATCGACAAGCAGAATGCCCGGCTGCGCGTGGAGCAGCGTAGGGCCGATGCGTCAGCTACGGTCCTCGAATTGAAGACCCTCCTACAGCAGGCCTACGCCAATTACCGCAACGCCCTGCTGCAACTCGAGGTAGCCCGGAACAACCTGCCCGTATTTCAACTGAATTACGACAAGACGGTCGCCGACTTTTGCCTCGGTCAGGTCGACGCGACGGTCCTCCGCGCCGCCCAGGTGAACCTGAATGCGAACCGGCTGCGCATTGCTACCGAGGCCTTCGGGGTGCTGCAGGCGGAAACGGAACTGTTGCGGCTCAGTGGGCAGTTAGTAAATTGAAACCCCTTGCTCCGCTCATGATCAAAACGGAAAATTTTCGGAAAATTCAGATCGCCTCCGTGGCGGAACTGAGGGCCTGGCTAACGACAAATTACACCCAGGAGGAGAGTGTCTGGCTGGTGACCTTTAAGCAGGAGGTACCGGACCACTACGTGTCTACTTCCGAAGTGCTGGATCAGTTGCTCTGCTTTGGCTGGATAGACGGCATACGGCGAAAACTTGACGCCGAACGGACCATGCAGCTGATCAGCAAACGACGGGTACAGCACTGGTCGGGCACCTACAAAGCGCGCGTGGCCCGCTTGACCGCAGCCGGTCGCATGCAGGCAGCGGGACTACAGGCGGTCGAAGCCGCGAAATGCAGCGGATCCTGGACCTTTATGGATGAGGTAGACCAGCTGGTCGTACCGGAAGATTTACGGGCCGCCTTGTCTGCCCAAGCCGGGGCGGCGGCATTTTTTCACACCATCAACGATTCGAGCAAGCGGTTCGTGCTGCGTTGGCTCAAGCTGGCAAAGACCGAAAAAACGCGGGCCAAGCGGATCGCCGAGCTGGCGCGCTTATCCGCCAAGGGGGAGAAGCTGAAGGGCAGTTAGTCTAATAAAGAGGCGTAGTGGAAGGCATGTCAAGTCGCCCGGTGACGACCACCAAGTACTAGTGGGCTGTCAAACCGGAATGCTCACCTGCAAGCCGCCCCCATTCCCCGGTGCGCCCGGTCAAATGCCTCCATCGTCATTTACGCCCACGGCCGGCTCGTAGAGCGTCTGTATCATCAGGGTGACCTTCGGCTCCTGCCGCTGGGCCGCCATCAGGAAGGCACGGAGTTCCGACCCCGCCGCTTGGGGGGCGACAACTCCAGCCCTTTGCGCCCCTATTTTAATAGCGGTTGCAGTCCGTCCGTACCTACGACTTTTTAACGTTTTTAATCGGAGGGCCAACGCGTTTGAGACCATGCTCCTCCCGAAATTTTTCCTGTTCTGCTTCCGACAAATTTTTTGTTGCTCCAGCAGCAATCTTTTTAAACATCTCTTCCATTCTTCCGGCAGGCTGATAGAACATTAATAACTTCCCTTCCCCTTCCCCAATTTTTGCAAAACTGTGCGGAATCATCCTTGGACCGAAAACACTATCCCCTGCTTTTGCCTCGTAAGTAGTGTCGCCAACCTTTATCAGGAATTCGCCCTGTAGGACATACCACCATTCGTCCTGGGCGAAGTGGTAATGATGGGCGGGCCCGCCTTCCTTGATACGTCTTGATTCGAATACATAGATGTCACCATCGGTGTCTGCTGTCGAAACCTTGGAATCAAACGTATCTCCCTCAAAGAGTGCCAGGCTGTTGTTGGTCCGGTCTTTACCGGAATCAACCTTAAACCCGTTTTTTTCCCTCAGACTTTTTGTTGTTCCCGCAAACGTGTCAAACGGAAAAGACACTAAACCAAGGGTTGAAAAACATACTTTTAAAAAGTTATTCCTTTCCATGGTGTACTGATTTGGTTATGCTGAAGGTGCGTCACTGTACTCCCGAATGAACCGGCGCTGATGGTGACGTACGGGAGCGAATCGTTACTATCGGTTAGCGGCCATCCGAATGCCCCCGGCATAGGGACCTCCAGTCCGGACCCTACGCTTCCGTTGTTCCACGCTCACTACCCAGGATTACCAATATATGGGACCCCTACCCAGGTACTTTTCAGCGATCGGCCGGTAGTAATCCATCACCTCCTCCAGGTCGTAGATTTTTTGGCTCTTGGTGTAGAGGTCGTACTGATTGAAATCCTTGATGATCTCCAGGTATTCCTCGTCCTTTTCGTTCACCAACTCCTTATAGGCGCCGCCGGTGTGCCAGGGATAAAAGGAGTGGTAGCGAATCATGACCATCGCTTCTTCGGGAAGGGTATTGGTCGAGTGGTTACTGAGTACCTGGTAGAGGTATTCGTCGTGGCCCCACGCCAGGTCCACCTTATCGATGCCACAGCCTTGCTCGTACATGCCCAGGGCCGTGTTATAGCGATCGTCCTGCATGTCGGGGTTCGTTTTGTTGAACTCGGGATAGACGCAAGCATCGGGCAGCGCGCACCCTACGACGAAGACGTCGCCGACCGTGCCCCACTGCTCATCCTGACTGGTGCCGTCCGCGTCGCTTCCCCAGAGAAACATGACTTTCCCCAGGTCGTGAATGAGGCCGGTCAACTGCATCCAATCGGGGCGACCGTCCGCACGAATGGCTTCGGCGCTTTGGATCAAATGTTGGACGTTTGGCAGGTCCAGGTCCGGATCACTGACGTCGATCAGGCGGTTCAGGTGGCGTAGGGCCTCCCATAGGTCCATGGGCTTGTCAAACTTTAGGTACTTCTTGTGCATGCGTTGCACGTAGTCGACCGTCTGATTTTTGCGCATTTTCCGGTAATGCTCCTTCACGGCTACCGAAACGTCGGGGGCATCGTAATTCCTGAAGACCTTCGCTTCTGCCATGGTAGTATTTGTTGGGGACCGCCAGTGTTCGGTTAAACGTTTCCGAGTGAAAGATAAAAAGCCAGCGTGAGAATCACCAGACCAACACTAAAAACCTTCGCGTACTTCCAGGGGCTCAGGTCAAGCTTGCCGGCATCGTACAGGATGAATTTGGGGTCCTTCGGAGTCAGAAACGAGACGACGTGCATCACGATGAGGTTGAGCACGAACTCTATTCCCCAGAGGTGGACGAAGTGCAGGTTAACGGCGAGTACGTAGTCCATGAACACGTAAAACACCAGCCCGAACGCCAGGCCCGCCTTGGCCCCCGCTGCTGATACCTTCGGAAACAAAAACCCCGCCGTGACCACGCTGGCGATCGGAATGAAGAAAATGCCGTTCAGTTGCTGCAGCAGCTGATACAAGCCGGCCGGGGCGTTCGCAACGAAGGGAGCAATGCCGATGGCGAAAAGTGCCAGGACGGCGGAGGTCCATTTCCCGATACGGACCAGGCTCTTTTCGCTCGCATCTTTCCGGACGTAGCGCTTGAAAATCCCCAGACTGAACACGGTCGCCGCGCTGTTCAGCGTGCTGTTGAACGTACTGAAAATGGCCCCCATCATGACGGCAACGAAAAAGCCCGTGAGCCAGAGCGGCAATATTTTCCTGACCAGCAGGGGGTAGACGCTGTCCTGATTGTCGTACAGACTTTCTCCGTAATAGTAGAACCCGATCAGGCCGGGTAAGACGATGATCAGCGGAACCAGGAGCTTAAGCAAGCCGGTAAACAGCAGCCCCCGCTGGGCTTCCTTCAGGTTCACGGCGCCCAGTACCCGCTGGATGATGGACTGGTGCATCGTCCAGAAATAAATTTGATTGATCACCAAGCCCGTAAAGAGCACCTCGAAGGGAAGAATGGCCGTACGGGACCCCTCCCCCATGCCGGGCTCCTTGCTGATTACATTAAACTTCTCGGGACTGTGGGCAAAGACTTTGCTTAACCCCTCCCAGGCATTGCCATCCCCGATGTCCACCAGGGCCAATACGGGAACTAGGAGGCCCGCCACCAGCAAGCCGAAGCCGTTGATGGTGTCCGTGTAGGCCACCATCTTCAGTCCCCCGAAGATCGCGTACACCGCCCCGATGATGCCCACCATCAGGATGGTGACCCAAATTCCCTCCCCGACGCTGATGTCCAGCAGATCAGAGATTCCGAATATCGCCTCTATATTCAGTGCTCCCGTATACAGGACGATGGGGAGCAGGGTCGCCACGAAAGAAATGATGAGCAACAGGGCGACCACCGTTCTGGTCAGTCCGTCAAACCGTTTTTCTAAAAATTCGGGAATCGTGGTCAAGCCCATTTTCAGGTACCGGGGCGCAAAGTACAGGGCCCCGGCGATCAGTGCCAGCGCGGAAGTGACTTCCCAGGCAATGATGATGGCGCCATTGCGGTACGCCGAGCCATTCATTCCCACCAGGTGTTCCGTAGAGATATTGGTCAGCAAAAGTGAACCCGCGATCACCACTCCCGTCAACGATCTGCCCCCGAGAAAGTAGCCGTCCTGCGTGTCCAATTTATCCCGACGCAGTTTCCAGGTAGCGTAAAACGCCACGAATCCGGTGTACAGTAGAAACGTCAGTAAGGTCACGCCCATGGAACGGTCGGTCTAGTTGAAGCCCATAAGGTAACCAGTGGAAAAGAACTGAATTGGCGCGTATCTGAAGTTATCGGGTCGTAGACACCCCCTACACCCAGGCGGTCAGTCGAGTCTTGAAGTGCGGAACTGCCCGAACTATGCTCCCCCAACCAAGGAGTAGCTTCTGGCGGGTGAGAACCTGAGTTTGCGGGTGTGGGCGAAACGGTCCGGGAAGGAGGGGCATGCCATACAAAAAGCCCGTGTCCGGGGAGGGACACGGGCTTAGTAAGGTAAAGTCGGCATTTGGGTTGGCGGTCATTGCACCTGCGGCCCCGCCTGCGCTGACTTGACGGCCTGGCTTAGTACGCCATTTTTACGATCTGCTCGGCGTCCTCGGGGGTGAGGGATTGGTGTTCGCCGAGTCCTTTCCAGCCGCGTGCGGTGAAGCGTTTGGCGACTTCCTCGGCGGTGCCTGCATAGTCGCCGGTATACTGGGAGAGTTTGGTGTCGATGCCGAGCTCGTGGAAGAAGTCCTCCGTCCGCTGGATGGCGGCGCGGGCCTTTTCCTCGGTCGATCCCTCGCTGATGTTCCAGACGCGCTCGCCGTACTGCGCCAGTTTCTCCTTCTTCGCTTCGAAGTTATAGGTGTAGTGGCTGGGAGCGATCACGGCCAGGGTGCGGGCGTGGTCGATGCCGTAGAGGGCGGTGAGTTCGTGGCCCATCGCGTGGACGGCCCAGTCGGTGGGGACGCCCTTGGAGATCAGGCCGTTGAGGGCCATCGTGCAGCTCCACATGAAGTTGGCGGCGGCGGTGTAGTCGGTGGGGTCTTCCATGACCTTGGGCGCTACCTCGATGAGGGTCTGGAGGATGCCTTCCGATAGGCGATCCTGCAGGAGGGCACCGGCGGGATAGGTCATGTACTGCTCCAGCACGTGGGTGAAGGCATCGGTGATGCCGTTGGCCAGCTGGCGGCGCGGGATCGAGTGGATGACCTCGGGGTCGAGAATGGAGAATACGGGGAAGAGTCCCGGTCCGCCCATGGCCAGCTTCTCCCTGGTCTCGGCGCGGGTGATGACGGAGCCGGAGTTCATTTCCGAGCCGGTGGCCGGCAGGGTCAGTACCGTAGCGAAGGGCATGCCCTTGGTGGTGGAGATGTTGTTGGTGAGGATGTCCCAGGGCTCGTCGCCTTCGTACAGGGCGGCGGCGGAGAGGAACTTGGCGCCGTCGATCACCGATCCTCCGCCGACGGCGAGGATATAGGTGATGTGCTGGTTCTTGATCACGGCGAGGGCCTCCATCAGTTTGGCGTATTCCGGATTGGCGGGTATGCCGCCGAATTCCACGACCTCGCGGTCGCCCAGGGCGGCCGTTACCTGCTCGTAGATGCCGTTGCGCTTGATGCTTCCTCCTCCGTAGAGCAGGAGGATTTTGGCGTCCCGGGGGAGCTCTTCCTTCAGCTTAGCGATCTGTCCCTTTCCGAACAGGATCTTCGTGGGGTTCTGAAATTTGAAGTTATTCATGTTGCTATAATTTTAGAGTTTGACGACCAT
This sequence comes from Chitinophagales bacterium, assembly GCA_038258275.1. Taxonomy (GTDB): domain Bacteria; phylum Bacteroidota; class Bacteroidia; order Chitinophagales; family Saprospiraceae; genus Neolewinella. The sequence continues at coordinate 3,141 of JBBSPZ010000047.1, read as the reverse complement.
TTTGCCCTTGTTCTTTCCTTCGAAGAGGTCGAGGAAGGCCTGGGGGATGTTGTCGAATCCCTCGCGGACCGTCTCGGTATTAGCCAGTTTATCCTGCTGCAGCCACTCGGCCAACTGCCGGATGCCGGCGGGGACTTTGTCCGCGAAGTCGGAGACGATGAAGCCCTGCATCAGGGAGCTGTTCTTCACGAGGAAGGGCTGAACGCTGATGCTTTTGGGCAGCTCGGTCTCGTTGTAGACGGAGATCGCGCCACAGTTGACGGTCCGGCTGAATTTGTTGATGTTGAACAGGACCGCGTCGGAGATCGGGCCGCCGACGTTGTCGAAGTAGATGTCTACGCCACTGGGACAGGCAGTGGCAATCACTTTGGCCATGTGCTCTGTGGTATTGTAATTGATGCCCGCGTCGAAGCCGAATTCGGATTTCAGCATTTTCACCTTTTCGTCGGTGCCGGCGATGCCGACTACTCGGAGGCCGAGGATCTTGCCGATTTGTCCGACTACGCTGCCGACGGCGCCGGCCGCTCCGGAAACGACGAGGGTTTCGCCCGCCTTGGGCTTGCCGATTTCGGTGAGTCCGAGGTAGGCGGTGAGGCCCGTCATACCCAGTACCCCGAGGTAGGCGGAGAGGGGGGCTTGGTTGGAATCTACCTTCAACAGCCCGTCGGCCTTGGCGACCTGGGTTTCCTTCCACTGGAGGGAGCCGGATACGTAGTCCCCCTTCCTGAAGTTGTCACTCTTCGATTCCAGGACCTCCGCGATGACGCCGGATGCGAGGGGCTTGCCGACCTGGAAGGGAGGGACGTAGGATTTTGCGTCGCTCATGCGGCCGCGCAGGTAGGGGTCTACTGACACGTAGGTGGTGCGGAGGAGTAGCTCTCCGTCGCCTACCGCGGCTACCTCCGAGGTGGTAAAGTCGAAGTCGGCGAGCGTCGGCGTTCCGGACGGGCGGCTTTTGAGGTTGATGGTTTTGGTCGTGCTCATGATATGATGGGTTATGCTTTTATACTGTTCCAGGCCATGTGGTAGACTTCGGCTACCCGTGACGGGGTGATTTCGTAGTGGTCGCGTTGCTGCATATTCAGCAGGAAGGCGATGGGATAGATGGTGAAGGCATACAGCGCGTAGGGGGAGACGGGCCGGATGATTCCCTGCGCCTGTCCCCGCTCCCAGAGGTCGAGCAGGGGGCGCAGGTGCTTCAGCCCCTCCTGCCGGCTGGCCTCGTCGATCATGGGGGTATTGTCGCACTGGGAGAGGAACAGGGCCTCCTCCACCTCCCGCAATTTGAAGGCGGCGATGTTGTGCCAGATCTGCTTGAAGTCCCCCTCTACGGAAGAGGTTGCCACGTAATCCCGGAAGGCCGATGCGCTGAAGGCGCCCTTCACTTCCATGTACACCTGGTTGATCAGGTCCTGCTTACTCTCGAAGTAGCGGTAGATCGTTCCCGCCGATACCCCCGCCAGCTTGGCGATCTGGGCCATGGGGGTCGCGTGAAAGCCGTTGTTGTTGACTAGGGTGATCGTGGCCCGGACGAGGGCATCTCGCTTCACTTGTCCTTTGGGGGTGGTACGCACGGGTTACTGATTCTGTTACAGCGATGTAACAAAATGAACGTTCATTCAGTTTTGTGGTGCTTGCTTTAGTTTCTCAGTTTCTGCATCCGTGCTTCAGGAAAGTCGAACCTAGGAATTGATGAAAAGCCGGATCTGCTCCGCGATGGCCGGCGCCTGCTCCTCCTGCAAAAAGTGCTTGGCCGGTAGCTGGTGTACGGTAGACAGCCCCGCCACTCGCTTGATCTCCTCGCCGTAGCGTTCGTAGGTCAGTCCGGGGTCCTCCCTGCCCCAGATCGCCTGCACGGGGTAGGTCACCCCCTGTACCGCCCGGTAGCAGCGATCCCGAAAGGATTCGGAGTCCGGGAAGCTACGCATGATCTTCAGGAAGGCTGCTCCCCCGTCGTCCCGCTTGAGCAGTTCGACGTAGGCGTTGCGCTCTTCGGCGGGGATGCCGGTGGTATCCGACACGCCCAGGCCCTTCCACATCAGCTGCCAGGTCAGGTGATTCATCGAGGCCAGCTCCAGCTCCCCCGCTACCGGCACTTCGAAGGGGCGCATCGGCAGCGGCTTTTGGAAGTTGACTACATCGATCCAGGTATTGAGGATGGTCAGGGAGCGCACGCGCCCGGGGTGATCAGCGGCGAGCGCAAACCCCACGGGTCCCCCCACGTCATGCACCACCAGGTGGTAGTGGTCAAGCCCGAGTTCTTCCGTAACCCGGGCCGCAAAGCGCGCCAGGTGGCCGAAATGGTAGTCGTAGCCGGCGGGCCGGTCAGTAAACCCCAGTCCGGGCAGGTCGAAGGAGATACCCCGTAGGCCGTGAGCGGCTAGTTCGTCGATCACTTTACGGTACAGGTAGGAGGAGGTAGGCACGCCGTGCAGGCAGAGGACGGGCTCGCCCTCCCCCTTTTCGAGTACGAAGGTGTGTAGTCCATCAACGGTAATGAAGCGGCCGGCGGCCCGGTGGGCTTCCAGTACGTCGGCGGTGGTGCGGGTAGCCATGCGGTGTATCTTTCTGTAGGTACAGCGGGCGGGGCCGCAGGTTCGGTGAAATTTGCCGAATACGCCGACCTTGTGCCCGTTCTCCCGGGTGCAGGCAAGGTGTTGCCCTCCAGGTCGAACCGCAGGTCCCCCTGCCTGACGGCTACGGTGATCTTGTACTGCCCGCCAACGCGTAGGTCATTCGGATTTACCTGACTATTCTTCGGTAGATCGCTTGCCCAACGGAAGGGCACGCCGGGTGGTCAGCGCTGATGCTGGACTCTTGTGCGTACTGCAAGCACTATTACTGAGAGTGTTTCTCGCACGGTCAGTAGGTTACACTTCTCCAGGAACTGTAACCTGCAGTACCAAGCAAAGTCGCCCAAGGACCACGCGCCGTCCATACCGGTGCAAATAGCGTCGCTGCGGCGGGGTGCTATTCATTGGGGTTGATCCGCCAAAAGTCCTAGTGGTACAAGATCAAACTTAGACGTAGCTTTACTGGGTTAGTTCAACTTTTCCCTATGGCCTACCCTGCAAGTCCCGCTCTCCCCTTAACTGATCGTCAGCGCAAGCTCCTGGAACAGCATGTACGCAAAAACACGGT
>JBBSPZ010000046.1:0-33486 GCA_038258275.1 Chitinophagales bacterium | reverse complement strand
GGGGGGAATATTCGGGATCGGCCTGGCCAATGCCGTATTTGTAGATGAGATGACGATGGATAATAACCAGGCCCTGGAACAAAAGGTGGATGCCCTCACTGAAGAAATCCGCGCGCTGCGTCGCCAGTTGGAAGGTTAGCGCCCCACCAGGAGCCGGCGGGTGGTCAGGATACGACCGCGCTCGTTGGTCAAGCTATAGAGGTAAGTGCCCCGCGGGAGCCCACTCAGGTCGACTTCAACCTCCGTACGGTCCCCCACGGGAGAAAAGCGGGTAGTGGAAACCTTGCGTCCGAGCACGTTGATCAACCTCAAGGTGTAGGTTCCCGGATCGAGCCCCTGCACCGCGAAGGTCGTACGCCCGAAGGCCGGATTAGGGTACACGTCGACGCGGGCCTGGAAAAGGTTGGGCCCCCGGGTGGAGTTGACCGAATCCGCCTGAATGAAGGTCATCGCGACCGGCAGGTCCGCTTCGTCCACCGTAACGATGGCTACGGCTTCCTTTTCGGTATTGGTCCAGTAGTAGTAGGTGACCACCGGGCCATCCTGTCCGAAAAAGGAAGCCAGGTCGGGCACCTGGGGCTTGATCAGTCCCGTAATATCGAGGTAGCCCAGAATGCCGGTCTTAGCTTCGATGGTGGTGTTGGTGATTTCGGTGCGCTTTTCCCGCAGCACCTCGTAGGTCTGTCCGTTGAGGGTGAGCATCCCGTAGGCATCCACCAGGTCGGTACGGTTGCTGGAGGAGGTGATCCGCAGGGTGTCCAAACGGGCTAGGGCCTGGCCGTAGAGCTCAAAGGCCTCATTCGGGATGTTTTCCCGCGGGATAAGAATTACGTTCTTGGTGTTCGAAACAAATGCATCCGCGTAGGTCAGGGGAGCGCGTCGCTCCGGCCGGGCGGGCGAGACGGGGGCCTTGAAGGTGTAGTTACTGAGTACCTCGAGCGTACCCTGTACGCCCACCAGGGAGTAGTCCGTATCGGTCAGGGAGTAATAGCCCAAGGTGGCGCCATCCAGGTCGACCGTTACATTTGCTTCGGTAAAGAGGGTATCCGCGACCGGCTGTACTATTCGCCTGAAGGAGGAGACCGCGGCCTGGCTGCCGAAATTCCACTGGCGATCAGGCCCCGGCGTCAGCAGATCGATGCTAAAGGTGCTGTCCGCCCGGCTGTAGGCCAGGGTGTCGCCCGCAGCGGGAAAATAAGCCGGGCCGAGGGTCAACTGGGCGGAAACGGCGTCCGCGACCAGCAGCACGAGCAAGACAATCAGGGTAAAGGGCTTCAGCATCGGTGCCGTGGTTGTAAGTATGCCTCTAAGTTAGTGGCTGGCCCCGGCAATTGGAGTCCGCCGCAGGTATTTAACGCCGACTTAATCATATTACCCCCGAATCGGGGCCAGCCAGCGGTCGGCGGTCACCGGATCCCAGTCCTTGCGGCGGGCATAGTCGCGCTCCTGGTCGGGTTGAATGCCACGCACCGGGAAGTACCTCGACTCCGGGTGGCTGTAATACCAGCCGCTGACGCTGGAGGTCGGGTACATCGCAAAGCTTTCGGTCAGGGTGATTCCCGTAGCCGCTTCCGCATCCAGCAACTTCCACAGCTTGGCCTTTTCCGTGTGTTCCGGGCAGGCCGGATAGCCCGGCGCCGGCCGGATACCTCGGTAGGATTCACCGATCAACGCTTCGTTTTCCAGCGCCTCGTCGGGGGCATATCCCCAAAATTCACGGCGGGTACGCAGGTGCAAGGCTTCCGCAAAGGCCTCGGCGAGGCGGTCGGCCAGGGCTTTGAGCATGATCGCGCTGTAGTCGTCGTGGGCCGCTTCGAAGCGCTCCACGTGCGCTTCGATCCCGATGCCGGCCGTCACGGCAAAGGCACCGAGGTAATCCTGCTTGCCGCTTTCGGCGGGGGCAAGGTAGTCGGTGAGCGACACGTTCGGCCGGCCGGCGGCCTTCTTGCTTTGCTGCCGCAATTGGTACAGTTCGACCTCGTGCTCGCCCTGTACGTGGATGGTATCGGTGCTCACGTCCGCCTGCGCCGGGAAGAAACCGATGACCGCCCGGGCCTCCAGCCACTTTTCGCTCACGAGCTTTTTCAGCATCTGCCGCGCCTCCCGGTAGAGTTCGCTGGCCTGTACCCCGACGACTTCGTCGGTGAGAATGTCGGGGAATTTTCCGGCCAGGCCCCAGCTGGTGAAGAAGGGCGTCCAGTCGATGAAGTCCACCAGCTCCTCCAGGGGATAATTTTCGAAGACTTTAGTCCCCAGGAAAGTGGGAACCGGCGGGGTATAGCCCACCCAGTCCAGCTTCAGGCCGTTCTCCCGCGCCCTGGCGATGGGCAGGAATTTCTTGTTGGACTGCTGTCCGGCCCGGTGCACCCGCACCCGCTCGTACTCGGCGGTGATACCCTGGCGGTAGGCTTCGCGGGCGTCTTCCTCGGAGTTGAGCAGCTCGCTGACCACCGTCACTGCCCGGCTGGCATCGAGGACGTGGACGGTCGGTCCGCTGTAGGCCGGCTCGACCTTAATCGCCGTGTGGGTCTTGCTCGTCGTCGCCCCGCCGATCAGGAGGGGAGTCTTCATGCCGCGGCGCTCCATTTCAGCGGCCACGTTCACCATCTCGTCCAGCGAGGGGGTGATGAGGCCAGACAGCCCGATGATGTCGACCTTCAGGCGGGCAGCTTCGTCGAGGATCTTGTTGGCCGGCACCATCACGCCCAGGTCGTAGATCCGGTAGTTGTTGCAGGCCAGGACCACCCCGACGATGTTCTTGCCAATGTCGTGGACGTCGCCCTTCACGGTGGCCAGGAGGATGGAGCCTTTGAAGTGGGAGTTTTCTTCTTCCTGGGCTCTTTCCCTTTCCGCCATTTCCCTCACCCCCGGCCCAGCTCTGGAGGAGAGGGGTGAGCCACCCGTAGTGTCGTTATCTCCGTAGTAAAGTTCCCTAGGAAAATTATGAGGCCTTTCCTCGGCTTCCTCAATCGCCTCTCTGATTATCGATAGCACACGCGGTATGTCGGATAGTACCTCGTCGTTGGTAAACCGCAGAGTACGGTAACCGACGCGTCGAAACTTCTCATCCCGCTGTTCATCACTCAAGAGTATTTCCGGTGATGGATGGTAGGGTCCATCGACTTCAATAACTAAGCGCTTTTCAATACATACGAAGTCAGGGATGCTGTATCCCATCGGTTTTTGTCTGACGAATTTAGCGTTGGCTAGACTGCGATCCCTCAGGTTTTTCCAGAGAACTTTCTCCGCCTCCGTTGCATTTTTTGTCATTCCCTTGGCGTAGCCCAGGATGATTCCAGCGTGCTGGGAGGTGACCATCCAGTAATCGTCGGTAATTTCTCCCCTCTCCTCCGGAGAGGGGTCGGGGGTGAGGGATTTGCGCTCCTCCTCAATACACGGCTGCAAATACGCCACCGCCTGCTTCATCACCCGGGCGCTCTTGACCACCTGGGGGAGGAACATCTTGCCCGCGCCGAAGAGGTCGCCGACTACGTTCATGCCGTCCATCAGGGGCCCCTCGATGACGTGGAGGGGGCGGGGGTACTGTAGCCGGGCTTCCTCGGTGTCGTCGACGATGTATTCGGTGATGCCGCGGACGAGGCTGTGGCGGAGCCGCTCCTGGACGGTACTCTCCCGCCAGCCCAGGTCGCGCTGTACGGTGCGGCCGCCGACTTCCTTGAGGCCTTCGGCGTATTCCATGAGGCGGTCGGTGGCGTCGTCGCGGCGGTTGAGGATGACGTCCTCGACCCGCTCGAGCAGGTCCTTGGAGATGTCCTCGTACACCTCGATGAGGCCGGCGTTCACGATGCCCATGTCCATGCCAGCGCGGATCGCGTGGTACAGGAAGGCGGAGTGCATGGCCTCCCGCACGACGTCATTGCCCCGGAAGGAAAAGCTAACGTTAGAGACGCCACCGCTGATCTTGGCCCCCGGACACAGCTTCTTTATCCGCCGCGTAGCTTCGATGAAGTCGACCCCGTAGTTGTTGTGCTCCTCGATGCCCGTGGCCACGGCGAAGATATTGGGGTCGAAGATGATGTCCTGCGGATCGAAGTGCGCCACTTCCGTCAGCAGCTTGTAGGCCCGCACGCAGATGTTGACCTTGCGGTCGATGGTGTCGGCCTGTCCCTGCTCGTCGAAGGCCATGACCACCGCCGAGGCGCCGTACCGCCGGACCAGCTGGGCCTGGCGCAGGAATTCCGCCTCGCCCTCCTTCATGCTGATGGAGTTGACGATGCATTTGCCCTGTACGCAGCGCAGGCCGGCCTCGATCACCTCCCACTTCGAGGAGTCGATCATGACGGGCAGCTTGGCGATATCGGGTTCGGCCATGACGAGGTTCAGGAAGGTCTGCATGGCTTCCTTGCTGTCGAGCAGGCCCTCGTCCATGTTGATATCGATCACCTGGGCTCCGCCCTCTACCTGGTCGCGGGCTACGTCGAGGGCCGTGGGGTAGTCGCCGCTCCGGATGAGGCGGGCGAATTTGCGCGAACCCGTGACGTTAGTGCGCTCGCCGACGTTGACGAAGTTGGTCTCTTTGCGGATCTCTAGGGGCTCCAGTCCGCTCAGCCGGGTGTTCGTGGAGTGGTCGGGCATTGGGCGGGGACGCAGGTGGCGGACGGCATCCGCCATGGCAGCAATGTGGGCCGGGGTCGTGCCGCAGCATCCGCCGATCATATTCACGAGCCCACTGTCGGCGAAGTCGCGGATGTAACCCCGCATCTCTTCGGCACCCTGGTCGTACTCGCCCATTTCGTTGGGCAGGCCGGCGTTGGGGTAGGCGTGGACGTAGCACTCCGCGATCTTAGACAGGGAGGCGAGGTGGGTGCGCATCTCGCGGGCCCCCAGGGCGCAGTTCAGGCCGATGCAGAGTGGTTTGGCGTGGGCGACGGAGATGTAGAAGGCCTCGACAGTCTGCCCGGAAAGCGTCCGCCCGCTGGCGTCCGTGATGGTGCCGGAGATGATGACCGGCAGTTCGATGCCGCGGTCGTCGCGCACCTCTTCCAGCGCAAAGATGGCCGCCTTGGCGTTGAGGGTATCGAAGATCGTTTCGATGAGGATGCAATCGGCCCCTCCGTCGACGAGCCCCTCGATCTGGGTGCGGTAGGCGGCGGCCAGCTGCCCGAAGGTGATGGCCCGGTAGCCGGGGTCGTTGACGTCCGGACTGATGCTCAGCGTCCGGTTGGTCGGGCCGATCGCACCGGCCACGTAGCGGGGCTTGTCGGGCGTCGTGTACGCATCCGCTGCCCGGCGGGCGACCCGGGCGGCCGCCTTGTTGAGCTCGTACACGATGCCCTGGGTGCCGTAGTCCTCCTGGGCAATGACGGTACCACTGAAGGTGTTGGTCTCGATGAGGTCCGCGCCCGCCTCCAGGTACTGGCGGTGGATTTCCTCGATGACGTCGGGCCGGGTCAGTACCAGCAGGTCGTGGTTGCCCCGCAGATCGCTGGGGTGGTCCTCGAAGTACCCGTGGCGGTAGTCGGCTTCCGTGAGGCCGTATCCCTGGATCAGACTACCCATCGCGCCGTCCAGTACCAGGATACGTTCGGCAAAGAGCTGGGAGAGGGAAGGACGGTTCATGGGGGCGAATTGAACGGGCAAAGGTCGGGAATTTCTACGCTTTAGCCCGGGTTTAGTTGCGCGCTGTTCTCCGGTCGGGGATACTGCACCCGCGTCCCCGCCAACGCGTTCCGGTGTACCCGCCCCACCCAACCAATACGGGGTAGTTTAGTTTCGCCTTAGGTATCTTTTCCGCATGGTTGCATCAGCTAAACGATCCCCTTCTTCCCCCCACTCCCCTAAGGGCAGTAGCCTGCTCAACTACTATTGCCTTCTCGCTTTGCTGATTGTACTACCGGGGGTCACTGATGCCCAGCATACCATCTGGGCGATAGGAAACGCGGACAACCGCGCCAACGAGTTTGCCCTCGCCCCCGCCGGCTACGAAAGCTTCCTGGCGCATGATTTTGGTTGGGAAGACCGCTTCTTTGCGCCGGGCTATTCGGAAGCAGCAACCGATTTTCCTTACGTACTGCCGGGGGCAACCGACTACTGGGGGGGGACCTCCGGCCTGGCCGGTATTCGCCCGCACGAGCTGAACGTGTTGTTTAGGCTGGGGGGAGACCTCTCCGGCGAGGAGTGGGCGTTGGTGGTAGACCTGCTGGATTGCAGTCCCGAAGCTCCCCCACTATTCAAGGTAACGGTGAACGGCACCTCCTGGAAGCACCAGTTCGATCCGGGCAGGAGCGAGGATGCGCTGACGGGGGAAGGCAACCGGACAAAGGAGCAAATACTGGTGCTTCCCCTCCCCGCCACCCTGATGAGGGCGGGGGGGAATTCCGTACAACTCACCACCCTCGACGGAAGCTGGCTCGTCTTCGACCAGGTCCGGCTCGAAGGACCGGAAACCGCCGAGCTGTTAGTACCCCGCGGACTCCTCCTACGCGAAGTGAAAGCCGCTGAGTATGAGATCGCCAACGGGGAAACCAGTTGTCAGCCCCTGCTGGTGGACGTACAACACCTGGAGGGTACACCGACCCTAAGCGTGGATCTGGACGGAAAGGAGATCTTCAGGGAAACGGTGACGGAGGGCAGGCACGCATTCGAAGTCCCAATGGCGGCCGTAGCGGATACCGCCACTAGCGTTTACGAGATCAGGGTAGATGGTAAATCGGTGCAAACCAATACGGTGAGGCGTAGCCCCCACGCGCTGACCGCGCTGTCCGATTACATCGATACCAATATCGGCACGGGCCACTCGCGGTGGATGATCGCACCGGGACCGTGGATGCCCTTCGGTATGGTCAAGCTGAGTCCCGATAACCAGGAACAGGGCTGGCAGGCGGGCTACCAACCGACGTTCGAAAGCGTAGGGACGTTCAGCCACATCCACGAATGGACGATGGCGGGACTGGGTACCTTCCCCACGAATGGTCCGCTGAAGACCACGGTTGGTTCCCCGGGAGATCCGGATGGCGGGTACCGGTCCCGGATCGATAAAGCCAGCGAGCAAGCGCCCCTGGGGTATTATTCGGTGCTGTTGAGCGATTACGGGATCCGGGCGGAGCTGACCGCCACCACGCGAGCCAGCTTTCAGCGGTATACCTATCCTCGGAAGGTGCCGCAGTCGAGAATCCTCGTCGACCTGAAAATACCCGCGGAGTACGATTACCGGATCGAACAGGCCTATGTTGAAAAGGCGGGTCCGAACAAGATCCTCGGCTACAGCCGGCAGATCACCTCCTCGGTGTGGGGGGAGCGCCATTACCGCGAACAGATGATCGAGAATGGCGACGCGGTGCAGGATTGGGATGATATCGAACAGGAGTATACCGTCAACTTCGTCATGGAATTCGACCACCCCATCAAGAATTTTACCGTGTGGGTGGATGGTAAGGAAGCCGGGGAAGGGGATGCCCGGCGCTTTGCGGATCGCGATACGCTGACCATCGATAATCCGGAGGACGTAGTGGTGGTCGTTGAATTTGATACGGCGAAAGATCCGGTGGTCCTGACCCGGACGGGGATTTCCTACGTGAGCATCGCCAATGCCGAACTGAACCTTGATACGGAGATCGCCGTACCCTTCGGCTGGGACTTCGGGGCGGTTCGGAATGCTCAGGAAAAGGTCTGGAACCAGTTGCTTAACCGGATCCAGGTCACCACCAACGACCGCCGGGAAAAGGTCCGCTTCTACTCCAATATGTACCGGGCCCTGGTGAGCCGGAATACCTTCAGCGACGTCGACGGGCGCTGGGTGGATGCTACCGAGCGGGTGCAGCAGCTTACGGAGCCGGGTGCCGTTGCCCTTGGCTGCGATGCCTTCTGGAATACCTTCTGGAACCTGAATCAGTTTTGGAACCTGGTCGTTCCGGAGTGGTCCTCGAAGTGGGTAAACTCCGAGCTGGCGATGTACGACGCCAATGGGTGGCTGGCGAAGGGTCCGGCCGGCATGGAATACATTCCGGTCATGGTAGCCGAGCACGAAATCCCCCTGATCGTATCTGCCTACCAGATGGGCATCCGGGACTTCGATGCGGAAAAAGCGTTCGCGGCGGTATACAAAATGCAGACGACGAAGGGGGAAGCCGTAGGCCACGGATTTGCGGGAAACCGGGACCTGGAAGCCTACTTAACCTACCATTACGTACCCTACAATAAGGGACGATTTTCCAATACGCTGGAATACTCCTTCGACGATTTCGCGGTATCCCAACTGGCGGGGGCCCTGGGCAAAACGGAAGCCTACGCGGAGTTTTCCGACCGGGCCGGCTGGTGGAAGAATGCCATCGATCCCGGGACGGGATTTGCCCGGCTCAGGCATTCGGACGGGAGCTGGTACCCGGACTTCGATCCACTCAATACGGGGGGCAACCATCAGTACGTCGAAGGCAATGCCTGGCAACTCACCTTTTTCGTCCCACACGACGTATCGGGCCTGGTCGACCGCATCGGGCAGGGGACATTCGCAGACCGGCTGAACGGAGGCTTCGAGGTGAGCAGCAAGTGGCGGTACAATGCACCGAATGAGCTCTACTGGGATTTCCCGGTCATTCAGGGCAACCAGCAGTCCATGCACTTCGCCTACCTGTTTAACTGGGCCAAGCGCCCCTGGCTCACGCAGAAATGGACCCGCGATATCATGCAGCGCTATTACGGCTACGGCATCTCCAACGCCTACCTGGGAGATGAGGACCAGGGCCAGATGAGCGCCTGGTTCGTGATGGCGGCACTGGGCCTGTTCCAGACCGACGGAGGAACCCGACAGGCGCCGATCTACGAGATCGGGAGTCCGCTGTTCGGGAAAACCGTCATTCAACTGGATGGTGCCTACGGCCGGGGTGACCGCTTTACGATCGAGGCCAAAAACGCCTCCGCTACTAACCAGTACGTCCAACGCGCCACGCTCAACGGGAAAGCCCTCACCACCTTCTGGTTTCCGGCCAGCGAACTCCTGAAGGGTGGAACGCTCGAACTGATCATGGGGCCGGAGCCGAACGAATCCTGGGGCGTCGGTGAATTGCCGGAGGGGCGGTAGTAAGGCCTCTTTTCCCATCCTTCCTGCACCTGCGTCCCCGCCAGCTAAATCCTATGGTCTGCCTGTCCTGGCCGACGAGGACGAGTGAAGCGAGCAAACCCCAGCGGCAGCCAACCGTGGAGCTAATTTTAAATCCCTTACTCCTCCTCCACTTCCACTTCCACTTCCACTTCCACGTCCACGTCCTCCACCGTGGTTATATCCCGGTGTACGGCAATGGCCGCGTTCAGCTCGAAGCCGATAATGAGGATGAGGGCGTTGAGTTGCAGCCAGAGCATGACGATAATGATGGTCGCGATGGAGCCGTAGAACTTGGTGTAGGTATCGTAGCGATTAAAGCCGTCGATGTAGAAACTGAAGGCTACGGAGGTCGCCAGGGAAAGCAGGGTCGCCAGGGTCACGCCCGGACTCAGGTAGCTGAAGCGCTTGATCGTGGCCGCCCCGTAGCGGTAAACGGTGCCGATGATGATGTAGTAGAGCGCGAGCATCATGGACCAGCGCAGTAAATTGAGGAGGAAGGTCGCGAGCCGGCCCAGTCCCGCCCAGGCATTGACCCAGCCGATGACCTTGTCGCCCAGGATGACCAGCACCACGCTGGCCACGATGAAGATGCCGATGAGGAAGGTGAGCCCCGTAGCGACCAGTCGCTTGCGGAAAAAGCCGCGCTGGCGGAACACCTTCACGTAGCTCTTGTCGAAGGCCTGCATGAGGGCGATCATGCCGTTGGTGGAGAAGTAGATCGCCAGGATAAAACCGAAGCTGAGTAAGCCGATCTTGGGCGAATTGGTGATCTCCTGCACGAAACCGAAGACGATGTCGCCGGCCTGACCGGGCATTACGCGCTTGATCTCTTCGTAGAGGGTCATGTTGAAATTGCTCAGCTCCGGGAACCAGATCGTGAGGACATCCAGCACGAAGGGCGTCAGGGTGAAGAGCGTCAGAATACTCGGGAACAGCGAGAGGAAAATGCTGAAGGCCACGCTGTTGGCACGGGTGAAGAGGTCGTCGCGGGTGGCCTCCTTGATGACGAAGACGATCACGTCGAATATGGGGACGCCGTGAAATCCGATGAAGCTGTTTTCCTTCGTGTACTTCGCCAGGCCGATCACCCACGGGTGCTCGGTGAAGTACCGCCTGAACGCGCCTATGTCGAATTTCTTCACCTTTAAAAGTACGGACGAATGATTTGCAGCAGGTATTCCGGCGCGGAAACCGTGCGCTCGGTCTTAACCTCGACAAAGCACAGCTTGATCGATCCGCCGTTGACCAATTTGCCCTTTTCGTTGTGGATCTCGAAGTGAAAGGTGATTGTGCGGGCGGGTACGTGCCGCAGGGTAGTGGTGATGGTGAGCACCTCGTCGTAGCGGGCCGGCCGGATGAAGCGCTGGTTCATACTCATGACCGGCATCATAATTCCTTCCTCGTTTTCCAGGGTGGCGTAGCTACGGCCCAGTTCCCGAAGCATTTCGACCCGGCCGATCTCGTACAGCAGGGCGTAGTGACCGTGGTAGAGGTAGCCCATCTGGTCGGTTTCGGCGTAGCGGACGCGGTGGGTGGTGGTGGAAGTAATCATGGCAGCTAGTTAGCAGGGGACAAATGTAGAGCTTTTGCCCCCGGTGGCGGGCTCCCGGGCTTCGCCCGTCGAATTGCCGGCCGGCGCGTTTGGGCCGCCGCCGTATTTTTTCGACCTTTAGCAAAATTCAACCACCAGCGCCCTCGCCCGCGTCCATGAAGATGAAAAATAAAACCACCGCCGGTATTTTCGCCCTCGTATTTGGCGGGCTCGGGGTCCATCGCTTTTACCTGGGGCAACCGGGCAAGGGGCTGCTGTACCTCCTGTTTGTCTGGACGTTCATCCCCACCATCATCGCCATGATCGATGGCATCGTTTTCCTGACCCAGGACGAGGATAAATTCGACCGCAAGTACAATCCCGAACTCTGGACCCGCCGGCAGAACCAGGAGCAGGGAGCCTACCAGCAGGGCTACAACCCGCCCCCGCCGCCACCCCGGCAAGCCTACGCGCCGGAGCCCGCGCGCGGACCGAAGAAGGACCCCTTCCAGCTCAGCGCCGATCAGAAGTATGCCGACTACGACTTCGAGGGCGCCATCCAGGAGTACCGCCGCTCCCTCAACGTCGACCCCCGCCAGGCCGACGTCCACTTCAAGCTCGCCTGCCTCTATTCCATCCACGAGAATACCGACACCGCCCTCTACCACCTGAGTCAGGCGCTGGAACACGGCTACTACGACTTCGACGCGATCGAGAAACACGACCACCTGGCCTTCCTGCGGGCGACGCCGGACTACCAGGCCTTCAAGACCAACGGCTACCGTATCCCCTCGGCCAGGCAGCCGACGGAAGCGGAAGCGGAATTGGCAGACGCCGAGCGCCCGGGCGCGGCCCCCGAGACCCTGGAGCTCAGCGACGACCTCATCACCCAGATCGAACGGCTGGCAAAACTCAAAGAGGAAGGTATCCTCTCCGAAGCGGCCTTCCTGCGGGAGAAAGAAAAGATTTTGCGTGCGTAAGCGGTTCCCCACCGGTTCCCGGCTTCCAGCCGGGATGTAGTTCATCACGACCCGTTAGCACCATGGCCACCCACCCCGTTCTCTTGCTGGCGATCCTTTGCCTCAGCGTAGTAGCCTCGGAATACCTGGTCCGCACAACCTTCCTGCGCCACTTGGGTACGGCGCTGGTCGTGATCATCCTGGTGGCCATCCTCGCCAATCTAGGCCTCATTCCCTCCGCCTCTCAGGGCTCCGGGGTCTATACCGGGGTCTTTCGCTACCTGGCGCCCCTGTCGATCTTTTACCTGCTGCTCGACGTCAACCTGGCGAGTATCCGGCGGGCCGGGGCCCCGATGCTGCTGCTGTTTTTGCTCGGCAGTTTCGGCACGGCGCTGGGGGTATTCGCGGGCATGTACGTAATCGACGGGGCCGCCCATTTCGGGAGCCTTTATCCGGCGATCAGCGGTATGTTCACGGGCACGTACACGGGGGGCAGCATCAACTACAACGCCATCGCCATCCACTACCACTTCATGGAGGAGGGCGTGCTTTACGCCGGCATGACGGCCGTCGACAACATCATCACCGCCATCTGGATGATCGTTACCCTGGCCGTCCCCCTTGCTTTACGGCGCGGACGCAAGGTGCAGCGTAAGCCGGTCGTAGCCGTGGAAGACGGGGAGCGGGAGACGGAATCCGTCAGCGTGATGTCTCTCGGAATGCTGCTCGGCGTGGGGTTCTTGTCGCTGGCAGCGTCCGACTACCTCACGGAGCTGTGTGCGGGGGCCGGCCTGGCGGTTCCGTCCATCCTGATCCTAACTACCATCGCCCTGCTCCTGGCCCAGGTGCCGGCCTTGCACCGACTGGCGGGCGGACAGGTGCTGGGCCTTTTCTTCGTCTACCTCTTCCTCGCCGTGATCGGCGCCTTCTGCGAACTGGCCGCCCTGGGACAGATCGGTGACCTGGCCTGGCGATTGCTGGTACTGGTGACGGTCATCGTGTTGGTGCACGGCACCCTGGTCTTCGGGGTGGCGGCCCTCACGAAGATGGACGTGGACGTAGCCGCCGTTGCCTCCCAGGCGAACATCGGCGGCTCCTCCTCCGCCCTCGCCCTGGCCAAGAGCCTGGACCGGATGGACCTCTACCTCCCCGGTATCCTGGTGGGCGCCCTGGGCAACGGGCTGGGTACTTACCTGGGCTTTTTGGTGGCGGGGCTGGTCTAGCGGTTAGGTAAAATGCGGTCTCCGGCCGCGCTACAGTAACGTCCAGGCCTTAGCCAATAGCAACAGCCCGATCCCGATCGGAATTACGTAGCGAAACTCGACCGTCATCCGCTTACGCTGCACCTGCGTCACCGCCCGCCCGCCGTAGCTGAGTTCCTCAAAGAAACCCGGCAGGCCCCACACATTCAGCAGGAACCAGCACAGCAATAGCTCCCCCACCAGCAGGGCGATGCTCCCGAACCACTCCAGCAGAAAGTTGAAGTAACCCATGGCCGGATCGCCCATGCCGGCGAAGTCGGTGAGCCAGCCCGGCCCGTCGGACGAGCAGGAGATGACGACCGGAACGGCCAGCAGGAAAACAAGAACGCCGACCACGGGCCCACCCCAGCTGCGCCGCCAGCCGTAGCGCTCCGTCATCGTACGGAGTAAGGGTTCGAAGAGGGATACCGCGGAGGTGAGGATGGCGACCCCGAGCAGGAAAAAGAACAGCAGGCCTACCCACCGGGCCGCCTCGCCGTAGGTTTTGAAAATCTCTACCAGGTTGATGAAAACCAGGGGCGGGCCTCCGTAAATATCACCCTCCACGCCGCCCAGCAGGGGTACGACCAGCAGGGCGCCGAGTATGGCCACTACCGTATCCAGGTGAACGATCTGGGGCGCGCTGCGGAGTACGTCGGTGGTGCGATCGGCGTGGGCGGCGAAGGTCATCATGGAAACCGCACCGAGGCCGAGACTGAAGAAGGCCTGGCCCAGGGCGTGCAGGATGCCCAGCTCGTTGTTGGCCGACGGGATCAGGAGGGCCCGCCAGTCGAATTTGAGGAGGTTCCAGTAGTCCACGGCACCGGGACGCAGGATCGGTAGGGAAACGATCAGGAAGACCAGCAACAGGCCGAGCAGCGGCATGGCAAATTTGCTCAGCCGCTCGATGCCCGCGTAGAGCTCACGGGAGCACACAAAAGCCACCAGCCCCGTGAAGATGCCGGTGAAGAGCAGCGCCCGGGGGATGGTGCCGATGGCGGCGCCGAAGGCCGGTCCTGCGGGGGTCTCGCCCAGCGTGCTGTAATCCGTCAGATACTGCCATACGTAATCGAGCGTCCAGCCCGCCAGCACGAGGTAGAAGGAGGCCACCATGATGGAGGTGAGAATACCGAGCCAGGCGACCCATTTCCAGGTGCCGGAGGCGCCGGGCAGTTCGAAGGCCTCGGTCGCGTCCGTGCCGCGGCGCTTGCCCATGGCGTTTTCGAGCACCATGAGGGGGATGCCCATGATGAGGGTGAAGGCGATGAAGGCGAGGATATAAGCGCTGCCCCCGAAGTAGTGTACGCGGTAGGGAAAGATGACCAGGTTGGCGACGCCGATGGCGGCACCGGCGGAAGCGAGGACGTGGCCTACGCGGGAGAATCTTACGGACATGGAGGGAAGATAGTACGGCTGCGGCGTCAGGCGATGGCCATCCGGCGGGTGCCAAGGGTAAGCAGGCTCAGCGCGACCAGTCCGCAGAGGGCCATCATCCCCGCCATAGGCAGGGCACTCGCGCCCTGAAAGATGCCCACCAGCGCCGAGGCCAGCGCCCCCACGGCCATCTGTAGGGAGCCCATCAGCGCCGAGGCGCTGCCGGCGGTATGCCGCATGGTCTCCAGGGAGAGGGCCGAGGAGTTGGGAAAGATGAACCCGAGGCAGAAGAGGTAGGCGAAGATCAGCCCGGTAATCAGGTAGAGATCGGCGAAGCCGATGGCGATGTCGGCGACCAGTAAGGCGGCAATCACGCACTGTCCCGTCACCGCCAGGCGAACGATGCGCTCACTCGAGCGGTTGCGCAGTACCCGGTTATTCAGCTGGGTGGCCAGGACCAGCCCCGCCGCGATCACGGCAAAGACGATGCCGTACTGCTTTTCGTTCAGCCCGAACAGCTCCAGGTAGAGGTGGGGGGAGCCGCTGATGTAGGCGTAGAGCCCGGCGGAGGAAAAGGCGCCCGTCAGGGCGTAGATCAGGAAGTGGGGGTCGCTCAGGATCGACCGGTAATTCTTTAGGATGGCCTTCGGACGAAGCGAATAGTACGCATTGACCCGGTCGTAGTCGGACAGCAGCAGGTAACCTCCGGTAAGGATAAGCAGCGACATACCGGCCAAAATGCCAAATACGTACCGCCATCCGAAGGCGGTAGAGATAAACCCTCCGAGGGTAGGCGCAATGATGGGGGAGATCGCGATGACCATCATCAGCAAGGAAAACACCTTGGCCATCTCCTTGGTATCGAAGAGGTCGCGGACGATCGCCCGGGAGGCCACCAGCCCCCCACAGGCCCCCAGGGCCTGAAAGAAGCGGAATACAATGAGCTCCTCCACCGAGTTCGACAGCCCGCAGGCCACCGAGCTCAGGGCATAAATGAGCAGGCCGATGTACATCGGTTTTTTCCGCCCGAAGCGCTCGAGCAGCGGACCGTAGATAAGCTGCCCGATCGCCAGCCCCACGAAAAAGCTCGACAGCGACAGGGACACCCGGCTGATCTCCGTATCCAGTTCCCGGGCGATGCCGCCGAAGGCCGGCAGGTACATGTCGATGGACAGGGGGCCGATGGTGGTCAGCGACCCCAATACGAGGATAAGTAAGCCGCGCTGACCTTTGGGATCTTTCAAGACAAGGGTTTCAGGGGGGTGAACTCAAGCGTGCAATTCGGACCGGGATAGTTAGCCTGCCTTTACCCGGGGGGCCACCTCCTTTCCAATCAGTTCGATGGCGCTAAGCCGCTGTTCGTGGGTAAGCTCGGCGCTATCCATCTGAAAGGTAAGGCGGTCTATGCCACCGAGGGCTTTAGCGTGGCGTAGAATCTTCTCCGATACTCCTTCCGGACCTCCGACCAACAGGGCACCGAGTGGACCGCGCTGGGCGTCGAAGTGGGGCCGGCTCTGGGGCGGCCAACCGCGTTCCTCACCGATCTTGTTCATGGTGCGGGTGTGGCCGGGGTAGAATGCTTCCACGGCCCGTTCGGTGGTGTCGGCTACGTAGCCGAGGGAGTGGAGGCCCAACTTCATACCTGCGGGATCGTGGCCGGCCTTGGTCCAGGCTTCCCGGTACAGATCGACCAGGGGGCGGAAGCGATGGGTCTCCCCGCCGATCACGGCAACCATGAGCGGCATACCCAGGGTGCCCGCGCGGGCAAAGGATGAGGGGGTACCGCCGACGCCGAGCCAGATCGGCAGGGAATCCTGGGAGGGACGGGGGTAAACGGGCTGATCATCGAGGGCGGGCCGGAACTTTCCCGACCAGGTGATCCGCTTGTTGTCGCGAATTTTCAGCAGCAGGTCCAGTTTCTCCGTAAAGAGCTCGTCGTAGTTCCGCAGGTCGTAGCCGAAAAGCGGAAACGCATCGATAAAGGAACCTCTGCCTACGGTCATTTCCGTCCGGCCCCTTGAAATGAGGTCGAGGGTGGCAAATGCCTGAAACACCCGCACGGGATCGGCGGCACTCAGTACCGTTACGGCGCTGGTCAGTTTGATCCGCTCCGTACGCGCGGCAGCTGCGGCGAGGATAGTGACGGGGGAGGAATCGAAGTAATCGGGCCGGTGATGCTCCCCCATACCAAAGACGTCGATCCCCATCCGGTCGGCGTGCTCGATGCGGGCCAGGAGATCGCCCATTGACTTTTCCGCCCCGATGGCGTCACCGGTAGCCGCATCGAGTACCGCGGAGCCAAAGCTGTCCAATCCGATTTCCATACGTGCGTAATTTATGTGGGGAACCGATGAGCAGCAGCAGGGTTGCCACCCAAATGCGGAAAGCCCGAAACGCAAGGCGTTCCGGGCTTTCCGTCGGGTGTATTCGGGACTACTCTTCCTCTCCGGCGGCCTTAGCTGCGGGAGCGGGTGCAGTAGCTGCTGCGACAGGAGCGGTTGCGGCAGGAGCTGCGGCAGCGGTGGAGTCACTGCTGCTTCCTCCACGACGACGACGGCTACGGCGGGTCTTACCCCCCGACTTGTCGGCATCCTTATTGTAGACCTCGTTGAAGTCCACCAGTTCGATCATGGCCATCTCGGCACCGTCACCGAGACGGAAACCGGTCTTGATCACGCGCAGGTAACCTCCGGGGCGGTCGGCCACCTTATCGGCAATGGTGCTGAAGAGCTCCTCCACGGCGACCTTGTCCTGCAGGTGGCTGAAGGCGGTACGCCGGTTGTGCGTATCGTTGGCCTTTGCCTTGGTGATCAGGGGCTCGGCATACACCCGCAGCGCCTTGGCCTTCGCCAGGGTGGTGTTGATGCGCTTGTGCGTGATGAGGGCAATGGTCAGGTTGCGGAGCAACGCTTTCCGGTGGGCGGTCTTGCGACCCAAATGATTAACTTTCTTACCGTGACGCATGTCAGGAATGGTTGCCGGCAACACTCACCTCCCGCTCATTGCAGATCGGGCCACTGCGAGGGGAGGGGTAATTTGCCGCGGATGTTTTAAATAAAAACTACATCGTTTCCGATGACCCGGGGTGGTTGGCGGTTAGAGGTTAGCATATAGCTTATAGCGTTTAGCATATAGGCGTTAGCACGACATGCTATAAGCTAAATGCTCTAACCTCCTACTCTTCGTCCAGCTTGTACTTACTAAGGTCCATACCGAAGGTGAGGCCTTTCTCCACGAGCAGCTCTTCGATTTCCACGAGGGACTTCTTACCGAAGTTACGGAACTTGAGGAGCTCGTGGGTGTCGTAGCGGACCAGTTCGCCGAGGCTGTTGATCTTGGCGGCCTTGAGGCAGTTGTAGGCGCGTACGGAGAGGTCGAGGTCTTCAAGGCTGGTCTTGAGCAGCTTGCGCATGTGCAGGATGTGCTCGTCGACGATGGTCTCCTCGCGGGCACCGGTGCTCTGGAATTCGATGGGCTCGTCGGTGATCAGCATCAGGTGCTGGATCAGGATACGGGCGGCTTCCCGGACGGCGTCTTCGGGGTGGATGGTACCGTCGGTCTTCACTTCGAGTACGAGGTTCTCGTAGTCGGTGCGCTGACCTACCCGGGTGGATTCCACGCGGTAGGCGACGTTCTTGATGGGGGTGTAGATGGCATCTACGGGGATCACGCCGATAGAGGCGTTCTTGGGCAGGTTTTCGTCTGCGGGAATGTAGCCGTAGCCCTTGGTGACGGTAAGCTCCACTTCGAGGTTTACGAAAGACTCCATGGTACAGAGCAGGAGGTCGGGGTTCATCACCTTGAACATATTCGTATGCTCGTCGATGTCGGCGGCGGTGAATTGCTCTTTGCCACTGATGGTGAGGTAGATCTTCTCCTCCTCCATGTCGATGTTCTCGATCACCTGCTTGAGGCGGACCTGCTTGATGTTGAGGATGATCTCCACCACGTCTTCTACCACACCACGAATGGTGCCGAACTCGTGATCGACGCCGGCAATGCGGATGGCGGAGATGGCGAATCCTTCGAGGCTGCTCAGGAGCACCCGCCGAAGGGAGTTACCGATGGTCTGACCGAATCCTGGCTCCAGGGGCTTAAATTCGAAGTTGCCGTGGAACTCGTCCGACTTATGCATCGTAATCTTGTCCGGCTTCTGGAAATTTAGGATACTGCTCATATGTTAAGTATTGACTTAGGAGGGTATGATGGCCGCGAATTGACCGGGACAACAACACCAGGGCTATAAAATAAGGTTGCCCCAACCGGCAGGCAGCCGAATCAGGGCGAAGGGTAGGGGTGGTGGCGCGTCCGGTGGCGGATACACCACCACCCCTGTCCTGTTTACTTTGAGTAGAGCTCGACGATCAACTGGGTGTTGATCTTCTCGGGGATGTTCTCCCGCTCGGGGTAGGCAAGGAAGGTGCCTTCCATCTTCTCCGAGTTGAAGGTGAGCCAACCGTAGTTGCGCACGTCACTCTTCCCGTTCATCGTGTCACGAATCACTTCGAGCCCCTGCGACTTTCCGCGGACGGAAACCACGTCGCCGGGACGAATTTGGGTAGAGGGAATGTTGTTGAGGCGACCGTTCACCATGATGTGCCGGTGGGAAACCAACTGACGGGCAGCGCGGCGGGTGGGGGCGAGACCGAGACGGAACACGATGTTGTCCAGGCGGGCCTCCAGAAATTGCAGCAACAACTCACCGGTGATACCACGGGATGCGGCGGCCTTCTCGAAGAGGTTGCGGAATTGCCGTTCCAGTACGCCGTAGGTGTACTTGGCTTTCTGCTTCTCCGTAAGTTGGAGTTTGTAGTCGGAGGGTTGGCGGCGGCGGGCGCGGGTGTTACCGTGCTGGCCGGGCTTGTATTTTTTACGCTCGAAGGCGCGGCTGTAACCGAATATGGGTTCGCCGAGGGCGCGGGCTTTCTTGGCCTTTGGACCAGTATATCTAGCCATAGTGACGTGATGTCTTTAATTGTTGCTGAATGGCCTCCTCCGGTACGGGAGACAGGATTGCGTCTTGCCCCTGGAGTAGGGCAAGCCCGGACAAAAGCGAACGTGCTTAGACGCGACGACGCTTGGGGGGACGACAGCCGTTGTGGGGCATGGGCGTTACGTCCTTGATTTTTGCTACGCGGATGCCGGCACCGTCAATGGCGCGGATTGCGGCCTCGCGGCCACTGCCGGGGCCCTTCACGTAAACCTCCACTACGCGAAGACCGGCTTCGTAAGCAACGCGGGCGGCGTTGCTGGAAGCGACCTGGGCGGCATAGGGGGTGCTTTTCTTGCTGCCGCGGAATTTCTCCTTACCGGCACTGCCCCAGCTGATGACGTCACCCTGCTTGTTGGTGATCGAGATGATGATGTTGTTGAACGTGGCCTGGATATATACTAATCCTTCGTTGTCAACTTTTACTTTGCGCTTCTTTACCACGCGGCCGGCTGCCTGTCTCTTCGCCATTACTTAGTCGCTTTTTTCTTGTTCGCTACGGTCTTCCGCTTGCCCTTACGGGTGCGGGCGTTGGTCTGGGTACGCTGGCCACGAAGGGGGAGCCCTTTGCGGTGGCGCAGGCCGCGGTAGCAGCCGATATCCATAAGACGCTTAATGTTCGTGCTCACCTCGGTACGGAGGTCGCCTTCGACCTTGTATTCGTTGGTGATGAGGTTGGAGATCGTACGAATATCGTCGTCGCTCCAGTCTTGTACTTTCGTATTGTGATCTACACTAGCGCGGTCGAGGATTTCTCCTGCCCGGGTGTCCCCTACGCCGAAGACGTAGGTCAAACTAATGATGCCGCGCTTGTTACGCGGCAGATCAACTCCTGCAATTCTTGCCATAGTAACTCTAGCTTAGCTTATCCCTGACGTTGCTTGAACTTGGGGGTCTTCTTATTGATGATGTAAACTTTTCCCTTACGACGGACGATCTTGCAATCGACCGAACGCTTCTTAACGGAGGGTCTGACTTTCATAGTAAAGTAATTTACGACCAGCGGCAGTGCGGCAGCCTATTTGTAACGGTAAGTAATGCGTCCCCGACTCAGATCGTAGGGGCTCATTTCGACCGCTACCTTATCACCGGGCAGAATCTTGATGTAGTGCATCCTCATCTTTCCGGAGATCGTTGCCTTAATTTCGTGGTCGTTTTCGAGCCGTACCCGGAACATTGCGTTCGAGAGAGCTTCTTCGATCACGCCATCCTGCTTGATCAGGTCTTTTTTAGACATGTTTTGAATTTCGGAGGGCAAAGGTAAGATTATTTTCTTATCCGCCCAAATGCTTTATGAACTAGTTTTCACCAAGTAAAGGCGTTCGGCACCGAAGTAGTTGTCCGTCCACCGGTTTAGGCCAGTACCAGCGGCTGGTACCTGGCCACCAACTCCTCGTCGAGGTTCTCGACTACTTTCAAATTGGCGTTGTTGCGGATGGCTTCCTCGATGGGGCGATGGTCGCTCATGAGGTCCGCGGGCGCCCCGTCGGCCGTCACCGCGATGGAATGCTCGTAGTGGGCGGCCGGGCTTCCGTCGATGGTGATGATGGTCCAGCCGTCCTCCCGGCTCACCACCCCGCGCTTCCCGAGGGTGATCATGGGCTCGATGGCGATGATGAGGCCGGCCTTCAGGACCGGCCCGCGGCCCCGCTTCCCGAAGTTGGGTACGTCGGGAGCTTCGTGGAGGCTCCGTCCGAGTCCGTGGCCGACGAGCTCGCGTACGGCGCCGTACCCGCTCTCCCGCTCGGTGTAGTGCTGTACCGCGTGGCTGATGTCGCCGATCCGGTTGCCCGCCCGCGCCGCATCGATGCCCAGGTAGAGGCTGTGCTTGGTGCGCCGGCAGAGCTCCATGGTGGCCTCGGCTACGTCGCCCACGCAGAAGGTGTAGGCCGCGTCGCCGTAAAAATCGTCTACGACGGTACCACAGTCGATGGAGAGAATATCCCCGTCTTCGAAGATCTGGTCGTGGTCGGGTAGTCCGTGTACGACCTCCTCGTTTTTGGAGACGAGCAGGGTGGAGGGGCATCCGTATAGCCCCTTGAAACCCGGTACGGCGCCGTTGTCCCGGATAAATTCCTCGGCGAAGGTGTCGATTTCCTTTCCGGTGAGGCCGGGGCGGAGGAGCTTGCCCACCTCGGTGAGGGTCTGGCACACCAACAGGCAGGCTGTGCGGCTGCGCTCGATTTCTTCCGGCGTCTTATAAATGATCTTGCGGCCTTTCCTGCCCATAATACGGTTGTTTCAGTGGTAATTAACGCGGAGACGCTGGTCTGGTTGAAGTCCGGCGCAGGATGTAACTGATCCCGTCCGGCTCATCCCGGTAGTAGGGATGCCGGCTGTCCTGGATTCGCTCTGCCCCCAGCTTTTCTACTGCCCGCTGGGAGCGCTTGTTGCAGTCGTTGACGTAGAAGAGGATGTCCTTGTCCTGATCGAAGATATAGTCGATGAGCAAGCGCTTCATCGCCCCGTTGTAACCGGTGCCCCAGAGGTGGCGGGTCAGGAAGGTGAATCCGATTTCGGTAGCGGTGGAGGAAATTTCGCGGATGCGGGTGCCGCCGATCACCTGCCCGGTGGCCCGGTCTTCCAGGGTGAAGCCCTTGAGGGAGAGCAGGCTTTCGTCGATAAACCGGTCGAATACGTGGCGCTTATGGCGGTCGGGACACTGATGTTGCTCCCACAGCAGCCGGTCCCTAGCGATCAGGTAGAGCGCTTCCCGGTCCGCCGGGACCATGGGGCGGAGCCGGACGAGTTCGTTTTCGAGGGTGGGGAGTGGGGTAAGTAGCATAGTGGATAGGTTGGTTGTCATTTACCATATAAAGTCGATTGGCCAAAAGGGTTCTCCCCGGCTTGCTTTAACGGGAAACGCCGCACCCGCGTCCCCGCAGCCGGTACGCGTGTTGTACCTTCGCGGGCATGGCAAAAGTCGTGGCAATTGCGAACCAAAAAGGCGGGGTAGGGAAGACGACGACCACCATTAACCTGGGGGCCTCGCTGGCGATCCTGGAGCGCAAAGTGCTCATCATTGACGCCGACCCCCAGGCCAACGCAACCAGTGGGGTAGGGATTCCGGCCGAGGAGCTGGAGCACAGCATTTATGATGTACTGGTCAACGGCCTCAACGTGCAGGAGGTGATCTACGAGACGGAGACGCCTAACCTGCACATCGTCCCCTCCAGCATCAACCTCGTGGGTGCGGAGGTCGAACTCATCAACCGCTTCCGCCGGGAGGACGTAATGAAAAATTCCGTGGTCGATCCCCTGCGCAGCTACTACGACTACATCCTGATCGACTGCCTGCCGAGCCTCGGTCTGCTCACGATCAACGCCCTGACGGCGGCCGACTCGGTCATCGTGCCGGTGCAGTGCGAGTACTTCGCCCTCGAGGGGCTCTCCAAAATCCAGAATACGATCCAGCTCGTACAGCAGCAGCTCAACCCCGGCCTCGAACTGGAGGGGATCCTGCTGAGTATGTACGATCAGCGCCTGCGGCTGGCGAACATGGTCGTCGACCAGGTGCGCAAGAACTACGGCGACAAGGCCTTCGAGACCATCATCCACCGCAACGCGCGCATTAGCGAGGCGCCCAATATGCACATGCCCGTGGTGATGATCAACGCCGGCAGTCGCGGCGCCACCAACTTTTTGAACCTCGCCGAAGAATTTCTATTGAAGAACGGCGAACGCATTACCCGGTGAGTAGAAAAAAACGCCGCAAGGCCCGCCCAGAACCCGTATTGGATACCCCGGTGGCCGAGCCCCGCTCCAGCCGCTGGCGCTTCTTCGTGTGGATCACGGCCTTCTTTTTCTTTGCCGGACTGGTCGTTCGGCTGGACGTCATCACCGCCTGGCCCGGCGCCGAGGGCTATGCACTCGCTCAGGCCGTCGGCAACGACTGGGGACGCTACCTGCCCGCCGCTCTCAACCACGCCCTGCTGCCCATCGGACTTTCGATCGACGCCCAGACGGATGCGATCTTTCTGTTTCCCCGGCTGGTCTCGGTAGTCTGCCTCCTGCTTACGGCCATTTTTACTTACCGGTGGACGAAGCGCCTCTTCGGCAGGGAAGTCAGCGAGCTCACGCTACTCTGCGGAGCGGCCTCCCTCTTCCTTCCCTTCTTCGGAAAAGTGGCCACCGCCGATGCGCTGGCCCTGCTGGGGCACGCCGGCATGTTCTGGTGCGTGATGCTGTACGGACTGGCCAAGGACAGCCGCAAGATGCTCCCCTTCGGCATCTTCGCGATCCTCGCTTCGATCGCCGCTCCGGTCTCTACCTTGTTGCTCGGACTGATGCTGGTTATCCTGGCCGTCTTCCAGCGCACCGATTACAACTGGCAGATGCCGGCGGGCATCGCGGTGGCCATCTCCTGCATCGTCCTGCTGGTGCAGGGCCCCCAGGGCGCCAATACCTACTGGTACTACGGGCAGGAGGACAGCCGGGTGCTGGACTTGCTCTTCTACGGCCTGCTGGGCATGCTGCCCCTCTCCGGCTGGCTGATCGCCGGCGTGCGTGACCTCCTCTTCAAGACTCAGAAGTTCGAACAGTTTTCCCTCATCATCGCCATGGCCCTGGTGGGTACCCTCCTGGCCCAGTCGCTGCTCTTCATGCTGCTGCTGTCGCTGCTGGCCGGCAAGCAAATGCAGCTCTTCTTTTCCGAGCCCAATTACCCCTGGAAGGACTACGTGAAGTCGGCCTTCGTGCTTCACCTCATCGGGGCCTTTATTGCCGCCTTCCTGGTGATGGCGGGCGGGGGCATTGCCTTTCCCGGGGCGGGCTTCCGGGCGGCCCTGGGCATGGCCGGGGCCTACTGGATCTTCAGCTTGCTGGCTACCCTCGGGGTGTTCGGCGAGCGGCGCGAATTTGCCATCGGCGGCTCCGTGCTGGCCGGGGTGCTCACGGTCATGTTCTTCTGGGTGCAGGTATATCCCTACCTGGAGGCCGAACGCTCCTGGCCCCGCCGGTTGCTGGAACAGCGGGTGGAACCATCGACCCTCCAACCCCCCGACGAGGCCGACGAGAGCGAGCTGAGTTCCGCCCTTCCCTACTTCGTGCGCGCCGGCTGGAAGCTCGATCCGGAAGGGGAGTACCGCCTCTACCAGTTCCCCGTCACCGACTCTACCGCAGCGGGCGGGGGACCGCGGGTGCAGGGGCGGATGATCGCGCGGCGCAGTGGGTTTGGATTGGAGCGGAAGTGAGGAGTTAGCGGTGGCTTCCTTTCGTACCATTTCCCCGCCTTCTGACAAAATCACGCATCGGATCCTTCCCTACCGGCCTGGTCGGTTTTGCCCTGCCCGGCTGCGGCAAGCATCGTATTGAATATCTTACCCTACGCGGGAGCGGCGCTTTACCGTCCCGGGCTCACCCGGGGGACATCCATGCCGCCGACCGCCTGGCGCGTAGTACATTGTCGGCCATAATCGATCATACATGAATACCACACGCGTCTGGACCTGGGCCATCACCGTAGCCCTGGGGGGCTTTCTATTCGGCTTCGATACCGCGGTCATCAGCGGGGCCGAAAAGGCCATTCAGGCGGAATTCGGCCTCAGCGATCTGGCCATCGGACAGATCGTAGCCATGGCCCTCTACGGGACGATTATCGGCGCCATCTTCGGCGGGGTGCCGGCGGATAAATACGGCCGCAAGGTCACCCTCATCGCCATCGCCATCCTCTACCTGCTTTCCGCGGCGGGCTCGGCCCTGGCGGCGGATCCCCTGCAGCTGAACATCTTCCGCTTTCTGGGCGGGCTGGGGGTCGGCGCCAGCTCGGTGGTCGCGCCGCTCTACATCACCGAAGTGGCGCCGGCGCGGGTGCGCGGACAGTTAGTCGCCGCCTTCCAGCTCAACCTCGTGCTCGGTATTCTGCTCGCCTACTTCAGCAATTACCTCATCGTGGACGCGATCTCCGCTGTCGACTGGCGACTGATGCTGGGCGTAGAGGTCGTCCCGGCGCTGCTGTTCCTGATCCTGTTATTCTTCGTGCCACGCAGTCCACGGTGGCTCATTACCAAGGGGGGGTTCCGCGAGGAAGCCCGTTCGGTGCTTGAGCAGATCGATCCCTCCACCGCCCAACACGAGTTGGCGCAGATCGAGGCGTCAAACACCAGCCGGGAGAAGGTTGCGCTGCGCAAGTTCTTCAGCGGGAAGTATAAGCGTCCGATCCTCTATGCTTTCCTGTTCGGCTTCTTCAACCAGGTGTCGGGCATCAACGCCGTGATCTACTATGCGCCCCGGATCTTCGAAGCGGCCAACCTGGGTACCGAAAGTGCCCTGCTGTCTTCGGTCGGCATCGGCGTGGTCAACGTGATCTTCACCTTCATCGGGATGTACCTCATCGACCGCAGCGGGCGCAAGCAGCTTATGTACATCGGCACCTTTGGTTACCTGATCTCGCTATCGGCCGTTTCCTGGGCTTTCTTCACGGGCAACCTCGAGGGACTCATCGTGCCGATCTGGCTCTTCGTCTTCATCGCCAGCCACGCCATCGGACAGGGGGCGGTCATCTGGGTCTTCATCAGTGAAATCTTCGGGAATGAAGTCCGGGGATTGGGGGCTTCCCTGGGCAGCACGACCCACTGGATCTTCGCGGCCCTCATCGGCGGCAACTTCCCCTTCCTGGCCAGCACCTTCGGCGAGGGACCCATTTTCGGCCTTTTCGCCCTCTTTATGGTCGGTCAGCTCGCCTTCGTCCACTTTATGATGCCGGAAACGAAAGGCGTAGAACTGGAGGATCTGCAGCGGGAGTTGGTCAGTTAGCGTGGTTGGGTTAGACCTGCGGGCAGGCAACAATCCAACCACTATACCCTAGACCACTTCTCCCCGCTCCGCGAGTTCTCCACGACGATCTCGACGAAGCGCATGCCCCGAAGGCCGTCTTCCACCGTAGGAAAATCCAGCTCGATGCCGGTCGGTTTCCGCCCTTCCAGACGGGCGCGTACGGTAGCCGCGAAGTTCTTGTAGATGTTGGCAAAGGCTTCCAGGTAACCTTCCGGGTGGCCGGGGGGCGGTACGCGCTGCGCGGCCACGGCGGCGGGGTCGAGTTCGCCGACGCCGGTGCGGTACAGAATGGCGGGCTGCTCGTGGCGCTTGTGTATGAGGGTGTTGGGTTCCTGCTGGTGCCACTCGAGGCCGCCGGTTTCGCCCCAGACGCGGATGCTGAGGCCATTTTCTTCGCCCGCGGCAATTTGGGAGCAGTGCAGAACGCCCTTGGCGCCGTCCTCGAAGTGCAGGAGGATATTGGCGTCGTCGTCCAGCCGGCGGCCCTCGACGAAGGAAGTGAGGTCAGCGCAGACTTCGGTGATCTGGAGACCGGTGACGTACTCGGCCAGGTTTTCGGCGTGGGTGCCGATGTCGCCCATGGCGCCGCCGAGACCGGATTTGCTGGGGTCGGAGCGCCAGCTGGCCTGCTTGTTGTCCGTATCTTCTTTCTTATCGGCGAGCCACCCCTGGGGGTACTCGACCACGATCTTACGGAGCTTACCGAGCTTGCCGTCCCGCACCATGGCCCGCGCCTGCTTGACCATCGGGTAGCCGGTATAGTTGTGGGTGAGGGCGAAGGTCAGGCCGGTCTTCTCTACGAGATCGACCAGGCGCCGGGCCTCGTCGACACTGAAGGCGAGCGGCTTGTCGCAGACCACGTGAAAGCCGTTTTCCAGGGCCATCTTGGCGGGACCGAAGTGCACGTGATTGGGCGTGACAATGGACACGAAATCCATACGCTCCCCCGTGGGCAGCTCTTTTTCTTTGAGGATCATCTCTTCGTAGGAGCCGTAAACGCGGTCGGCGGGAAGGAAAAAATCCTCACCGGACAGCCGCGAGCGTTCGGGGTTGGAGCTGAAGGCCCCGCAGACCAGTTCGATCTGTTGATCGATGGCCGCGGCGATGCGGTGCACCCCGCCGATGAAGGCGCCCCGGCCCCCGCCGACCATTCCCATTCTTAATTTTCTGCCGAGTTTCTGCATGATCGTTTATTTGTCGGCAAGTATAGGGAAAAGCTGCCTTCCACCGCACCCGCGGCCCCGCCCCCAACGGAAAGCCCCGTCCGACACGGGGTCGAACGGGGCTTTCGGGAAACCTTGGGGTGCTGTGGGAGGGCAGCGTCCTAGGTGGTGGTCACGGGCTGGTCGGCCTCGGTCTTCACTTCCTTGACGTCCTTGTCTCCGGAGAGGTCATAAACGATCGGGCTGGCGATGAAGATGGAGGAGTAGGTGCCGACCACGATGCCGACCAGCAGGGCAAAGGCAAAGCCCTTGATGCTGGCACCACCGAAGAGGAAGAGCACCAGCACCACCAGGATGGTCGTGAAAGAGGTCATCACCGTCCGGCTGATCGTGCTGTTGATGGCGTCGTTGATCAGCGAGCGGCTGTCGCGCTTGGTGTAGCTGTTGAGGTACTCGCGGATGCGGTCGAAGACCACGACCGTATCGTTGATCGAATAACCGATCACCGTGAGGATGGCCGCGATAAAGGCCTGGTCGACTTCCATATTGAAGCCGATCCAGCCCCAGCAGGCCGCGAAAATCCCCATCGTGATGATGGTATCGTGGAAGAGCGCGATCACCGCACCGGCCGAGTAGCGCTTGCCCTTGAAGCGGAACAGCAGGTACAGGAAGATACCGAACAGGGCTACGACGCCGGCCTCCAGGGCGGAACGCTTGATGTCGTCGGCAATGGTGGGGCCCACCTTGCTGATGCTGGTGATGTGGTTGCCGCCGGTGAATTCGGGATTGCTGAACTGCTCCAGGGTGACCGAGTTGTCGCCGGTGGCAGCCGTAACCCCTTCGTAAAGGGCGGCCAAAACGACGTCCTGCGGCTCCTGCCCGTCGATGGGATCGGTCTGGTCGATCAGGTACTTAGTGACGATGTTGTAGGTATTGTCGCTATCGACCGATTTGATGGTCGGGGTAGCCTGGAAGGGGCCTTCGAGGTTGCTGCGTAACTCCTGGGCCGTCACGTTTTGGTCGAGGACGACGGTGTAGCTGTATCCTCCGGAGAAATCGACGCCGAGGTCGAAACCCCGGGTGAAGATGGCCAGGAGGGAAGCCACTACCAGTACGCTGCTGATGACGTAGGAGGTCTTGCGGAAGTTCAGCCAGTTGACGTTTACGTTGGCGAAGAGGTTTTTGCTGCCGGCCGTCCAGAAGGTCATGCTGCCCTTCTTACCGATCCAGTAGTCGACCATGAGGCGGCCTACCAGTACGGCGGTGAATACCGAAGCGATGACGCCTACAATCAGGACGACGGCGAAACCCTTGATGGGGCCCAGCCCAAAGTAGGCGAGCACCGCAGCGACCAGAATGGTCGTTACGTTGGCATCGATAATGGTCGAGTAGGAGTTGCTGAAACCGTCCTTTACGGCGTTGGCCACGGTCTTGCCTACCCGCAGCTCCTCGCGGACCCGCTCGTAAATGATCACGTTGGCGTCCACGGCCATACCGATGGTCAGTAGGATACCGGCGATGCCCGGCAGCGTGAGCACCGTGCCGAGGCTGGCCAGGGCACCGAAGATGAACACCAGGTTCAGCAGCAGCGAGACGATGGCTACGATGCCCGCCCCTCCGTAGTAGAAGAGCATGAAAGCGAGTACGAGACCGAAGCCGATCAGCAGCGCGGTGATCGAGCTGTTGATGTTGGCCTCGCCGAGCGAAGGACCGACGATGCTTTCCTGGATGATCTGGGTGCGGGCCGGTAGACGGCCGACCTGCAGGATATTGGCTAGGTCGGTAGCTTCCTGTACGGTGAAGTCGCCGGTGATGCTGGTACTGCCCCCGGTGATGGCCCCATTTACGCGGGGAGCGGAGACGACCGTGCTGTCAAGCACGATGGCGACCTGCCGGTTGCCGGCGTTGGCGGCCTCCGTGGTCATGCGGGCCCAGATGCGGCCTCCTTCGGAGTTCATGCTGAGGTTGACGGCGACCTGACCGTTGGGCTCGGGACCGGAACCGGCGCGGGTGACGTACTCCCCGGTGAGGGGCGCCTCCCCGTCGCGGGGCAGGGCAAGCTGGTACAACTGGTAGAGGTTGCCGGGGGTGCCGGCATCGTCCAGCGCCAGGGGGGTGGACGACCAGCGGAAGGATGCGTTGCGGGGAAGCAGGCGAACCACTTCGGGGTCGCTGAGGTAATTCATCACCTGGGCCCGGTTGCCGGCTTCGGCAATACCGAGCACGGCGGGGCCGAAGCTGCCGTTGTTGGGGGTCAGGATGCTGAAGAGCGGACCGGCGGTCTGCCGCGGCACCTCGCGCTCGGTAATGGAGGCGATGCTGTCGGTCAGGTTACCGAGTTCATCCTGGGCGTAAACCGTATCCTGGATGGTTTCGGTGGTCGACAAGGCGGAGCTGTCGCGCCCGGCGGCGAGGGCCTGGCGGCGCTCGAGCAGTTGGTCGGCCTGGATGAGACCGTTGATGCTGGCCTGGTCAATGTTGAGCACGTCGAAGAACTCCAGGTTCGCGGCGGCCTGCAGGAAGGTACGGGCACGCTCGGGGTTCTCTACGCCGGGGAGCTCGACTAAAATGAGGTCGCGCTCGGCGTCGAGGCTGACGTTGGGCTGCACCACGCCCAGCTCGTCGATGCGCTTGCGCAGCATGACGTAGGTGAGGTTGACCGTTTCGTCGGCCTTTTGGCGCAGGATACGCTCGACCTCGGCGTTGGAGGTACTGCTCCCGATCTGGTCGCGCAGGGCGTCGTTGCGGGAGAAGATGGTGTTCAACTGCTTGTCGCCGGCGATGTCTCGCCACGCAGAGGCAAAGAGGGTGATGTAATCATCGGCGGCAGTTTGCTGTGCTTGGGAGGCTGCGGAAATGGCTTCTTCAAATGTGGGGTCCTTGGTATTTCGGGCCATGGACCGGAGGAATTCCCTCAGGTCCACTTGCAGGACCACGGACATGCCGCCTTTAAGGTCGAGGCCGAGCGCGAGCTGCTGGGCCTTGAGGTCCTGGTAGGTGTACGATTTGATGAGCGGAAGCCGAAAGACCTCCTGGTCGGAAATGCTGTCCAGATAGGACGCGCGAGCAATGCGGTAAGCTTCTCCTGAGTCGTCTCCCGTTAGGTTTTGCGCGTAGTCGTCCGCTTCGCTTTCCACCCGGTTGGTGGGAATGACGAAGAGGTACTGCGCAACCGTCACGAGGATCATGACCACAAGGAAAAACTTGATAAGTCCCTTGCCTTGCATAGTTAAAAATTTAAGTTCCGGCGGAGCCGCCGTCGGAGTCGGGCGGACCACCACGTTGAAGAAGGATGGTTGGAAAAACACGCTGCCGCCGGGGCCTCCCAGACCCGGCTGCGCAGAGGGCCGCAAATATACGGCTCGCCCAAGGAATAAAATGTTTGCTCCCGCCCGCTGATTTACCGCGATTGGAATGACCGAAGACAATTCGGCTACACCGGGTGACGCTTCCGCACTTGCTACGTCACCACGGAGTTAGATAAGCTACGCTAAACCAGGTTTCATGTACAGACACTACGTTTTACAACACTCTTTCCTTTCCCTGCTACTGACGTTCTCCCTCCTTTCTTTCCTGTCCGGTAGCCTCCGTGCCCAGTCTCCGCTGGACATTGGCATCCATTTTTCCCCCCAGCTCCGCTACATCAACTCCTCCCCGAAGGGAGAGGAACCGACCCGGGGCACCTTCACCCGTGGGAAGGACGGACTGTCCATGGGCGCCGGAGCCGGCGTTTACCTGGAGTACGAGATCACCCCCCACTGGTTCATCCGGGGTGGGGTAGACGTTTCCTATAAGCGCAACCACTATGGGGTGGAGAAGGTCCTGCTGGAAGCCGATTCCATTGCCAGGGGCAGCAATCAGGTAGTCTACACGAGTATCGAGGTGCCGGTGGCCATTCTGTACCGCTTCGATTACCTGGCCAACGGCAACAGTTTTCTCCTGGGCGCCGCCACCACCCTCAATCGCCTCCCCGGCGCTCCCCGGGCCTGGACCTCCTTCGGTTCCCGTGCCAACCTGAAGGATAAAATCGACTACCCCGCCCACACCGTCACGGTATTCGGCGGATACGAGCACTACCTCTCGGATCAGTTGGTCGTGGGGCTCGAGCCGTATCTGGCGTACGTGCCTACCCGGTTCAGCCTGGAAAGCGCCACTACGGCCAAGGTGCAGGTCGAGGCCGGCCTGTCGGTGCGCCTGCGCTTAGACAACTGATACCATCCCGTCGGTCCAGTCCTGCCACTGAATTTTTGACAGCCCCATTTTGCCCGCCAGCGCGATCGCCTCGTTGCGCATGCGGTCCAGGAGTGGCGGTTCGCTCGTATTGGCCCGTTCGTTGCGGCCGTGCACCTCGGCCTGGATGCAGGTGGAGATCCGGCGCACGACAAAGGTATTCGTCGCCCCGCGGGCGTAAAAGTGGGCGACCTCCTTGCCCGGTTCCTGCGGATTGGGGCACGGGGCGATGGTCAGGGACGCATACGGCTGGTCGCCATCGGTCTCTTCTTCCATGGCGATAATCGCCACCCAGTCGTAACCGCCGCCACTGGGACTCCCGGGGCCGGGCAGGTCGATGCGGATGCAGTCGCCCACCACGGGTTTGCGGCTAACTGCTTGTCCGACGGCGTCACAGAGCAGAAATTCCGTCTTCATGGTGTCGCTCAGCCCCTTCCATTCGTTGATGGCGTACAGCTTTTCGGTGACGCGCAGGTAGGCCGCCCGCGCATCCGTTTCCGGGCAGTACATACTGACCGTATCGTGGTGGTCGCCCTGGTTGCGGGGGGGGAATTGGGGGCCGGACATAAATTCTCCATTTGGGCGACAGCGCGCGGGTGCAAGGTGGATGAGCAAGGAGCAAGGTACGTCGCCGTACTTTGGGTCGTCCCATTCTCCCTTCCCTATGCGCTACCTGATTGCCCTACTTTGCCTGCTGTTCCATGGCACCTGCGTCACCGCCCAGTCCCCGGATGAGCGAAGGACCGAAAACGTCATCCTGATTACGATGGACGGACTACGTTGGCAGGAGCTCTTCGGGGGAGCCGTCGACAGCCTCATCGACAACGATGCCCTTACCCAGGACCAGGAGCGCATGCATACCGATTACCTCGCGCCGACCCCCGAAGAACGCCGCCGCCGGCTGATGCCGTTTTTTTGGGATACGCTCGCCGTGCAGGGACAAGTATACGGCAACCGCTGGGCCGGCAACCTGGTGGATACACGTAATCCCTACTGGTTCAGCTACCCCGGCTACAACGAGATCCTGACCGGGGCCGCGGACCCGAAGGTCGACTCCAACGACAAGGTGGCCAACGCGAACGTCACGGTGCTGGAGTGGCTCAACGAGCGCCGGGAATTTGCCGGCCGGGTGGCCGCCTTTGCCAGTTGGGACGTCTTTGACTGGATCATCAACGAAGCGCGCAGCGGCGTTCCCGTCAACTCGGGCTACAACCGCGCCGAAGGGCCGGACCTGAGCGACCAGGAACACTACCTCAACAAGCTGCAGGAGCAGGCCCCCCGCCTCTGGGGCGGCGTCCGTCCCGATTTTCTCACCCACAATTTCATGATGGCCTACCTGGCGCGCATGCATCCGCGGGTGGTGTACGTGAGCTACGGGGAGACGGACGACTTCGCCCACGACGGCAGCTACAACCGCTACCTCGACGCCGTCCACGCTACTGACCGGATGTGGAGCGACCTGTGGGCATTCCTGCAGTCGGACGCCTTTTACCGCGGCAAAACTGCCCTGGTCTTCGCTACCGATCACGGCCGGGGCACTATCCCGATGGAGGAGTGGCGCGGCCACGGAAGCGGGACCCCCGATGCCGGAGAAATATGGATGGCCTTCGTCGGGCCCGATACGCCGGCCGCGGGAGTGATTACGGAAGCGCAGCAACTCCACCAGGATCAGATCGCCGCCTCCGTGGCCGCCCTGCTGGGGCTGGACTACCAGCCTGAGGGGCGCACGGTCGGCTCCGCGCTTCCCGGGATTACCGCAGTACGAAAACGGTAGCGGCGCGGGCCGGCGCCCGGAGTCCGTCGGCGATGGATTGTGATTGTCCCCCGATCGGCGTAGCCGTGGTGGCTCGGCCCATCAACTCACGGTAGTGCCCGGCATCCAGACGTACCTCCTCGTTTTGCTTGTTGAGCACGACGACGATGCGCTCGTTGTCGTCGTACCGGCCATACACGTAGGTGCCGTTCTCCGGCGCGTAGTGCAGGGTGCTGCCGGTGGCGATGACGGGGTGTTGCGCCCGCCAGTTCAGGAGGGTGCGCAGGTGGTCCTGTACTTCCCGCTGCGCTTCGCTGAGCCCCGCCCCGGTGAAGGCACTGATCGAATCACCCGCCCAGCCCCCGGGCATGTCGGTGCGGATGACGGCGTGGTCGCCGGGGGACTCGTCGTTG
>JBBSPZ010000045.1:0-34200 GCA_038258275.1 Chitinophagales bacterium | reverse complement strand
CTCCGCGCTTTCCCGGTAATGCACGCAAACGCGGGCCCCGGCCTGCGCGAGAAGTCGGGCGGTGGCCCGGCCGACGCCCCGGCTGCTGCCGGTGACCAGGGCGGTGC
Source organism: Chitinophagales bacterium (assembly GCA_038258275.1). Lineage (GTDB taxonomy): Bacteria > Bacteroidota > Bacteroidia > Chitinophagales > Saprospiraceae > Neolewinella. The sequence goes on along the minus strand of JBBSPZ010000045.1, from coordinate 34,093 downwards.
GGTTGCTAAAGTCGACTGTTATCATAATACAAATGTAGGGCCCCCTTTATACTGTCCGGTAGGGTGGGGCGTCTTAGGAGATACATCCCTGCCAAGCTATGCGTACGTTAAGCCTGTTTTCCCTGCTGCTGGTTTCTTTTTTCCTGCCCGCCCAGTCCGGCAACCTTTCCGCAAAGCAGGAAGCGGCCATGGAAGCGGTCGAGGAACGTATGGCCGTGCTTATCAATACGGTATACACCGACAGCAGCGAGACCGCCCGCTTTACGGCCTGTCGCGACCTCATCAAGGAGTTGGTGGTCGCCCTCGACCGGCCCAACTCCTTTGCCTACACGTTCACGAAGCTGCCGGGGATGAGTATTCAATACCCTGAAGACCGCAGTTTCCGCATCTTCACCTGGGAGCTTAACGTGAACCGCGACGAATACCGTCACTACGGCGCCATCCAGCTCAACGATAAATCACTTAAGCTCCTCCCCCTGCTGGACCGGGGAGCCGATTGGCAGGAAAACCCCGAAAATGCCGTGGTAGGTGCCGACAACTGGCTGGGGTACGCGGTATACCACATCGTGAAAGGGGGAACCTTTCAGGGGAAGCCTTATTATTTTCTCTTTGGCTACGACAGTTATGAGGCCTTCCGGAGGCGGAAGATCCTGGATGTCCTGCGCTTCGATGAAGCGGGTAAGCCCGTATTTGGCTTGCCGGTTTTTGAGACCTACACGGAATCCGGACTACTGCTTGCCGACCGGGTACGCATGATCTTTACCTACAGCGCCGAAGCCACGATCGTGCTGCGCAATGATACCGATCTCGGAGGCATCGTGTTTGAAAACCTCATCATGGTATCCGGAGACCACGGGGAAGGGCCGGTTCATATGCCGGACGGCAGCTACCACTTTTTGCAGGAGGGGACCGACGGCGTGTGGCGGGAAAAAGAACAGGTATTCACCCATAAGTACGAAGAAGCCCCCCGAGAGGTACCTAAACCTGACGAGGGGCGCGATCTTCTTGGCCGGAGCCGGGGCGGCGGCGGCCGTTAAATTTACTTAGCTGCCGCGGACACCGGGAAGCTAACCTGCAGGTCGGCCCACATGAGTTCGATCGTGTTGCCGTCGAGGGCGAAGTCCATCCGCTCGGCAGGGGAGCCGGCAGCCGCCGAAGATCCGGTGATGCGCACTACGTCATCGGCCTCGGCGTAATCGTAGGCGCCCCATTGATCGGCCGTTTTGTTGAAGATGATGGTCCAGTTGTCCTTGTCGGCGGGGAGGGTGAACAAGCTGTACGTGCCAGCGGCCAGCGGGGTCATTTCACTACCCACCCGGACGGGCTGGGCGAAAGTGATCCGGGTAGCCTCGTTGGCCCCGGTGCGCCACACCTTGCCGTAGGGGACAAGGTCGCCGTAAATGGTCCGCTCGTTCACTGCAGGACTGCCGTAGTTGATGGTCACCTCGACGCCGTCGACCGTCCCCTTCAGTTCCTTACGGGGGCTTTTAATGGTAGTATCCAGAGTGGTCACGGTATAGTTTTGGCCGTTGGTCATGCCCATGTCACCGCCGGAAGGAGCGGGAGCGTCCATGGAAGTGTCCGGTCGCTCGGCGGGAGTTTCGGAATTTCCGGCGGCGGGGGGAGTGTTGCAGCTGGAGGCCACGCAGAGGCCACAAAGGAGAAGACAATACAAGGTGATGCGGTACATAGGTAGTTGGTTTACCGGGTTTATTCAAGCCATATAACGTGAGAAAAGGGAAAATTGTGGAGTTAAGCGAGGTCTTTTTTCTCCTGGGAAAGCAGGCGCTCGGCGAAAAACGGGGACGGAGAAAAGCCCGTCCATCCCCCGTCGATGGTCAGTTGCTGGCCGGAAATGTGGGCGGCGGCCGGGCTCAGGAAAAAGCCTACCGCAGCCGCTATGTCACTCGGCAAGCCGACGCGGCCGTCGGGGTTCAGCCGCGACCAGATACCCGCATAGTCCGGTTCCTCTTCTTCGGTACGTTCCGTAAGGGTTGCTCCCGGAGAAACGCAGTTGACGGTGATCCCCAGCGGGGCCAGATCCAGGGTAAGCTGCTGGGCCAGCATGGCGATGCCGGCCTTGGACATGCCGTACGCGGCCAGGTTATGGTAGGCCCGTACGCCTACGCTGGAGCCGATGAGCACGATGCGCCCCCCGGAGCCCTGGGCGCGAAGCTTCAGGGCAACCGCCTGGGCCAGAAAAAAGGTGCCCTTTAGGTTCAGGGCGACGACCTTGTCGAAGCTCTTTTCCGTGAACGTCAGGAAGTCACCAAATTCCGTGAGCCCGGCATTCGCCACCACCATTTCCAGGCGGCTGCCGGGCAGGCCGGCGGCATAGTCGACGAGGTGGTCAATGAACTCCAGCCGCGAAGCGTCTCCGCTGCAGGCATAGGCCTTGCCGGGGCCGCGGGCATTAAGCCGGGCGACCGCCCGTTGGGTGGCGGTGTCGTCCAGGTCGTTGAGAACAACGGTGGCTCCCAACTCTATCAGGTGCTGCGCAATTCCATGGCCGATGCCTACCGCTGCACCGGTTACGATCGCAGTCCTTCCTTTAAAATCTTGAAATTTCATTTTTCGGGGGTCTTTTTGGGCCGCTTACTCACGCGTGATCGCGGATAAAATCAGGAGTTAAAGTGCCCGTGAGGCATTATAGTTTTACCTTTCCCCCATGTTTTACGCGGGTGCGGACGGGAAGCCGGACAGCCCGTGGAAATCGATTCCCATGAAAGCATACCACGAGTTGCTGCAGCATATCCTCGACCAAGGTAGCGTCAAGGGCGACCGTACCGGTACCGGCACGCTGTCGGTCTTCGGTTACCAGTCGCGTTATGCCCTCGGTGACGGCTTCCCCCTGCTCACCACCAAGCGCGTCCACTGGAAGAGCGTAGTACACGAACTCCTGTGGTTCATTCGCGGGGAGACCAACATCCGCTACCTCGTCCGCCACGGCGTGCGCATCTGGAACGAGTGGCCGTTCCAGCACTACCTGGAGTCCACCGGACAGGCGGCGGACCTGCCGAAGCACGGCGCTGCCTGGAAGGCCGCGATGAAGGACTTCACCCGGCAACTCGCGGAAGACGAATCCTTCGCCGCCGCCTGGGGCGAGCTCGGCCCCGTGTACGGCAAACAGTGGCGCGACTTCAATGGGGTCGACCAACTCCGGGAAGTAGTGGAGGGTATCAGGCGCAACCCGGACAGCCGTCGCCACCTCGTCACGGCCTGGAACCCCCCCGACCTTCCCGAAATGGTGAAGGCGGGCCTCCCGCCCTGTCATGCCCTCTTCCAGTTCTACGTGGCCGACGGTAAACTGAGCTGCCAGTTGTACCAGCGCTCCGCCGACGTATTCCTCGGCGTGCCCTTCAACATCGCTTCCTACGCCCTGCTCACCCAGCTCGTGGCCCGGGAGTGCGGCCTGGGACTGGGGGATTTCGTCCACACCCTCGGCGATGCCCACCTCTATTCCAACCACCTGGCGCAGGCCCGTGAACAGCTGGAGCGCAGCCCCCGCCCGCTGCCGACCGTGCACATTCCCGATGCGGCACCGGGGCTGTTCGAGATCGGATTCGACGACATCGCACTCACCGGTTATGATCCCTGGCCGGCCATCCGCGCTCCTATAGCCGTCTAACATGGAGGTAGAAAAGGAACTGGAACAAGCAGCCCGCGAATACCAGGCGAACAAGAAACTGGTATCGCGCCTGCGCCAACGCACGCCCCGCGACCTCGACGAGCAAGTCCACGAGTTGCACGACCGGGCCTTCGAACGGATCGACTGCCTGCACTGCGCCAATTGCTGCAAGACCACCAGTCCAATCTTTCGCGACATCGACATCGACCGGCTGGCACGCCACCTCGGTATCCGGCCTGCCGACTTGGTGGAGGCTCACCTGCACCTCGACCATGAGGGCGACTACGTACTGAACGTGGCGCCGTGCCCCTTCCTCGGCCCCGACAACTACTGCTCGGTATATGCGGCCCGGCCGCGTGCCTGCCGGGAATATCCCCATACCGACCGGAAGAACATCGCCCAGATCCTCCCGTTGACCCTGCGTAACACCCTGGTGTGCCCGGCGGTGAGTGAAGTGTTGCGGAGACTGAGAGAATAAGCTATGGATAGAATTTTACGGATACTCCGCACTTTCTTCAAGCAGGCGGTACGCAGCGTGGCCTTTCTGCCCGTTCCGATGATTTTTACGGCCGTCCTCCTCGGCTTTTTCTCCTTCTGGCTCGAGGGCGCGACCGACATCAGCAAGTGGGTATCCGGCGTCTTCCCCGCCCTGGCCATCACCAGCCAGGATACGGCGCGGACCATCCTGGGCATGTTCATCGGGGGGCTGATCACCCTGACGGTCTTCACCTTTTCCCAAATCATGATCTTGCTCAATCAGGTGGCGAGCAGCTACAGTCCGCGCCTCCTGCCCAAGCTGACCGGCGACCGGGCCCTGCAGTTCGTCATGGGGCTGAACCTCGCGACCATCGTACTCATGATCACGGTGCTGCTCTCGATCCGCAGCAGCGACGATTACAGCATCCCCAACTTCTCGATCCTGGTGTGCACGATCCTGGGCATCACCTGCCTGTGCTTGTTCGTGTACTTCGTCACTGCGATCACCAAGAAAATTCAGGTGGACAGCATCATCGATGCCACGGCCCAGGATTCCCTCGACGGCCTGCAGCAGGAGGTGGAGTATGGCGAAAAGGGGTATGCGGAAAAGACCCTGCCGGCGGAAGTCGACGGCTGGCATGCCATCCCTTCACCCATTAGCGGATACGTCGGTACCATAGATCTGAAGAGCCTCTCGGAACTGGCCCGCACCTGCGGTACCCGGTTTTACATCGGTACCAGCAAGGGACAGTTCGTACCCCGGGGAATGCCCATCCTGCAGTCGGAGTTTCGGCTCACTCCGAAACAGGTAGCGGGGGTTCTGGTGGCCGTGGCCCCCATTCACGATCAGTTCGACGACTGGTACCTGCCGAACCTCAAGCAGCTGACGGAGATTGCCGTTAAGGCCATGTCTCCCGGCATCAACGACCCCGGCACCGCCCTGACGGTGATCGACCGGCAAACCGAGATCCTGGCCCGCCTGATGGAGGTGCCCCTGCACAACTACTACCGGGCCGGCGAGGGAGGAGAGGTCTGGATGGCCCGCCACAGCTACGAGGACGTGCTGGCCGCCCTCATGCAGGAAATGCGCTGCTATTCCAAGGGCGACCCCCTCGTGGTCCGGCGCTTGTTCCAGATGCTTTACCACCTGAGGGAATTGGCGGGGAACGGATATGCTTACCAGCACCATCTGACGCTCGAAATCCGCGCCTTGCTGGAAGACGCACGCGCTAACATCCCCAACGCCAGGGACCGGAGCCTTATCGCCAATGACCTGGTTCACCATCGCCGGAGGATGCGGTACTTGGAAGACCTCGAGATGCTGGAGACGGAGGTAGAGGCAGACTAGACGCAACTTCAGAGTTTGTAATTGGGCTCCAGCCGTCCACCCTTCTCGTCGTAAAATTCCTGGATGATGGCCAGCACTTCCTCGGGGGTGTCGACCATCGGTAGCAGGTCGATGTCGCCGGCACTGATGGTCTTCTCGCGGGTCTCCATGGTGTCAAAGATCCAGTCGCGGAGCCCCGACCAGTAATCCGTTCCCACCAGGATAACGGGGACCGGGCTGATCTTCTTGGTCTGGATCAGGGTAAGCACCTCGAAGAGCTCGTCCATGGTACCGAAGCCTCCCGGACAGCAGACAAACGCCTGAGCGTACTTTACGAACATGACCTTGCGCACGAAGAAGTAGCGGAAGTCAATGTCCTTATCGTGGTCGACGTAGGCATTGCTGCTCTGCTCGAAGGGGAGGTCGATATTGAGTCCGATGCTGGCTCCCTTGCTGTCGTGGGCCCCCTTGTTGCCGGCCTCCATAATGCCCGGGCCGCCGCCGGTGATGATGCCGTAGCCCTGGCGCACGAGCAGGCGCCCGATCTCGCTGGCGGTCTTGTAGTACTTGTGGTCCGGCTTGGTCCGCGCGGAGCCGAAAATGCTGACACAGGGTCCGATGCGGTTCATTACTTCGAAGCCTTCCACGAACTCGCTGATCACTTTAAACATCGTCCAGCTGTTCTCACCGAAGGGCTCGGTGTTCCAGCGGCGGGGGGCTTGACGATCAAGCCCGGAAAAATCGCTCATAAAAATGAAAATTGACGGCGGCCCACGCTTGGAGTCGCCCGTAGGGAATGCCTGAACCCCTTCAACGGTTTGATGAAGAATAAATTTTAGGGTTCAGGCAACGCTTGCGCACCTGCCGTCGTTCTTTCCAGCGAATATTCGCTTTCTGCTTCCGCTTGCCGGAGCATGCCCAAATGAACACGTTATGACGACCCTTCCCCTAGAAACCATGGAGCACCGCAGCGCCTCCCTGATGCAAAACCTGAGCAGCGAGCTTCGCCTCCCCGGTACGCGTCTCCACGGGTTCACCCGCCTGCGCGAGGATCTTTTTCTGGACACCCTGGACATCGACCTCCTGGTGGCCGGCCTGGAGCGCAAACTGGAATATTACCTGACCGAAGAAGAGGCCTCCCAGATCGAAACGGTCGGTGATCTGCAGCATTTTTTCCTGCGCTAATCTTCCGTAGCCGGTGGGGGTATTCCACTTTCGGCCCGCCGGAGCGTAAAATCAAACAGGAAGCCTTCGTAGCGCGACCGCAGGTGCAAGGTGTTCTCCTCCAGGGTTTCCATCTCGTAAGTCAACGGCGCCTCCACGCCCGCGGTCACGATCTCGGCGCCGTTGCGTTGGTAGGTCCCGACCTGGGCTTCGTTGGTCAGCAGGTTGGTCTCGAAGGAGCCGTCTGGATGAAACACCAGGTAGAGGCCGTTGAGCAGGTTGGTCTTGACGTTGTCCCGGCGGGCTTCGGTGAGCTCCCAGCGGCCCTCGAGGGCGGCGGCGGCATCCGCGTCCTGGGTTTCCTGGTCCGGACCGCAGGAGGTGAACAGGACAGTCGTAAAAAGTAGGGGTATAAAGAGACGCATGGGGTAGGAGAATTGCACTTGCCAAAACGCGATAATTCGCGGAAAGTTACGGGAGATTGGTCCCGCTAGTGGGCCGCCCGCCGCAGCCGGTCGTTGATCGCCCGCCCCAGGTCCCTGTCCGGAAGCAGCATGACCGCCGCCGACGTATACCCCCCGGCGGCCAGCTTTCGGAGCACGGTAAAGAGGTTACGGGCCGCCTCGGCCAGGTCCCCGCCGGGAGAAAGGTCGTAGTCGTGCGGACCCCGCTCTGCCGGGCCGCCGCCGAAGCGTACGATCGCCCGCACCTGCGTGCCCGCCCCCTGCAGCCGTTCTACCAGTTGGATCGGAATGCCCGGCGAATAATGACTGGACAGCATTCCGGGGGCCTCCGGACGGCTGCTGCCCCGGGTACGTACCTCTACCGCCTGGCCGAGAATCGCCTCGATGGTTTCGACGGCCGTACCGCCCTTGCGCAGCACCGTAGGCGTACCGCCGGGGACGGCTACGATGGTGCTTTCCAGCCCCACCCGGCAGGGACCGCCGTCGAGGATGTAGTCGATGCGCTCGGCCAGTTGCTCGGCTACGTGCTCGGCCGTGACCGGGCTGACGAAGCCGAAGGGATTGGCACTCGGCGCGGCCACCGGAAATTTTACGCGCTCCAGCACTTCCCGGATCAGCGGATGGGCCGGTACCCGCAGGGCGACCGTGTCCAGCCCGGCGGTGACCAGGTCGGGTACGCGGTCGGTGCGCGGCAACACCAGCGTCAGGGGGCCCGGCCAGAGGGCGTCGGCCAGTTGGCGCGCGGCCGGGGGTACGCTGCGGGCGTAGGCCAGGATCCGGTCGGCGCTTGCCTGGTGCAGGATGAGGGGATCGAACGTCGGACGGTTCTTCGCGGCGAAGATCCGGCTCACCGCACCGGCGTCCAGGGCGTTGCCGCCGAGCCCGTATACGGTTTCGGTAGGGAGGGCCACGAGCTGTCCGGCCGTGAGGCGGCGGGCGGCTTCTTCCGCGTCGGTTCCGGTGATTGCGCGCATGGCGCAAAGGTATCAGTAATAGAGGGAGTAGCTGAGGTAGGGGAGGGGGACCGGCACGATGCCGCTGTCGTCCACCACCACGGTCAGCATACCGAACGACCAGCGGTGGCGTCCGCTCGCTACGGCGACGCTGAAGGAGGGCAGGATGGCCAGGGAGCCGTCTACGCCCTTCACGGCCAGCAGCTCTCCGTAGAGGTGGGTCTTCTCCCCGAGCCGGGTGCCCATGCCCACGCGGTAGTTGGCGACCGACTCGGACTGGCTAACGTAAAACATGCCGGCACCGACGTGAAAAAATTGCTGGTCGTCGCCGATGGTGAGCATGGAGGTGAGGTCTCCCACAAGGGGCAGGCCCTCGTCGAAGAGCAGTACGAAGGGCACGGTCGCGATTTCGTTGCTCAGGCCTACGTGCAGCCATCGGGTAAGGGAGGTCCGGAAGCGTTGGCTTACGATAATCCCCACCGGCGCGGCGATGCCTGCGCTGAGCTGGAAGTGGCGGTTCAGGTTCCACTCGAGGGTGTTGTAGACGAGCATGACGGTCTTCAACCGCATCCTACGCTGGTAGGGCAGGGCCGTCCGCAGGAGCGTGAGGTCGGTGAAGGGCACCATTCCGGAACGTTCCGGGAGTTCTACCGGGGGGGCAGCGGCGGCCGCGATCACGCCGATGTGCCGCATCTGCGCCGTCGGTACGGCGACGCTCTCGGGCAGCCCGTCGAGCTGGATGCGGACGCTGTCGGCGTTGGCGTAAATGACCGTGCCCCGCAGTTTGGAGTAGTCGAGCAGGATCAGCTGGTGCAGCTGGGTGGTGTCGCCGATCCGCACGTCGCGGGCGATCCGCGCTTCCCAGGCCTGGGCGCTGAGGGAGCTGAGCAGCAGGAATAAACTTAGCAGGAAGAGGGTGCGCATGAAAGTGGGTAAGATAAGTGGGCAGACGGGAAACTTCCCCCCCGGCGTTTGTTAGTACACTCACCTAGCTAAATCGCCCTTGTCTGCCGCAACTTCCCCCCATCGCCCCTACGACGTGATCGGCCACCGGCCCAGCCGCCTGTACGTTTACCTGGCGGGCTTTTTCGTGGCCAACGCCCTGGTTGCCGAGCTCATCGGCGTCAAGATTTTTGCCCTGGAGGACACCCTCGGACTTCAGTCCTGGAACTTCGGCCTGTTCGGAGAGGCGGGCGCCCTGCAGTTTTCCGCGGGCGTGCTGCTCTGGCCGGTGGTCTTCGTGATGACTGACCTGCTCAATGAATACTACGGCGAGCGGGGGGTACGGTTGCTGAGCTACCTGACGGTGGCCCTGATCGGCTATGCGTTCGTGATGATATTCTTTGCCATCCGCCTGAGCCCGGCCGACTGGTGGGTGGCGGGGTCGCAGGTGCCAGGGGTCCCGGACAATCAGGCCGCGTTTCAGGCGACGTTCGGCCAGGGGCTCTTCATCATCGTGGGGTCCCTGCTGGCCTTTCTGATCGCCCAGCTCACCGACGTGTTTGTCTTTCACCGCATCCGCCTGCGTACGGGTGAGGGAAAGCTGTGGCTACGCGCGACCGGGTCCACCCTCGTCAGTCAGCTGGTCGATAGCTTCGTGGTGCTCTACGTCGCCTTCAAGCTGGGCCCCCAACTGTTCGGGGGCATCACCGAGCCGTGGCCGTGGTCGCGCATCCTGGCCGTGGCGACCGTGCAGTACGTGTTCAAATTCATCATGGCGGTGGGCCTCACCCCCGTGATCTACTGGATGCACGGCCTGATCGACCGCTACCTCGGGGCGGAAACCTCGGCGGCCATGCGGGAGGAGGCGACCTGAGTCCGCCGCCGACCCGTTAATCCGCAATGCGCTGCCGCGCGCTGTCGTACAGACCAACCAGCACGGCGTTGCCCTTGCCGTCGATGCGTAGCCCGCCGTACTGCGCCCGCGCAAAGCGACCTTCCTGTCCCTCCTCAAAGAAGTAGCTTTCGGAGCCGATGCGCAGGCTGCCGTTACGCACCGCACCCGCGCGACGCCGCCGGAACCGGATGAGTTGCTCGTCGGGCGCGAGGGGAGAAAGCGATTCCTGGATGCGGACGAAGCGTCCGATGCCCTCCTCGTCGGGGGTAAAGACCAGGTAGCCCCGTACGGGCAAATCCGCGGGGGACAGGTCGCGGCCGATGGCGTACCGGAGATCCATAAAATCGCCCTGCAGTACCGAGCGGGGATCCGTAGGGGCAAGCTCCAGCAGCACGAGCCTCCCGTCGCGGATAATGCGCTCCTTTCCGCTGGTGAACACCACGGCGTAAGCGACCACCCCGAGCAGGGCGGCCAGCAGGATCAATCGCTTAGGCAGGGACATCGGCGGGGATTCTGCGCTGCAGGTAATAGTAAAGCCCCAGCAGGAGTGCCCCCGATGCCATGAGGACGAGCGATTTGTCCAGCAAATTCCACCGCAGGTCATAGTAATACTGGGCCGTGAAGTAGAGGAGGCCCACCGCTCCCAGCCCAACCCCGGCAAAGTGCTGGCTGCGGAAGCTCACCAGCAGCAGGAGAAAGCTGCCCAGCAGCAGGGGCAGCAAGGTGAAGGGCAGCAGCACGATCCCGGCCAACACGCCCCATCTTGGCGGCAGGCTGCGCCAGAGGGTGAAAGCCGTGAGGGCGTACAGTAGCAGGCTGATGGGGAGTACCCCGTAGCGTTCGTAGGGCTCGTCGGCCATCCACTGGCCCCAGCGGTACCACAACAGGGTCATCAGCATTCCCAGCGCCAGGCCCGCCCGCACGGCCGGGAAGCGGCGATCGGCAATGAAGCGGTACTCCAGGAAGGATACGGCGACCAGACTGGCGGCCGTCAGGGTGACGGCCAGGGCGGCGTAGGTTACGGAATGCAAGGTAAGTTGAAGGTACAGCAGGCAGGCGGGCAGGGAAGCGACCGCCAGCACCACCAGGAAGTAATTGCGGGTGTACGCCAGGGTCGCCGCGGCGATCACTGCCACCGGGATCACCAGCTGGGCATCCGAGACGTCCGGCGGAAGGCCCACCATGGTCAGGCAAACTCCCACGAGGTAGCCACAGATGGTGATGGAGGCGAGGAATGCCTCCCGCTTGTTGCGTCCCAACAGGATGGTGACGACGATCAGGGCGATGCCGAGGCTGGCGGAGATCACCGGTACGTTGATGAGCTCCGTCAGCCACAGCGCCAACAGAAATACGAGGCTGGCGAAGAAGCCGCCGATGCCGGAGAGTACCCGGACGGAGAGCTCCGCCGCATTGTCGTGCTGCACCAGCCGGTCGGACAGCAGGGCGTCGCGGTCTACCTCGAAGGGGACGATGGCCCGTTGGCGAAGGCGATCGATCAGTTCAGGCTTCATTCCAGCGTTTGTTGAGTTGGTTGAGGCGGTTGGCCAGCAGCGTCATCCCCGCTAGGGTGAGGATGCCCGCCAGGAAGAAAATGCCCAACGCATCAGACAGCCGGAGCAGCAAAAACACCAGGGTGATCAGCACGCTGCCGCCCACGACGGAGAGGTAGTAGATCGAGCATTGCCGGAAGGCGATCGCGACCCACCCGCCGTAGGTCAACACGGCCAGACCCAGGGTGAGTCCCAGCTGCAGGGGTTGGGCGTCGAAGGTGCCGGAGCTCACGTTGACCGTAGCAATGACGGCCACCCAGAGCGCCAGCAACTGCAGCAGCCACTCGAAGGACTCCCGCCCGCGCCAGCTCAGCCAGCAGGCGGTCCAGCAGACGACATTGAGGCTCAGGAGCAGCAGGCTGGTGGCCACGTAGGTCAGGTCGATCCCGATTTGCTGGCTGTAGGTGATAAAGGTCGCATTGAGGAGTGCGGCAAAGAGCAGCCAGAGCGGCGCGAAGCCTACCAGCGCGACCCAGGGCACGGCGAAGAGTGTCCACGCCAGGAAGTAATCGTAGCTGTTGGCCCCGGTCTGGTAAATTTGTCCGAGCACGGCCAGGAGCACGCCGATCAGGGCGACCACCGCGGTCAGCGCCACCTGTCGCACCGTTTCCCTAACCGGCGCGATCAGGCCGAAGACCCCGGTGGCTACCAGCAGGGAGAGTACGATTCCGATCTTCACGAAGCGGTGGAGCGCCGCCCAGTTGTAGGCGAAGAAAAAGACGATCCCGCTGAGCAGGAAAGCGGCCCCCGCCCCGAGCAGGAAGTAGCGGCTGAAGCGGAGCCAGTCCGTGGGTCCGGCGTACACCTCCCGTTGCAGGGTGGCGTGAATATCCCTCCTGGCCCAGTTGCTGTGGCGGGCAATCACCCCGATGTCCTGGCGGCTGGCCATGCTCATTCGGTCACGGATTGAAGGAAGGCGCGCAACCGCCACCAGTAGCCGTCGTCGCCGACCTCGGTGATGTTGTCGTGCCCCGCTCCGGGTACGATGTAGAGTTCCTTGAAGGTACTGCCGAGGGCGGCGTAGAGCTGGCGGCCGTTGTCGACGTCGATCTCCAGGTCCTGTTCCCCGTGAATGATGAGGGTGGGCTGGGTGACCTCCCGGGCGGCCCGCAGGGGTTCGATATCCCGGTGCTGGAAGTGCGCGGCCCTTTCGGCTTCGTCGAGGATGAGGTCGGAAAACCAGCGGGGGACGGGCAGGGTCGTGCGGCGGCGGAAGTAAACATTCGTGATCTCCCCCAGGTGGGTAAAGGTGCTCTCCACGATGCCATAATCGATGGCCTTACTCCGGGACATGGCCTGCAGGGCGACCGCGCCGCCGAGGCTGTGTCCGAAAACGCCCGTGGGTAGGTCGCCGCCGAGGTAGCGCAGGTAGCTGGCGGCGGTAACCGCATCGTGCCACTCGTAGTAGCCGAAGGTGGTGAATTCCCCGTGACTGCGCCCGTGGGCCCGGGCGTCGTAGAGCAGGAGGTTGTAGCCGTAACTCACCAGTTGAGGGAGGTATTCGAGGTAGAGCTCCTTGGCACTGTCCTTGCCGTGGAGGATAACCAGGTTGCCGCGCGCGGGTACGGTGGCGGGAACGTAGTATGCGGAAAGCTCGACCTTATCCGGGGTGGTAAGGGTGACGCCCTCGAAGTTGAAGCCGAGATCGCCGGGATCGAGGTTCAGGTGACGGCGCTGCGGACGGATCACGAGGTAGGGCAACCACTGCAGGAGCAGCAAGGCCAACAACGCCGGAAGAAATAAAAACAGCCAGTTCATAGCGGGCAAGATAAGGCCCCGGACGGCTCCGTCGCGGAGAAGGATGCGTTGGTCGAAGGCATTTGCCCGGAAATGCGGGGGCCTTACTTTAGGCAAAAATTATCCCGCCTGTGCGCTGCCTCCTTCTTCCGTTTCTCCTCGCGCTTTCGTTCGCGCTCCCGGCCCAGGAACGCTTTAATTCCTGGCATACGGAGGTCGCGCCCCAGGTAGATCGTTCCGTGGAGATCACCGAATCCATCACGGTCACCGCCGCCGGCGACCAGGTCAAACGGGGCATTACCCGCAGCCTGCCCCTGGTCGGCGGGGCGGGGGTAAGCGTGCGATCGGTCGAACGCGACGGACGGGAAGAAGCCTTTCATACCGACCGCTCCGGTGGAGAACTGACGGTCTACGCCGGTCGTAAGGAGGTGTTCCTGGAACCCGGCACCTACCGCTACCGCATCCGGTACCGCCTGGAGAATATGGTGGACCGCGAGGGCGAACTCGACGAGCTGAACCTGAATCTCCTGGGACCCCAGGTGACCCTGCCGGTGGATTCCCTTTCGGCGACCATTTTGCTGCCCCCCGGCCTTACGGCGGTACAGTATGCGTGCTATACGGGCCGGACCGGCTCCACCGACAAAAATTGTACCATGACCGCCCCGTCCGACGGTCGCCTCTCCTTTGTCGGGGTCGGTACCTACGGCCAGGGGCAGGTCATGACCGTCGCGGTCGGCTTTCAGCCCGGTTGGTTTGGGGAGGCAACCGCCCGGCCGCTTGCACAGGACCCCGCCGACCTGAACTTCCTCCAGCGGGAGGGCACCGTTTTTTTCCTGCTGTTGGGGCTGTTCGGATTCCTGTATTACGCCTACACCAGCTGGCGCACGTACGGCGTCGATCCCCCGGCGCCCCGTACCGGGCCGGTCTTCGGGCCGCCGGAAAACCACGCGCCGGCCGCGATCGGCTACCTTTCGTCCGGGCTCATCAGCGATGCCACGGCTTACTTTACCGCTTCCATCATGGCCCTCGCGGGGAAGGGGCTGCTGACCATAGAGCCCGAGGAAGACAAGGGCTTCCTATCTACGACGGTCACCTACCACCTCCGGCGCAGGAAGTCCCCGGCGGAACTGGCCCCCCTCCCCCCCGAGCAGGAAGTCCTTTTCCGGGAAATCTTCTCCCGGGGTGACGACGTCAGCCTGGATGCCACCTACGACAAGCAGTTTCAACAAGTGGCTACGGCCCACGAGGCATCCCTCAGCACCCAGTTTGCCGACTTCCGCAGCGAAGGAAATAATGGCATACGGGTGCTGCCGCTGGTGGGGATCTTCGTGGTAAGCCTGTTGCCGGCATTGCTCTTCCTCCGGACGGATACGACGGGCTACGGGATCCCCCTGCTCGCCGCCTTCTCCGTTACCTGCCTGGTCGTTTTTTTTATTTACGTGTTTCTGATCCGCCAGCCCAGTCCCGAGAAGGTCCGGCTGCGGGCAGAAATCACCGCCTTTAAGGACTACCTGGGCATGCCGGAAAAGGACCGTTCCCGCCTGCTGAATGCGCCGAAGATGAGCCCGGAGCACTACGAGGAGCTGCTGCCCTACGCCATTGCCCTCGGCATCAGTACCAAGTGGGCGGATTACTTCGGGGAGTTGTTGTCAGCCAGTTCATACCGGCCGGTCTACGTCCTTGGCCACGGATCCTTCCATCCGGCGACCTTCGGCAAGAATTTCTCCGCGGCCGTGAGCAGCACTTCCACCCCGCCCCAGAGCTCTTCCGGCGGGGGCGGGTCCGCGGGTGGAGGCGGTGGCGGCGGCGGCGCGGGTGGATGGTAAGTACACGCTACCTTTACGGGCAAATCATGCCCATGACCAGCCAGGAATACATCGCGCTCGAAGACCGCCACGGTGCCCACAACTACCACCCCCTTCCGGTCGTACTCCGCGAGGGCCGCGGCGTTTACCTCTACGACGTAAACGGCAAGCAGTACTTCGATTTTCTCAGTGCCTATTCCGCCGTCAACCAGGGGCACTGCCATCCCCGCATCGTGGCGGCCATGCACCGGCAGGCGGAAACCCTCACCCTGACCAGTCGCGCCTTCTACAACGATCAGCTGGGCCCCTACGAAAAATATCTTACGGACTACTTCTCCTTCGATAAGGTGCTGCCGATGAATACCGGGGCAGAGGCCGTCGAGACCGCCATCAAGCTCTGCCGCAAGTGGGGATACGAGGTGAAGGGGATTCCCGTCGACCAGGCCCGCATCATCGCTTGCGGCCAGAACTTTCACGGCCGTACCACGACCATCATCAGTTTCAGTTCCGACCCGAATGCACGGGGCAACTTCGGGCCCTACACCCCGGGCTTCGTGAGCGTACCCTACGGCGACATCGACGCCCTTCGCGCCGAACTCGCTAACGACCCGGCGACCATCGCCGGGGTGCTGGTCGAACCCATTCAGGGGGAGGCCGGCGTGTTCGTGCCGGCCGAGGAGTACATTCCCCAATTGGCCGCGGCCTGTCGGGAACACCAGGTGCTCTTCATTGCCGATGAGATCCAGACAGGCATCGGACGCACCGGTGCCCTGCTGCGCATCTGCGGCGACTGCACGTGTGAAGGGCACTGCGAGCGGCAGCCGACCTATACCCGCCCTGACGTTCTCATCCTCGGCAAGGCCCTGAGCGGGGGTACTTATCCGGTCTCCGCCGTGCTGGCCGACGACGCCGTCATGCACGTCATCCAACCGGGACAACACGGCAGTACGTTCGGCGGTAACCCCGTCGCCTGTGCCGTGGCCCGGGAGGCGCTCGAGGTCGTGATCGACGAAAAGCTCACCCAGAACGCCCGCCACCTGGGTCGATTGTTTCGGGAACGCATGCAGGAACTGGTGGAGGAATACCCGGACACCCTGAGCCTGGTGCGCGGCAAGGGATTGCTCAATGCCCTGGTCATCAACGATTCTCCGGAGGGCGATACGGCCTGGAACCTTTGCCTGACGCTGGCCGACAAGGGCCTGCTGGCCAAGCCTACCCACGGCAACATTATCCGCTTCGCTCCGCCGCTGGTGATTTCGGAGGCGGAATTGCGGGAGGCGTGCGCAATTATCGCCGAGGCCGTCGGCGCGCTGGCGCTGGCTTAGGTCGCCAGTCCGATGCGGGTATAGGTTTCCAGCAGGTCGCTGCCGATGCGCTCGGTAGCCATTCGCTTGGCTAAAGCCGGGAGCTCGGGAGCGGCAAGCCCCTGTCCGAAGCGGGCCGGGCCGGTGAATATCCGCGCCTCGTCCCAGTACCCGTAATCGATGAAGGCGGAGAGGGTAGCGGCGCCGCCCTCTACCGTCACGTGGTTGAACTTGAGGTCGTAGAGCTTCTTCATGATCTTTTTGAAGACCTTCTTGCTCAGGTCCTTGTCCTTGATCTCTACCGTTTCCGCCTTGAGCTTGGCGGGTTTCCGGCCGGTAAAGACGAGGGGGCGCGGGCCGCCGGAGGTAAAGATCCGTTCCTTGCCCGAGAGGCGGTCGTGCAGGTCGAGGATCACGGGTTGGGGGTCGGGGCCGGGAAAGAAGCGCGCCGTCAGCCGGGGCTCGTCTTCCATGACGGTGCGGGCGCCGATGATAATGGCGTTGGTTTCCGTCCGCCAGCGGTGTACGAGCCGGCGGCTGATGTCGTTGGTGATCCAGTACTTTTTGCTGCGGTCCTTGGGGCGCAAAAAGCCATCGGCGGAGCGGGCATACTTGAGCAGAATGAAGGGGCGCTGCTCGGTGGTGTAGATGAGGCGGTTGACGTTGGTGGCCTCCGTGGGGGCAAAGTCCGGGTACTCCTTGACCCGGACCCCGGCCTCGCGCAGGATGGCGGCGCTGCGCCCGGACACCTCGTCGCTCGTGTCGCGCTGGGCGAAGACGACCTTGCGAATATGCTCCTTCAGGATAAGCCCGGTACAGGCCGGGGTGCGGCCCTTGATGCAACAGGGCTCGAGGCTGACAAAGAGGGTCGAATCAGGGATCAGCACGCGGTCCTCCTCGCGTACGGAGGCCAGGCAGATCACCTCGGCGTGGGCTTCGCCGGCCCGCTGGTGGTACCCTTCGCCGATCACCCGGCCCGCATGCATAAGCACCGCTCCGACCCGCGGGTTATCCTGCACCGCCGAATCGGCCAATCGGGCAAGTTGGGCGGTGCGGGCTAGGATGTCAATATTTTTCACCGATTGGGAATTGAGGGGGATAAAGCAAATAAAATGCCCCGGTTAGTCTCAAATTAGGGAAACAATGGGCGGGGGAGTGATCCAAACCGTGAAAATTTGGTTGACACCGTGAATCAATCGTACATCACCCGCGCCAGCATGAATAAGCATTCCTACCCGCCGGAACCCGTAATCCACCGTATTCCCCTAAAGAACGCGCCGGAGGAGGCCATGATCGACTTGCACGTTTTTGAAAAGTTACTGCAAGACCGCCACCTTGCAAAGGTGGGGTTTTTCGACAACCTGCGGATGCATTCCTCCGGATGTGTCGTATTTCAAAAGTCCTTCAAGTGCGATACGCAGAAAGGTTACCGTACCGAGACCCTCTACCTGCACAAGCTCATTGCCGAGCGCTACCTCTCCCACACCCGGCTGGGCGAGCGAAACCTCGTGGGCAGCCTCAACGGGAACAAACTCGACTGCCGACTGAGCAACCTGGAATACCGCAGCCGCTCGGTAGCCAGCCGCAAGCGCCGTACCTCCAGTAAACTCGGGTATACGGGGGTGTACAAGGAAAATAACCGATTTCGCGCGGTCATTTCCGTCAATCGCCGTAGCGTGCACATCGGTATGTATTCGACCCCGGAGGAGGCTGCCCTGGCCTACAACCGGAAGTCCGTAGAGCTGTATGGAAAGCTGGGTAAAATAAACCGTATTCGAGCCCACGGCACATCCGGTGAGTTGCAAATGGGCCAGGGCGCCATGGCGCCGGAACGATCAGCCGAAGGGGCAATGTCAGCTGCCGGCGACCGCCCGGGTAATCTCTCGTTTTCCAACCGGTCCCGGTAAGGCCTCCACCCCGAAACCCGCCGCGCGCAGGTTGCGTTTGAATTGCCCTTTGGCACAGTAGGTGACGAGGATGCCTCCCGGCCGCAACCAGCGACGACAGCCTTCCATAGCGGCTACCGTCCAGAGCTCGGGTTGGTTCTCCGGGGCAAAGGCGTCGTAGAAGATCAGGTCGGCCGGGAAGTCCCCCGGTGGCGTCGCGGCCAGGAAATCCTGCTTCACTTTGCGAAAGGCGAAGTTAGGATCCAGTTGATGCGTAGTCTCCCAAGCTGTCCGGTGCAATTCCTGCAGGGAATCTTCCGGAAGTCCGAGGGCGCGGGTATAGTTGAGCGCAGCGGACACGGCCAGGCTCACCGGAAATTGCTCGAAGGTCAGGTAGTGAAACGGAATATCGGGATGAGCGGCGGCAAGTTTACGGACCAGTAAGGCATTCAGTCCCGTTCCAAACCCCATCTCCAGAATGCGCAGGGCCGTGCCCGGAGGGGTGGTAAGTAAGAGATGGTCCACGCCCGCGCGAATAAAAATGTGCTCGCTCTCCTGAAGGGCACCGTGGCTGCTGTGGTAACTCACGCCAAAGCGGGCAGAGCGCAGGCTGTGGCTGCCGTCGGCCGTGAGGTACGGCGTGGGCGATTCCACTCAGGCGGTTTGCCGGAGCTCGTCGGCACGAATGTCCAGGTGGCTGGCGTGGTGGATGCACTTGCCGTTCCTGATTAGCAAGATTTGCGGCGATTCGTGGCGAATACCGAACTCAGCGGCAATGTAAGTGCTGACATCGCGGTGGCGCAGCAGATCGAGGTAGTAGGGCTCGATGGCGGAAGTACGGCTGTCCCACTGTTTTTCCAGGCGATGCTTTGCCATGCTGCTGATGGGGCAGCTGGTGCTGTGCTTGAGGATCAGGCAGGGAACGACCCTACTGCGCTCGATGATGGCCTCGATGTCGTGTAGGCTCGTGATGGTGGTCCAGTTCATGGGGGTAGTTGTCCAATCGTGTAATAATGGAGGACAACCGGTTGACCTTGCACCTGCGTCCCCGCAACAGCGACGCTAGAAAAGCAGCGTCATCAGCGGAGAAACAAGGTCGTCGAGCGAAAGGTTGGTGGGGCAACCAAAGCCGCGGTTGCACGAGGGCAGGAGGAGGAGTACGGCGGCGGCGAGGAGGAGGGGCGTACGCTTGGAACTTTTCATAGTTTGCAACTGAGGGGAACGATTGTTACTTTTGCCCCCCAAAGTACAACCAGCCATGGCCAGAAAAATTGCCTTACGTGACGCCCTTAGGGAAGCGATGATCGAAGAAATGCGACGCGACGACACCGTTTTCCTGCTCGGGGAAGAGGTGGCCCAGTACAATGGCGCCTACAAAGTCAGCAAGGGTATGCTGGACGAGTTCGGCCCCATGCGCGTCATCGATACGCCGATCGCGGAGCTCGGATTCGCGGGTATCGGTGTCGGCGCCGCCATGAATGGCCTCAAGCCCATCGTGGAATTCATGACCTGGAACTTCGCTGTCCTGGCCTTCGACCAGATCATTAACAACGCGGCCAAGACGCTTAGCCAGTCGGCCGGCCAGTACAGCTGCCCGATCGTATTCCGGGGTCCTTCCGGCAGCGCCGGCCAGCTGGCCCAGCAGCACAGCCAAAGCTTTGAGAGCTGGATGGCCAATACGCCGGGCCTGAAGGTGATCTCGTGTACCGATCCCGCCGACGCGAAGGGCCTGCTGAAAAGCGCCATCCGCGATCCGGACCCCGTTTGTTTCATGGAGTCGGAGCTGCTCTACGGCTACGAGGGCGAAGTGCCCGAGGGCGAATACCTCGTCGAAATCGGGAAGGCCGCCGTCCGCAGGCAAGGGACCGACGTCACCCTGGTGAGCTACAACAAGATGATGCTGCCGACCATGGAAGCCGCCGAGTTGCTGGAAAAGGAGGGGATCAGTGCCGAGGTCATCGACCTGCGTACGATCCGGCCCCTCGACCGGAAGACGATCATCGAGTCGGTGAAGAAGACCAACCGCTGCGTGGTGATCGACGAGAGCTGGCCCTTTGCCGGAATCAGCGCCGAAGTGGCCTACGAGATCCAGAAGTCCGCTTTCGACTACCTGGATGCCCCCGTCATCCGGGTGAACAGTGCCGACGTGAACCTCGGCTACGCCGCCGCCTTCGTGGAAGAATTCCTGCCCAGCGCCGAGAAGATCGTCCGTGCGGTGAAGGAAGTATCCTACATTCGTCGCTAGCGTACCGATTTATAATCCCCGCGCCGCACCGGCTTGGAAAATACGATTTGCCAGAGGTGGTTGCGGTGGCTCCGGAACCCGGCGGCGGCCGAGAGGAGCCAGTAGTGCCACATGCGGAGGAAGCGTTCGTCGTATGCCGTCAACTCCGACCGGCACCGTGCAAAATTCGCGTACCAGGCCATGAGCGTTCGATCGTAGTCGCCCCCGAAATTGTGCCAGTCCTGAATGTTGAGCAGGCCTTCGGCCGCCCGGGTGATCTGGGCGGCACTGGGCAGCACGCCCCCGGGAAAAATATACTTCTCCGCCCAGGGGTCCGTAGTGGTGCGGCTAATGGTGCTCCCGATGGTATGGAGTAGAAACAGGCCGTTGTCCTTCAGGCAGCGTTTGACCACTTGCATGTAGGTGCGGTAGTTTTTGGGCCCGACGTGCTCAAACATCCCTACGGAAACAATGTGATCGAAGGGCTCATTGAGGTCGCGGTAGTCCTGAAACCGGAGGTCGACATCCAGGTGGCCGTATCGCTTGCGCGCGTAGTGGAGTTGTTCCCGTGAGATCGTCACCCCGACCACCGAGGCTCCGTAGTTCTCGGCGGCGTATCCGGCAAAACTGCCCCAGCCGCACCCGATATCAAGTATCCGCATCCCGGGCTGCAGTCCGATCTTCCGGCAGATCAGGTCAAGCTTTGCTTCCTGTGCCTCGTCCAGTGTTTCGGCATCCTTCCAGTAGGCACAAGTATAGGTCATGCGCTTGTCGAGCATGCGCGAGTAGAGGTCGTTGCCGATATCGTAATGCTGCTTGCCGACCCGCAGCGACTTGGATTTCCGTTGCTGGTTCAACAGTTTGGCCCGTAGGATAGGCAGGAGCATTTTGACCGGGTGCACCCGGTCTCCCAGGTCGGCACGGATTACCTTATGGATGAATTCGTCAAGCTGGGCGCAGTCCCAGTCCCCGTCCATATAACTCTCCCCCAGGCCCAGCGCTCCATCCGCAAGCACCCGCGCATAAAAGCGATCGTTGTGGACCTGCAGGTCGAAGGGCTGATTGCCGTTGATGGAAATGTCCGTCAACCGGAGCAGTCCATTGACGGTGTGTTTGGCAGATTTCATAGTGGTCGTTCCGGCCCGGCGGCGGCGGAAGATCCAACCACGCGCGGAGAGATGGTGCGGCGGCAAATGTAATGCCCGGCCCCGGAAACGGGCTGTGCGATTACCGAAGCACCTCCCGGTTAACCGCGATCAGGGAATGAAAACGGACTTTCCGGCCGGACCCCTGCCACTCTCCAGTTCCTCGAAGACCTTTTTGTAGTTCATCAGCGGGTACTCACGACCGATGCGCACCTTTAGTCCGTGTTCCTCTACCAGATCGTAGAGGCGGTGCAGGGTGGGGTGGGTGACCTCGGCCAGGAAGGGCTCGTGCTTCTTGTCGCTGAATTTATTGTTGATAAAGCTGCTGAGGAAGGACGGCAATCCGGGTTGGAGGTTCAGGTAGGTGCCGTGCGGGGTGAGCATCCCCTTGGCAATCGAGAACGGTATCGTACCGGCGGCATCGAGGATGACGTCGTATTTCTCGTCCTCCTGGGTGATATCCGTCTCTTCGTAGTTGACGGTGCGTGTGGCGCCCAGCTCACGCATGATATCCTGGTGGTGGGCACCGGCGGTACCCGTAACGTGGGCACCATCCATTCGCGCCAGTTGGATGGCGATGGTGCCTACCCCGCCGCTGCCGCCGTTGACGAGCAGCTTGCGTCCGCGTACGTCAATCTTCTCCCGGATGGCGACGTGGGCCGTGGTGCCGATAAGGGGGAGTCCGGCGGCTTCGGCCATGCTCAGGCTGGGGGGCTTGGGGTGGAGATTATCGGGCTGGACCACGATGAAGTCCGCCATACCACCGAGGGTTTTGATGTCTACGGCTCCGAACACCTCGTCTCCGGGTTCCAGGTTAGTGACCTGGTCGCCTACCTGCCGGACGATGCCGGCAAACTCGATGCCCATCAGCCGGGGCCACTGGTGACCGTCGACCATTTTCATGTGGGCGTTGCGGATCTTCCAGTCGACGGGGTTGATACCGGCCGCCTTAATTTCCACTAGGATCTGGTCTTCCCGGGGTTCCGGTTTGGGGACATCGGCGAGGTACATCCGGTCAATTCCACCGTAATCGTCGTAGCGCAGTTGTTTCATGGTATGGGCCTGTTTTCTGTTGTATGTCGTTCAGGCGGGCAGGGTTCGGTCCGCGCCAACGCACTGGCCGTTGCCCGACGTCTTACCGGGAAATCGTTTGGCTATGTCCGCATCCCCCTGCGGTTCATCGCACTACTCTGGTCCATCCAACGGCTTTGAAGGCTACGGTGAGCGCTGCCGGAAGGTGATCGATGCCCAGGACTTCTGACCGTCACTCACCCGCCCCCGTTGCCGCACTGTCCGCTACCGGGATAAAGGGCCCGTATACCGCCCTCCGGAAATCGTGGTGCAGCCCGATCTGGTCGTAAGGGAAGAGCTGTACGAAGAGGACCGCGGTCAACTCGTTGGCCGGGTCGACCCAGAAGAGGGTGCTGGCCGCCCCGTCCCAGAAAAACTCCCCGACCGTCCCCGGATTCTCCTCCGCCGTAGCCGCCGGCCGTTGCCGGACCGCAACGTCTATCCCGAAACCGACCTGCCCCTTGCTGGGGAGCCAGAGGCGCTCGGTGACGTCGTTGTCGAGGTGATTGGTGCGCATCAGGCGGACCGTTTCCGGTTGGAGGATGGTTGTCCCATCTAGGGTGCCCCCGTTGACGAGCATCCGGGCAAAGGTCATGTAGTCGTCGAGGGTGGACGTGAGGCCGAAGCCCCCGGGGGTCATGGCCCAGGGGTTGATGTTGAAGGCGTGGGCCTCGCCGTTGGGCAGCTGCGTGAGGTCACCCGGGCCGGTACGGTTGTAGGCGCCCGACATCCGGCTGCGGTCTTCCTCGGGCACGAAGTAGCGGGTGTCAGACATGCCCAGCGGGTCGAGGATGTGCTCCCGCACGTATTCGTCAAAGGGCTGACCGGACAGCCGTTCCACGAGGAGGGCCTGGACGTCGACCGAAAGTCCGTAGTGCCACTGGGTACCCGGCTGGAAGAGCAGGGGTAGGCTGCCCAGCCGTTCGGCCATACCGCTGAGGGGGTTGTCGTAGTCGCGCACATCGGCCGAATCGTAGGCGGCCTGGAGGTCGGCAGGCCCACCGCCATTGTAGAAGCCGGCGGTGTGGCGGGTAATGTCGCGCACCGTAACGGGGCGGTCCAGGGGTTCCGTTTGTAGGGCACCTGCGACCCCGCCCGGCTGGTAGACGCGCAGGTTGGCGAATTCGGGGAGGTAGTCGGCCAGGGGGGCGTCCAGGGTAAACTTGCCCTGCTCGTAAAGCTGCAGGAGGGCCGTGCCGGTAATGGGCTTGGTCATGGAATAGATCTGGGCAATCGTGTTGCGCGCCAGGGGAGTGCCCGCCTCCCGGTCGGCCTCCCCGAACGCGCCGAAGTAGACTTCCTCGCCCTTTTCGTAGATCAGGGCGGAGACGCCGGCCACGTCGCCGCGGCCCACGAATCCCCGCAGGGTGCCGTCGATACGGGTCTTGGTGTCCTGGTTGACGACCGTTCTGCGGGGCCAGGATTGCTCGGCCAGGGCCCGGGTCTTCAGGATGCCTTCCCGGGAAGGGAGGGCGTCTCCTTCGTACTCGATACCGAGATAGCCGTCGTAGTCCGACCCACGGATGAGGTCGAAGAGCACGGCGTAGTCCATGTCCGGTTCCCGGCCCTGGGCGTCGAAATTGAAGGCCTTGACACTGATGCCGCCGGCGTAGGGCAGCAGTTCCTGGAGGCCCTGGTAGCGGTCGTAACGGAGGGTGCAGTTCCCACCCCAGAGCTGGCCGTTGTCGCGGGTGATGCACCAGTTGTCGAAGTCGGCCACGGCCCCTACGTTGAACTCCTGCAGCCGGCCGAGCAACTCGGCGAGCCAGGCCCCATCGTCGCTGATCCCCCCGTGATTCTCAATCAGGATGCGGATACCCTGCTCCCGTGCGGCCTCAGCCAGGCGACCGATCCCGTCGGCGGCGGCCTCCATCATCTCCTGGGGCGTGCCGTCTCCGTGGGCATTCACGCGCAGGGCGGGGGCCCCGATCCGGGCGGCGGCGCGGACCCACTTCAGGTGCTCCCGGATCGCGGTATCGCGGGTATCCGGATCGGAGGCGGCCAGGTTGCCCGCCCCGTCGATAAGTAGGATCGTGGGCACCACGCCGGCCGCTTCGGACACTGTTTTGAGGGAATCGAGGTAGGGCCCATTCTCCGCCTTATCGGCAAAAAATTGGTTCACGAGCTCCACCCCCGCGAAGTCCATCTCCCCGGCGGCCCGCAGGAAGTCGAAGGTGTTCATCTCGCCGGCGAAGAGCTCGCGGTGATACGACCACTGGCCGAGGGAATAGGTAGGGGTGGCCTCCTGGGCAAACAGGGCGGCGCTCCCCAGGCAGAGGAGCAGAACGAGGTAACGCATGATCGGTCGAAATTTAGGGGAAGATACGGCAGGTGGCGGCTAGCGTTCGGCGGTGTTCTCGAGGAAGAGAACGTCGGTGCGGCCGTCGCGCCACCGCCGCTCCAGGTCGGCCGGTACGGGGGCCGGATTGAGGGTAAACGAACCCAGGGCCAGGTCGGCGTCCCCGTCCCCGTCGTAATCGTCGGCCTCCAGGAGTAGCCAGCGGCCGTCCAGGGCAAGGGGCGTGGTCTGTCCCCGGAATGCGTAGTCCGCGCCGCCCAGGTTTTCCAGGTAGACGAAGGAGGCTTCCGGCCAGCCGGCGAAATCGGCGAAGTTGCAGGCCACCGCCACGTCGGTATCGCCGTCGCCGTCGAAGTCGCGGGCCACCACCCGGGTCGCACCGGGCAGGGGCTGAAAGAATACCTCGGCGAAGTGGTTGCTGCCGTCGTTGGCGAAGAGCCGTATCCCGTGGTAGGGCTTGCGCACGTTGGAATAATCCGCATTGTCGCCGTGGGCGGTGAGGAGGTCCAGGTCGCCGTCGCCGTCGAAGTCCACCAGGTCGAACCAACTCGTGCCCCAGACGGGGGAGAATTCCAGCACGACCTCCCGTTTAAAGGTCCCGTCGGACTGCTGGTAAAGAATATCTATGCCCTCGTCGCCCTGGGCGTGTAGGACGACCAGGTCCTTGCGGTCGTCGCCGTCCATGTCCCGGGCGACCACGCGGATCGTCCCCGGCGTGCCGCTGAGGCGGGAGCGGCTATAGCCCCCGTGGCCGTCTGGCCGCAGCAGGGTGAGGGCACCCGTGTAATTGCCGTATTCGCAAACGACGATCTCCTCGCTACCGTCCGCGTTGAGGTCTTCGGCCAGGAAGTGGACGGGCCGGTGGAGGCTGTCGTCGACCAGGGTTCTCTCCCCGGAGCGCAGCCGGTAGAGCTGGCCGTTGCTGGCCTCGGTGGGGTAGATGTTGCCGATCTCGAGCAGCAGGGTATCGGTCGCGCCAGGCACAAAATAAGTGACCGGCGCACGGCCCGCGGTAAGTGGCGTGCGAGTGCCCTCGGAGGACACGCCCGTTACTTTTCCGTAGCCATCGCCGACGAAAAATCCGGTCGTACCCCTGCCGAGGTAGGTGACCAGCGATCCACCTTTGCCATCGATGTCGAAGGGGTGGGGGGTAAATCCACTCAGCGACTCCAGTGCCAGCCGGGGTGGGGCGGGCAAGCTGTCGGGTGCCAGGTCGAGGACGTACTGCCGGATGGCATTCCAGTCATCGTAGGACAGGGTAGGGGTCTCGGGATAGAAGCCCCGCTCGCGGACCAGGTCAAATTCTTCAGGGGAGACGTTGCGGGCCGGGTCGTAGCCGTAGGTCGGTACCCCCATGCGCGCGCCCATCTCCGGCAGCACGCTCTTTTCCCATACTTCCTTAGGCAGGGATGCGGGTGCGGGGGCCTGGTGGCAGGAGCCGCAGTGTTGGGTAAAGAGCTGGTCCGGAGTCGGCTCGGGGGAGCAGTGCGAAAATACGAGGGCGCCGAAACCGACGAAAACAACATAAAGGAAAGAGGCGCGCATGCAGTTGATTCCGGGAAGCTGCCAAGATACACCGTATCGGTGGCCAGCTTTCGTCAGCAGTCCTGCGTTTATCCGTTCCGTTTTCACTTTCTTCCCCACGGACCGCTGCATGACGGGCATCTCCCTCCCTGATCGGCACCCTGGCCGCCGTGCTTACCACCGCTGCCTACGTTCCGCAGGCCTACAAGACCATCCGCTTTCGGGCGACCTGCCGCTGGCCAACGCCGTGACGGCCAGCCTGTCGGCTCTTATCCTGTCGATGAAGGTCCGCGCCATGATCAGCGACCGGCGCCGCGCCCGTCTGGACGACTGATTTTTCCATATGGGTTGCCCTTTTGCTGAGCGATCCCGGGACAGTGCACCTGCGTCCGCGCCCCACTCCTTACTTTGGCAGCCATGAAATCGATTGAGGTCATTGCCTTCGATGCCGACGACACCCTCTGGAACAACGAACCTTACTTCCGCGCCGCGGAGGAGAAATTCTGTGCCCTGCTCACCGACTTCTTACCGGCCGACGCCCTGAACCGGGAACTCTTCGCGGTGGAAATGCGGAACCTGCCGATCTACGGCTACGGCATCAAGGCCTTTATGCTGAGTATGGTGGAAACCGTCGGACGGGTGAGCGACCACCGGGCCAGCCTGGAGGTGATCGACCGGGTGCTGGAGCTCGGCAAGGAAATGCTCAACCACCCCGTGGAGCTCCTGCCCGGCGTGAAGGAAACCCTGGAAGCGGTGAAGGGACGGTACCGCCTCGTGCTGGCCACGAAGGGCGACCTGCTGGATCAGGAGCGCAAGCTGGAAAAGTCGGGACTCGCCGACTACTTCCACCACATCGAGGTGATGAGCGACAAGGGGGTGGCCAACTACCGCAGCCTCACCGGCCACCTGGACTGTACGCCCGACCGCTTCCTTATGGTGGGCAATTCCGTGCGATCCGATATCCTGCCCGTACTCCAACTGGGGGGCTATGCCGTGCACGTGCCCCACCACACGACGTGGGCTCACGAAGAAGCCGACGGCGTGCCCGAAAATCCCCGCTTCTTCGCAGCCCGCCAGCTGAAAGACCTGCTCACCTTTCTGCCATGACCTATCTCGACCTGGATACTTGGCCGCGGCGCGATCATTTTCACTTCTTTGGCGGCTTGGACGAGCCCTTCTTCGGGATCACCGTGCGGATCGACTGCACCGCCGCCTACCACTGCTGCACGACGGAGGGCCACGCTTTTTTCCTGTATTACCTGCACCGCTGCCTCACGGCCATCAACCGGGTCGAGCCCTTTCGCTACCGGATCGTGGAGGAATACCAGCGGCTGATGGATGAGGGAAGTGGGGGCGGCAGGACTACTGTGGCCCCTTCTTTTGGCTCTGCCGAAAGATAAAGCGCACCAGGAAGTAGACCAGGGCGCCGAGCGTGAGTAAGGGAATCAGAATGAGCAGGGCGTTTCTGGTAGACATTAGGCCAGGGGTTAAGCGGTGGGGTGGGTTCGGCAAAAAGTACGGACCTTTCGGGACCATGAAACGGATCCTTCTAGCCCTGATCTGCTGTTGCTCCTGCCTAACGGCGGGTGCCCAGTCCGGTTCACCCCGTGACAGTTGCGCGGACTACCGGCTGACGGTAGACGAATGGCAACGGATGCCCGTCGTCACCGTGCGGCTCGCCTTTCACTTCGTGGCCCTCGCCGACGGCCGCAATTTTGCCCCGGAGGCGGAGATCGAGAAACTGCGGGCGGCAACCTTCATGTACTACGTGCTGGAGGAGATGAACCAGCGCATGCGGCTGGCCTTGCTCGACTATTCGCCCTCCCGCGACCTGCGCATACGCTTTGCGTTGGTGAACGGTCCGGACAATGCCCGCGCCAGTGCCTTTTTCTACGACCACGATGCCCCGGTGAAGCCGCTCGACGCCGCCTTGAACGTGATCCTGACGGACTACCGCGGCCGGGGAAATCCCCCCGACGGCTCCATCTCCGGCGCCGGCAGCAACCGCATCACCATTTACAACCGCCTGCAAACCTATTTGTCCGGCAGCCAGGATACCTGGACCGTGGCCCGCGTCATCAACCACGAGTTCGGCCATACGCAGGGGCTGGACCATTCCTTCAAGTGCGACAACCCCTGCGCCGGCATCGACCTGGAGCCGCAGGAAGAATGCTACGGCGAGTGCACCACCAACAACAGCGGCAGCGCGGCGGGCACCAATTGCTTCGGCGGCTCTCCGCGCGCGCTGATGATGGGCTACGGCACCCAGCTGAACCTCACGGTCTGCGAGACGGAGCAGCTGTGGAATTACCTGCTCAATCACCCGCGGCCCTACCTGAGCTTCGATCGCTGCGATCCCGTCGCGGGCGCCATACCCCTGATCGTGGAGGGGGCGGGGACGCAGGTGGTGAGCGGCGGCAAGAAGCTGTACCCCACCGACGTGATCGTCCGTTCCGGGGCCACCCTGGAAGTCCGCTGCCGCCTGGAAATGGGGCCGGGGGCTTCGATCATCGTGGAGGCGGGCGGCCAGTTGGTCGTAGACGGCGGCGCCATCACGAATGCCTGTCCGACCCGCGGCTGGGGCGGCATCACGGTTGCCGGCCGGACCGGCGGGGCACGTCCACCGGTGGTGCTCCGCAACGGGGGGCGGGTGGAGGACCACATCCGCCTTCCCGCGATTCCTTCCCCTTACTGAGGCGGTCGGCGGGGAATATTTCACCATTCTTGGTGAGTGGGAGCCGGGGATCACCTGGGTAATTTTGGACTATTCCAGTAGCGGTCTTTCCGAAATTAGCGCTGCTGCCCCAGTTATTCTCGCTCACGTTTTCAATGACCCTCCCATGCGTTTTGCACTTGCTCTCCTGTTGTATGCCGTAGGGGCCGGGATTGCCGCCCAGTCCTTCCCGGGCTATGCGCTCGACAACTACTCGGGCATTCCCGGCCTCCTGCTCAATCCCGCCAACGTGGCCGATTCCCGACTCGGCTTCGAACTCCACCTGGCCTCGGTCAGCGGCGCGGCGGCCAATGACTACTTCACCCTCGGCAAGGGGCTGCCATTCGACGAGGACATCTGGGACGACGGCCTGGTCCGTACGCCACGCAACGACAATTCCCTGTTCGTGAACGTCGACGCGATCGGGCCTTCGCTGCTTATCGGTCTGGGAAAGCGCAGCGGCCTTGCCCTGGTGACCCGCGCCCGCTCCGTCTACAACATTGATGGCTTCAACGGGACCCTCTACGAGGGAGTCGCGGACGGATTCGGCGACGACGACTTCTCCTACGACCAGCAGGAACACCACAGTTCCCTGCACGGCTGGGGGGAGGCCTCCCTGGTCTTCGGTACCGTGCTCCGGGCCGGTATACACAGCCTGCTCAAGGCCGGTGCTTCCGTGAAGTACCTCCGGGGGGTCGGCGGCGTCTACACGGACAGCCCGTTTATTACCGGTACCTACGACCGGTCCACCACCCTGCTGCGCACTGACGGGGAGTTCACCTACGGCAGCGTGGGGGGTGTGGACTTCTCCGATCCGGACCTTGACGCCCTTAGCGAAAGCCTCGGCAACGGGGTTGGCTTCGATCTGGGTGTCGTCTACGAATGGCGGCCGGGGGAAGTTCCCGCGGACCGGTTGCGCCATCCCTACCGGCTGAAGGTAGCCGCCTCCGTCGTGGATATCGGCGCGATCGAGTATTCGGAAAGCTACGGGCAGACCTACCTCACCGACGCCACCATCTGGACGCGGGACTATAACGGAGAATCGCTGGAGTACTTCCTTGACGACCACTTCGATGGTACCGAATTCACGGAGGCGGCGACCTTCCGGCTGCCGACCGCCCTGCACTTCCTCGTGGACCTCCGCCTGAGCGGCGGACTGTACCTGAGTGCCATCAGTTCCAACTCGCTCCGACCAGACAACATCCGCCTGACCAACCACATTCCTTCCACCCTGACCCTCGCTCCACGGCTGGAAACCAAGTGGCTGGGCCTCTATTCTCCCCTTACCTTTGGCGGGGACCGCGGCACGAGCTGGGGGGCGGGCGTACGCTTCTCCTTCATCACGGTGGGCTCGGGTTCCATCCTTTCCCAGCTGCTGTCGGATAACAGCCAGGCCGCCGATGGGTATGCAAGCCTGCGCATTCCCTTCTACCGCGCCAATCGCATAAAATCGAAAAAGGGTAAAGCAAAGGCCAACTGATTATTTTTTAATTATTCCGCTCCGAGGGTTACGCCGGGCGGGGGGGAAGGATAAACGGGTACTTCCACTCCCGTAATCCTTTCACACACTATGCACACCCCCTACGACGTCCGGCAGATGAAAACCGTCTTTCATCCGGCCGCGGAAACCCTTACGACGGCCTTACCGCCCATTGCGCCCGACCCCGCCTTCGAGCGGCTGCTGGCCCAGTCGGGCACCTGGTGTTACTCCGTCGACTTCCGCACGGGGCGTTTCCGGTACGTGAGTCCGGGCATCCAGCGTATGCTGGGCTACGACCGGGCCGCCTGGCAGTTCGGGGGGATGGACAGCTTCTTCCGCAGCGTCCATCCGGAAGACCGGGAGTGCCTACGCAAAATCCACCACGAGATCCTGCGCCTCCTGCGGAAGTATCCGGTGGACCAGCGCTGCGGGCTCACCTTCGTCTTCACCTGCCGGGTATATACCGTAGACGGCCGGGTGGTGCAACTCAGTCACCAACTCGTCTTTCCCGAACTCGACGCGGCCGGCGACCCGCTTACCGGATTCACGGTAGTCGCCGACATCACCGCCCTGAAGACGCCGATTACCTGCCTCCTCCACGTCAAGCAAGGTACCGCGCGGGGCGAGGAGCCCTGCCACACCTTGGTCTTTCCATACGAAGAGACCGTCAACTTCTCCGCCCGCGAACTCGAAGTCCTCCGCCTCCTCGTCGCAGGCCTCCGCAGCGAAGACATCGCCCGTCAGCTCTACATCAGCTACAACACCGTCTGTACCCACCGCAAGAACCTCCTCCGCAAGGCCGGCGTGAAGGGGACCGTCGAGCTGGTGGGCTACGCCCGCGGACTGGGGCTGGTGGGCTAGGGCGGCGCGCGGCCGGAATCCATCAATTCGCATCACTTTTTAGTCAATCACTTACTATGCAACGCACCTTTACCTGCGTGACCCTGTACACGCTCACCTGTTTACTGTGTACCCCCCTTATTGCTCAGCCGGTTACTACGGCTTCGGCGATTCGGTACGGTGAAGTAATTTCCATCTACAATTTTGAACTTGACGATACCATGACCTGGAAACTGGGTCCGAGTATGTCTTTCGATTTTACCGAATTCGGGGATAAAGAGATAAATTATTATGATGAAGATTGGCCCGTTTCAGGTCCGGCTAAGGATCTCGACCCTTCGCTGTTAGAAAGCTATACCTTCTTTAAGGCAGACCAAACCTTCCGGGATGCCTTCGACGGAGCACTCCCCGAGAATGTAATCCGCCTCTCCTACAAGGATCCGAGTGATGAAAGGTTTGTTGAAGAAAATTTAGCACTGGTGGCGAAACCGTTAGGTCTGTACCAGTTGGGTTACCAAGAAATAGAGTTGGAGGATGGTAAGCCGGTCAGCGAAATAGAGTTGTTTGACGAAGAAGAGTTGGTCATTCCCTTCGGGCTCAAGTACGGGGAGAAAGTTGATTCAATCTCCAGCGAGGTCGAACCTTCCGTTGATTACCCAGGGGTACTGGACTCTTTCATCTATCGTACAACCTACGAATACCTGGGGATCGGCACGTTCAAGACCTGGACCGGTCCGGAAGTAAGTGTTGGGGTAATCCTTATAAATAAGGAGTACCATGCCTTCCGAGGAAACGAGTCGGGAAATTACGGGGAAGAATTCACAGATATTTACCTCTCGAACGTATACCTTATGGGAGTGAATAGTGCCTTACCCCTAGCATTTATGGACGGTGACTATGACTCAAAAAAGGGAACAATAGGTATTGACTACCTGGCATTGACTATCCAAACCAGCGATGCCCCCTCCGCCGTCACCACCGCCGGCATCCCCGGCGCAGCGATTGAGGTCTTCCCCAACCCCACCCACGGGGCCTTCCGCGTAGACCTGACCCTCGACCGCGCCACGACCCTCGACCTGGAGCTCTACTCCGCCGCGGGGCAGCGCCTGAGCCGCCGGGGCGGACTGGCGGTTGTACCCGGGATCAACCGACTCCCCGTTTCCGAGCGGGAGCTGGCCGCCGGACTCTACCTCGTCAAGCTCACCCTGGCGGACGGCAGCAGCGAAACGCGTCGGGTAGTGGTGAACTAGAATCCCCACTCCTGGGCATAGGAACCAATGGATAGGGGGGCGCAACTTACTTCAGGTGATCGCGCCCCCTATTTCGGTCAACCCCCCGCACATGCGCCACCGCCACCTCTTCAGCATCGATACGGACGGGCCGCCCCACATCGACCTCCATTACCGGAATGCCGGCGTCGCGGCCGGGGTGTTCCCCGATCCCCGACCGGAGACGGTGCCGCTGTACCGCTGGTTCGACCCGCGGTCTCCGTGCGTAGACTTTTACTACACGACCGAGCAGAACGAAACGCCCGTACCCGCCAACCACTATCAGTTTGACGGCGTCGCCTGTCACGTCTATCCGGTAGCATCGGAATATGGCGTCCCGCTCTACCACTGGTACCACGCCGCTACCGGCGACCACTACTACACGACCGCAGACCACGATACTGCGCTCGAGGAAAACGGATACGTACTACGCGGTCAAATCTGTCGGGTAGAAGAGGAGCCGCTGGGAGCTGCCGTGCCATTGCGGCGTTGGGAAGGGTGAAATCGGTCTCTCCCCTCTCATGCCACCCATGAAGAAGCGTGGAAAAAGCCATGCTAAGTACGATGCCGCGCGTAGTCCCTCGCGGTGTTCCCCGTACGACGGGTTTGCTCCTCCTGGCGGGGTAGCAACTCTAGCGGCACTTCCCGCGGCGACTGTGTTTCCCACGCCCGGGCCAGCGGCCACGCGACCCAATTAAGGAAGCGCCAGCCCCGGAGCGGGCCATCCTCAGCTAGCGAGGCGGTAAATCCCCCTCGCGGTCCTTCCGTAACGTGCCTTACCCGGCCCCGGAGGGGACGTCTCGGGGGAGCGAGGCGGCGGAGAGCGGTATGGAAGATACCGTGCGTAGTCCCTCGCGGTGTTGGTCGACCACGCGTAAGGTCATCTAATCAGCACAGCAATTTTACTGTACGCACCTACTCACCGCGCCGGCACGAGGCAGCTGGTAGGCTGCGCTATGCTGCGGTTACGACGTCTCGTTAGGAAAGGGAGAGTAGCGGATGCTATCCAGTGATCCCAAGGCCTATACCAACTCCCAGTTGCAGATTAGTATTGCAGCGTTCACGCTGCCCACACTCGTTCCCGAACCAGGTAGAAATAAAGGATGGATACCACGAGCACTGACTCGGCGGCCCAACGGCTGATTTCGCTGATGCGGGCCTGGTCTGCTATCCGGAAGCCATATTCCAGCGACAGAAAAACCAGGGTATACGTAGCGATAGCCAGTATGGTCGACATTATGAAGTACCCGATGTACCGTAAGCTAAGCTTTAAAAAGGAAAGCACGGGCAAAGCATTTAGGGTGAAGGATAAGGCAAGTTTTTATTTTTCTGCCCATGACTTGGACTAATATTATGGGACCTTTGACCGTGCCGGTATGATGCAGCTCGTAGCTGCG
>JBBSPZ010000044.1:0-34401 GCA_038258275.1 Chitinophagales bacterium | reverse complement strand
TCGTTTTGAGGTAGACCACGTCGTCGGTATCGACGTAAAGATCGGGGCCTTCCACCAGGTCGCAGTCCATGAGGCGCGCCAGCAGGCTGTGCTCGTAGTAGGCGGAATTGAAGGGGCCGGGGGTAAGGACGACGCAGCGGGGGGCGGATTCCCGGGGGGGAGCGACCGAGTGCAGGGTCTTGAGCAGCATGGCCGGGTATTCGTTGACGGACTCCACGGGCACGTGGCGGAACATCCCGTAGAGGGTACGCCGCATGGCTTCCCGGTTGGAGAGCACGTAGCTGACACCGGAAGGGCTGCGCAGGTTGTCTTCCAGCACGTAGAAATTTCCGTCGGTATGCCGTACCAGGTCGGTGCCGCAAACGTGGATGTAGATTCCACCGGGCGGAGTGAAGTTCTCCATCTCCTTCACGTAATGGCTGCTGCTGCGGACCAGGTCTTCGGGCACTACATTTTCGCGGAGGATGGTGCGTTCGCCGTATACGTCCTGGAGGAACATATTCAGGGCGGTGTTGCGTTGCCGGAGGCCTTCCTCCAGCCTGTTCCACTCCTCGGCATCGATGATGCGGGGAAAGAGGTCGAAGGGGAAGATCTTTTCCTTGCCGCCGCCCTTTTCCGAGTATACTGCGTAGGTAATCCCCTGATTCAGGAAGGACAGCTTCGCGCTCTCGTTCAGGCGTTGGAAATCGCCCGCGTGCAGGGTATCGAATACGTTGCGGATCTCGGGGTAGTCGGCGTAGGCGTACGGAAAGGAGGAGAAGGCCTCGTCGAGCGTTCCCTCCGGCACATGGTAGCCCGCAAACAGGCCAGTTGGCTCACTCATAATGGTGCAGTTCTCTAGTTTCCGGGGTGTAAGTTTCTCCAAAGTACAAACATCGGCCTTATAAACTCTACCTTTCCCCTAGGGCTTTCCATCCTACCCGATGACCGACGGCACCCAGCATCCACAACCAATGCGCTGCAGCGATTGAATCGCCCGTCGTACCTCGTAAATTGCCATACCCCATGCCAACCCGCGTCGCCCTTCGGCACCACACGAAATATATTTACGACCGCCCGGTCAAGCTTTCCCCCCAGGTTATCCGCCTACGTCCAGCCCCCCATGCCCGTACGCCGATCCACGCCTACTCCCTGAAAGTGAGCCCGGAAAACCACTTCATCAACTGGCAGCAGGACCCCTTCGGCAATTTCCTGGCCCGGGTGGTTTTCCCCGACCGGACCACGGAGCTGACCATCGACGTGGAGGTGATCGCCGACCTGGTGACCTTCAACCCCTTTGACTTTTTCCTCGAGGAGTACGCCGAGACCGTCCCCTTCTCCTACGACTCCCAGTTGCTGAAGGAGCTGGCGCCCTACCTCGAGATCTCCGAATCCGACCCACTGATCGACGAGTGGATCAGCACCGCCGGCCCCGACCCCAGCGGACGGGAGACCACGGTACCCTGGCTGGTGCGCCTCAACCAGCGGCTGGCCAACGACATCCACTACAACGTCCGCATGGAGCCCGGCGTACAGAGCTGCCGCACGACCCTAAGCCGCCGCAACGGGTCGTGCCGCGATTCGGCCTGGCTGCTGGTCCAGATCCTGCGCCACTTCGGACTGGCCGCCCGCTTCGTGTCGGGCTACCTGGTGCAGCTCACCCCCGACGAGCTGGTCCTCGACGGCCCCAACGGCCCGGAACAGGACTTCACCGACCTCCACGCCTGGGCCGAGGTCTACCTGCCCGGTGCGGGCTGGGTCGGACTCGACGCCACCAGCGGGCTCTTCGCCGGGGAGGGGCACATCCCCCTGGCCGCCACCCCCGACCCGGCCAGCGCCGCCCCGCTCAGTGGCTTCAGCGAGCCCGCCGAAGTCAGCTTCGAATTCGCCAACATCGTCGAGCGTGTGCTCGAGACCCCCCGGGTCACCAAGCCGTATTCTGCAGCGCAGTTTCAGGAATTACTCCAGCTCGGCGACCGGGTCGAGGAGGCCCTCCAGGAAGGCGACGTCCGCCTCACGATGGGCGGAGAACCCACCTTCGTGTCCGATCACGACATGGAATCCGACCAGTGGAACGAGGGGGCCGACGGCAAGGACAAGCGCCGCCTGGCCTATACCCTCGCCGAAAAACTAAAGGCCACCTTCGCCCCCCTGGGCTTTATCCACCAGGGACAGGGAAAGTGGTACCCCGGCGAGCCCATCCCCCGCTGGCAATACGCCATCTACTGGCGCAAGGACGGCCAGCCCCTCTGGAAAAATCCCCGCCTGCTGGCCAACCCCAACGAGGAACAGGGCATCACGGTAGACGGGGCCGAAGCCTTCGGGCGGGCACTGGCCGGGGGGCTGGGCCTGTCGCCCGACACCTGCCAGCCGGCCTTCGAAGATACCTTCTACTTCCTGTGGGAGACGGGCAACCTGCCGGTCAACATCGACCCCCGCCGCGTGGACCCCGCCGATAAGCTCGAACGCCAGACCCTCAACGCTTTGCTGGAAGTCGGACTCGAAAAACCGAAGGGTTTCGTCCTGCCCCTCACCTTCAACCACAACGAAGGCCGCTGGGAGAGCTGCCTCTGGGAAATGAAGCGGGAGCACATCTTCCTGCTGCCCGGAAATTCCGGTATGGGGATGCGCCTGCCGCTCGACCGCCTGCCCCACCAGGTACCCAGCGAACAGGCCGTAGAGTTGCCCGCCAGCCCCCAGGAGGAGCTGTCCGACCTGCAGGGGTATGGGGAAACCCCCGTCGGCGTGGCCCCCGGCACGTCCGCCACCAACCGGAAAGCAGAAAAGAAAGACGGGGAATTTCAGCCGGAATACCGCATGAAAACCATCCGTACCGCCCTGTGCCTGGAAGTACGTAAGGGAAATTTATTCGTCTTCCTGCCGCCCCTGGACAGCGCCGAGAGCTTCGTAGCCCTCATCGGCACGATCGAGTCCGTAGCCGCCAGCCAGGGGGTGTCCATCATCGTCGAAGGCTACCAGCCCCCGAGCGACGCCCGGCTGACGAAGCTCGTGGTCACCCCCGACCCCGGCGTCGTGGAGGTCAACGCCCAGCCCGCGGCCGACTGGCGGGAGATCGTCTACAATTACGGCAAGCTCTTCGAGCTCGCCAAGGAGAGCCGCCTGGGCACCAACAAGTTCATGCTCGACGGCAAGCACACCGGCACCGGCGGCGGCAACCACATCACCCTGGGCGGCACCACGCCGGCGGAGAGTCCGCTGCTGCGCCGCCCCGACCTGCTCCGTAGTTTCGTCAACTTCTGGCAGAACCACCCGGGCCTGAGTTACCTCTTCAGCTCGGCCTTCATCGGGCCTACGAGCCAGGCGCCCCGCGTCGACGAAGGGCGGCCCGATATGCTCTACGAGCTGGAGATCGCCTTCCACCAGCTCGACCGCCATCCGGAACCCACGCCCTGGTTGGTCGACCGCCTCTTCCGCAACCTGCTCATCGACGTAACGGGCAACACCCACCGCGCGGAGTTCTGCATCGATAAACTCTATAGTCCCGACAGCTCCACCGGCCGCCTCGGCATCCTGGAGATGCGCGGCTTCGATATGCCGCCACACGAAGAGATGTGCCTGGCGCAGCTCCTGCTGATCCGCGCCCTCACGGCAGCCTTCTGGGCCAAGCCCTACCGCCGGCCGCTCATCCGCTGGGGTACGGCCCTGCACGACAAATTTCTGCTGCATCACTACGTGCGGGAGGATATGCGGGAAGTTTGCGACTACCTGCGGGAAGCCGGTTTTAACTTCAAGCTGGAGTGGCTGGAGCCCTTCTTCGAATTCCGTTTCCCCGCCCTGGGCAAGATCCGGCAGGGGGAAATGGAACTGGAACTGCGCGCCGCGATCGAGCCCTGGCACGTGCTGGGGGAAGAACTCGGCAGCTCGGGCACGGCCCGCTACGTCGATTCCTCGGTCGAACGACTACAGGTAAGGCTGACCAACCTCAATGCCGACCGCTACCGCATCCTCTGTAACCGTACGGAACTCCCCCTCTCCCCTACCGGCAGGGAAGGCGAATACGTAGCTGGCGTGCGGTATAAAGCCTGGAATCCCCCCTCCGCCCTCCACCCGACGATCAAGCCGGACGTTCCCCTGGTGTTCGACATCTACGACACCTACAACGAGCGCAGCATTGGGGGATGCACCTACCACGTCACCCACCCCGGGGGCCGCAGCTACGATACCTTCCCCGTCAATTCCCTGGAGGCCGAAAGCCGCCGCGTCAACCGCTTCTGGGAAAATAACCACAACGTAAAGCAGGTCGAGGAGGTAGTGGAGCAATCCGGCATTGCCCCCACCGAGCGCTACGTCGAAAGCGGATACACGCCGCCGCCGTCCATCGAGATCAAGAAAGTGGCGCCAAAGAAGGAGTTCGGCCGTACGCTGGATTTGCGCTGGGTTTAAAACGGCACGGGAATTAGCGGACCGTCAAGCCGGATCCGAAGCCCGGAGGCGGGGAGACAAACGCCAGTTCCCCCCCGGCATCTTCCGCCATCAGGATCATCGCCTCGCTCAGTACCCCGGCCATTTTCCGGGGGGCCAGGTTGGTAACTACGACAACCGACTGGCCGGGCAACACGGCCGGGTCGAAGTGCTTGGCGATGCCGCTGACCACGCTGCGCTGCTCCCCCTTGCCGAGGTCGATAGTCAGGTGGAGGAGTTTGTTGGATTTCTTCACCGGCTCCGCGGTAAGGATGGTGGCCGTGCGCAGGTCCAGCTTGGTAAAGTCGTCAAAGCCGATCTGGGGCTTCGCTTCCGGCTGGTCATCGGGCGACTTGCCGGAGACATCGGATGAGCCGACTTCGTCGGACGCATCCGATGTCTCGGCCGGACTAACCGGAGCATCCCGCACCGCCAACGCCGCCGCCAGCTTATCCCGCTGCCCCTGAATGATCTGTTGCAGCGTATCGTCTTTCCGGTCGATGATTTTGGGGAAGAGCACGCCGGCCTGGCCAACGTGGTGGCCCGCCTCAAGGAGGGGCTTACCGGCTGCGAGCAGGTCGCGGGCAATGGCCCAGTCGCCGTTGTCGACGGGTGGTTGCCGGAGGACCGTCCGGAGCTTGGCGCTCACCAGGGGCACGAAGGGGTGGGCCAGCAATGCCAGGGCGGCAGCGATCTGTATGGAATCGAACATGACCGCGGCGATGCGCGGATCGTCGGCATCGGCCTTGGCCAGCGACCAGGGCGCGGCATCCTGGAGGTAGGTATTGCCGAAGGTGGCCAGCTCGACGAAGGAGGTGGCGGCGTCCTTGAAGCGGAAGGCCTCGATGTGGGAGGCCAGGGCAGCCATGCTTTCCTGGAGTTGGCGTTGCACCGGCGACCCCGCAAATGACCTCTCCCCCAGCCCCTCTCCATAGGAAAGGGGGACGATGCCCTCAAAATACTTGTGGGTGAGGACGGTGACGCGGTTAAAGAAGTTGCCCAGCTTGTCGGCGAGGTCCTTGTCGTAGTACTCGGTGAAGCCGTCCCAGGTGAAGTCGGCGTCGGACTGCTCGGGCAGGTTGCGGATGAGAGCCCAGCGCAGGGCATCCTCGCCGTTGGGGAAGTCTTTGAACTCCTCGACGTACTCGTGGAGCTCGATGCCCCAGCCACGGGACTTACTGAACTTGTCGCCCTCGAAGTTGAGGAACTGGTTGGCGGGCACGTTCCTGGGCAGGACGTAGTCGCCGTGGGCGCGCAGCATGGCCGGGAAGATCAGGCAGTGGAAGACGATGTTGTCCTTGCCGATGAAGTGGATCAGCTCGGTGTCGGGGTTCTGCCAATAGTCCTTCCAGTCGCGGCCGTTTTCGAGGCACCACTGCTTGGTGCTGCTGATGTAGCCGATGGGCGCGTCGAACCAGACGTAGAGGACCTTGCCCTCCGCGTCGGGATGGGGGACGCTGATGCCCCAGTCGAGATCGCGGGTGATGGCGCGGGGCTGGAGGCCCTCGTTGAGCCAGCTCATGCACTGACCGATCACGTGCTTTTTCCACTTGGCCGGATCGTGGAGCTGCTTGCCATCGACGGTACCCTCCTGGATCCAGGTGCGCAGGAATTCTTCGTGCTTGGCGAGGTCGAAGTACCAGTGCTTGGTCTCCCGCAGCACGGGCTTGGCGCCGCTGAGGGTGGAGACCGGATCGATCAGCTCGGTGGGCGAGAGGTCGCTGCCGCAGTTTTCGCACTGGTCGCCGTAGGCATCGGGGAAGCCGCAGCGCGGACAGGTACCCTTAATGTAGCGGTCGGCGAGAAATTGCTTGAACTGGGGGTCGTAGTACTGCTCGGTATTCCTGACCATGAATTCTCCTCCCTTCCGGTCGAGGGTACGGAAAAATTCCTGGCTCGTCTCGTGGTGCAGCGGCGCGCTGGTGCGGTGGTAGTAATCGAAGCTGATGCCCAGGGCCGAGAAGCTGGCCTTATTGAGCGCGTGGTACTTGTCGATGATGTCCTTGGGCGTGATGCCTTCCTTCTTGGCGCGCAGGGTGATGGCGGCGCCGTGCTCGTCACTGCCGCAGACCCAGAGCACGTCCTTGCCCAGGAGGCGGAGGTAGCGGGCGTAGATGTCGGCGGGCAGGTAGGCCCCCGCGAGGTGGCCGAGGTGGAGGGGGCCGTTGGCGTAGGGAAGGGCGGAAGTTAGCAGGTGGGGCATATGCGGAAAGTAGCGGGCACAAAAGTACGGAACCTCCGACGAGGGCACTGAAAGGAGTCCGGTCTGCCTGCCGCTGCCGGGGTACCGGGCGCCCGCTTTAGTAGATCACTCCGGCAAAGCCCTCCCGGGTACCGAAGGCCGGGTTGCTGGGCTCCCAGCCGGCGGTGAAGCGGTAGGTCGTCGGTTCGCCGTTGGCGAGCTTCAGCCGCAGGTAATACGTGGAGGTGATCTGTCCGCCTTCCGGAGCGAACTCGCCGTGACCGATCACGTCGGATTCATCGGCCGTCACGGCCATGCCCAGCACCTTGTCGAGCTCGGCCTGGGGTCCGTAGGTGTACATTACGAAGCGGTCGCCGCGCTCCTCGGTGTAGAGGGTGTCGCTGTGGAGGTTCACGATGCCGGTGAGGAGTTCCTCATCGCCCTGGAGTCCGGTGAAGGTGACCGAGGAGGTATAGCCCCAGGTACCGGGCTCGATGCCGATCTCCCAGTCCAGGTCGAGGCTGCGGCCCGCGACTTCCCAGCCTTGGTACTCCAGGACGAAGCGGGAGCGCTCGGGGGTTTCCTCGAGTACACGAACGTGCTCCTCGGCTGCGTCGCTGAGGTGGTAGACGCTGTCGCCGATCATCAGGCCGATGCTGCCGGCACCGAGGGAGGTGCCCACCTTGAGGATGTCCATGCCCCAGTCGGAGAGGTTGTGGTAGTTCTGGTCCTTACCCAGGGTTTCGGTACCGATGCGGTCCAGGACCATTTCATGGGTGAGCTTACCGAAGATGTCAATGGCATTGCGCTCGTCGAAGTAGAGGCGGAAACCCACGTTCTCGTTTTCCCAGGCGGGGCCTTCCATCTGGTAGACGAAGGGGATGCGCTGCCCGAGGTGGTCGGGGGCGCGGGTGACCTCCGTTACCTCGCTAAAGGTGTTGTCGCCCTCCGCCTTCGCGAGGCGAATGTTGGTCATGACCGGGGCGGCGACCTCCGGGCGGTCGGTGCCGGTGGACGTACCGTCCTGCGGGGCGCAGCCGTAAGGGCCCACCAGCACCAGGGCCAGGGAGAACAATAAGGGAGAACGCAGGAAGGTAAAACGGGCCATAACGGAGTGATTTAGCCGGGAATGTACGGCCGGAGCGGGAAAGACGCATCCCGGCACGTCCGTGGGCGCCGGCACCCCTCGCATAACTTTTGCCCGCGGGACCCGTTTTGCAGTCAACCAACTCCAGCCGCATGTTCACGAAGTTCCTCCTACTCGAAGCCCTGGTGGTCGCTGCCATGGTCGGCACCTTTGTCCACCAGCAACTGCCGGCCACCTCCCTCACCGTCGGGGAAACCACCGTGGTTATCAAGGATCCGGAGGCAGAGGAGGCATTCACGACAGACGTACCAAAGGAGGTCGCCTCCGTAGCCACACTCCCTACCCTACCGGCGACTCCGATCGAGCGGCGGGGAGAACTTAGCTTTCCGGTGAGCGGATTCGGGACCGGCGCGGTCATCAGCGTATTCGGCGATCGGCGCGGCAGCCGCCGCCTGCACCAGGGCATTGACATCAAGGCACCCAGGGGGACTCCGGTGTTGGCCGTAGCCGACGGCTTCGTCGAGCGCATCCAGGACGGCGGCAGCGGCGGCCGGCAGTTGTACCTGCGCGACGGGCAGGGACGGCTCTTTTACTATGCCCACCTCGACGACTGGTCGGTCGAGGAATTTACGGCCGTGAAGGCAGGCGACACCCTCGGTACGGTCGGCAATACGGGCAACGCCAGTGCCACCCTCCCCCACCTCCACTTCGAAGTCCTGCTGGGCAAAACGCGCAAAGCCATCGACCCCCTGCACTTCTGGCCACAAGCCTAGTGGTCGCGGGTGCTATGAAATATTCCGTGTATATTTGACACACAAAAAATATACCATGGAAATCCGCTACGGCGTGCACCCTACCCACTTCAAAACCCAGACCACTTCGGAGCTCCGCGACGAATTCCTGGCCACTGACCTGATGGTCGACGGAGCGGTAAAGCTTATCCATACTCACTACGACCGGTTCATTTTTGGCGGGGCGGTACCGACCACTGCGGCCCTGAAGCTGGAGAACGACCACGCCCTCAAGGCCGACTTCTTCCTCCAGCGCCGCGAGCTGGGCGTTCTCAACCTGGCCGACGCCGGCTCCGTGACGGTGGACGGGACGACCTATGCCCTCGACCACTTCGACTGCCTGTACGTAGGCCGCGGCGCCCGCGACGTCTCCTTTGCCAGCGACCGTTCGGATACCCCCGCCCATTTTTACCTCAACTCGGCGCCCGCTCACCGGGAGTACCCGACGACCAAGTGCACCCAGTCCGAGGCCAACCGCCTCGAACTCGGCGATCAGCCCCACGCCAACAAGCGCGTACTCTACCAGTACATCCACGAAAAAGGCGTGCAGAGCGCCCAACTCGTCATGGGCTTCACCGAGCTGCTGACCGGCAACATCTGGAACACCTTCCCGCCGCATACCCACGAGCGCAGGATGGAGGTCTACCTCTACTTCGACCTACCCGAGGAGGCCCTGGTGATGCACTTCATGGGCGCGCCCGACGAGACCCGCCACCTGGCCGTACGCAACAACCAGGCGGTGATCTCTCCGCCCTGGTCGATCCACAGCGGCGCCGGCACGTCCGCCTACCGCTTCGTGTGGGGCATGGCCGGAGAAAACCAGGCCTTTTCCGACATGGACGCCGCTTCCCTCGACGACATCCGCTAACTACTGCCCATGCCTTCCTTCCACCTAAGGGGTAAGACCGCCCTCGTCACCGGCTGCAAGCGCGGCATCGGCTTCGCCATGGCCGAAGGCCTGGCCGAAGCCGGCGCCGACATCATCGGCGTCTCCGCCTCCTTACAGCCCGGCTCGGCCATTGAACAAGCCGTCACCGCCCTGG
Organism: Chitinophagales bacterium; assembly: GCA_038258275.1. Classification (GTDB taxonomy): domain Bacteria; phylum Bacteroidota; class Bacteroidia; order Chitinophagales; family Saprospiraceae; genus Neolewinella. Next base: position 24,897 of record JBBSPZ010000044.1, on the reverse strand, counting down.
GCCGGAAATTTTCCGGGTACCAGTGCGACTTCGGCGACCGCGACGCCCTGTATACCTTCGTCGAGTCCGTCAAACGCGAACACGGTACGCCGGACATCCTGGTCAATAACGCCGGCACCATCCGGCGCAAGCCCGCCGCCGAGCATCCGGACGGATACTGGGATACGGTGATCGCGGTCAACCAGACCGCCCCCTTCCTCCTCTCGCGGGAGTTCGGGCGCGACATGATCGCGCGGGGCAGTGGCAAGATCATCCTTACGGCTTCCCTGCTCACCTTTCAGGGGGGCATCACGGTGCCGGGCTACGCGGCCTCGAAGGGGGCCATCGGCCAGCTCACCATGGCGCTGTCCAACGAATGGGCCGGTAAGGGCGTACAGGTCAATGCCATCGCTCCGGGCTACATCCGCACCGACAACACCCAGGCGCTGCAGGACAACGCCGACCGCTCCGACTCCATCCTCGCACGCATCCCGGCCGGGCGCTGGGGCGAGCCGGAGGACTTCAAGGGGCCTACGGTATTTCTCGCGAGTTCCGCCGCGGACTACGTGACCGGCACCGTGCTGGTCGTAGACGGCGGTTGGATGGGCCGTTAGCTATGCGCGTAACTACCAGCAGCGCCGCGGCCACCCACACGGTGGACTGTGTCGTCTTCGGCTTCGCGGCCGGGGAATTGCGGGTATTGCTCGTGCAGCGGTCGGTAGAACCCTTCGCCGGATCGTGGGTGCTGCCCGGTGGCGCCATGGGGCCCGCGGAGAGCCTCGAAGTCACCGCCCGCCGCGTCCTGCTCGAACTCGTAGGCGTCAAGGACCTCTACCTCCGGCAGGTATCCACCTATAGTGCCCCGGACCGCCACCCCGTGCGCCGGGTAGTCACCACCTCCTACTACGCCCTGGTGAAGCCGGAACTTCACCAACCGGTAGCCCGTGATCACGTCCGGGAGGCTACCTGGCATGCCGTTGCCGAAGCTCCCCCCCTCGGCTTCGACCACGACCGCTTACTGGCCGACGCCTACGCCCGCCTGACCCTGCACCTGCGGACCCGCCCCCTGGCCTTCGATCTCCTGCCCGAGAAGTTCACGCTCTCCGAAGCTCAGCTCTTGTACCAGGAGATCCTCGGTGAGGAGCTGGACCGGCGGAATTTCCGGCGTAAGTTGTTAGCCAACAATTTCCTGGTGGAAACCAAGGAGAAGCGCAGCGGCGTAAAGGGCGGCCCCGTGCTGTACCGCGTCGACCGCCGGGCACTGGGTAAGGAACTTGAACAATAAGCGATGCAATTCCGAGTTACCTTTCCTGTTCACCCGGGGCTTACCCCAAGCCCTTCGATTTCCCCTTACACCACTCACATGAAATCAGTTCTACCCCTGTTTTGCCTTTGCCTCTTTTCTTTCTGACGGCCTGCGGGCCGAAAGTCTACGAGGCTCCCAACGTGGCCGCTACCACCGGCGCCCACCAGCTCATCGCCATCGTCCCCCCCACCGTAGCCATCAAGGGCCGGCCGAAGGACGACCCCCGGATGCTGGCCGACGCCGCCCGGGAAGACACCTACACCTTCCAGCGCGAGATCTACAGCTGGATGCTGCGCCGCAAGCAACAGGGAAAGATCCGCCGCCTCGAGATCATGGACCCGGAAACCACCAACGCCAAGCTGGCCCGGGCCGGCTACTCCATCGACGACCGCAACCTGACTCCCGCCGAACTGGCGGAAATCCTCGGCGTGGACGCCATCATCACCACCCGCTTCAATACCAGTAAGCCCATGAGCCAGGGGGCCGCCATCGCCCTCGGCGTACTGGTCGGTGCCTGGGGGAATACTAACAAGACCACCGTCAACATGGACATCCACGATGCCCACGCGGGAATGGTGTGGAATTACGACTGGGAAGCGAACGGTACCGTCTTCAACGCACCCGAAGACCTCGTGGAGGCCCTGATGCGCAATGCCAGCAAGCGCATGCCGTACACCGTTAACTGAGGTTAATTCTGTTGACTACCGGCGGCATAATCGGTCAATACAGGTCAATTCGGCGGGTACTACCCTACCTTTGTGTGGATTATAAGCCCAAAGACCTACCGCATGAAACCCCTGTTGACCAGCCTGGCCTTGCTCTGCTGTTGCTTCCTTACCGCCCAGGACCGGGTGATCGTTACCGGCCTGCTCGACGGTACGGCGCCCGGCGCCAAACCCCGCGCCGTGGAACTGTACGTAGCCGGCACGGTCGATCTCTCCGCTTACGTCGTCCAGCGCTACGCCAACGGAGGTACTGATCCAACGGACATCGCCCTGACCGGCACCTACACGGACGAGTTCGTCTACGTCGTTAATGGAACGGAGGAATTCACCATCGAGACCATTTCCGATACCGCTTACGTGGCGGGCGCGTCCGCGACCCTCGAGCTGCTCGACGATGACCTCCGGGCGGAGGACACCATCGGCATCCATACCGTACAGGGCCGCACCGACCTCAGTCCGCTGGCCGGCAACGTAGTCACCGTACAGGGTATCGTGACCGGCGACTTCCAGGACGGGCTGGACGGCTTCTACCTCCAGGAGGAAGATACCGACGCCGACCAGGACAGCACCACCTCCGAGGGCATTTTTGTATACGCCCCGGACTTCGCGGTCACGGTTGGCGACCGCGTCACCGTGACCGGCCCGGTAGAGGAATACTTCGGCCAAACCCAGTTGCGGGGCGCAGGCGCGGGTGCAACCATCACCGTGGAAGCAATGGGCCAGGGGCTGCCGGTGGCGGTCGCCCTCACCCTTCCCCGGGCAGACTCCTCGCTCGAAGCGTTGGAGGGCATGCGGGTGCAGCCCGTCGACCTGGTGATCACCGACGTGAGCGGCCTGGCCCGCTTTGGGGAAGTGACCGTCACCCCGGGCGAGCGGCTGGTACAATTTACCGAATGCAATCGGCCCGATTCCGCGGCCCTGGCGGCGTACACCGCTGGCCTGGCGGCGGATCAACTCGTGATCGACGACGGGCGCAGTGGCAGCAACCTGACCCCGATCCGGCTTCCCAGCGGTGATACCCTGGACGCCAGCGGCGGCTTCCGGGCCGGCGCGACGATCAGCGGCCTGACCGGCATACTCGGCTACGGCTTCGACCAGTACCGCATTCAACCGACGGATACGGACAGCCTCGTCCTTAGCGGCAACGAACGGCCAACGGCGGCGCCGGACGTAGGTGGTGTGCTGACCATCGTGAGTGCCAACGTGCTCAACTTCTTCACCACCCTCGGCCGCCGGGGTGCGGACACCGAGGCGGAGCTGCTGCGGCAGGAGGACAAGATCGTCGCGGCACTGCTGGAGCTGAACGCCGACATCATCGGACTGAATGAGATCGAGAACAACGACAACGTGGCCCTGGCCCGGCTGGTGAACACCCTCTCCGTCCGCAGCGGCCATCCATACGCCTATGTGGTTTCCCCCGATCCGGGCACCGACGAGATCATGGTGGCCCTCATTTACCGCAGCGACCGGGTAGAGGAATCCGGCACCGCCGCTTCGCTTACCGAACCGGCCGAGCTCTTCACCGAGGGGGGGACCAACCGGGTACCACTCGCCCAGACCTTCCGCGTGACCGATGCGGCCGGCAGCAACGTGGGTGAGAAGATTACCGTCTGCGTCAACCACCTCAAGAGCAAGGGCGGCGGCTGCGGTGCGGGCGACGATGCCAACGACGGCTCCGGCAACTGCAACGGGACGCGTGCCGAGGGGGCCCGCGCGATCGTCCAGTGGCTGGCCAGCAATCCGACCGGCGTGGCAGAAGAGGACATCCTGGTCATTGGCGACCTCAACAGTTACCGCATGGAGGAGCCCATCGACGTCTTCCTGAGCGCCGGTTTCGAGAATACCAAGACGCTCCGGGGAAGCGGCAAGTTCCCCTGCGCCGGCGGTCCGCCCTCCTATACCTTCGATGGACAGTGGGGCAGTCTGGACTATGCCCTGGCCAGTCCGACCCTCGCCCAGCACGTCACCGGCGCCACCGCCTGGACCGTTAATGCACCCGAGCCGGCGATCCTGGACTACAACACCGAGGGCGTAAGCAATGCCCTCTACGCCCCTGATTTCTACCGCTTCAGCGACCACGACCCCGTGGTAGTGGGCATCGACTTGGTGGCCATCGTCGATCAGGTCAGCAACAGCGCAGCGGGCGGTTCGCGTGCCGAGCTGCTGCGGAGCGGCCGCTCCGGCTATACCTTCGTGAACGTCAGCCGGGCCGGGACCTACTACCTCACCAACGCCGCCGGACAGGTGCTGCGGCAGGGCACGGTAGCGACGGAGGGCACCACCGTGAGCGTGGATAAGCTGCCTACGGGTGTTTACTTCGTGGTACTGCGGGAGCCCGGCGTGGGCCAGGCTACCTTCAAAGTGATGGTCCCCTAGAGAAAAAAGAATCCGAAATCTGGAAATTTCATTTCCAGTTAACCTGCGAACTTTGGTCGCTCGGTATCTTCGCCCGCCGGGGCCGGTATTTCCTGCCCTGACTTCCCTAACTACCCCTAATTCCCAAGAATGCGGACATTTTTACTTCTTGCGTGGCTGCTCGGCTGCGCCTTTCCCTTGCTGTCCCAGCAGGTGATCCTTACCGGCATCATGGACGGCGACGGCTCCGGCGGCGTCCCCAAGGCGGTGGAACTTTACGTCGACGGCACCGTCGACCTCAGCGCCTACACCCTCGCCCGCTATTCCAACGGCGGAACCACCGCGAGCAACTCGTCGCTCAGCGGCACCTACAGCGACCGCTTCGTTTACCTGGTGGCCGGCAGCAGCCTGGAGGCCTTTCAGCTGACCTTCGGCACCGCGGGTGACTTCAGCGACCCGCTCGTCACGGGCAACATTTCCGGCAACGGGAACGACCTCTTTGAACTCCAGATCGGCGGCGTGGCCGTGGACCAGACCGGCGGTACGTTCGGCGTTGACGAGAACCTCTACCTCGACGGTTACCTCTACCGCATGGACAACACCGGCCCCACCCCGGCCTTCGACCTGAGTGAGTGGACCGGTGGTAACGGCCTGCTCGACGGACTGAGCTTCGAGGAGATGGGTGACGCCACGCCCTTCGGGACCTACCGATCCGGACCAGTCGGCCCCAGCGTCTCGGCCACCGCCGAAGCGAACCTTGCCGAACCCGCCACCAACGGAGGCTTCTCCATCATGCTTAGCCAGATCGCCGGTACCCCGGTAACCATCACCTACTCCTTTGGCGGCACCGCCACGAAGGGGACGGACTACACCGATCCCAGCAACGGCAGCGTGACCATCGCTCCCGGTCAACTCTCCGCCGACGTTACGCTCGGCGTCATCGACGATACCGCCATCGAGGGCGACGAGACCATTGAACTGACGATCACCAGCGTTTCTGAATCGCGCTTTGCTATCGGCAGCGGCGCCAGCGTAAGCATCATCGACGAAGACCTTTTCGGTACGGTGCTCATCAGCACCGTGCAGGGCAGCGGGGCAGCCAGTCCCCTCGACGGCTCGACCGTAACCATCGAGGCCATTGTGGTCGGCGATTTCCCCGGTGGAAATGGCGTAGGCCTGCGCGGGTTCTACCTTCAGGAAGAGGAGGCCGACAGCGACGGCGACCCCCGCACCTCGGAGGGGATATTCGTGTTTTCCGACAACGCCGAGGTAAGCCTGGGTGACCTGGTATCCGTGACCGGAGACGTAAGGGAGCAGTTCGGCCAGACTCAGGTGAGCAGTACCTCCACCACCGTACTTTCCTCGGGACTTCCCCTTCCTGAAACGACCAGCTTTTCCCTGCCGCTGTCCACCGAGGCCCTCGAAGCCCTGGAGGGCATGCGCGTAGCCCCTACCGGGCTCGTGGTCACCGACAACCACGACCTGGCCCGCCTGGGCGAAGTGGCGGTCACTTCGGAGGAGCGCCTCATCCAGTTCACCGAGTGCAACGAACCCAGCCCGGAAGGCCTCGCGGCTTACACCGCCGCCCGGCAACTGGATGTCATCCGCGTCGACGACGGCCGCAACGGGACCAACGCTTCCCAGGTACGGCTCCCCGACGGATCGCTGCTCACCGCCACGAATACCCTCCGTGCCGGACAGACGATCGAAAACCTGACCGGCGTGCTCGGTTACGGATTCAATTTCTACCGCATCCAGCCCACTCCAACTTCGGAGGTCACCTTCGGTGGTAACGCACGTCCGGATGCTGCTCCCACCGTAGGCGGTGAGGTGAGCGTAGTGAGCGCCAACGTGCTCAACTACTTTACCACCCTCGGCGGCGCCGGCCGCGGTGCCGACAACCAGCTCGAATTCGAGCGGCAGCAGGCCAAGATCGTCAATGCCCTCTGCGAACTGAATGGCGACATCGTCGGCCTCATCGAAATCGAGAACAACGATTACGTTGCCCTCCAAAACCTGGTGGACGCCATCAACGCCCACTGCGGCACTTCCTACACCTACGTAATTTCCCCCAACACCGGCGACGACGCCATCATGGTGGCTCTGATGTATAAGGCCGACCGCGTAGAGGAAAGCGGTTCCGCAGCAGCCCTGGCTACCCCGGCCGAGATCTTCGTAGGCCGCGGCACTAATCGGGTACCCCTGGCCCAGACCTTCCGCGTCATCGACCCCGCCAGTAAGAACTTCGGACAGGAACTGACCGTCTGCGTCAATCACTTCAAGAGCAAGGGCAGCGGCTGTGGCGACGACGCCAACGACGGCTCGGGGAACTGCAACACCGTCCGTGACGCGGCCGCCCGCGCCGTGACCGAGTGGCTGGCCACCAATCCCACGGGCGTCACGGAAGAGGACGTGCTGCTCATCGGTGACCTCAACAGCTATCGCATGGAAGATCCCATTCAGACCATCCTCGCTGCCGGTTACTTCAATACCAAAGTAGCCGTTTCCGACCCCTCCAGCTTCCCCTGCGGCGGCGGTGCGGCCTCCTACGGCTTTCAGGGTCAGTGGGGCAGCCTCGACTACGCCCTGGCCAGCAACAGCCTGGCCGATAAGCTCACGGGTGCCGCTACCTGGGGCGTTAACTCGGCGGAGCCCGTCGTCCTCGATTACAACACCGAAGGCCTGGGCGCCGATCTTTACGCCCCCGACTTCTACCGCTTCAGCGACCATGACCCCATTCTGGTCGGACTGGACCTCGGCCCCGCCTACACCGACGACCTCACCGAATTCACCGCTTCCCCCTTCAAAAGCAAGGTGAAACTACAGTGGCGGACCACCCCCGACATCTCGGCCGAATACATCGCCGTGGAACGCCTCGACGCATCGGGTGATTTTCGAACCATCGGCACCGTCAAGGTTTCGGGCGGCAACAGCAACGGAAACCGTAATTACGTCTATAACGACCAAGGCGCCACCACCGGCAGCAACACCTACCGCCTGAAACTGGTGGATTCGGACGGCACTACCCGCTACAGCGAAGAATTGACGGTGTTCCTGATGGGCAAGCAAAAGCTGACCCAGTTGGAGCAGGTCGCTACCGCGGCCTACCGGGTGGTGGAGTACGGAGAAAACAGCACCTTCAGCCTGGTAGCACTCAGCGGCCAGGTCCTGCGTCGCGGATCGCTGGACGCCACCGGTGGCCTGGTGAGCACCCAGGGGCTTCCCGCCGGCCTCTACATCATCCACGTGGTGGATGCCAGTGGACAAGCCGACGCGATCAAGGTAGCCGTCCAGTAAACATCCTTCTTTCTACTCCCAGTAGATTTCATGGTAGCGGGAGTGATCGGGTCGGGTACCCGGTCACTCCCGCTTTTTTTACTAGTCCACAGAACTTCCGAGCCGAAGCGGAAGCTTGGCCTTCCGGTCCTCGCGAACCAGGTTCAACTCGATCACTTCGCCGGGCTGGTATTTCTCCAGTTCCAGGTAGAGGTCGGAGTTGCTGGCAACGGGGCTGCCGTTGATGCCGATGACCACGTCGCCGAGCACGTAGCCGCCCCGGTTACCGGGTGTGAGTCCGCGGAGGCCGGCCACTGCGGCGCTGCTCCCTTCCTGAACCGCCTGGACGACCAGTCCCTGCACCCCGCGGTACTGCCGCAGGTCGGCCCCCAGCACCGCTCGCCGGACCTCGCCGTAGCGGATCACGTCGTCAACGACGTAGCGGACCACGTCTACCGGGATCGAAAAGCCGATGCCCGCCGAGGCCCCCGAAGGACTGTAAATGGACGTATTCACCCCGATCAGTTCCCCCTCGCTGTCGAGCAGGGGACCGCCGGAGTTGCCGGGGTTGATGGCGGCGTCGGTCTGGATGGCCCCCTTGATGGGTACGCCAGCCTGACTGCGGATCTCGCGGTCGAGGGCGGAAACGATGCCGGTGGTGAGCGTCTGGTCGAGGCCAAAGGGATTCCCGATGGCGTAGACGGCCTGACCGACGCGGATGTTCTGGCTGCTACCCACGCGAATGGGGTGGAGCTCAGCGGCCGGCGCGTCGATCTTCAGTACGGCAATATCCTTTTCCTTTTCGAAGCCCACTACGCGGGCGTCGTAGGTCTTGCCGTTGCTAAGGGTCACGGCGATCGAGCTGGTGTTGGCCCCATTGATCACGTGGAAATTGGTGATGACGTTGCCCTGTTTATCCCACAGAAAGCCCGAGCCCGAGCCGCTTTCCACTTCTCCGTAGCTCCACAGGGACCGGCGGATCGCCTTGGTCGTTATGAAGCAGACGGCCGGCGACGCCTCCTCGAAGAGACGGATGGTCCGCTCTTCCTCGGGGGTGTAATTAGTTGTATTCGTTCCGGACACCATAGCCGGACTTATGCTCGAAGCACGGTTGGGCGCCGTGTTCCGGGCCACGGCCTGTACGTAGTTCGGCGCGGCCGTAGATGCAACGGGGAAAAAGTAGCGGCCGGCCACGAAGGCCGCCAGTACGATGAGGAAGGAGAGCAAAAAGTTTTTCATGTGTCGTCCGGTTAAATTCATTCCTACAACGCATCCAGCGGGGTGTTTTATGCTTAAGGAAGCGTTAGAAACGGGCATAAAAATGCGCCCCCCACAGCAAGGCGGAGGGCGCACCGGTACATCACGGGGAATCCAGTGGACTTAGTTTCCTTTCCGGCTGTCCTGCAATTCATTGAGCCAGTCGGTGTACGTACCGAGCAGTTCGGAGTAATGGGCCTGGGCCTGGGCGGCATACACCGGATCGAGCAGCATACGCTCAACCACCGGGTACTTCGACATATCCAACTCGGCCTGTTCTTCCAGGGCATTTACGACCAGTTGCCCGAGTTCTTCCCGGCTACCGTACGCTTTGTCCTGAAAGTAGCCCGCCACAGCGTCCCGGTTGGTGGGACCGACGCTGTACTGACTGGCGGGTGCCACCGGCTTACCGCTGGTTTCGAAGGCGTACACCTGGTAGTCCGGATCCAACTTGGCGATGGCTTCCTGCATGCCGTTCATGACGGTCTGCATTTGCCCGATCATTCCGGCCATGTCGTTCTGGTTGATGCCGACGGCGCAGGTGATCATCTGGTAGGCTTCGCCCCGCTTGTCCGGGTCGGAGGCCTGCCAGGCCACGCCGATAATGCGGGCGTAGTCGAGGGCCTTCATTTCCTGCTTTCCGACCGCAATGGCCAGGCCGTCGCCTTCCCCGGAGGGCAGCAGGTAGTCACCGATCTCTACGACTCCACGCACCTTTACCGGTACCTGACCGATGAAGGCAATCTTCTCGTAAAGGGCTTCCTCTTCGGCGGTGGGAGGCATCGCGCCCACGACGGCGGGTGCTGCGGAAACGACCATGAACTTATCGGCCTCCGTGAAGGTCCGGGAAACGGTGCCGCCAACCACGCCGACGACTTCGCCGTACTGCAGCTGCTCCTCGCTATCGTATTTAATCAGCCACTCCGCGTAGTCCCCGCTACCCGACTGGTAGGCCACCCCGACGTTGGTAATGGTGAATCCGAGGAATACCCCCAGATCAACTCCGGCCAGCACCGCGTCCACCGCGCCCTCGAAAATATCCACGGGGTCGAAGGGAATACTGGCAAAGCTGGTGGCCACCTTGATTACTGAAACGATGAACTTCACGGAGATTATGACCAGGTCCACCACCTCCCGGGTATTGACCTGGGAGCCCAGGGGGATTTGACTATCCGGTACGTCGCTTTCTCCCGCCGTGCGGGCCTCATTGGTTCTATCGTACGTGATGGTATCTCCCCCAGCCCCGGTTTCGGTCTTTCCCGAAGCCTCGTCGGGGTTGTACTCCAGCAGGTCCTTGGAGGTATCCTTGAACTCCTGGACGATGAATCCCGTGTTCCCCTCGATCCGTCCCCGCATCTTATCGTCCGCGAAGAAGGCCATGAAGTTGTTGATTGGGGCCCAGTTATTTACCCGGATGGCCATGCCCTGGCTGGCGCCCGATACCTGCAGTGGGTAATTCGAGAAACTGCTTTCCGCTCCGTTGACGATGTCCGGGCAGAAGCGGAACCTCGCCTCGCCGGGGTCTCCGGAGGTCAGGCAGCTGCCCACGTTCAGGGTGTTGTTGATGACCGACGGGCCGGAAACCGTCAGCGGACCGGTCAGCAGGGAAGTGCTGCTGTTATTGACCGTAAAGGAGCTGCCCAGATTGGTGATGCCGGTCACGTTCAGGGCTCCCGTCAGGTTCGTGGTGCTGGCGTTGTTGACGTTCAGGGTACTGTTGAGGTTGGTAACGCTGGTCACATTCAGAATCCCGCTCAGGTTGGTCGTGCTGCCGTTGTTGACGTTTACCGTGCTGTTGAGGTCGGTGACGCCATCGACGTTCAGGGTATTGTTGATATCGGTCGGGCCGTCCACATTAAGCGGTCCTGACAGGTTGGTGGTACTCCTATCGACGACGGATAAATCGCCATGCACGGTGGTATTCCCCCCGGTGATGTTGAACTCGGCATTGTTCTGGACGGTGAGGTCGTTGCCCACGTCGAGGTCGGAATCGATCAGTACCTCCCCGCTGCAGAGGATGCGGATGCGCTCGACGTCATTCGTAACGATGACCAGGTCGGCGCAGTCGGTGGTGCCCAGCTTATCCTTGGCCGGATCGGAGGTGCGGTTGCCGAACAAGGACCAGTTCTGGGAGGGGACGCCGTCTTTGGCCTTTTCCCCCAATTTTTCCGGACTGGTAATATCCCCGGCGGTGGCGGCATAGAATGCGTAGGGTACGGATAGCATCTTGCTGTTGCTCACCGTGACGAAGCGGCCGTCTTCCTTGATCTTGATCTCCATCCAGATCTCGGAACTGCCCCACGGTACTTCGGCAAAGCTGCCCTGTAGGGCGGTACCCTGCCCGATGGTGAGGGAAAACAGACCGAGCATATTCGTTTCGAGTTCGTGCTGCTCGGAGTAGACGACCAGGTCCGACTGTCCGTCCGCCAGTAGGTTGACCTGCAGTTCTACCCGGGCATTGGGTAGCACCTGGGCCGAAAGGTCGCGGGCAACGGCCTGGTATTGCATGCCCATGGGAACGCCCTGGGCGAACAGTTCAAACGAGGCCAGTAAAATGAGAAGGGAGTATAAAATTCGTTTCATGATCACTTGAGTTTAAGCACGGTAAATGTTTGGGTGAGCTCGCCGTCGGGCTGGGCCACGCGCAGGTGGTAGGTACCCGCGGGGAGGGGGGCGAGGTCCAGTTGCCGGCTAGGCTGGTAACTGGCATTCAGACGCTCGACCACCGTCCTACCCCGCGCATCGAGCAGCTGCAGGACGGAGTAGGACTCGCTCCCTTCGCCGGTGATTGATACGTTCAGGGTCGTTTGTGCGGGATTCGGATAGACCTCGATCAAAGGCAATACCTCTCCGTTCCGTCCAACCGGGTCGTGGGGAACGACCTGCAAATTGGGTTGATGGAATCCCTGGGTGAGCATACCCTGCGGCAGCCCGAGGGTGTGAGTGGCCAACTGGCCGAGCGTCCACTCCAGGGAGCGGGTTTCCGTTCGGTCGAAGCCCCCGCCGGAGGCGACGACTGCCGGGCTTAGTTGTTGGGCCGTAAGGGCATAGGATACTCCCACCGCCAGCGGCAGTAAAAAAATGTGTGTTCGCATGATCGGTATTCGTGTTGAACAGCCACCGCCTTACCGGGCGGGGGCCACGGAGGTAGACCCGCCTCGATCAGCAAAGAGCTAAATAGTGTGTGGAATGGGGTGAATGAAGCGGCTCGTTGAGATCGCAGGCAACGAAAATCCTTGGCTTTCAGTTAGTTATTCTAGTAATTTAGGTGTTCCTACCCGCAAATGCAAGTAAGTCCTTCCCAATCCCCCTATTTAGTTTCCGAACGGTTATAAATCCACTCCCAAGCTCAGCATGAAATTACGCCCGGCCTGGGGGTACATCCCCCGCAGGGTGGTGGGTGCCCCGTCAAAGCGGTAGCGGTAGCTCCAGCCGTTGCTGCTGTAGAGCTGGTCGGTCACGTTGCGCAGCAGGAAGGTGAGCCGGTACCGCTGGTCCAGGGCGTAGGAAAGGCGCAGGTCGGTGTAGTAATAGCCGTCGAGTTTGCTTTCCGCGGCACCGCTGTTGTCGACGTAGCGGTCGCCGACGTACTTGTTCTGCAGCGCGGCCCCGAAGGTGTGGCGGTCGAGGGTGCGGTCGTAGGCGAGCTCCAGGGCCCCGGTCACGTCGGGACTGAAGCTCAGCGGGGCGTTCTCGCGCGTGATCTCCACCTGGCCGATGTACTCGAAGTTGCCGTCGTAATCGTCCAGTACCTCGGTATACTTCCGCACGCGGTTCCGGCTGAGGGTAAGGTTACCGCCCAGGGTCAGGTGATCGGCAAGCTGTACCCCACCCTGCAGCTCTACCCCGATGCGGTAGCTCGCGGGTACGTTGGTACGTATGTATTCCCCCACGTCGTTGAGGGCGCCGGTGAGCACCAGCTGGTCGCGGTAGGCCATATGGTAGAAGTTGATGCCGTAGTTGCCGCGGGCGTTGGTGCGGAAATAGCCCACCTCGGTGTTGTACAGTTTCTCGGGCGTCGGGCGGGTGGCGACGGGGTTATCCGTGAAGTCGTTGCGGTTGGGCTCCCGCTGGGCGACACCAAAGGAGGCGTAGGCGCGGGTGCCGGGACCGGGGAGATACACCAATCCGGCCTTGGGATTAAAAAAGGTGTGGCTGGCCGTTTGGTCGAGCTGGTTAAAGTTGCCGTCCGGACCGAGGAACGCGTAGGTTACGTGGCGGACCTGAGCGTCGGCGTAGAGGCTGACGCGATCGGTCACGGCGTAATTGGCGCGCAGGTAGTTATTGAAGTCGCGTTTGGTGGCGTCGTTATCGTAGTAGCGGTCGCGGATCCCGGAATCCCCGGCGTAGCGCGCCCAGATCACCTCACCGTAGTGGCCGCCGCGGTATTCGTTGGCCGCGCCGCCGAAGGTGACATCCCACTGCTTGCGTTGGTAGCGGAGGCTGTAGACGGTGCCGTAGAAGTGGTTGTCGAGCCAGCGGCGGCGGATGAGGTCGCTTTGCCCCTCAGCTCCGCCCAACGGAAGCGGAAGCAGGATCCCGTAGTCGGCCAGCAGCTCGTCGGCCTTGTACTGCTCGTAGTAGCCGAGGCCGCGGGTGTAGTGGCCGCTGACGGTCAGGTCGAAGTGATCGCTCAGGCGCGTGTTGTAGTGGAGCTGGTAGTGATTTTGGCGGTAGTTGTCGACCTCGTTGTCGTAGGGCTCCCCCTCCTGCTCGGTACCGACGGAGTTGTAGGTACGGCCATAGGTATCGATCTCCTCCTGGGTGATGCCGTTCCAGCTCTGGTAGGTGACCTCGTGGCCACCGAAGGCGACGAAACTGAGGATCGACCGCTTGAACTGCTTCGATACGGCGGAGTAATACCCGTCAAGATCGGCCGTGGCGCGGTCGATGTAGCCGTCGGAGTGGATCTTGCTGTAGCGGGCCGCCACACTGAGTCCGCCCTCCGTGGTGCCCTGGTACTCCACTACCCCGCGACGGGTACCGAAGCTGCCAATACCTCCGTCGAGGTGAAGGCCTGGATTCTGGTTGCCCCGGGCGGTGGTAAAATTGATGCTGGCCCCGAAGGCGCCGGCGCCGTTGGTGCTCGTGCCCACCCCGCGCTGGATCTGGATCTGGTCGGCGGAGCTGCTGAAGTCCGGCAGGTTCACCCAGTAGACGCCCTGGCTTTCGGAGTCGTTATAAGGGATGCCGTTTATGGTGATATTAGTGCGGGTAGGGTCGCTGCCACGGATCCAGATGCCGGTGTAGCCGATGCCGGTGCCGGCGTCGGAATTGACCACCACGGAGGGCGTCCACTGCAGCAGGTATGGGGCATCCTGTCCGACGTTCTGGACGGCGATATCCTTGCGGGTGAGCTCGACGTAGGTCACCGGGGTTTCCCGGCGGGCGGAAGTGGCCGTGACCGTGATCGGGGAATCGAAGTCGTACACCGAAGAGATGGTGTCGACGACTTGGGCAGAAAGAAAGTGGAGGGAGAGCACTGCGAGGAGGCTCAGCGTAAAACGCTTCATGCGAACTGGTTTTTCCCTTCCCGGCATTACCCGGGCAGGTTCCTGATTGAAGAATCAAAGGGTTTGATCTCAGCCGTTCCGATCTAGTCGGTCCAGCACCCCGTTGTTGGCGTGAAGATACTGCTTGCCGGTCACACACATCCGATGTCCCCCCCGCTGCGTGCGGCATCTTCGATACCGCTCTTCGGGACCGGGTAAGGCACGTTACGGAATGACCGCGAGGGGTTTCACCGCCTCGCTAGCCGAGGATGGCCCACTCCGGGGCCTACCCGGTGTATTGCTGAGTACAGGAGGAATGTCTCATGCCGGGGTTAGGTAGGCAATCCGGGGCCCGCTGTACTAGTGGTCCATTCTGCGCAACGCAGTCGATCTGCGGGTGAAATTACCCGGCTATCGCGACTCTGCAATTCCCCCGGAGGCCGGTTAGCAGGTAATACCGCCCCCCCCCCTAACGCGCGGGCGACATCGGATGTGGACCAGTTCGCGGCGGATGCTTAGATTTGTCTGGCTAGACCCCCACCGTTTTATGCGCTACTTCCTTACCCTGCTTGCTCTTTCCTTATTCTTTTGCACCTGCGGCCCCGCCCCCGAAGACGAGGTACCCGACGAAGTGCCCAAGCTTTCGGAGCTGCCCCTGGTGCCCCTCCCCGCCTCCATAACGGACGGTATCGAGGCTGCTTACTACAAAACCTACGCCGGCGAAGTAATTCCCAGCGAGGACGAAGTCATCGGCGATGCCCAACGCTACCTGGCCGATCGCCTCCCGGACCTGGTGCTGCCGCTCGATTACGACGTCACCGAAGGCATGGCCGAGGGCGCATACCGGTTGGAATTCAAGGACGGTAACGTGCACATCTCCGCCAGCGAGCACGAAGGCATGCTGAACGCGGTGAAGACCCTCGAGCAGGTGCTGCACTTTTCCGGTGCCCGGGCGGGTGAAGACCACAACCCGGTGTACATCTCGGAGGGCACCATCACCGACGAACCCCGCTTTGCCTACCGCGGCTATATGCTCGACGTGGCCCGCCATTTCTTCGAGGTGGAGACCGTGAAGCAGGTGATCGACCGCATCGCCGCCTACAAGATCAACTTTCTGCACCTCCACCTCAGCGACGACCAGGGCTGGCGCATCGAGATCAAGGGCTACCCCGAACTCACCGGGATCGGCGCGGCCACCGAAGTCGACGGCACCCCGGGCGGCTTCTATACCCAGGAGCAGTACACGGAGATCGTGGACTACGCCGCCAGCCGCGGGATCACCATCGTGCCCGAGATCGACATGCCGGGCCACACCAACGCCGCCCTCTCGGCCATCCCCATCCTGAACGCCGACGGGAAGGTGACCGAGCCCTACACCGGCACGGAGGTGGGCTTCAGCACCTTCGATACCGACCAGGACTCGGTGTATACCTTCATCGACGACGTGGTGCGGCAGATCGGGGCGCTCACTCCCGGTGAATACTTCCACCTGGGCGGCGACGAGAGCAACGCCACCGACCACGAGGACTTCGTAAAGTTCATCAACGAGGTACAGCAGATCGTAAAGCAAAACGGGAAGACGCCCATCGGCTGGGACGAGGTGGCCACTGCTACGCTGGAGCCCGGCACCGTGGTACAGCTCTGGGCCCACCCCGACTATGCCGTTAAGGCGAAGGAGGCCGGAAACCCCGTACTCATGAGCTTCGCCAAACGTACTTACCTGGACATGCAGTACGACTCCACCTCGCGCATCGGCCTGCACTGGGCCTCCTACATCGAGGTGGACTCGGCCTACCTCTGGGACCCCGTCGCGATGGCGCCCGGCCTCACCGACGGCGACATTATGGGCGTGGAGGCGCCGCTGTGGAGCGAGACCGTCCGTACACTGGAAGATATCGACTACCTCACCTTCCCGCGCCTGCTGGCCCTGGCCGAAGTGGGCTGGACGCCGCAGGACCGCCGGGAGTGGGAGGATTTCAAGCGGCGGCTCGCCGTCCAGCAGGAGTGGCTGAAGGAGCAGGGCATCGGCACCTACGACACCCGGGTACTTGCCGAGCCCCGGGATTCGGTCAACCGCTGAGGGCTTAACTTAGTGGAACAACACGACACATGAACAAGCCCCTACTACTGGTCGCCGTACTGCTATGCAGTGCAACAGCTACAGCGCAGGTGGAAGGCAGCTGGTATGGCGTGCTCACCGCCGGGCCCCAGCGCATCCCCCTCCAGCTCACCCTCGAGGAATCCGCCGATATCTGGACGGGACAACTGCAAAGTCCCACCCAAAATCAATCGCAGATGCCGTTGACGGAGGTGAGCCTGACCGAGGACAGCCTCAGCTTTTCCATCGCGCCCCTGGGCATCGTGTTCCGGGGATCTCGGCAGTCTGCAGCTATCTCCGGAACCTTTCAGCAATCGGCCTTTACCACCCCCCTGGTGTTTTCCCGGGATACCCCGGAAGGCTATGCCGTCACTCCACCCCCCCAGACGAACGGCCGGCCGCAGGAACCGACCACCTTTCCGTACTCCCGGGAAGAAGTCATTTTCCCCGGGGGCGCCGAGGACGTGACGCTGGCCGGCGAGCTGACCGTACCCGAATCGGCAGTCCCGGAAGCGGTGATCCTCCTTGTCTCCGGCTCCGGGCCCCAGGATCGGGACGAGCACCTGGGCCCGCCCATCGATCACCGGCCCTTTCTGGTGCTCAGCGACTACCTGACCCGGCAGGGCTACGCGGTACTGCGCTACGACGACCGCGGCATCGCCAAGAGCACGGGCGATTTTTCCTCCTCGACTACGGCCGATTTTGCCGAAGACGCGGCCGCGGCGGTGGGCTACCTGCGCAGCCGCCCCGAGTTTAGGGAGATCCCCCTGGGCATCCTGGGCCACAGCGAGGGTGGCCTGATCGCCCCGATGGTCGCCATGGCCAGCAGCGAAGTGAACTTCATCATCCTGCTCGCGGGGCCCGGCGTGGGAATCGACAGCCTGCTCCTCGACCAGCGGCGGCGCGTTTCGGGTATGACCTCCCCCGACGAGCCCGTGCTGCGGGCGGCCTACGCCTATACGAAGGCCCATCCCGACCAGGATTCCCTCGACTTCGCCCGCGGACTGGAGGGAGCCATCTTCGCGGCCATTCCCAGCCTTTCGGACGCGGTGCGCGGCAGCATAACGGATACGACCGCCTTCGCCGCCGCCTTCGTCCAGGCCGTGGAATCGCCCTGGATGCGGTATTTCGTGGCGTTTCGTCCGGCGGATTTCTTGGAGAAGGTCTCCGTACCGGTGCTGGCCATGAACGGACTCAATGACACCCAGGTGGCCGGCGAAGAAAACCTGGAAGCCATCGGGGCGGCCCTCGCCCGCGCCGGAAATGACGACGTCACCCTGGTGCCCCTCCCCGCTATTAATCACCTTTTTCAGCCTTCTGCTACCGGCCTGCCGAACGAGTACGGTCAGATCGAAACGACGATCGATCCAGCGGTGCTGCAACGCATCGGGGCCTGGTTGGATGCACGCTTCGCGGAGTAAAAATCGCTAGCTGGAGCGGTGTGGTTTACGGCATCCGGACCGCGGCTGGAAGCCGCAGACCAACTGGAAGCCGCAGACCCACTGGAAGCCGCAGGCCGGAACCCTATATTAGCCCAACACCCCTCGACCATGAACCGCAGAACTTTTCTTCAGGCCACCCCCGCGCTCTTCGCAGGCGTTCACCTTGGACCGATTTCCGAATTCACCCGGCACCTGCGCTCCGCCGCCCCTATCCGGGTCGCGCTGATCGGCTGCGGGTGGTACGGGAAAAGCGACCTGATGCGCCTGCTGCAGGTGGCCGAGGTGGAAGTGGTGGGCCTTTGCGACGTAGACCGGCACATGCTGGAAGGTGCCGCTGCCCTATTGAGGTCCCGGCAGGCCGGCGCGGAGCCTAAGCTTTATGAGGATTACGCTGCGCTGCTTGCAGAAACGAAGCCTGAGATCGTGCTCATTGGCACCCCCGACCACTGGCACGCCCTGCCGGCCATCGCGGCGATCGAGTCCGGCGCCCACGTCTATCTGCAAAAGCCCGTGGGTGTGGACATCCGAGAGTGCGAAGCCGTACTGGACGCCGCCCGTAAGCACGACCGGGTAGTACAGGTGGGGATGCAGCGCCGCAGCACCCCCCACCTGGTGGAGGCGAAGCGGGACATCGTCGACGCCGGCCTCCTCGGCACCGTAGCCCACGTGGAGATGTGTTGCTATTACCCGATGCGCGATACCGCGGTGCGGGAGGTGCAGCCGGTGCCGGATTTCTTCGATTACGATCAATGGACCGGCCCCGCTCCCCTGCTGCCCTTCCGGGGACTGCCCCACCGGCGTTGGCGGGCCTTCATGGCTTATGGCAATGGCATCGTGGGCGATATGTGCGTCCACATGCTCGACCTGACCCGCTGGATGCTCGACCTGGGCTGGCCGCTGGAAGTCAGCAGCCACGGAGGCATTTACGTCCAGACCGCAGCCGACGCCACCATCACCGATACCCAGCAGGTGGTCTTTGCGTACGCGGGCCTGAACTGCGTCTGGCAGCACCGCAGCTGGGGCAAGGCGGTCGATCCGGAATTCCCGTGGGCCATGACCATCTACGGCGACCGGGGCACCCTGCAGGCCGACATCCACAAATATGTTTTCACGCCCCACGGGGGTGAGGCGGTCCGGATGGACGTCACCTACGAACGGGAGGAATACCCCGAGGACGTCACCGAAAAAGACATCGAGCTCCACGCCGCCCCGGCCACCCGGGCGCACCTGACCGATTTCCTGGCGGCCATCGCGGAGGGGAAACGCCCCGTGGCGGACATCGAGGAGGGATACATTTCCACCGCTGCCTGCATCCTGGGGAACCTGGCGCTGGTCGCGGGCCAGCCGCTGCGCTACGATCCGGAGACGCGGGAGATCACGGCCGGATTCGGGGAGCTGCTCGCGCGGCCGTACCGACCGCCGTACCAACGCCCCTAGGTCGCTATCTTCGCGCCCATGCCCAAATCGTTTATCAATTTGCTTAAGTTTCTGGTCTTCGTGAGCCTGGGCTTCGGCATCCTCTACCTCGTGTACCGCAGTCAGCAGACCGCCTACGCTGCCGACTGTGCGCTGCGGGGCATACCCGGTGACGAATGCAACCTCCTCGACAAGGTGCTGACCGACTTTCGCGAGGCCAACTACTTCTGGCTTTCCATGACCCTGCTGGCCTTCTGCGTCAGTAACCTCAGCCGCTCGATCCGCTGGAACATGCTGCTGCGCACCCTGGGCAAGCGGCCGCGGCTCATTAACGCCTTTCTGACCATCAACCTGGGCTACCTCGCCAACCTGGGCTTTCCCCGTTTCGGAGAGATTGTACGGCCGGCCGCCATGGCCCGGTACGAGAACATCAAGGTCGAGCGCGTCATCGGCACGGTGGTCGTCGGGCGTACCCTCGATGTCATCATGCTCCTGTTCATCAGCGGCCTGGCCCTGGTGATCGCCCACGACCGCATCTGGGCCTGGCTGGAGGAGAACGCCGCCGTGGGCGAAAAATTCGCCGGGCTGCAGTGGTGGGCCGCCAGCGTGGGCCTCCTCTTCCTGGCGGGCCTGGCCATCGCCTGGTTTCAGCGCCGCCGCATCGCGGCTACCACGGCGGGCGGCAAGCTCGTCGGCATTCTTAAAGGCTTCGCGGTGGGCCTCAAGACCATCGCTACGGTAGAGAAGCCCTGGCTCTTCATCCTCCACAGCCTCAACATCTGGCTGATGTACTACCTCATGACCCTCTTCGTTTTCCTGGCCTATGCGCCGACCGCGAAGCTGGGTCCGGAGGCGGCCCTGACCACCTTCGTTTCCGGGGGCTGGGGCATTGTGATCCCGAGTCCGGGCGGCATGGGCAGCTACCACTACCTCGCCCAAAGTGCGCTGAGCCTTTACGGGGTGGCGGGGGACGATGCCTTCAGCTGGGCGAATATTTCCTTTTTTTCCATCAATATCGGCTGCAACGTGTTGATTGGCTTACTGGCCCTGCTGCTGCTGCCGCGCATCAACCGCTCGTACACACCATCTTAACCTCCCCCACTTGTTCCGTTCCTGGCGCATCGGCCGCATTTTCGGCGTTCCTACGGAGCTGCACTGGTCGTTTCTCTTCGTGCCGGTCGCCATCCTGATTTATGCCTACGAAACGGGTTCGGGGGTGC
Organism: Chitinophagales bacterium; assembly: GCA_038258275.1. Taxonomy (GTDB): domain Bacteria; phylum Bacteroidota; class Bacteroidia; order Chitinophagales; family Saprospiraceae; genus Neolewinella. The sequence continues at coordinate 4,331 of JBBSPZ010000044.1, read as the reverse complement.
GGTGGACGCAGGTGCGGTGGTGGTCGGCAATCACGCTGCTGCTCTTCCTGTTCGTCCTCATCCACGAGCTCGGGCACGCGCTGACGGCCAGGTGGCGGGGCATCCAGGCGGAAAAAATCATCCTGTTTCCCCTGGGCGGTGGCGCCCTGATCCCGGAAGAGCCCAAACGGACCCGCGATGAGATCCTGATCTACGCCGCCGGCCCCTTCGCCAATATTATGGTCGCCGTCCTGGCCCTGCCCTTGCTGCTGATCCAGCCGGGCGGGGAATACCTGATCCGCTACTACCTGAATCCCTTCGGCAACCTCATTGCCATGCCTTCCTTACCGGAGCAGTTGCTGGGCATCACCCTGGGCGTCAATGCCTTACTGGCCGTGGGCAACCTGCTGCCCGCCTACCCCCTCGATGGCGGACGCATCCTGCGCGCCCTGCTCAAGCCCTCCATAGGTGACCGCCGGGCCACCGTGGTCACTACGCTGCTGGGCATCGGGGTCGGTAGCGCCCTGATCGGGCTTTCGTTCCGGCTGGGAGATCCCCTGTTGGGCCTGAGTGCCCTCTTCATCGTCACGTTCTCCGGCATGGAGCTCAACCGGGGCTGGCAACGGCGGCGGCTGTCCCGGGCGACGCTGAAGGAGGTGATTCGCGCGCCCTTCCCGGACCGGGTCTACGCCACCGACCGGGTGTACCGGGCCCGGGCCGTTTTTGCCAAAACGGATGCGAAGGTGCTGCCGGTCTACGACAACTGGAATGAGCTGAGCGGATTCGTGGAACGGGAAGTCCTGTTGCGGGAAGCGGATCGCGAAGCGCAGGTAGCTCAGTACTACGAAGCAGAATACATCACCGCTCGGGCGACGGAAAGCCTGCTGGAGCTCACGGAGCGCATCGTCGGGGCCGACGTATACGGCGCGGCAATCTACGAGCAGGGCACCCTGATGGGCTACGTGTTTACGGAGGACGTGATCCAGCTGCTGGACCGCTCTCCCCGGCGCTTCTACCGGCGGTTTACAGACCGAGCTTAGCCTTGACGAGGGACATGAGATCGTCGCTGTCCTCGGCAAAAAGTACCGTATTGAACTGGGAGGTGTCGAAGACCAGGGTGTAGCCGTTTTCCTTAGCGACCGTCTCTACGGCGGTACGGGTTTCCGTGATGAGGGGACCGAGCAATTCCTGCCGCTTCCTCTCCAGGTCAACTGCCATCTGCTGCTCGTACTGGGCGATCTTGTCGCGCTCACCCGTGAGTTCCACCCGGAGTTCTTCCACGCGGATGGGGGGCAGTTCCTGGACCTGAGCTTCCACCTCCTGCACCCGGGCCTTCAGGTCGGCAACCATCTGCTCGCCCACGCCGACCAGCTGCTCATTGTAGGCGGCCAGCTCCGCTTCGGCAGCCGTGGTCCCGGGCATTTCGGAAAGTAAGTTGGCAAAATTGAGGTGGCCGTACTTCTGGGCGGAAAGGGAAGCCAGCGAAGTGAAAGATATGAAGAGAAAGAAGAGAAGGCGTTGCATACGTCGGTAGTTATTGGGGCGTGGGCAAAGATACGGGGGCCCGACCCCGGTGCTCACTAAGGAAGCGTTAAAGCGGATGCCGGAGTACCGGTTATTTTACTCTTTTTTGTTTTAACTTAGCTAAATAACAAACATATTGCCCTACCTTGTAGCCACAAGCGACTGCGATGAAAGTGAATCTCCCCATTCCCGCCGGCTGGCGGCTCTACTTCGAGGACGTGTACCGACGGCTCTACGGGCAGTTTACGAGTCCGTGGACCAAGGTTTCCGTGTTGCTCATTCTGGCGATCGTAGCGACCCGCAAGGAGCTGAGCTTTACCGTGAGCATCAACGGGAGTGGACTCTTCGGCAACGAGGGGTCAGTCTTCGGAGACGCCGCCGATGCCGGTGGCTTCGGTAGTCTGGTAGCTTTCCGACCCGCCAACCGCAACTGGACCGCCCGGGAGCTCCAGCAGCTCGAATATGTGAAGCAGTACAAAGGCATCGCGCTGGCGCAGATGAAGTCCGACGGCATTCCCGCCAGCATCACCCTGTCCCAGGGGCTCCTCGAAAGCGGCGTGGGCGAAAGCACCCTCGCCACCCGCAACAACAATCACTTCGGCCTCAAGTGCTTCAGCAAGAGCTGCGGTAAAGGCCACTGCAGCAACCACAGCGACGACCACCATAAAGACTTTTTTCTCATCTTCAAAAGTCCGGAAGAAAGCTACCGCGCCCACGCCAAGCTGTTGCACAAAGACCGCTACCAGGGCTTGTTTCAGCTCCGGCGCAGCGATTACCGCGGCTGGGCACGCGGCCTCAGCAAGGCTGGCTACGCCACCGATCCCCAGTACGCCGACAAGCTCATCCGTACGATCGAGACCCTCGGGCTCGACCAGTACGATGCCTAAAAAATTAAGGTTTGACGTTTTGAGTGTATACCCGGCTCGCTTCCCCTCGGAGCGGGCCTTTTTTATGCACCTGTGTGCTTCGTACGGAACAACGCCCGGGCAGAGGGCCTTCAGGCCCGATCAAAAGTATCCGCGCCCTCAACACCCCCAATCGCGCCGGGAGGCGCTCAACCCGTAGATTAGCTCGATCGAGGCCATCTCCCCAACCTCATTGGCGAAATTGCTCCCCTACCCTTCGGCCTGGTAAGCTGGTATGCCCAGCCAGGAATTTAGTTTCACCCGTACCTCGGTCTCCGCGATGGAGGAAATGCGACCCAGGTCACGGGGGAGAAAAGCAGCCTTGCCAATCGATTGGATGGCATCGACCGCCACGTACATGCGGGAGGTAAGCCTGGTGGTGCCCTTAGCGACGGGTACCCGGTAGGGATCGTGATCGGCGTAGGGGCCGGCGGTGATCAGGGGAAGAAAGGAGATGTTCTTCACCTCGTGCCGGTAATTGGATTCGGTCGAGGAGAGGCAAAGGACGAACTGAAAGGGAAGCTGGGCATCCGGCCGCAATTCGTAAATCAGGAAGCGCTCAAAGGTCAAGGTGGTAGGCAGGATTTGCAGCGTAAAACGCCTGGAAACCCGCACAAAGTTTCAACGACTCCTCCCGATTGAGCCGGAAAAATTCCTGCTGCTCGTGGGTGTAGCGCTCCTCGGGAGTACGGCGGGCATTCGCACCCGTTTCGGCCTCCGGCAAGGACCGGGGGTCGTCGTAGTTGCCACCGGTAAAACCGAGCACGTCTGTATTTCCTGTATTCAAGCTTGCAACCTTTACTTCACAACAATTTCCACCACGCTAACACCCTTTCCGACAATCGGTTGAGAACGTATAGCTTGGTAACGAATCAAAGGTAACGGAAATTTTATAAGCCACTGATGTGGAGCTCACTTCCCGATGCAGGGTCTCCCCCTCACCTATCCCAGTGCGTACCGGGCCTGCGAGGTGGGGAAGCCTACCCGTCCAGCCTGCTGGTTGAGATTTCCGGTGCTTGTTGTGCTCCGTAAACTTTCCATCAAATCATCCCCAGCCGAATGCCCATGCTGACCAGCTCAGAAGAGGACTTGGAACCGGTCTTGTGCAGCATGTTCTGCCAATGGTTGTCTACGGTCTTGGTCGATATGTGCAACAACGAAGCGATCTGTTTGCTGCCGTGGCCTTTCGCCATCAACTGCAAAATTTCCTTTTCGCGCTGGGTTACTCGGGGGTAAGTAACTTCAGTTTTGGATTACACTGCTATACATGAGCCCATGGGATAGTGTGAATTCGATCGTATTCTCGGTCAGCCAGCAGGGTCATGCCGCTCAGATCGTACCGTTCGCTGGCTTGGTTGAGCAACTCCCTGCGTTCTTGCTGTGAGGAGTGTCCCTGCTTGGCCAGGTGGTTACTCGCAATGGGTACGGCCACCCCGTCGATCACCAGGGCCATCAGGTGGATCTTGCTATCGCGGCAACTCCAAGAGGTACCGTCGATGATCAACTGGCGGGCTCGTCTGATCGCCTTATGGGAAAAGCAACTCACCATCGCCAGGCGGAAGTGGTGCAGCGCCTGGCGCACCTGGCTGTAGAACTCATCGGCAACCGCGGTGCGAAAGGTGCGCACCAGACGCGTATAGTTGGTGTGCGGTTGGACTTTGGCTGCCGCCGGCGTACCGATCACCTGGGGCACGAAATCCTTGGCCCGGGCCAGATTACAGGATCGGCTCAGGTGGATACACTGGGCCGTGATGAATAAATTAGTGAGGAGGTGATCGGGTAGTTCCGGGCAGCTTGCCTTAACTTGGTCCACGAGTGGGTGAGTCATTGGTTATTTAGATGTCGTAATCCAAAATATACCAACATCCACTCACTTTTCCTACCCCCGTATATCGCTGATCACAGCTCATGTATAGCAGTGTA
>JBBSPZ010000043.1:0-34900 GCA_038258275.1 Chitinophagales bacterium | reverse complement strand
TCGCGCCCCCCACTGTGGCGGCGCTATCTCCGACCTCATTCTGGGGGGGGGGCGGGGGGGGGGGGGGGGGGGGGGGGGGGTTGTTGGTGCGCGGGCGCCGGCCGGCGCCACCACTTTTCAACGGGCAACAGCGAAAAAATTAACACACAGTTAATGTGCAGCACTTAAGGAGTTACGGTCGTAGAGGAATGATCCGCCGCGGCCCCGGATAGTTGCTTGGTGGACGGAATGTATACCCGGTATAAAGAAGTACGCTTCCCGCCCCCGGCCCGCTTAATCCCCCTAATTTCGTACTAAACCCCGAAAGCCATGGACGTAGAGATCCTCGCGCGTATCCAGTTCGCCTTCACCATCGCCTTTCACTACATCTATCCGCCGCTCAGTATCGGACTCGGCTTGCTGATGGTGATCATGGAGGGGCTCTACCTGTAGACCGGCAACAAGGTATACGAGCAGATGACGCGCTTCTGGACGCGCATTTTCGCCCTCACCTTCGGCATCGGGGTAGCCACGGGCATCGTGATGGAATTCGAGTTCGGGACCAACTGGGCGACCTACTCGCGCTACGTGGGCGACATCTTCGGCAGCGCCCTAGCCGCGGAGGGCATTTTCGCCTTCGCCCTGGAAAGTGGTTTTCTCGGCGTGCTGCTCTTCGGCTGGAACCGGGTAAGCTCGCGGGTGCACTTCATCGCGACCGTCGGGGTGTTCCTGGGCTCGATGTTCTCCGCGATCTGGATCACGGTGGCCAACAGCTGGCAGCAAACGCCGGCGGGCTACCGGATCGTGGGGGAGGGGATGGAGACACGCGCTGAGATTACGGACTTCTGGACAATGGTCTTCAACCCCAGCAGCGTAGACCGCCTGCTGCACGTCTGGATCGGGGCCTTCCTGGCCGGTGCCTTCCTTGTGCTGAGCGTCCACGCCTATTACATCCTCCGCGGCCGCTACGTGAAGCTGTCTAAAAAGGCCTTCAAGATCGCGCTGTCGGTGGCCCTGGTCTTCAGCCTCAGCCAGCTCTTCACCGGTCACCGCAGCGCCGGGTAAGTCGCCGAATACCAGCCCGCAAAGTTAGCCGCCATGGAGGGCCACTTCGAGGCCAGCGCCCCGGCCGATCTCTACCTGCTGGGCTGGGTGGACAAGGAGAGCCAGACCACGACCGGCCTCCGCGTGCCCGGGGGACTGGGCTTTATGCTGGAGCAGGACTTTGACGCCCCCGTCACCGGCCTCAACGCCTTCCCCGAGGAGGACCGACCCGGACAGGTCAACGCCGTCTTCCAGTTCTACCACCTCATGGTGGCCATCGGGATGACTCTCATCGGGCTGTCGCTGCTGGCCGGTTTCTTCTGGTACCGCGGCACCCTGTTCAGGCAACGGTGGTTGCTGTGGACACGGCCCCTACGACGAAAGCGACATCGACGACCGCCCGCTACAGGAAAGTATGGCCCGGGTCGCCGGAGGAGATATTTAACGCTCGTCCGCCGAGCGGAGTAGGTTAGGGATGAATGGAGGATAGGATGAGTGGATGAGCCCCGATCATCCGATGCGTGCCGAGGCACGAGGCCTCATCGGATGTCTTGGGGCAGAGATAAATTAATCGAATATGAAACTACTGCAACTGACCCTACTAGCCCTCCTCCTCACCGCCTGCGGCGGCGAACTGGACGGAGAGCCGGCCACCCTCGTCGGTGTCGATTACCCCACCCTATGGTTTATGGTGGTGGGGGCCGTCTTTACGGGCTACGGCATCCTGGACGGCTTCGATCTCGGCGCCGGGGCCTGGCACCTCTTTTTCCGTAAGGAGGAGAGCCGCCGCATCGCCCTGAACGCGGTGGGACCGGTCTGGGACGGCAACGAAGTCTGGCTCGTCATCGGAGGGGGTACCCTCTTTGCGGGATTTCCGGTGGTCTACGCCAGCCTCTTCTCGGCCATGTACGTGCCGCTGATGCTCTTCCTGTTCATGCTGATCTTCCGCGCCATCAGCATCGAATTCCGAGGCAAGGAGCCTATGAAGTGGTGGCGGCAGCTGTGGGACGTGTCCTACAGCTTCTCCAGCACCATGCTGGCCTTCCTGCTGGGCGTGGTGCTGGGCAATGTCCTGCTCGGCATGCCGCTCGACGCCAACCACGAGTTTACCGGCAGCTGGCTGAGTTTTCTCAATCCCTTCGCCCTGCTGGTCGGCGCTACGGCCCTCGCGCTCTTCATGATGCACGGGGCGATCTACCTGTCGATGAAGACCGAGGACCGCCTCTTCGACAAGGTCAACCGGCTGCTGCAACGGTCGATCATCGCCTTCATCGGGCTGTTCGTGCTGGCGACCTTGTATGCGCTGCTGTACATTCCCCACCTGTCGGACGGGCTGAAGGATAACTTGCTCCTCTTCGGCGTACCGGTACTGGCGGCCCTGTCGATCGCCAATATTCCGCGACTGGTCAGTAAGCAGCGGTACCGCCTGGCCTTCATTTTTAGCGCGACTACGGTGGGGCTGTTGTTGATCACCGTGGCCATCGAGTTGTTCCCGGTCATCCTGTTAGACAGCAGCGGCGCCGGCAATAGCATCACGATCTATAACGGCTCGGCTTCGGATAAATCGATCGGCATCATGCTGCTGTTCGTGGCCATCGGCGGACCGCTGGCCATCGGCTACACCGCCTTCGTGTACAAGACCTTCTGGGGCAAGGTGCGGCTCGACGAGCACAGTTATTAGAAGCGCCAGGTTACGCCCGCTCCGGTATCTATTCCCGCCGCGGCGATGCCGCTGGCGAAGGGCTGGTAGAAGCGGTCCAGCAGGTTCTCCGCCTTGAACTGGAGGGAGAGGCGGTCGGATGCGCGGTAGGCGAGGTAGGTATTGATCGTCCACCAGCCGGGGGTGCCCAGGCCGAAGGGGGTGAGCTCGGGATTGTCCGCACTGCCCACCAGTTCGTAGGTGTAGCCGGTGGCGTCCGTCCCGTCGATGGCGTTGACGGCGTAGTCGTCGAGGGACTTGCGCAGCTGCCAGTCCACGCGCAACCGCGCATCCCAGCGGCCGGCGGTGTAGTGCAGGCCGGCGCGCCCGTAGGCCGGGGGGATGTGGTCCTGGGGCAGGGTGAGCTGGAGGCCATCGGGGGCTTCCTGGTGGCGGCGGCCCCGCAGCCAGTGGCCCTCGGCGCGGAGTTCCCAGTGGGGGGCGAAGGTCCAGGCGCCGGCTACGTCGAAGCCGTATACCCAGGCCCGTTCGGCATTGACGTTGGTGTCCACGTAGAGGGTGTCGCCCCTGCTGATGAAGTAGGGACTCCCGTCGGGCAGGGTGCCGTTGCGGCGGATGATGGCATCTTCCAGTAGGGTAGCGTAGGCGGTGACTTCCACCCGCAGCGGTCCTTCGAGGCGGGAGTAGGCGGCCTCCAGGGTGTTGGAGCGCTCCGGCCCGAGCTTGGGGTTGGGGACCTGAATTCTGCCGCTCTGCTCGCGGAATTTGGCAAAGTCGTCGACGTTGGGCGTACGGAAGCCCTGGGCGTACAGCAGGCGGAACTTGTTACCGCCGCTGCGGTGCTGGATGCCGAGGGCCCCGGTGACGGCGTCGGAGGGACTCACGATACCGGCGAGGTAAGCATCCGGCCATTCAATGGGGTCGTCGGCCCCGAAGGTGGCGGTCAGGCGCTGGTAACTGTAGCGGAGTCCGCCGCGTAGCGCCCAGTGGTTGTTGAAGTCCCGGCTCAGGTCGATGTACACGCCCCCACCCGATAGCCCGCTGCCCTGGCTCGGGTAGCGAGTGGCGGTGCCGGCGGGATAGCCCTCCGTGTCTACGCGGTCGTGGCGGAGGTCAGCGCCGTAGCGCAGGTGGGTGGCCGGCGCGAGTTGCTTGGCGTAGTCGATCTGCAGGTTAGCGGCGCCCACGTCGATCAGGCTTTGCTCGGTGACGGGGTCGCCCAGGCGGCGCTGCAGGCGGTCCTCCTCCACGAACTGGTAGGAGATCAGGTAAGACGCCACGTCGTAGAGGGCGGTGGCCCGGCGGTCGTCGAGCCGCAGGCTGCCGAGTAGGCGGGTCTGGGGACCGTACTCCCACCGTGCCCAGCGTAGCTGGCCGTTGCGCACCTCGGTGAGGGCGTCGTAGCGCGGAATATTGCCGGTGGTCGAATACTGAACGTTGGCGCCGAGCTCGAGGCCTTCGTCCAGACGGAAGCGGAATTTCTGCAGCAGGTTGTACTGCTCGTAGCCGCTGCCGACCTGGCGCTGGGGATTGGGATTCGTCACGATCTCGTCGCCGACGACGTAATCGGGGCGCAGGCCGAAATCACCGTAATTGTCCGGCCGGTTTCCGCCGGCGCGCAGGTCGCCGAAGCGGGTGAAGGAGTAGCTCGTCAGTCCCGCCCAGTTGGTACCGCCGTAGTCGAAGCCGCCGGCCAAATTGACCGCGTTGGCGGCGGTAGCGTAGTTGCCCTGCAGGTACCCGCCGAGGCCGCCGTCGGGACGGTATTCCGGCTGCCGCGTCCGGAAGTGGACCACCCCGCCCAAGGCATCGCTGCCGTAGGCCAAGGCACCGGCGCCGTAGATCAGCTCGATGCGTTCCAGGGCGTTGGGGTCCACGGTAATGGCGTTCTGCAGGTGGCCGTTGCGGTAAATAGCGTTGTTCATGCGCACCCCGTCGACGACCAGCAGCACCCGGTTGGCCTCGAAGCCGCGCAGTACCGGACTGCCCGCGCCGAGCTGGGATTTCTGCACGTACACCCCGCTCAGGCTCGCCAGGGCGTCGGCCGTGGTCAGGCTCTGGACTGCGGTCACGGCCTCCGCGTCAACCGTCTCGATCTGGTAGGGGAGGTCGGCGGCCAGTTCGTCGCGGCGACCGATCACCGTGGCCGCGTCGAGCAGCAGGCCACCGTACTGTTCCGTGAGGTGCACTTCCACGTATCCCCCCTGCACCTGCGACCCCGCCAGCAGCGACGGACGGAAGCCGAGGTAACTGACGCGGAAGGTGTCGGTAAGCGTAAACTCCGGCAGGCGCAGGTTCCCCTCCCCGTCCGTCAGGCCGATGGCGCTATTGGGCAGCCGTACCACGGAGGCCCTCACCAGGGGATTCCCCTCCGCGTCGCTGACGTGGAGCGTAGACTGGGCGTAGGCAAGCGAAGTGAGCAAACAAAGGAGCAGGACGGAAAGCGGCTTCATCCTACAAAGCTACCCCTCCCGCGTGAATGAGGAACTCACTCCTTCGGAATCAGTACGAAGCCCGTTTTGGCCAGCTCGCCGAAGTCGTCGTAGCTCATCGTGATGTAGCCGCCGTTGCCCCAGCCGCGGCCGAGGGAGCTGCGCAGTTCGAAGGTCTCGTTCTCCCCGTCGTAGCCGATCACGGTGAGGAAGTGGGTCTCGGTAGCCGGTGCGCCGGGTGCATACTCGTTGGTGGTGAGGCGGGTGAAGGAGGCGTCGGTGGCCAGCTCCACAAGGACGGGGTTGCCGCGGCTGAGGGCCTTGCGCACCTCGAAGATGCGGTTGCGCCCCCGGGTCTCCTCCCGGAAGAGGTAGCCGAAGTTGGTGATCCCGAAGCGCGCCACTGAGTACACGGAGTTGGGGATGGTGCTGCTGTTGTAGGGCACGATGGCCGCCGATACGGTGCCGGAGTTGATGAGCAGGCCGAGGCCGTCGATGAGGTTGGGGCGCTGCCCGGTGTTGGCCAGGCTCATGACGATGTAGTCGGGACTGAGGTTATCCTTGAAGTTGCTGTTCAGGTTGGCGTAATATTCCAGGCAGTCGGCCAGGGCGTAGGCCCACTCCATACCCGTCTGCGGTACCTGGCGGATGGGCATCATGTAGTTCTTGATGTTCTGCCGCAGCAGGTCTTCCCGCGCCGGGCTCCCGATGCCGGGGATGTAAAACATCTGCTGGTCGATGGCGTCCAGGTCACTCAGCCCCTGCAGGGTTTCCGCGCTCTTGGCCGTCCCGTAGGGCTGTTGGGCGCGTACGCAGGTGCAAAGGAAAAACAGGAAGAGCAGGCAGGTAAGGCGGGGGTGGATCATGTAGAGTCAGCGCTTGTGGTGTTACAACGGTAAACGTAAATCTAAGCGTATGTATGATTCACGCTGCCTGGTCGAGTGTCCTCCGGGCCGAGTCAGTAAATCGGCCCGGAAGGCACCCGACCTTTAATGCCTCATTCACGGCAGCTCAGCCCGGAGGGCTTCGACCTAACTTTGCTGCATGACCCGCATAGCCCCCACTCCCTCCGGCTACCTCCACCTGGGCAACGCGGCCAACTTCGCGGCCAACGCCCTGCTGGCGAAGGATGGCCCCCTGCTGCTGCGCATCGACGACCTCGACCGCGCCCGCTTCCGCCCGGAGTACCTGCAGGATGTATTCGACGTACTGGACTGGCTGGAGATCCGCCCGACGGAAGGCCCGAAGAATCCAGCAGATTTTCTGGCGCACTGGTCGCAGGAGTACCGCATGCCGCGGTATACTGCCGCACTGGAGCACCTGCGTCACCTTCCGGGGACTGCGGTATTCGCTTGTCCCTGCTCACGGAAGGAACTGGCCGAGGGCGGACACGTCCACGGCTGCCTGCGGGGACAAATTTCGTTCGACCACCCCACGGCCGCCTGGCGCATCGACACCCGCGGTACCGCCCTGCACGCCGCCATGCCCTGGTTTGCCGTACGCAAGAAGGACGGTCGGCCGAGCTACCAGCTGGCCTGTACGGTGGACGACTATCACTACGGGATCACCACCTGCGCCCGCGGCGAGGATTTGCGGGCGAGCACGGCGGCCCAGGCCCTGGTGTCGGACCTGCTGGGGTATCCCAAACTGGAAGAGCGCATCCGCTTTCTCCATCACCCCCTGCTGACGGAAGGCGGCGAAAAGCTGTCGAAAAGCCAGGGTAGCCGCCGAGTGCGGGCGAGTGGCGCCACCCGGGAGGAACTATTCGCTATTGCGTGGGGCTGGCTAACCGGTTCGTGACCTCTGGTCGCGAAAGTAAACCCGACCGGCAGGTCGGGAGCCGGTAGGGCTACACCTTAATCCCGTCCACCTTCCGCACCTCTTTGATCACGCGCACGGCGTTTTGGTTGGGGCGGATCGGGAAGCCGCGGCGCTTGGCCCATACGAAGGTGAACTCGGCCCCGAGGAAGAGGATCTGGCTGTTGTAGTAGGTCCAAATCATCAGGGTGACCAGCGCCCCGGCCGCCCCGTAGGTATTACTGAAATTGGAGTTGCCGATGTAGAGGCCGATAAGCCAGCGGCCGAGGCCGAAGAGCAGGGCGGTGAAGATGGCACCGGCCCAGATATCCTTCCACCGCGCCTTCGCGTCGGGCAGAAAGCGGAAGAGCAGGGCGAAGATGACGGCCGTGACGATGGTCGACAACACCCAGCTCGTCAGCGCCAGTACGACCGCCCCGAGGGAGGGAATGTAAGCGGCGAGATTGTCCATAAATCCGATGATCAGGGCATTGACGACCAGGGTGATCATGAGCATGAAACCGAGCCCTACCACGAAACTGAAACTGAGTAGCCGCGTGAAGAGAAAGCCGAGAACGTTGCTGGCCGGCCGGGATTCCAGGTCCCAGATGCGGTTGAGGCTGGTCTTCAGGGTAGCAAAGACGGTAGTAGCCGTAAAGACAAGGGTAGCGACACTGAGCACGGTCGCCCAGAGGCTGTCGCCCGTTGAGTAGGCATTGCTGACGATCTCCTGGAGCGTCTTGGCGGCTTCGGGCCCGAGCAGTCCGTCGAGCTCGCCGTAGAGCCGGCCGGTCACGGCCTCTTCGCCGACAAAGTAGCTCGCTACCGCAATGGCGACCACCAGGAGCGGGGCAAAACTGAAGACGGTATAGTAGGCCAGGGCGGCGCCCAGGGTGAAGGCATCGTCGTTGCCGTAGTTGCCAAACAACTCTTTGGCAAAGGATACGGTGCGCTTAAAAAAGTTCTCTTGGACCAAGGGAATGTTGTTTATTGCTTTAAAGGCAGTTGTGGGGAATAGTGTTCGCAGCTTTTGCTTTATGTATTTTGCCCCGCATCCCTACCCTATGTCACGTACCATTTTTCCCGACCACCCCGACCATTCCCTCGCGCGAAAGACCGCCGGTGCGTACGAGCCCCCCCCGCTTACTTCCGTTGCCGGTTTCCCGCCCTACTTGCGGGGCCCCTACGCCAGCATGTACGTGGGCCGGCCGTGGACCATCCGCCAGTACGCCGGATTCAGTACCGCCGCCGAGTCCAACGCCTTCTACCGCCGCAACCTCGAGGCCGGACAGCGGGGCTTGTCGGTCGCCTTTGACCTGGCCACCCACCGCGGCTACGACAGCGACCACGAGCGGGTACGCGGCGACGTCGGCAAAGCCGGGGTCGCCATCGATACGGTGGAGGATATGGAGCGGCTCTTCGACCGGATCCCGCTGGAAAAGATGTCGGTGAGCATGACCATGAACGGTGCCGTACTGCCCATCATGGCCTTTTATTTGGTGGCGGCCGAGCGGCAGGGCGTCGATCCCGCCCGCCTCGGCGGCACCATTCAGAACGACATCCTCAAGGAGTTCATGGTGCGCAATACCTACATCTACCCGCCCGCGCCAAGTATGCGGATCGTCTCGGACATCTTCGCCTACACCGCCCGGCACATGCCCCGCTTCAACAGCATTAGCATCAGCGGCTACCACATGCACGAAGCCGGCGCGCCCGCGGAGGTCGAACTGGCGTATACCCTCGCCGACGGACTGGCCTACGTACGCGCCGGCGTCGAGGCCGGACTGGATATCGACGACTTCGCCCCCCGGCTGAGCTTTTTCTGGGGCATTGGCATGAAACACTTCACCGAGATCGCCAAGCTGCGGGCCGGCAGGCAGCTGTGGGCGGAGCTGATGGCCGATTTTAAGCCGCAGAACCCCAAGAGCTCCATGCTCCGTACGCACTGTCAGACCAGCGGCTACAGCCTCACCGAGCAGGATCCCTACAACAACGTCGCCCGCACCGCTATCGAAGCCCTCGCGGCCGTCTTCGGCGGTACCCAGAGCCTGCACACCAACGCCCTCGACGAGGCCATTGCCCTGCCCACCGACTACAGCGCCAAGATCGCCCGGGACACCCAGCTCTACCTCCAGCACGAGCTCGACGTCACGGGCGCCGTCGACCCCTGGGGCGGCAGCTACGACCTGGAAGCCGAAACCCAACGCCTCATCCGCGAAGCCCGCCAACTGATGGAAGAGGTAGCGGCCGCCGGGGGAATGGTGCGGGCCATCGAGACCGGCCTGCCCAAGCTGCGCATCGAGGAGGCCTCCGCCCGCAAGCAGGCCGCCATCGACTCCGGCCAGGAGCAGATCGTCGGCGTCAACGTCTTCCGCAACACCACCGGCGCCGACTTCGACCTCCTCGAAGTCGACAATGCCCGCGTACGCCGGGAACAACTCGAGCAGATCGCCGCCACCAAGGCCGCCCGCTCCGAAATGAAATTGCGCGAGGCCCTGCAGGCCCTGGAAGCCGCCGCCCGGGGAGAAGAAAACCTGCTCGCAGCAGCGGTAGTGGCGGCGCGCGCGGGTGCCACGTTGGGAGAGATCAGCAGTGCTCTGGAGAACGTCTTTGGCCGCTATCGGGCGACCAGCCAGCTCATCAGCGGAGTGTACGGCGGACATTCCAACGCCGATCGCCTGCAGACGGTCCGGAAGCTCTCCGATCAGTTCCTCGCCAAGCAGGGCCGCCGGCCGCGTATTCTCATCGCCAAGCTCGGGCAGGACGGCCATGATCGCGGCGCAAAGGTGATCGCCTCCGGCTTTGCCGACCTGGGCTTCGACGTCGACGTAGGCCCCCTCTTCCAGACGCCCGCCGAGGCCGCCCGCCAGGCCGTCGAGAACGACGTGCACCTGCTGGGCATCAGTTCGCTCGCCGCGGGGCACAAGACCCTGGTACCGGAAGTCATCGCTGCCCTCGCGGAGCAGGATGCGGCCGATATTCGCGTGGTGGTCGGTGGGGTCATTCCCCCGGCCGATTATCCCTACCTGCGCGAAGCGGGGGTGGTGGGCATCTTCGGGCCGGGTACCAACATCGCCGAGGCCGCGGAGGAGCTGCTTACGATGATGCTCCGGTAAACTCGGCCGACGACCCATTACTTCTTCAGGCCGCGGATCTGGTAGAATTCCAGCAACCGCCTCGAGTCCCGGTGGGCGTAGAAGAGTGGTTCCACGCCCCACGCATTGATGTGGATGCCGGGCTCCTCGCGCTCGTCGACGTACTTCGCCAGCAGCGCCGGATCGATCCCCGCGGGTAAATGAGCCAGGATATAGGGCTTGGCTACGGACCACTCCTCGCCCATGTGGCTGCGGATGAGGCGAATGAAAATACGGTCTTCTTCGGTAAACTGGGGCATGAGCTGTAGTTGAGTTATTCTCCGATCGACTTACATACGAAGTCCGGGATGATGCCGGAAGCGGCGATCTCGGTTTCCGCGCTTTCCGGGCGGGTGTTTCCACTCAGGACGAGGGCGGTCGCCATTCCGTAGGTGTTGCCCCCCAGGATATCGGTGTGGAGGGTATCGCCCACCATGAGGATGTCGGCGGGCCGGACGTCCGGCATATCGGCGAGTACACTATCCAGCCCCATCTGGAACATCTGGGTGGCCGGCTTGCCGAACTTGACGAATTTTCTTCCCAGGACGTATTCGGCCAGGCGGGCGATGCTGCCGGTGGCGAGGGCCACGTCGTTGGCGGTGGTGGGGTAGAGCAGGTCGGTGTTGGCCACGACCACGGGGATCTTACACTTGCGCAGGATGTTGATGAGGCGGTTGATGTCCACGTTCATGTCGTAGCCCTCGTCGTCGAGGAAGGCTACGGCCCGGATCTCGTCCAGCTTATCGAGGTTGACCTGGGAGATGGGAATGGCCTCGAGCCCGGCCCCGATGATGTAGGCCGCGGAGGCCGGCGTGCCCAGGTAGGCCACCTTGCCATACTTCACTTTCTGTTCCAGGAAGTGCCGGGTGGTCGCTCCGCTGGTGATGATGTCGGCGGCGCAGATGCCGCTGAGTCCGTAATCCTCCAGCCGGGAAGCCGCTACCTCCGGACTGCGCGCGGCGTTGTTCGTCAGTACCCGGATGTGCTTGCCGGCCTTCCGCAGGCGGGCCACGGTTTCCATCGCCCCCGGGATGGTGCCGTGGTGGTTGCGCAGGACGCCGTAGCTGTCGAAAAAGATCACCGGAAAGTTAGCGGCGATGTCCGCGAATACGCTGGTGTTCATGGGATTATAGTTTCAGGGCGGCGAGGATGGGGTCGACGCTAAACTTCTCGTCCAGGGTAGGGAGGTGAATCCGCAGGGCATCGTATGCCAGCTTTTCCGCGAAGGAAGTGCGGAAGAAGTAGCGGCCGAGACGCAAAACGTAGTTGAGTAAAAAGAAGCGATACGCCTCCTTGATGAAGAGCACTTCCTGCCGCGACAGCGGGAAGACCTCGTGGTACGATTTTAAGAACATCAGGAAGCGGTCCTCGAGCAGGCGGTCCACCTCGTAGGTGAAGGCCGTCTTGTCCCCGATTTCGCTGACCACCCGACTCAGAAAATAGAAGTCAGAGACCCGGGTAGACACGCGGAACCAGTCGTAATCCCAGCGACTGGCCATCCGGCCGGTACGGTCTAGGCTGAAGTTGCCGATGTTCCAGTCCACGAAGACGGGGATTTTCTGGAAGCCGTACACGTTAATCTTGAAGGTATTCTCCAGGAACAGCCGGCAGTGCCTTTCGATGAGGTCGAAGTCGTCCGGGTAGTCCGTGCGCGCCGAGGTAAGCAGGGCGTTGACGTCGGAGGTCATGTCCCGGTCGCTGCGCGGCAGGGTGTTGGTGACCAGGGTGCAGTCGCGGTGGAAGTAGGCCATTTCGCGGCCCATCTGCTGCACTTGGTCCTCGGTGAGGCGGCGCGGCGGATTCTCCTGGATCTGGATCGGCCGGTAGAAGATGATCCAGGCATCCTGCTCCTCGTCGATGTGGCGGTGGAAGAAGAGTTGGTTGCCCTTCATGAGTCCGCGGCTCAGGAAGTTGGCGTAGCGCACCGGCAGGTTGTTGGCCAGTACGTTGATGATGGTGTGGTCCTCGGCAAAGCCCTCGAAGGAGCCAAAATAGGTCACCTTGGCAATGAGCACGTTGCCGTCTTCCATGATCAGCTTGAAGACGTGGTTGGTGGATACCAGGGCACTGATGTCCTCGATGCTGCGAATTTTGCGGGTGTGGTCGTACGCCCGCCAGGCGTAGCGCAGAATGGTCTGGTAATTGGTCATGATCGACGGGGGTGGAGGGTTAGGGATCATCAGGCGAGCTCAAGGTAGCGCCGCAATTCCCAATCCGTGACGGCTCCGAGGTATTGTTCCCACTCCCACTCCCGCGTGCGGACGAAATGGTCGGTGAAGGCCTGGCCCAGGATACCGCGAACCTCATCGGAAGCCTTCATGGCACCCGCGGCCCCGCCCAGGTGGTGGGGGAGGGGCACGCCGACCTGCTGGGTGTAGGCGCTGCCGGTTACGGGAGCTTGCTCGAGGGGGAGCTGATGTTCGATGCCATAGAGGCCCGCGGCAAGTGCGGCGGCGATGGCGAGGTAGGGATTGGCGTCGGCGCCGGGCACGCGGGTCTCGAGGCGGGTGGAAGTAGCGGTGCCGGGGATGACGCGCAGGGCGACCGTACGGTTGTCGACGCCCCAGTTGGCGCGGGTGGCCGCCCAGGATCCGGGGACGTAGCGCTTGTAACTATTGACGTTGGGGGCAAAGAGCGGCATCAGCACCGGCAGCAGTTTCAGTTGTCCGGCCAGGTAGTGCTCGAAGGTGACGCTCATGCCGTGGTGGCCCCCCGGGTCGTGAAAGATGTTGGTATCGCCCTGCCAGAGCGACTGGTGCAGGTGGCCGCCGCAGCCGGGCAGCTGGGCCGAGGGCTTGGCCATGAAGCTGGACACGAGGCCGTGGCGGTAGCTGATCTCCTTGACGCCCTGCTTGAAGAGGATGGCGCAGTCTGCGGCCTCGACGGCCTCGCAGTAGGTGATGGCGGCCTCGAGTACGCCGGGCCCGGTCTCGGTGTGCAGTCCCTCCAGGTCCACCCCGAAGGCAGCGAGCTGGTCGAAGAGGGCCTCCATGAATCCGGACTGCTGCCCGGTCCGCAGCGCCGAGTAGCCGAACATGCCGGGGGAGAGGGGAGTGGGGCGGCGGTAGTCTTTTTCGGCCAGGCTGGCGGGCGTTTCCCGGTAAGCGAACCACTCGTATTCGGGGCCGAAGCGGGCGGTGAACCCCATCTTGCGCGCCTTCTCCACTACGCGAAGCAAGAGGGAGCGCGGACAGGCCGCCCCCGCCGGGCCCTCATCATCGCGAAAGTCCGCCAGCAGGAAGGGGGTGTCGTTCTCCCAGGGTAGGGTACGGCGGCTCTCGGGCACCAGGCGGGCGTGGGCGTCGGCGAATCCGGGGTCGGCCACGTGCCCGGTGTAGACGGCATCCTGGCTGTCCCAGCCGAAGATCACGTTGCAGAAGCCGAAACCGGAGTCGAGGGAATCGATGAGTTTTTGGGTAGCGAGGTATTTGGCCCGCAGTACGCCGTCCAGGTCGGTAACCGCGACTTTGACCCGGGTAGCGGATCGTTCGTTGAGCCAGGCAAGGGTTGTTTGCATAAGTCAAAACTAGCCCCTTTCCGGCATACCGCTGCGAACCCCCGGCATCGCTCCACTGTACCACCAGGGTAATGAGCCACGCGAACACTTCCCGCCTTCAACTGATCATCTACACCCTGTCGGGGGCACTCCTGCTCGGCCTGGTCGCGTCGTATGTTCTCTGGCCGCCTTTCCATGCGGGAGTACAGGAAATGTATGCGGTGGTGAGCAGCGGCGACCACCAGCGCATCACCGAATACGTGCGGCAATTCGGCTTCTGGGGGCCGATGCTGGTGGTAGCGATCATGGTCATACAGATGTTTCTCGTGGTCGTCCCCTCCTGGTTGCTGAGTGAAAACGGGCTACCCTCGCTTCATCCTGGCCGGGATCGTGCCCCTGACCGTGCTCATCGCTTTTTTCAGTCGCGATATCCAGCAGCTGAAGCACATCCTCGTGTGGGTCGGCGGCATCGGCCTGGGAGGCTACCTGATCTACCTGCTGGTACAGTACTTCCGAAAACGGTAATACCCCTCGGCGGACGAGCCTCCGCTTCGCTGCGGTCGGCCGACGAGGGTTATTCCTCGGGCCGCAGGTCGAAGCGCCGCCGCAGCTCATCGAGGGCGGGATTTTTCTCGCGCATGGCCAGGTACTTATCCTTGGCGGTGAGCCGCTTTTTGACGGTGGTCTGCACCGGTTTAAGCGTCTCGTCGTGCTCGAGGATCATGACCAGGTTGGGCCGCTCGAAGGTCTTGCGCAAGTGGGCGATCAGGCTGTCGTCGTCGCGCAGGGAAGCGATGGCCCGGGCGGAGCCGACGCGCACCACGATCTCGTCTTCCTCCCGTACCTGGGGCAGGGCCTGTTTCAGGAAGATGGCCAGGGTGCTGCCCTTATTTTCCAGCAGGAAGGCCTCCCAGGCACGGCGCAGGTGGGCGTCGTCGAGCTCGGGCAGCTCATCGGCGGAGGGGGTGGATTCGAGTTCTTCCTCGGCTTCCTGGTAGAGGGCATCCAGGTCGATACTCGCAAAGGCCGTAGGACCGACCGGCGCGGGCGCGGGGGCGGGCTTGATCTCTTCCGCCGTAGGTTCCATGACCGGTACGGTTTCCACCACGTGCGGGGTCGCGGGTGCGGAGGGAGGCGCGGCGGGAGCCAACACCGGGGGTTCGTTGCGGAAGGCGCGCCGGATGGTCACCATGCGCAGCAGGCTCATTTCCACGTGCAGCCGCTTGTTGCGGGCCATCTTGAAGTTGAGGTCGCATTCGTTGGCCAGGTCCAAGGTGGTGAGCAGGAGGTCGGGCGGGGCGACGGCCGCCTGCTGGTGGTAGCGCGCGCGGAGTCGTTCGCCGACTTCCAGGAGCTTCAGCGTGGCGGGGTCCTTACATACGAGCAGGTCGCGTACGTGGGCGGCCAGTCCGTTGAGGAAGAGGTCCTCGTCGAATCCGCGGCGGAGCACCTCGTCGAAGAGCAGCATCATGCCGGCGCGGTCCTCGGTCAGTACGTAATCGACGGCCCGGAAGAAGTAGTCGTAATCGAGCACGTTGAGGTTCTCGATCACGGCATCATAGGTAATGGTGTCGCCGCTGAAGCTCACGATGCGGTCGAAGATCGACAGCGCGTCGCGCAGGGCGCCGTCGGCCTTCTGGGCGATGATGTGCAGGGCGTCGGGGTCGGCGGTGATGCCTTCCTGCGCGCAGATCCCCTGCAGGTGCCCGATGATGTCGTTGGGCTGGATCCGCTTGAAGTCGAAGATCTGGCAGCGCGACAGGATGGTCGGGATGATCTTATGCTTCTCCGTCGTAGCCAGGATAAAGACGGCGTAGGGCGGCGGCTCCTCCAGCGTCTTGAGGAAGGCATTAAAGGCCTGCTGCGAGAGCATGTGGACCTCATCGATGATGAATACCTTGTACTCCCCCTGCTGCGGCTGGAAGCGCACCTGGTCCGTCAGCGCCCGGATGTGGTCGACCGAGTTGTTGCTCGCCGCGTCCAGCTCCATGATGTTGAGGCTGGCGTTGTTATTGAAGGCTACGCAGCTGTCGCACACGTTGCAGGGCTCGAAATCCGCCGTCCGGTTCTGGCAGTTGAGCACCTTGCCCAGAATGCGCGCGGAGGTCGTTTTTCCCACGCCCCGTGGCCCGCAAAAGAGGAAGGCGTGCGCGAGGTGATCCGTCTGGAGGGCGTTCTTCAGCGTCAGCGACACGTGCTGCTGTCCCACCACTTCATCGAAGCGAACGGGGCGGTACTTGCGGGCGGATACTACGAATTTGCTCATCGCTGCAAAGATAGTGAATAGACGGGCTGGCGCCCTGGGATAGAGCTCGCTGCGCTCACGTTAGAGGCTAACGGCGGCAGCCTCTAACGCGCGAAAGCGCTCTAACCCAGGGCGAAGCCCGTCTAACCCCCCTCCTCCACCATCCCCCGAGCGACGATCACCCCGGCCCGTGCGTAAATACTGTCGATCCACACCGGTTCCTGGCGGACGATCCACATGAGGCTGTCGAATTCGGTGCGGGTGTAGCCGTAATCGGCGAGGACGGAATCGTAGTAGAGGGCTTCCATGGAATCGCGGACCAGCACGGGAATCTCCCCGGCCAGGGATTGGGCCAGGTTGAGGTCGGCGATAACCCGGGAGAGCTTGTCGGTATCCACGGGGGGCGGACCGGGGTTGACGTTGGCACAACCGCAGGCGAGGATGAACAGGATGAGTACCGGGGAACGACGGATCACTTGCTGTCCTTTGGGGTGAAAAAAACCGTCCGCTTGGCGTCCGACATTTTCCATTTGGCCCATTTCGTGGCGGACGAGGTGCTGCCGATGATGCCACAGGTCGGGACGTTGCCGATGTAGTCGTCGTGCTGAAGGACGTTGGCCGCCTCGGTGTAGCCGGGGTTATGGCCGAAGACCAGTACGGTTTCCCAGTTGTCGGGCAGCTCGCGGATGCAGGATTGAATGGTCTTTGGGCCGGCGTGGTAAAGCTTTTTTTCCTTGATGACCTGGTCCTTGCCCAGTCCGTAGGCTTCGGCGAAGACCTCCGCGGTCTGCCGGGTGCGCTTGGCGCTGGAGACGAGCAGGCCATCGACCTTCACGCCTTCCTTCCGGAGGCGGGCGGCCATGCGGGGGGCATCCTTCTTTCCGCGGGAATTAAGGGGGCGGTCGTGGTCTTTAAGGTTCATGTCGGCCCAGCTGCTCTTGGCGTGGCGGACGAAGTAAACGTTTTTCACTGGACTACTTTAAGAGGTGGCTTTACCTGCACTTAACGGTCAATTAAGGTACAAGCCACATGCGTGGCCTACTTTTGCACCCATTCAATCCTTAGCGCATGACTGTTACCCCGGCGAAGATACTTCTGGTAGACGATGAACCGGATATTCTCGAGATCCTCGAATTCAACCTGCGTAAGGAGGGCTTCGAAGTCGCCACCGCCGGCAACGGGGAGGAAGGCCTCCAACTCGCCCGGGAGTTTCGCCCCGACCTGATCGTCCTCGACATCATGATGCCCGTCATGGATGGGGTAGAAGTCTGCCGCCAGCTGCGGGCCGATCCGGATTTCGACAACACCGTTATCACCTTCCTCACCGCCCGGGAGGAAGATTACAGCCAGATCGCGGCCCTCGATACCGGGGGGGATGATTACATCACCAAGCCCATCCGGCCCCGTGTACTGATCAGCCGGGTGAAGGCGCTGCTGCGGCGCAACGTGCGGCAGGAAGACGAAGAGGAAGCCAATTTCATTTCCATCGGCGATCTTGAGATCGACCTCGAGCAAATCGTCGTGCGGCGGGGCAAGGAACGCATCGAGCTGGCCAAAAAAGAGTTCGACTTGCTCACCCTGCTGGCCTCCAAGCCCGGCAAGGTCTTCACGCGCGAGGAGATCTTTAATAAGGTGTGGGGCACGGACGTCATTGTGGGAAATCGCACCATCGATGTCCACATCCGGAAGCTGCGCGAAAAGCTCGGCGACCACTACATCAAGACCATCAAGGGCATCGGGTACAAATTCGAGTTCTAGCGCCAGTACCATGCGGTCTCCGACCGCGCAAACAGTGACGCAGTACCATGCTCAAGAACAGTACCCCCCGGGAGATCTCCATTCGCACCGCCCTCTTCATCGCCCTGGCGACCGAAGGAGCCCTGCTGTTGATGTTCGCGCTTCCCGCCGTGCCCTTCAGCTGGTGGTTGCTGCTGCTGTGCGGTCCGACCACCTTCCTGATCAGCTACTCGATCGTACTCGCGACCCTGGACCGCTACATCTACCGCAAGATCAAGCTGATCTATAAAACCATCCACAGCCAGAAGGTGAGCTCCGACATCAAGCGCGAAGGCATCGATCCCGACCAGCCGATTATCGACGAAGTGGAACAGGAGGTGGCCGACTGGGCCGAGAGCCAGCAAGAGCAGTTGGATCAGTACGAGCGCTTCGCCGAGTATCGCCGCCGCTACGTTGGCGACATCAGCCACGAGCTCAAGACGCCCATTTTCAACATCCAGGGCTACCTCCATACCTTGATGGATCACGGCTACGACGACGTAAAGATCACCCGCTCCTTCATTAAGAAGGCCGCCAAGAACGTCGAGCGCCTGCAGACCATCGTGGAAGACCTCAGTGCCATCAGTCGCCTCGAAAGCGGTGACCTCATGTTCGACCCCGAACCCTTCAACATCCGGGAACTGGCCCAGGAGGTCATTGAAGAACTCGACCTCAAAAGCCGGCAGTCCGGTATCACCCTCACCCTCAAGCCGGGGGCGGATACCGGATTTATGGTCTCCGCGGACCGCGAAAGCATCCGGCAGGTACTCATCAACCTGGTCAATAACTCCGTCAAGTACGGAAATTCGGGGGGCGCCACCCGCATCGGATTCTACGATATGGAAAGCTACATCCTGTGTGAGGTAGCGGACAACGGCATCGGCATCCCCGAAAAGCACCTGCCCCACGTCTTCGACCGCTTCTACCGGGTTGATAAGAGCCGCAGCCGGCAAAAGGGCGGAAGCGGTCTGGGACTCTCCATCGTCAAGCACATCATGGAAGCCCACCAGCAGACGATCAACGTCCGCAGCACGACGGGACTGGGCTCTACCTTCGGGATTACCCTGGCGAAGGCTTAGCCAACAACCGATCGGCGGTAGAATTATTTGCAACTACGAATACTTTCGTATATATTTGTACGAAACTATTCGTACATGCATCCTGCCCCTACCGAAAGCGAGCTCCGCATCCTCGGCGTCCTCTGGGATGCCGGCCCCCTGACCGTCCGCGAGGTCAACGACCGGCTGAACGAGGACCGCGGAAAGTCCATCGGCTACACCACCACCCTGAAGCTGATGCAGCTGATGGCGGAGAAAGGGCTGGTCAGCCGCGACGTCAGCAGTCGCAGCCACGTCTATACGGCTGCCGTACCCCGGAAGGGGACCCAGGAGGGCCTCCTCAACCGCTTCGTCAACGCCGCCTTCGGCGGGTCGCGGACGGAGCTGGTGCTGCGCGCCCTCGGCAACGGCGAGGCCTCCGCGGCCGACCTGGTCGAAATCAAGCAACTGATCGAAAAACTGGAAAACGGAAACCGCCATGCTTGAGTACCTCTTCACTTCCGCCCTGATCCACGCCGCCGGCATGACCATCCTCCATTCGCTGTGGCAGGCGACGGCGCTGGCGCTGGTCCTGTGGGGCGTGTCCCGCTATACCCGACTAGGGGCGGTGGGCCGTTACCGCCTTGCCTTCGCTATCCTGCTGTTGCAGGCGGCCATCGCTGGTTTCACCTTTGGGTACTACTACGAGCCTGCCATGACGGACGCAGCGGCAGCCGTTGTTTTTCTGGGCGGCGGAGCGCAGGATGCCATACTGATGGCTGCGGCCGCCCCCGCTTCCCTCTGGAGTACCGCCGAATTCTGGCTGGTCCTTTTGGTGATCTGTTGGGCTGCCGGACTCCTGGTCGGGGGTAGCCGGCTGCTCATTGCTCATGTGGGTGTCCGCAAGCTCGAATGCAGCGCACAACGCTTATCCGGGTCGGAGGCCTGGTCCGTCCTCTTCCACCACGTAACCGTCCTGGCCGAACGGATCGGCTACCGGGGCACCGTGCGCATCGGCCTCACCGACCGGATCAGCGGCCCCCTGCTCGTCGGTCACCTCAAACCGATCCTACTCTTCCCCGTAGCCCTGGTGAATCAGCTGACGACCGAGGAAGCCGAAACCGTCATCCTCCACGAACTGGCCCACCTGCGCCGCGCCGACCACCTCTTTCACCTGCTGCAGTGCCTGATCGAGGTAGTGTTCTACTACCACCCGGCCATGCACTGGATCGGCGCCCGCATCCGGGAGGAGCGGGAGCACTGCTGCGACGACCTGGTCCTGCGCTACGGGCCGGGACAGCTGCCCTACGCCCGGGCCCTGCTGTACTTCAGTGAGCAGTCACCCACCGGGGCGGTAACCGCCCTTTCCCTCACCGACGGCGGCGGCCTGCTCGCCCGCATGCGCCGCTTTATCGATCACCGGGAAACCAAATACACGATGAAAAGCCGACTGTTTCTCCTTCCCCTGCTTGCCATTCTGACGCTCGTCGGCACCGCTGCTTATTCTCCGGCGGGTGAAGCCGAAGCATCCCCGCTTCCCGTAGAAGCCTCCGCACCCGCGCTTGCCGACCCCGACACCCTACCGCCGGGCAATCACCAGGTGACCAAAATCACGAACGGCCGGACAACCCGTCTGCGCGTAGCGGACGGGAAGATCCAGGAACTGGAGCTGGACGGGCGGGTCATTCCAGCGTCGGACTACCCGCAGTATGAGCACGAGGTTGAAAAAATGTTGGATGTGGCTACGGGGAGAAAGCTGGCGGGTCCGGATACGGTACTGAGCGTCAACCCCGAAACCTACGAAGCCGATACCACCATTATTTACGGAGTAGGAAAGATGGAAAACCGTCCGGTACCGGGCTTCCGGCGGTGGCCGGATGGGGGGGTTGAAAACGATTTCTCACCCGACAGCCTCTACCGCATTGCGCAGCTCGCGCTGGAATCCGTCAACATGGACTCGATCATGGAATTGGTAGGAGAGGCGAGGTACCGCTTCCCCAACGGAGACTCGCTTCGGCGCGTCGCGATGCGCGCCCTGGATTCAGTCAGGATTGCCGTAAACGACGGGGTACCTGCCGGTCGCTTGTTTGACTACGAACACCTCCGGCAGCTTAGACTTGGGGAACTGGACGACCTCGATCGAATCAACGAAAAAGAACGTGCGCTTCGTGAAGCCCTGCACGAACTGGAGCAGCGTAAAGCTGAACTCTCGAAGGAGCGGGAGCAAGCCTTCGTCCGCTACGATTTTACCGGCCTCGTGGAAGTGCTGCAGCAGGAAGGACTGCTCGACGCCGGAGAAATCCGGGAACTGGAGGTAGGAAAGGGTATCCTGAAATTGAATGGAAAGACCTACGGTAAGCAAGCTTACGACAGGTATCTCAATCTCTATGAGGAGCGCTACAGCACGCCCTTCACCGGACGGGTAACGATTAAGCAGGATTAGACCGCCACCGCCGCGTCTACGTACTTCAGAAAGCGTTCCAGCGCCTCCCGCTTGCCCGCGTCGAGCGCGTAGTCGATGTGGTGGGTGTAATACTCCTCCAGGCTGAAGTCAGGGTGGGGGGAGGGCAGGAGCAGCTGCAACTGCGGCAGGTGGTCGAGGCCTTCCTTGAGCGCCGCGTTGAACTCCGCGACGAAGTCGGGGGAAAGCGGCTTGGTCGTTACCCAGGCGGCGAAGACGAAGGGCAGGCCGGTATGTTCCTTCCAGGCGGCACCGAGATCGTAGACGTGGTTGAAGCGCTGGTCCAGTCCGATCGTGCGGTCGCCGATGATGAGTCCCCCGACGGTCCCGTTGATGTGGTCGATGTAGCCGTCCTCGGCGTCCAGGAAGGTAACCGGGTGCTTCCAGTACTCCTCCAGCAGCAGGCGGGCCAGCATGACGGAGGTGCGGCTGTGGTGGTCGAGGTACACGTGCGTCAGCTGCTCCAGCGGCACGTCGCCGTAGATGCACACCGTAGCCACCGCGCCGTCGGCCCCGATGCAGTAGTCGCTGATGATCTGGTAGTGCTCCAGCTCGGGCAGGATGGCTACCGGGACCAGCCCGATCTCGGCCTCGCCTTCCGCAAGCCGCCGGGCGCATTCGCTGGGAATGGCCAGGTCCATGCGCATGCGGTCGCTGAGCGGACTCCGGAGCAGTCCATACAGCAGGGGCTTGGTGTTCAGGTAACTGACGGCCACGAGGCGGGGGAGGGGGGGGACTACCATTTGCCGGGCTTTACGGTACCGGGCAGGTGACTGCGGTCGTTCCGGAGGTGAAATTCGTAGTGGCCCTCGGGCTTCAGCTCGCCGATCCAGAGCCCCAGGTTGTTGTGTGTCAGTTCGTTCATGCGGCGGATGGGGAAGCCCATGAGCAGGGTGACCAGTCCGCACATGGCGCGCCCGTGGCTGCAAATGAGGATCTTCTCTTCGGGGCGTTCGCGGAGGTGGTCGATAAAGCGTTGCAGCCGCTCGCCCATCTCCCGGGCACTTTCGCCACCGCCGATGCGGCCGTCGATCCGGCCCTCGGCCCAGCCGTCCTTGATGGCCCGGTACTCGGCGATGCTCTCCGCGGTGCCCTGCTTGCCCTCATGGCTGCCCCACGACATCTCGGTGATCTCGGGGTGCACCTCCCACGGGGTTCCCTCCTCGATGAATCGTGCCACAGTTTCCCGGGTGCGCTTCAGGTCGCTGGTGATCACCACTTCGAAGTCTTCGTCGTGGTACCGCGCGTAAAAGTGCCGCGCCTGCTCCCGCCCCGTTTCGTTGAGGCTGGAGTCGACGCCACTGCCCTGTACGATGCCGTTCAGGTTGTAGTCGGTTTCTCCGTGCCTTACGATGTAGATCTTCATAAATTTAAAATTTGCAATTGAAAATTTTAAATTTTTACACCACCGGCAAAGCCGTATACCCCCGAAACTCCTTATCGCCGGCAAACTCCACGTCCGTAAAGTCTTCCACGACCCCGTACAGCGTATCCCGCTCGATGGGCTGGCGGCCGACGGCGCGGATCATCTTGACTAGGTCTTCGGTGCTCATGGCGGGGTGCTTTTCCTCGGCACCGGCCATGGAGTAGATGCGGGTGGTATCGTCGATGGTGCCGTCGAGGTCGTCGACGCCGAAGGCCAGGCTCAACTGGGCGGTGGTGCGGCCGATCATGGGCCAGTAGGCCTTGACGTGGTCGAAGTTGTCGAGGTAGATGCGGCCGATGGCGTAGTTGCGCAGGTCCTCCACGACCGTGCTTTCCGGCAGGTGACTGAGTTCGTTGTTCTCGTTGCGGAACTTGAGGGGAATGTAAGTCTGGAAGCCGCCGGTCTTGTCCTGCAGCGCCCGCAGTTGTTCCAGGTGATCGACCCGGTGGCGGTATTCCTCGATGTGGCCGTAGAGCATGGTCGCGTTGGAGCGCATGCCCAGTTCGTGCCAGATTTCGTGGATGCGCAGCCACTGCTCACCGCTGCACTTGCCGCCGGCGATCTGGTCGCGGATCTCGGGGGCGAAGATCTCCGCGCCGCCGCCGGGCATGCTTTCGAGGCCGGCCTCCTTCATCAGGCGCATGCCCTCCTCGTAGCTGATTCTGGCCTTCTTGAAGATGTAGTGGTATTCCACCGGCGTCAGGGCCTTCACGTGCAGGTCGGGGCGGTGGGTCTTGATGGCGCGGAAGAGCCCGGTGTAGAAGGGCACGTCGTACTGGGGCAGCACGCCGCCGACGATGTGTACCTCGGTCACGGGCTGATCGTCGTACTTTTTTACGATGTCCATGATGTCCTCCAGGGTATACTCCCAGCCGTCTTCCCGCTTCTTCATCCGGCGGCTGTAGCTGCAGAAGGTGCAGGTGTAGAGGCAGACGTTGGTCGGCTCTACGTGGAAGTTGCGGTTGAAGTAGGTACGGTCGCCGTGGCGGCGTTCCCGGACGAAGTTCGCCAGGGCACCGAGGTAGCCGAGGGGGGCTTCTTCGTAGAGCATCAGGCCCTCCTCCGGCGTAATCCGCTCGCCGTCCTTCACCTTTAGGGCGGCGGCGCGCAGGTGGGGGGAAAGTCGGGGATCGCGGAGGACGGTGTCGAGGGCGGGGGCGTGCATAAACGGTAAATTGGAGTCTGAATTACAACACCCCACACAACTTTCAGTTTCTACTGAAACCAAATTAGTCGCTTTCATTCCAGGGCAATCACGACGGCGGTGGCCCGTTTTTCGTCGGTTTGCCAGTCGTAGCGGTAGGTAACGGTCAGGGCTTGGCCGACGGTCAGGTTGACACGGCGCAGTTGCCGCGAGGGCAGCACGAACTCCATGATCGACCCGGACTCCAGGCGGAGGGGTAGGGTATCGCCGGTGGAGGATAAAAGTAAGGTGCCGCTGATCCGGAAGACGTCCCGGCCCTCCTGCGTCGTCGTCGCGGCCAGGTCGGGCAGGGGGTGTTTGGCGGTCTGCTTCCGGTTCGCGGCCCGGGCCAGGGGAAAGTCGCTGTAGTGAAGTTCGGGTTCCCCTCTTCCCGGCGCAAAATCCTGCAGCATGGGGCAACCGATGGCCAGCGGTTCGATGAGGAGTTCCGTGAGGCGGCGGCGATCGTCGGGCCGGTCGGTGGACAGGAACAGTTCCATCCAGATGCGGGAGGTATATCCCCGGCTGACGTCATCGACGCAGCGCCTGGCCTGCAGGCGGGGGTAGATGATCTCCGGCGCGTCCTGCATGCAGTCGCATACCCGGGCGGCCAGGGTGTCGATTAGCGCCTGACCGGTGGCCGGCTGTGCCACCAGCAAGAACAGGAATAAGGAAGGGAGGAAACGCATGGATACTAAAACGATGACGGGGGGGCAGGTGTGCGATCCGCGGAGCAGCCGGGGGCATAGAGTCGGCCGAACTACTTACATTCAGGCTTCAAGCTTCTCCGATGCGCGTATTTTGGTCTATTGCACTTCTCCTGCTCCTCTGCACCTGCGGTCCCGCCCCGGGGAAAGAAAGGCTTCCGCCCGTTACGCCCAACATTCTCTTTATTCTCACCGATGACCAGGGCATCGGCGACTTGTCCCTTCACGGCAACGACAGTATCCGTACTCCGAACCTCGACGCCCTGCTGCGGGGGAGTGCACACTTCGATCGCTTCTACGTGAGTCCCGTCTGCGCCCCGACGCGTGCCGGCTTCCTTAGCGGAATGTACCCACCGCGCACGGGGGCTATTTTCGTGACCCGCCGCCGGGAGACCATGGACGATGCCACGGTCACCCTGGCCGAGTACCTGCAGCGGGCGGGGTACCGGACCGGCCTCTACGGCAAGTGGCACAACGGCGCCACCTTTCCCTACTACCCCGGCGGACAGGGGTTTGACGAATTCCTTGGCTTCACCCTGGGGCACTTCAACGACTACTTCCGGGGAGAATTACGGGACGAGGAGGATGCAGCCGTCCCCTTCGCCGCCGACCTGACGCAGCTGCTGACCGACTCGGCGGCCCACTTTATGGAGTCCAGTCCCCAACCCTTTTTCTGCATGCTTGCCTACCAGGCACCCCACACGCCCGTACAGGTGGCCGATCGCTACTGGGATGCGGTGCAACAGCGGGGGCTGACCGACTTCAATACCGGTGTTTACGCGATGGTGGAGTCTGTAGACGACCGCATCGGACAGCTGCTGGCGCGATTGGAAACGTCAGGCAAACTGGCCAATACCATCGTGGTATTCGCTTCTGACAACGGACCGAACGGCGACCGGTACCGGCAGGGGCTCCGCGGCGTGAAGGGGCAGGTAGACGAGGGAGGTGTCCGGGTTCCCTTTTCCATTCGCCTGCCCGGGGCCCACCCCGCAAACGGCCGGGTAATTTCCGTGCCGGCGGCGCACATCGATTTGTTGCCCACGCTCCTGGACCTCATCGGTCAACCGGTACCGACGGGGCTCGACGGGGTGAGCCTCCGGCCCCTGCTGGAGGGGAGGTCGATCGCCGATCGCTTCGTGTACGCCTCCGGGCAGGGCTACCCCTATACCGGCTACCCGGGAAGCATGCGCGACGCCCGCTACCTCTACGTAGCGCGGGATTCGCTGCACCACGAGCTCTACGACCTGGCCCGTGACCCCGGGCAGGAAAGCAATATTTACGCGGAGGTACCGCAAGTCGGCGATTCCATGGCGGACCGTTACCGCCGGTTTGCCCGGTCGATCGACCGTCCGGATCTGGTGGCCCCGCCAATCGATCTCGACGGCGCACCGGGGGAAATCCGGCTGCTGGCCCACGAGGGCGAGCCCCTCGGGAGTACCCACTTCAGTGACGAGAACGGCTGGGCCAACGACTTCTTCATAGACCTCGGCGTAGCGGGTGCGTACTGGCCGGTGGTTGCACGCGCAGGCGGTACCTACGAAGTTACTCTTTCCTACCACCTGGACGCCCCCGGCGCCCAGCGGATCCGGATAGGCACCGACGCGGGCGAGAACCTGCAATCGGACCTGCCGGTGGCGGTCACGCACCCACTGCCGGTGCCTGACCGGGTCCCCCGGAAGGAAGTCTACCCGCGGGATTGGGCGGAACGGAAGATAGGCCGGCTGAAGATCCCCGTGAGCAGCACCCGGCTGGAGGTGGGCACGGCCACCCAGGCGGGGGCGGAAACGGGCCTCTGGATCAAGGAAGTGCGGCTACGACGGGTGGAAGGTTAGCGCAGGATCACCACCTTTCCCATCCCGTTGCGGAAGTACTGGTCGGTGCCGTTGTCGTAGGCTTCCAGCGCCTCACCGTTGCCGTCGGAGGTGATGACGCGGTAGAGGTATACCCCGTTGGCGAGCAGGTCTCCGTACTCGTCGGTACCGTCCCATTTGAAGTCCGTCTGGTGGGTACCCACGCTGATGGCTTCGTAGGCGAGCAGGTCGATGTCACGCACCACGCGGCCACTGACGGTCATGATCTGGATACGGAACATATCCGGGGGGGTGGAGCCGGTGAGGGTGTAGACGAAACTGGTCTGGGTAGTGAAGGGATTCGGATAGGTCAGTACGTTGGTGATCAATTGCTGGTTGATCACTTCGAAAGACTGGCGGTATTCGAGGCGGCCGGCGGCGTTTTTGCTGCGGTCACTAGCCTGTACCACCAGGGTGTACGGACCATCCTGCAACAGCTCCGGGCGGAAGTAGACTTCGGCCATGTTCTCTCCGTCGGCGGGCGCGGGGATGAAGTCGACGCGGCTGTCGGCCATGCGGATGGTTTCCCTGGTACCATCCGGGTGAAGGAGTTGTACCAGGTACGCGCTGGAATCGTCGAGGCGCCGGTACGGGCTTTCGTCGCGGACCTGGATGAGGATTTCCGGCTTGCCGCTGACCAGTTCGCCGTCGCGGATGCGGCGGCCGTCGTAGTAGACCTTGAGGTCGGGAGCTACCTGATCGACGCTCACGCCGAGGTCAGCTACCAGGAAGTTATTGAAGCGGACCACTTCCGCCTGGTCGTCGGCGGGATTGAGGGTAAGCTGGAGGCGGAGACCGGAGTTTGTGCCCTCCGTGGGCAGGGTAAAGGCCGCAACGCCGGAGGCGCCCGCGACCACCGGGGCCTGGCGCTCCCGCAGGGTCGTCACCCGGTTCGCGGCGTCGATCACGACGAGCTCTACGAGGAGGCTGTCCATGTCGGTGCGGGAGATGTTTTCGTAGCCGATTTCGAGGCGGCCGAGCTGGCCCTGCTCGAGGCTGTCGGGGAAGGAGTAGGCGATCGCGGGGCTGACCGCTACGTCGCCGGGGCGGCGGTAGTCTACGTAGATGCCCCGCAGGGATGCAACGGTGCGCTCGGAATCGTCAAAGAGATTGAAGGAAGTAAGTAAATAAGGAAATTCGGCGGCATCGTATACGCTCAGATCGAACTGAAACCGCTTTTCTTCCCGAATTCCCAGCGCTTTTTCCTGGAGGATTTCCTGCCTTCCGTCGGGATGCAGGCCGAGTAGTCGAAAGTAACAGCTGTCGGCCGCCCCGATGTTGACGCTGCTAAATTCGAGGTTCAGGTCGTTCCACTCCAGGCTCGGCCCGATGGGGGGGGAAGTGTAGTTGCCGCTCTTCCAGTTCTCATTTATGGGGATCAGTAAATACGTTTCCGCATTCTGAGCCGTGGCGACGGTCTCTGCGATGGGGCCGTGGCCTTTCTGGTAGGCCAGGGTGTACGGAACGGAGCCCAGGCTTTCAAGCAAGCGGATTTGCTCGGCCCCTTCCGCTTCCAGTAGGCCATAAAGGGTGCGGCCGGTGGTGGTAGAGTCCTGTAGCCAACCACTATTATGGTATTCTATATCGGTTCCCCGCTGTACACTGTACAGGATTACGTACTGCCCGTCTTGCACGTATTCGTCCAGAAATTTCATCAGACCCTGACGCCCGGCATCGTTGCTGGTGTTGAAACTCCAGGGGTCGCCGCTCTTCGCAACCGAATTGTATTGCCCCTTCCCGGGGTTACCATACCATTTTGAGTTATTGGTGCTATCCACGAGAATGACCTGTATGCCAGACTTTAGGTGCCAGGGGTGCGGAGAGTTATACCGCGTACCGTTCCACACAAATCGGGGCATCTCCCTGCTTTGATAGAGACCATTGAAGATCTCAACATCGTTGGTCGTTCGGGTAAACCCCCACTTCTCGTCCGTTGCACTTAGGCGAAGGTTTTCTGCCTCGCCCTCGATGAACTGTCCGGGCGACTGCACCGCGAAATCAACGCGGGTTGGATCCTGGGCACTTAGGTAGGTGAAATTGCTGTTGCTCCAGATGAAGGGAGCGCCTACGACCGACTCGGTGCTGTCCGGGCTGATGCGCCAATAATAGGTCGTACTGTCCTGGAATCCGAGGGAGGGCTGGTAGCGGATCACGCCACCCGGGCTGTGGATCACTTCATCGACCAGCAGGTCGGAGTAGGTCGCAACCTTACTAATCTGCAAGCGGTAACTGCGCTCGGGAGCCAGCGGGTCCGAAGTGCCGGCAATCAGCTCGAAGCCCGGGCCTACCAGGGCGTAAGCAGGGGGGAAGGCAACCCTGGCCGTATTGGCGACCACCGTGAGCGGGATTCCTTCCTGGTCGGCCAGCCGTAAGTTGTTGTTGGCTTCCGCCTCTCCCGCCGGGAGCTCCGCAATGGTGTTGTCGGGGTCGACGGCGATCAGGATGCGATTTAACCCGACCGCTTCAAAGCCCAGGTTGGGCAAGCTTAGAGTAGTGTCTACCGCATAGGCGGGCACCGCGACGGCGTAGCGCCGCAGGTAACGAACCTCCCCGGATGGCAACCGCTGGGAAAAGCTGAGGCGGGTGGAATCGGGAACGCTTTCGTTTTTCGTGCCCAGGTTCAGGAGGCGGAGGGAGAGGGAAAACGATGTATCCTGGGCCGGTACCACACCGGGGGTAATGGCGATCGAGGCCGGGTCTATGACCAGGTCGGGGCCGGGACGCGGGTGCAGCCGGAAGGCGGGGTCCCCGCTGAGCGAGAATTGCTCCAGCAAAATACCGAGGGTGAAGTTGGTACTGCTCGCGTAGTCGGCGACCGTAGCCTGGATGGCGCGCCCGACCCCTTCTCCGTACGTATCGCCCGACAGGTGGCGGAAAATGTTACGGCCATAGGTACCCAAGGCGCTGATGTAGCCCAGTCCCTTCGAGGCCGCGAAGGCAACCGCGCCGCCGTCCGGCAGGAACAGGAAGCGCTCGCTGATGCTCCGCGCCTGGGTGAAGGCATCGCCGCTGTAGCAGCCCAGGCTGATCATGAAGGGATACTTGCCCTTGTTCTTGTAGTTGTCCGGGTTGTCGATATTGAAGTCGAAGCCCTGGCTGCTCGAGTGCCCGTAAAAGGTAAGGACGGATATTCCCGCGTTGATGCGTTCGAAGATGGCCTCCTGGCGGGTAGTTTCGATGGGGTCCGAGCTCGTTCTGAACACGCTGGTAACATTTCCGCCCAGGCTACTGTGCTCGAAGATATCCTCCATGGTTCCGAGGTTGTAGCGGATGGCAGCCTGTTCCCCCGCCGACTGTCCTCCTCCCAGAAACAGGGCTTGTTTCATCCAGTCGAGGTCTCCAATGGTTTGGTTCGACTGCTCGATTTGCCGTTCGACTTCCCGCAGCTTCCCCGCGTAGAGCGCCACTTCTTCCGGAGTGATGGCGGCCAGGCGACCGGTGGCCAGCCGGGGAGCGACTTTCCCGGGCAGGGCGGAAAGCAGGTTGTCGGACGCCGGTAGTCCAAAGCTCGGCACAAAGTAGGTCGACCAGGCCTTCTCCAGGTCCGCGGTGGTCCGCAAGTCGGGGTACTCCCGACCCTTTCCCACGATGAACAGGTATTCCAGGCCCGGAGCGCGGGCCATGGCCGCGTCGAGGTAGTTGCGCAGGGCCTGGGGGTGTCGGTCCAGGCCGTAGCCGAAGGAATCGTACACATCCTCTACGTAGGTCACCTTGACCCGGTACCCGCCGCCGGTGAGTGAGCTGCGGTAGGTGGCCAGGGCATCGAGCCCCGCACCGGCCAGCCGCCGGCTGCTCAGGATCAGGTAGTTCGCGTCCGGATCAGGCAGTACCTCCTCCAACACGACCGGGGCGGCAGCCGCGGGTGCCAGGAACTCCCCCACCAGTACGAAATTTCGCTCCGTAGTGGACGCGGGTAGTCGGAACGCGCCGCCCGCCGGAGTGTACACCCCGGCATTGGTGAGGTCGTAAAGCCGGGCGTCGGCGGGCAGGCCCGTAGCTGACAGGGCCAACTCCCCGCCGGCCGGCAGGCTAAAGGGCAGTTGGCCGCCACTGAGCGCGAAGCTGGCCGGATACGTGATGCGGATGTAGGCCAGATTGGCCTTGTCCTGATTGCCCGCCTGCCCGGAGATCTGCACCGTGGCTTTCTGGCCGCTGGCGGTGAAGGCATAGCGTTGATCGTTGACGCTCCAGTCGGTGGAGCTCACCTCTCCGAGCTGCTGCCCTCCGACACTTATTAGCTGCTGGTGACCATCTCCGAAGGCCAACCCAAAGCGAATGGCCAGTGTAGCTTCCCCCCCCGTGGAACCCGGCAGCGGAACGTCGACCGAGGTAACGGTACTCCCGTTACTCGACAGGAGATCGTTGCTGGCGCGGGAACCGAAGCCTTCCGCTAGGTCGTAGTGGGAGAAGATGATGGTACTCCCCGAACTGCGGCGATAATACTTGCTGTGCTTATCGGTAAAGAGTTTTTCAGCCGTGCGGTGTACCGTCGTCGTCGGAGTACCTCCGCTAACGGTCTGGTCCGTCCGGTAGACGGGAGACGCACCGGCAGGGGCCAGCGCGAGGTAGTAGGCCGCCGTATCGGTATACATGCCGTACCGGGGGTTCAGTTGTTGGGAAGCGCCCTCCGGAAAGAGGTAAGCATCCATTTCCCCCCGGGCCCGCTCGCCGTAAAAGTAGAGGCCGTCCGCAGCCAGTTCCACCGGCACCACCTGGCCGTTGTGGTGGAGCGTCAGTTGTCCGGCCGCAGCCGGTCCGGCGGGTAGACCGGCTGCCCCTAGGGTCGCCGCGTCGATGCGGTACATGCCGTCCTCAGCGACCCGGATCTTGAGGTATGCGTTTCCTGCTGTGACCCATTCGTTGGCAAACCGCGGGCCCGCGTCAGTTTGCATTTGTGCGAAGAGGATTAGGCCGGTAAAAAGTAAGGCAATTGTAGTAAAGGTGCGCAGCATAGAAGATCCGTTTCGTACGGCCAGGGAAGAAGCAAACCAGGGGAGGGTGTACCTTAAAGGTAACGTGTGCAACAAAGCGATGCGTACAGTCCCCGTCCGGAATTTGTCTGCCAGGGGCTATTGGGCTCCGGACCGGATCTCCCACGGCAGGGATTCGCTTTGCCCGCGCAAGGGGGGCATGCCCCGGTAGCCCAGTCCGAACTCCAGGTAAACCTTTCCCGGAGGTACATCCATGGGGATGCGCAGGGGGCCGGCATACAGCACCCGCGCACCGCCGCCGGATATCTCTTTCAGCTCCAGGGGCTCCAGTTTCCAGAACACTTGTTCGCCGCCGGGAAACTGCAGGATCGCGAACAAGTCCAGGGGCAGGGCCGATTGCAGGTCGACCGGATCAGGAGCAACGGCCGTCAACCGCAAATCCAGGACGTCACCGGGAGCCACCGTAGGGGGCAGGGTACCGGCAACGGCAATGCGTACCGTCTTGGCTACCTGAAAGTCCGGTACTACTTTCAGCTGCATCCTGCGCTTCTGGGTCGCAAAGGGCCGGGAGTCGCTCGTGTGCCAGTTGGCTTGCCCGAGCAACAGGACCGTGCGGTCCTGGAAAGCCGTATCGTTTTGCCAGAGGTCATACTGACTGGGGCGGTATTCCACATTCGTGAAGGTCCAGCCCGGTTTGCCTCCGCTGTAAAACTGGTACAGGGAAGCGAGGCGGTAGCTGTTCTCGACCACGACCGGCCGGTCTCCGGCAATTTCGGCCAGGCGCTCCACCCAGGGGGCGTGATCGAACGGTTTTTCGAAGGGAAGCCAGTCGCGGGGCAACACCAACAGCAGGCGGGCGACCACCAACAAGCATATGGTTGCCAGGGCCAGCTTGTTAATAGCGGGTTGCCAGTCGGGGAAACGCAGGGCCGCGTGGTAGGTAAGGTACACCAGTGGGATACTCAGCAGCGCCGTCCACTGGGCCTCGGTGCTCCCCTTCGTCGTGGTGTAGAGAAAGAAGAGGAGAAAGGCGCCCACCAGCCACCGGCAGCCGCGTTCAAAGGGATCACGGGCACGATCGCGCCGGAAGGTGAGGAAGTAGTGATAGACCAGCAGGGGGCTGAAGATCAGCAGTTGATTGACCAGGTACTGGAGGGTGAACGATAGGCGGTAGGGATCGTCCCGTCCGCTGAGGTGATACCGGAAGGAGGGGAAGTCGTGCAGGTACTGCCAGTAGAGGTGGGGAGCGAAGAGGGCGGCCCCGCTCGCAGCCGCCAGCCAGGCCCCGGACTGCCGGAGGAGAAAGCCGAGGTTTGGCAGCACGGAAAACAGGATCAGCATGATGCCGTGGTACTTGCTGTAGAGCAATCCGGCCATGGTCAGTCCCCAAATTAAGCCGTTGGTAAGCGTCGGTGTCCGTAGGAAGCGACGGTACATCAGCAAGTACAGCGTGGCGAAGAGCAGCAGGGGCCCGTCGGGGGTCGCGATGAAGCCGTAGACCTGGAGCATGGGTTGGGCAGCGATCAGGCCGGCCGCCAGCAACAGCTCCCCGTTCCGTGGCCGGTCGAGCAGGTAATACAGGGCGGCAACCGTAGCCGTGCCGGCCAGCACGTGGCCGAAGCGTAGGCCGAGTGCCCCGGGCAGCCAGTCTTTGCCGAGGCTGATCAGGACGGCGACCGCGGGTGGATGATCGAAGTACCCCCACGCCAGCTGGCCGGCATACATCCAGTAGTAGGTTTCGTCGGGATCGAGCGGGGTGCAGGCGGCCTGCAGCAGATTGACCAGCAACCACGTGATCAGCAGGTAAAGGGGGCGAAGGGTGATCCGGATAGGCTGCACGGGGGTGAAGGTACGCCTGGACCGACCGCAAAACGGAAGGCCCCCTGGACCAACCCGCTGAAATGGCCCCGCCCGCCGGGCGGGAAGCGGTTTTATTTCGGATATTCGCCCGTCCATGAACGCAACTTACCTCGCCCCCTTCTTTCTTCTCGCTGGTCTCACCAGTGGCTGCTCCGACAGCGATCGGCCGGCCCGGGAGCCCGTGGCGTCTTCCTCCAGTGTTTCGGAAGACCTGATCGGTACCTGGGAGACCATCACCTACGACGTCAACTACGCCACTTACCTGGGCGGCGACACCGCTTACGTGGAACACATCGAAGAGGCCGACTGGGGAAGGATATATGGAGTCAAGCCACCGAGTACCATCTTTACCCCCGACGGCAAGCTCCGGCGCACGCACCAACTGCGTACTGGGGAAGTCGCCAATGTGGTCAACGGGATCTGGCGGGAGCAGGGAGACAGCCTGCTGGTGATCGAGCCCAACATCACGTACACCTACCTGCATGCCCTGAATGGCGATCGCCTCGAACTCAGTGGCGTGGTGGACCAGGACCAGGACGGACAAAAGGACGATCGCTTCCGGGCCGTCTACCGCCTGGTAAGCCGGACGCGTTGAACTAAAAAAGGCGCCCCGGTATATACCGGGGCGCCGTGAAGGTTTATATGGTAGCTAATATTCTTTACGCGTAATCATTTAATTGAGTATGCTTACCGTAGCAGCAGGACATAGGACCCG
This sequence comes from Chitinophagales bacterium, assembly GCA_038258275.1. Taxonomy (GTDB): domain Bacteria; phylum Bacteroidota; class Bacteroidia; order Chitinophagales; family Saprospiraceae; genus Neolewinella. Next base: position 1,167 of record JBBSPZ010000043.1, on the reverse strand, counting down.
CTCTATCGGCTATCCAACGAATTGGAGCGGGGCGGGGGTCAAGCGAAAGGGGGATGCCCGAAAGGCACCCCCCCCTTACTTTACGTTGTATTGATTCCTGCGGAATGGAGTTGGTACGGCAGGGATTTAGCGCGTAACGATCGGGCTATGGAATAACCACGAAGCGCGAGATGTTTCCGTCTACTTTAAGCGTATATACGCCCGCCATCAGGGTGGGTAACTGCAGCTGGCCGTTGATTACTTGGTAGGAGCCGATCGCTCGTCCGTCGGAGCCGATCAGTTGGGCCTGATTGATGGTTTCCTGACTTCCCAGGTGAATGCCCAGCAGGGCGCCGGCCATTACCGGATTGGGGCTCACGGAGAGGGCTGCGGCCACGGCGGCACCCCATGCTACGGTTTGTACGCCCAGGTCGGTGTGGGTGCCGTCGAAATCGAATTGCTCGAGGCGGTAGTAGCTGGTGCCCTGACCGGCGGAGAGGTCGCGGAAGGTATACTCCGTACCGCTATCGGTGGTGCCGGTGCCGATTACGCGGCCGATTTCCTGGAACGCTCTTCCGTCGGAGCTGCGGGAAACGCGGAAGTGGTCGTTGTCGCGCTCCGCCGCCGTATGCCACTGGAGTTGCACGTAGCCAGGCTTGGCGGTGGTGGTCCAGTCGGTGAGGGTGATGGGCATAGCTACGTTAGATTGCGTAGAAACTTCCGGTTGCCAGAGGGTGCAATTATCAGCACATTCAGCCAGTCGATTGTTGTATGCCCTGATACTGGTCTTGCTGTTGTTATTCGAACTGATATAGCTTGCGAGTTCAGTTGTACGGTTGTCATCCATAATCTTCAGATTAACGGATGATTTTTTAGTGAAAGTAAATACAGTGGTGGAATTGGATATGGCAGAGCCCAAAAATCTGGGTGTTGAGTTGCCGTCGAATTCGACGGTAATTCCCTGTAAGTTGGTAAGCTGGAACAAGTCTATACCATCTACCGGTCCGACAAGTTTAAGACTGCAGATATCTTCCGGATTAGCGCAGCCGGCAGAGAATACGGTTTCTTTCTTGATGCGCTGAATCACGCAGTTGCAATCCTGGGCGGTAGCAACAAAAGAGGTGAGGAGGGCCGCGAGGAGCAGCCCCAGGGTGGGGGTAAAAATATTCATGGAGTGTGTTGTTCGTA
>JBBSPZ010000042.1:0-36149 GCA_038258275.1 Chitinophagales bacterium | reverse complement strand
CGCCAACGAGAGCGGTACCGTTTTCCTACAGGTAGAAGACACCGACGACGCCCTGACCTTCGGGGAGGAGGCGGGCGGCATCAGTGCGCGTCCCCTGCTGACCGATACCGTCACCTGGAGTGACATCCCCGAGTGGCTCACCGCTGGCGATGCGGGCGAGGACCAGCGCAGCCCGGACCTCTCCACCCTGGTCCAGGCCATCATCGACCGGCCAGGCTGGGCGAGCGGCCAGGCCATCTCGTTCGTCCTGAGCGGCACGGGTAAGCGCACCGCCGAATCCTACGACGGTACCCCCGCCGAAGCACCGATGCTGGTCGTCGAATACGTCGAGGCGGTCACCGCTACCTTCACCCTCGGCGGCAGCAGCGACGATACGGAGCGGCCGATCTCCGGCGGCGGTAACGACCAGACCAGTTCCGACCTGGAACTGACCACCGACGGCACCCCCCAGACCGTCAACCTCCGCTATCCCAACGTCACCCTGCCCGCCGGCGCTACGATCGCCGATGCGTACCTGCAGTTTACGGTGGACGAGGTGAATACGGGCGGCGACGTCGACGTGCTGATCTACTTCGACCGCAGCGGGAATGCCCCCGTCATCGACGCTAATTTCGATCCCGTGAATATGGACCTCGGCTACGAGCTCATCTGGGACAACCTGCCCGACTGGCCCACCCTCGACGTGGCCGGCCCCGATCAGCGCTCCCCCGACCTGTCGACTTCCCTGCAGCAAGTAATCGCCGGCGAAAACTGGCGCAGCGGCAATGCCCTCCTCTTTACCCTGGTGGACCCCGCCGTCCTGAGCGTACCCAACTACTCTGGCAATACCTCCAAGCGGGTGGCCCAGAGCTACGATAAGAATCCGGACGCCAGCGTGAAGCTGGTGGTCTCCTACTATCCCCCCGTTGCCTACCGGACCGGCACTTTTCCGGTTGCCTCCGGCTCCGCCTGGAAGTACGATGACCGGGGACTCTCCCTCGACACCGCCGACTGGACCAGCCCCGAATACGACGACGCCGGCTGGGCCTTCGGCGATGCGGTGCTCGGATACGGCGATTCCACGGTAACCACCACCCTCAGCTACGGTACGGACACCCTCGACCGCCACGTCACCACCTACTTCCGCCACACCTTCGAGGTAGAAAATGCGGCACAGTATGACAGCCTCCTCTTCGACGTGCTGCGCGACGACGGCGTCATCGTATACGTCAACGGCACGGAAGCCTTCCGCCAGAACATGCGGGTAGGGGAAGTCACCGCCGGGGATTACGCCCAGAACAACGTGGCCGGCCCCGCCGAGACCGCCTATTTCGAATCCAAGACCGGTAACCTGCTCCAGGACGGCCTCAACGTCATCGCCGTCGAGCTCCACCAGTCGGATCCCACCAGTGAGGACCTGGCCTTTGACCTGGCCGTGAGTTTCACCCTGCCCCCGCTCGAGCCGGCGACCTTCCCCCTGGCGCAAGGATCCCGGTGGCACTACCTGGACAAGGGCCGTTCCCTCGATGCGGTGGAGTGGCGCGATAGCACCTACGCCCGTTTCGACGATGCCTGGCAGTCCGGTGCCGGCCCACTGGGTTACGGTGACCCGGTGACGACGGAGCTTGACTTCGGTCCCGACCCCGGCGATAAGTACGTCACCACCTACTTCCGCCGGGAGATCGACATCGACGTGGCGAACCTGCCCGACAGTATCCACCTCGGCCTGCTGCGCGACGACGGCGCCATCGTTTACCTCAACGGTACCGAGATCCTGCGCAGCAACCTGCCCGCCGGCGATACCGTCAATTACCTCACCTTCGCCAGCGAGAGCGTGGGCGGCAGCGACGAGGAGCTCTACTACACGACCACCCTGCTCCCCGCTGATTTCCGGGAGGGCGTAAATACCCTGGCCGTGGAAGTCCACCAGGCCGACCGTACCAGCTCCGACCTGCTCTTCGACCTCTACCTCCAGGCTGCGCCGGTGGTAAATCCGCCCGCACTGGGCTGTGCCGATGGCGAAGACCACATCGGATGTTTCACCTCGATCGCCCCGACCGCCCAGACGACCAACCTGCTGATCCCCGACGACAGCCACCGCTTCCAGCTCATCCACAAACAGGGAACGGCCTACAGCATCGGCGGCGGCACCGTGCCGGGCAACCACGATTTCACGGGCTACGTACCTGTAGAAGGAAGCAGTGAAACGGGTCACCTGAGCATCAACCACGAGAACACTCCCGGGGGCGTTTCCATGCTGGGGCTGCACTACGATACCCTCCGCCTCCTGTGGGCCGTGGACAGCTCCCAGGCCGTTGACTTCTACAACGAGGACCTCGTCACCACCACCCGCAACTGCTCCGGCGGCATCACCCCCTGGGGTACCGTCATTACTGCCGAAGAGACCGGAAATGCCGGCGATGCCAACGGCGACGGCTACACTGACGTAGGCTGGCTGGTCGAGATCGACCCCGTCACCGCCCGCGTCATGGACTACGGCAACGGCAAGCAGGAAAAACTGTGGGCCGTCGGTAACATCAGCCACGAGAACGCCGTGATCCTCGACGACGAAGTCACCCTCTTTACCGGCGAAGACGGCGGTTCGAGCGCCCTGTTCAAGTTCGTGGCCGATAATCCCCGCGACCTGAGCAGCGGCACCCTCTACACCCTGGTGCTTACCGATACCCTCATCGGCTACGAGCCGACCGGAACCACCGGCACGTGGGTGGAAGTACCCAATACCACCCAGGAGGACCGCAACAACACCCGGTCCCTGGCCATTGCCCTCGGCGCGACCAACTTCAACGGCATCGAGGACGTGGAGGTACACCCCCTTACCGGCCAGATCTACTTCGCCGCCAAGGGCGCCAGCCGCACCTACCGCTTCACTGAGGCGGGCGCCGGCGTGACCGACTTCCAGACCTTCGTCGGCGGTAAAAGCTACGTGCTCAATACCCGGGAGGGCGTCTTTACTGAGCCCTGGGGCGGCGGTAACGACAACCTGACCTTCGACGATAAGGGTAACCTGTGGGTCCTCCAGGATGGGGGCAACAATTACATCTGGATGGTTCGCGACGACCACACCCAGGCGGAGCCCAAAGTAGAGCTCTTTGCCAGCATGCCCATCGGCGCGGAGCCGACCGGACTGACCTTCAGTCCCGACTACCGCTTCGGCTTCTTCAGCGTTCAGCACCCCAGCGGATCGAATCAGCCCCAGGTCGACGCTACCGGGGAGGAAATCGCCTTCGATGCTTCGGCTACGGTCATCTTCTCCATGGGCTCGGAACTCGGCGCCCAGGCTCCCGTAGTGGAGTTTATCTCCGACCTGACCATGGTAGAGCAGGGAGAGGAGGTCACCTTTACCGACCTCAGTGCCAACGGTGTGACCGAACGGCAGTGGGTATTTGACGGGGGCGTGCCGGCCGTTTCGTCCGACTCCATCGTGTCCGTGCAGTACAACGGCCTCGGTTTCTACCGCGTCCAACTGACCGTAGCCAACGAGCAGGGCGAGGATGTGGTCGCCTACGAGGACTTCATCGAGGTCGTCAATTCCACTGCCGTAGACGAATTGGCTACGGCTACCAAGCTCGCGGTATTCCCGAACCCGACTTCCGGAAGCATTTCCATCCGCATGGAGGAAACCGCCGGCCAGCAACTGACCTTCGAACTTTACGACCTGACCGGCCGCAGGCTCGCCGAACTCGGCCGGGAAAGCGGTACGGGCGGTGCCACGACCTGGACCTACCAGCTCGGCCGCCTGGGACTCGCCAACCAGGCCATAGTGCTGAAGATCACCGCCGACGGGAAGAGCAGCAGTCGCCTGCTTCGCTATACCCATTAAACTAGCACAGTTTTTTCTCCCCGCCCGGGCGTTCCGCAACCGCGGTTCGTCCGGGCTTTTCGCATTCTCCCATGTACCCACTGACCCTGCTTCTTGCCCTCTGCTTTGCACCCGCGCTGGCCGCCCAGTATGCGAATGCCGACCTGCCCGTGTACGACGACGTCGCGGTGGCCCGGGAAGCTAAGGTCCCCGCCCGCCAGCTGAACCTGAGGGATCAACAGCTTTTCTCCCTCCCAGCCGGCACGGAATCCCTGGGCGAACTCACCTACCTGAGCCTGATGCTCAACGAACTGGAGCGCTGGGACGCAGGGCTCGACCAGTTCCGGGACCTCGAGATCCTCAACCTACAGGAAAATCACCTGCGGCAGTTGCCCGCATCGATCGGGAACCTTTCCCGCCTGTACCGACTGATCGTGACGGGAAATGACCTGAAGGCCCTGCCGGAGGCCATCGGGGAACTCACCCGCCTGACCTACCTCCACCTCGACGAGAACGAGCTCAACCGGCTGCCCGCCGCCCTGGCCCGTTGCCGGCGGCTGGAACTGCTCAACCTCCAGAGCAATCAACTGAGCTCCCTGCCCGGGGAATTGGCGCGGCTCCACCGGCTGACCCACCTGAACCTCGGCTACAATCAGCTCCGGGAGGTAGACCTGCAATGGTCCCGCCTCGGCCGGCTGACCGAGCTGAATCTGGAGGCTAACGACCTGCGGCGGCTGCCGGCCTCGATCGGGAAATTGCGGCGGCTGAACACCCTGATCCTGACCGCCAACGAACTGTCGGAGGTGCCGGAGGAGATCGCCGGTCTGCCGGAGCTTAAATTGCTGATCCTGGCCGACAACCGCCTGACCGCCTTACCGGTTGATCTGAGCGGACTCACTACCTTGCGTACCCTGATATTGACCGGTAATCCGCTGCCCGCCAGCGAAGTCGAACGGATACGGAACGCACTGCCGGAATGCCGCGTGCTCTTTTGATCGAAGGCCCCCCCCTTACCCGGCGGCAGGGTGTTCGAATTAACCCCAACACCCTATGATATTGTACCGCCTACACGTACTTGCCTGCTTGCTCTGGTTGCCCTTTTCCCTGCTGACGGGACAGGCCGATGCCGTCCGTCCCCTAGACGAGCGCCTGAGCGACTACGACTATCCGTACCCGACCCAGGTGTATTCCTTCACGTCGCAGTTGCAACAACTGGAGATGGTGTACATGGATGAAACGCCTGCTCAACCCAACGGAAGGACCGTCCTGCTGCTCCACGGCAAGAACTTCCCCAGCGCCTACTGGAAGACGACCATGAAGTTGCTCCTCGACCAGGGGTACCGGGTCATCGTGCCCGACCAGATCGGCTTCGGGAAATCCTCTAAGCCGCAGCACTACCAGTTTACCTTTCAGGAACTGGCGCACAATACCCGGTGGCTGCTCTATCAATTGAAGGTCGATAAACTGACGGCACTCGGTCACTCCATGGGCGGGATGGTCGCGACCCGCTTTGCGCTGATGTACCCCGAGATCACGGAATCCCTGATCCTCGTCAACCCGATCGGCCTGGAGGACTGGAAGCTGCAGGTTCCTTACCAGACCGTAACGGAATGGTACGAAGGCGAGCTTAAAAATGACTATGCCTCCATCAGGCAGTACCAGCAGCAGAACTACTACGACGGCAAGTGGAAGCCCGCCTACGACCCCTGGGTGAACGTGCTGGCCGGCTGGGCGGAGAGCGAGGACTACGCCTACGTCGCCTGGGACGCGGCCCTGACCTACGACATGATCTTCACCCAGCCGGTGGTCTACGAATTCAGCCAGTTGCAGATGCCGACCACCCTGATCCTGGGCACCCGTGACCGCACGGCCCTCGGCAAGTCGCTGGTGAGCGCGGAAGTACGGGCAACCATGGGGCGCTACAACCAGTTGGGCGAAACGATCGTCGACCAGATCCCCGACGGGACGTTGATCGAGCTGGAAGGACTCGGGCACCTGCCCCACATCGAGGCCTTTGACCGCTTCGCCAAGGCGCTGACCCAGGCCCTGAAACCCTGATCCTTAGGCGGGTACGAGGAAGGTGCGGACGATATTGGACACGGAGTCCGCGTACTTCTCCATCTTATTGACCTTGTTCCAGGTAGGGTCGGCGCCGAACTTCCCCCAGTTTTCGTTGCGCTGTTCCATATCCTCGAACTGCAGCAGGTAGATGAGGGCGGGCCGATGGGGACCGGCGATCATGTCGGCGTAGAAGACGGGCTTGAGGCCGGTCTCGTCGAAGATCTTGATCTCGTAGTCGTTGAACATACTGATCTTGCGCCGCGTAGCATCTTCGGAGTAGCCTTCGTAGATGCGCAGCTCAAACAGTCCGGCGGAAGCGTCGGGGGCTACCGACTGGGGCATGCCGGTAAAGGCGCTCAGCAGCCAGGAAGCGTAGCGGGAGAAGATCGGCTTGGCGGGTGCCAGGGCATCATACTCCTTAGCGGCTTCCGTATAGGCGGTGTCGCCGCTCAGGTCCTGGGTGCTCACGTAAGTGGCCGCATCCGGGTAGCTGATCATCACGTGCAGCCTGGCCGGATTGGGGTCGCCGTATTCCTTGAAGGTGGCGAACTGGGTAGCGCCCTGGCGAAGCAGTGCGGGCTGAAGGGCATCCTTGAGGTAGGTCATCAGCAGGTTCTGGTTACCGCCCCACGCCATTTCGTAGGTGCGCCACTCGATGAGTTCGCTTTCCGCTACGGGGCGGGTGGTGGCGGCCATGGCCTCCCCGCTGCTGAGAGCGACCGCGCCGCCGATAGCCAGCGGTAAGCCCGCCTGAATGAATTTTCTCCGTTGCATAATCTTTCTTTGCCGCAATATACATCACTGCCCATGCACCATCCCGACTGGTCGAAAAACGCCGTCCTCTACCAAATCAACACCCGCCAGTTCACGCCGGAGGGTACCTTTCGTGCCGCCGCCGGCCAGCTGCCCCGCCTGAAAAAGCTGGGTGTGGACATCCTCTGGGTCATGCCCGTCCACCCCATCGGTGAAGCGAACCGGAAGGGGGAGCTGGGCAGCCCGTACTCCATCAAAGATTACTACGGCGTCAATCCGGAATTCGGTACAGCCGACGACCTGAAGGACTTCATCCGCCAGGCCCACGCCCACGGCCTCTACGTGATCCTCGACTGGGTAGCCAACCACACGGCCTGGGACAACGTCCTCGTCAACGAACATCCCGAGTGGTACGCCCGCGACTACAAGGGCGACTTCCGGCCTACTCCGTGGTGGGACTGGTCCGACATCATCGATCTGGATTACAACCAGCCGGAGCTGCGCACCTACATGCGGGAGGTAATGGAGTGGTGGGTCCGCGAATTCGACATCGACGGCTACCGCTGCGACGTCGCAGGCTACGTGCCGGTCGACTTCTGGGAGGAGGTCCGTACCGCCCTCGACGCCATCAAGCCCGTCTTCATGCTCGCCGAGTGGGAGGCCCGCGACCTGCACCGCTCCGCCTTCGACGCGACCTACGCCTGGAGCTGGCACGAGGCCCTGCACCGCATCACCCACGGCAAGGACGGGGTGGGGTCCCTCTTCGTTTACTACTCCTGGAACGAGCGGGCCTGGCCCGCCGACGCGATGCGCCTCGCCTTCACCGACAACCACGACAAGAACGCCTGGGAGGGCTCGATGTACGAGCTGCTGGGAGATGGGGTGGAGGCCGCCATCGCCCTGTCCTTCGTCGGAGAAGGCATGCCCCTTATCCACAACGGACAGGAGGCCGGACTCGACAAACGCCTCGCTTTCTTCTCCCGTGACCCCATCGAGTGGAAGGAGCACCCCTTTACCGAGCTCTTCCAAAAACTCATCGCCCTGAAGAAGGCGCACGCTCCCCTCGCCAACGCCCCCTGGGGCGCCACCATGATCCGCGTGCCCAACAACTACGAATCGGAGGTCCTAAGCTTCGTGCGCCAGGACGAAGACACCCGGGTGTTCGCCATCTTCAACTTTTGCGGCGATACGCGGGTGCTGCGCTTTACGGAATCGCTGTACCCCGGCATCTACACTGACGGCATGACCGGCAAGGAAGAAGAGATCTCGGAGGGGGAAGCGGTGGCCCTGCAGCCTTGGGGATACCGGATTTTGGTCAGGGTAGGGTGATAGGGGATAGCATATAGCTTATAGCGTATAGCACATGGGGGGTCGCACACATCAGTGGCTACCCCCCTATAAGCTATACGCTATGTGCTGAAAGCTATAAGCTATACGCTAAAACCTATCCCTACAATCCATCAAGCAACTTAATATCCTCCGCCTCGAGTTCGATCGTAGCGGCTTTGGTGTTCTCCCGCAGGTGATCGACCGAGCTGGTGCCGGGGATGGGCAGGATGTTGTCGCTGTGGGTGAGCAACCAGGCCAGGGCGATCTGGTAGACGCTGCTGTCGTACTTCTTGGCGATGCGCTGGAGGTCCTTGTTTTCCAGGGCACCGGCGTCGAGGGGGTACCAGGGGATGAAGGCGATGTTATGCTCACGGGTCCAGGTAACCTCGTCTTCCCACTGGCGGTCGGTGAGGCTGTACTTATTCTGTACACTGACGACCTCGAAGTGCTGCTGGGCCTGCTTGATCTGGTCTACGTCTACTTCGGAAAGTCCGAGGTGACGGATGTAGCCCTGCTGTTGCAGTTCGGCGAGCTTGCCGAGGAATTCGTCGGCGGGTACCTTCTCGTCGAAGCGGTGCAGCTGGTAGAGGTCTACGCGCTCGATCTTCAGGCGCTTGAGGCTGCCCTTTAGCGCGCTTTCCAGGTGCTCGGGGCGACCGTTGACGGGCCACTGGTTGGGACCGGTGCGCTCCAGTCCGCCCTTCGTGGCGACCAGCAGGCCGGCGGGATAGGGGTGGAGGGCCCGGGCGATCAGTTCTTCGGAAATATTAGGGCCGTAGCTGTCAGCGGTATCAATAAAATTGATTCCCAGCTCCTGGGTGGCCTTCAGTACGCGGATGGCTTCATCCTTGTCCTTCGGCGGACCCCAGATGCCCTCTCCGGTAATGCGCATGGCGCCGTAGCCGAGGCGGTTAATGGTGAGGTCTCCACCGAGGGTAAACGTACCCGATTGGGCGGCAATGTCGGTTTGCTTGGTTGGCATAGTATACATGTTGAGGGTTAGAAAAATGCACGTCCGGGACTTCCGCAGGGTACGAAAGCGACCCCGTAACGTAGCTGTTTACCCTAACCGACGAGCTAAGCGGGGTGTTCTACCAGCCTTTAGTCCATTGTTACCTACTACGATTCCGGCTGTTCCAGGCTTGCGAGGAAGGCCACTACGTCGCGGATCTCCCGGCGCGTCAGCTTTTCCTCCATAGAGGGCATACTGGAGGGAAGCGTTTCCTGTTCGGCGACGTCGCTGAGAGGGATGGTCTGGATATCTTCTTTGCCGATCTTCAGTTTGATGGCATCGGCGGTGCGTTCCATTACGGTGCCGGCGGTGGAGGTACCGTCGTTCAGGGTCAGGTACAGCGTCTCGTAGCCGGGGGCCAGGCGGGCACTCGGGCGAATGAGGGCCTCCAGCATCTGCCGGTGGGTGAGGCGGTCGGCAACGCCCTCGAGACCGGGTCCGACGTTACCGCCGTACTCGAAGATCGCGTGACAGCGGACGCACTGGGCGGCCTCGCTGTTATAGAAGATCTCGCGGCCGCGGCGGGCGTTGCCCCCTTCCAGGGCGAGGGCATAGAGGCCCAGGTCGCTGTCCAGCTTCCCGGCATAGCCGGTGAGCAGGGCATTGAGTTTTGGGTCGCCGTGTTGCTCCACGGCCTCGGCGAGGTCGAGGCGTACTTCGGTCGGGATGTTGTCTTTTTCGAGGCGATCCAGCAGCTTATTGAAGAGCGTCGAAGCGGATGCTCCCTTGATCTCGGAGAGTCCCAGGAGGGCCGCCTGCTGCTCGACGGTGCTGCCGCCCTGCAGTACCTTGTCGTAGAGCATCACCGAGCGGTCGGTGGCGATGCCGGAGCTGGGCAGGATCTCCAGGGCGCGGGCGCGGAGGTTGCCGTCGCGGTCGGCCAGGGCGGTCTCCAGGTCGCGGTCGAGTTCGGGGGCATTCAGCTCGTTCAGGGCGTTGAGGGACTCGGTGCGGACGATGCCCGAGCGGTCGCTGTTCAGGAGCTTGGTCAGTTGGGGGATGGTCTCCTGCAGGTTGAGGCGGCCGGCGGCTTCGATGGCGGCGGTGCGGACTTCCTCGTCGCCCCGGTTCATCAGGTTCGCGATGGCGGGGGCCAGTGCCTGGGAGGCTACCGTGGAATCCTGTTCCATTTCGCCGCGGTAGCGGCCGTCCACGCGATCAAAGACGGAGGGATGGCCCCAGGAAGCAAGGGCGGACAGGGCCTCGGCGCGCAGGGCGGCGGGGGCGCTGGTGCGTTGGGCGTAGCGGACGAGCCGTTCCACGCTTTCCTGCCCGCCGACGCGCACGTTGGCACTGATGGCGCGCCGCAGGAGGGGCTCGGAGCTGAAGCGGTCGTCGTCGAGGGCGGCGGCCAGGGCCGGCAGTGCGGCCTCGATGGAGTAATCGTCGTTGATGCCGCGGGCGGCCTCGGCGACGATGTATTCGTCCTTGTCCTGGAGGAACCGGGCGATCTCGGGCGACTCGATGCGGCGCAACGCCACCACGGCCGCGGTGCGCAACGCGCGGGACGGACTGTCCTTCAGGGCGACCAGGGGGTCGACCTCACCGATCCGACCGAGGGCGATCATGCCGCCCATGCGCAGGTAGGTGTCTTTATCGTCGTTCTGCTCGATCATGCGCAGGATGGCCGCTACGGCATCCTTGTCTTCGGTGCGCCCCAGGGCCTCAGTGGCCATAAAGCTTACCCGCGGATTGGTGCTCCCCACCAGGGCGATCAGCTCCTTGCCGGCGCCGGCGTACTTCACATCGCCGATCATCTTGGCGGCCTGGGCCACGATCTCCTGGTCACTATCGCTCAGCAGGGGCACGAAGTCTGCGGCGTCGCCCCCGTCCTGGCGGATCATCTGCGCCATACCCCAGATGCCGTGAATGCGGGCGTACTGGTTGGCATTACCCGTGGCTGCGGCGAGCAGGGTTTGGTAGCCTTCGTCGTCCCGCTTGGCAAGCTCGAACTGGGCATTGCGCCGCACCCGCTGATCCTGGTGGGCGAGGAGGATAGCGAGGGTGTCGGCACTCAGGACGGTGAGGTCGGTGTTCAGCAGGCGCTTTACTTCCTGGCGGATGGGCTGGTTGGCACCTCCGGGCACGTCGAGCTTCCAGATGCGGCCTTCTTCCTTGATGCCCCAGCCGTTGATCCAGTCGGCGAAGTAGAGGGCACCGTCGGGACCGAAGTCCACGCCGGTGGGTAGCAGGCCGGAAACCACTTCCTTGGTCGTGCCGAGCTTAAAGCCGGCCCCCTCGGGCTCCAGGGTGAAGGCGTGCAGCGGCGAGTTGGCGGGGTTGCCGCGGAACTCGGCGATGAAGAAGTGCTTGTAGTATTCCGGTCCGAGGGCGGTGCCGGGATTGTACACCATGCCGGTCGGTCCGTTCACGTAGTTTTGGATAGGGGGCAGGAAGTAGGCGGCCTGCCCGTCCCAGCGGGGCTCATACATGCGCTCGTCCATCCACACCTTGTAGTCGTTGTTGGTCGGGTCAGTGTACTTGCCGAACTGCCAGTTGATGCGCCAGCCGGAATCGGAGCCGTTGATCAGGTAGACCAGCCGCTCGCTCTCGCCGCTGTGGTCGCCGTCGTTGTCGACCGAGATCAGGTTGCCGTAGTCGTCGAAGACGAATTCGTGGGTGTTCCGCACGCCCATGGCGTATACCTCGAAGTTGCTGCCGTCGGGGTCGCAGCGCACGACGGTGCCGCGGTTGGGGTACTTCCACTCTTTCCCTTCCTTGTCTACAACGTTCATGCCCACGTCGCCGGCACCCCACCAGATGCGGCCCTGGGGACCTACCGTTACGCCCGACATGCCGTGGCCGCTGAAGCCGATGTGGACGATCCAGCCGTGGCTGAGGGAGGTGGTCTCGTCGGCCCGGCCGTCGCCGTCGGTGTCCTTGGTTTTCCAGAGGTCGGGGCCCACGGAGATGTAGACCTCGCCGTCGTGGTACTCGACGCCGTTGGCTACGTCGGTCATCTCATCCCCGAAATCCTCGAGGTAAAGTTTAGCCCGGTCGGCCACGCCGTCGCCGCTCCGGTCTTCGACGAACCACACCTGTTCTTTTTCCACGGTCAGGTCGCGCCAGTCGCGGACGCCGTCTTCGTTCAGGTCCTTGAGGAAGCGGGTCGATTGCTCGCTATCTTCCGAAAAGGTCTTGCGCAGAAAGGCCTGGCGGTCCTCGACCGACTGAAAGGCGATGGACGCGGTCATCCAGTCGCGGTGGCCGCGGATGTCGAATTCGGAGTTTTCCTGGCGGGTGGCGCTGGTGTAAAAGATCTTGCCGTCGGGAGCCACGCTGATGGCGATGGGGTCGGTGACCAGGGAGTCGCTGGCCCAGAGGGACAGCTCCAGCCCGTCTTCCACCTGGATATTACCCTCCGCCCGGATCTTGCCGGCCAGCGTGGCTGCCGCTGCCGGGTCTATCTCGATGCTGCGGTCCGGATAACGGGCTTCCGCGGTGGATTCGGGATTCGGCGCGCAGTAATACAGCAGGCAGAGTGCCAGAAAGGGTAGGAGGTAGGTCAGTCGTTGCATAATCGGTGGTTAACAGCCGCTCAAGATAAGCCGTAGGTACCGACTTTTCAGCCCGCCCGGAGGCAACTAAACCGATTTATTGTCAGACTGACACGAACTGACCTCCGCAGCCATGCTCGGACCTTACTGGTCCTTTGCCCCCTCCGTAGCATCCAGCAGGTCCTGAGTAGCCTTCTTCAGTTCCGCGACGGTGCTTTCGTGACTCTCTTCCGTGTCCGTATCGCTGTCCGCTTTCTTGCGGCTCCTCCGGGTTCGCTTGGCACCCGCGTCCCCGCCCGCTTCGGCTTCTTCCCTCTCGCGGGCTACGGCCTTCGCTTCGGCTTCGGCTTCGGGATTGCTTCCTTCCGCGGACTCTACGGGGAAAGGTTCCTTGCTGAAGGTCAGCTCGTCGTTGCCGAGATCGGTGTAGATGGTGTCTCCGGCCACGAACTTACCGGAGATGAGGTCCTTGGAGAGCTCGTCGGCCAAGTCGGCCTGTAGGACCCGCTTCATGGGGCGGGCGCCGAACTGGGGGTCGAAGCCCCGCTCGGCCAACCACCCCAGGGCCCGGTCGCTGATCTTCATGACCAGGCCCTGGCGGGCGAGCATCTTCTCGGTGCGCCGGAGCAACAGGCGGGCGATCTGCTTGATCTCGGCCCGGTCGAGGGGGGTAAACATGATGCGCTCGTCGATGCGGTTGAGGAACTCGGGGCGCAGGTTCTCCTTGAGCGTCTCGAAGACCTCCTCCCGGGTGGTCTTGATGATCTCGGCGCGGTGCTCCTCGCCCATGTCGGCCAGGTCCTCGAAGTTTTCCAGGATGGTGTCCGACCCCATGTTGGAGGTCATGATGATGATGGTGTTCTTGAAGTTGGCGACCCGTCCGCGGTTGTCGGTGAGGCGGCCGTCGTCGAGTACCTGCAGCAGGATGTTGAAGGTGTCGGGGTGGGCTTTTTCGATCTCGTCGAGGAGGACGATGGAGTAGGGGCGCTGGCGGACGGCCTCGGTGAGCTGTCCGCCCTCGTCGTAGCCTACGTAGCCCGGAGGGGCACCCACGAGGCGGCTCACGGTGTGGCGCTCCTGGTACTCGCTCATGTCGATGCGGGTGATGGCGCGCTCGTCGTTGAAGAGCACCTCGGCGAGGGCCTTGGCGAGCTCGGTCTTGCCGACACCGGTGGGCCCCAGGAAGATGAAGCTGCCGATGGGACGGTTCTCGTCCTGCAATCCCGCCCGGCTGCGGCGTACGGCGTCGGAGACGGCGCGCACGGCCTCTTCCTGACCGATGAGGCGCTTGTGGAGCTCATCTTCCATGACCAGCAGTTTGTCGCGGTCGCTCTGCAGCATGCGCTGTACGGGGATGCCGGTCGAGCGGGCGACCACCTCGGCGATGTCGTTGGCGGTGACCTCCTCGTTGGTGAAGCGCTTCTCGTCGGGGAGATTTTCGAGTTCCTTGTCGGCGGCGGCGAGTTGCTTCTTCAGGTCCTGCAGCTGTCCGTAGCGGATCTTGGCGACGGTCTCGAAGTCGCTGTTGCGCTCGGCCTTGGCGGCTTCGTGCTCGAGCTCTTCGATCGTTTTCTTGATGTTCTGGCTGTTGTCGACCAGCTCCTTCTCGTTGTGCCAGCGGGCCCGGAGGCTGTCGCGGGTTTCGCGGGCGTTGGCGATTTGCTCCTCGATGATCTTCAGCTTGGGGGCGCTGTTTTCCCGCTTGATGGCTTCGCGCTCGATCTCGAGCTGGCGCAGGCGGCGGTCGCCCTCGTCGATCTCCTCGGGTACGCTGTCGAGCTCCAGGCGGAGGCGAGCGGCGGCCTCGTCCATGAGGTCGATGGCCTTGTCGGGCAGGAAGCGGTCGCTGATGTAGCGGTTGCTCAGCTCGGCGGCGGCCACCAGGGCCTCGTCGAGGATCTCGATCTTGTGGTAGACCTCGTAGCGCTCCTGCAGGCCGCGCAGGATGGAAATGGTGTCCTCCACCGTAGGCTCCTCGATGCGGACGGTCTGGAAGCGGCGGACGAGCGCCTTGTCCTTCTCGAAGTACTTCTGGTACTCGTCCAGGGTGGTGGCACCGATGGTCCGCAGGTCGCCCCGGGCGAGCGCTGGCTTGAGGATGTTGGCGGCGTCCATGGCCCCGTTGCCCCCTCCGGCGCCGATGAGGGTATGGATCTCGTCGACGAAGAGGATGTACTGCCCGTTGCTGCTGGTGACTTCCTTGATCACGCCCTTCAGGCGTTCCTCGAAGTCGCCCTTGTACTTTGCGCCCGCCAGCATACCGGCGATGTCGAGTACGAAGATCCGTTTCTCCCGCAGGCTCTCGGGTACGTCGCCCTTGACGATGCGCCAGGCGATGCCCTCCACGATGGCGGTCTTGCCCACGCCGGGTTCGCCGATGAGCAGGGGGTTATTTTTCTTGCGGCGACTGAGAATTTGCAGCAGCCGTCGGATCTCCTCGTCGCGGCCCACGATGGGGTCGAGCTTGCCGTTCTCGGCGCGGTCGTTGAGGTTGACGGTGTACTTCTCCAGGAGGTTGTAGGTGTCGTCGCCGGAAGGCTCCTCTACGGAGCGCCCCTTGCGGAGTTCTTCGATGGCGCCGCGGATACCCTCGTTGGTGGCCCCGAGGTCCTTGAGGATGCGGGCGCCCTTGTCGCTGGCGCCCTGGATGATGCCGAGCATCATCAGCTCGATGCTGATGTACTGGTCGCCGAAATCGATGAGCATTTTCTTGGCCCGGCTCAGGGCGCGGTTGGCGTCGCCGGTCAGGTACTGCTTGGAGGTCCCCTTTACGCGGGGGTAGTCGGTCAGCACCTGCTTCAGCTCGCGGCGCACGTCGGCCAGGCCTACGCCCACTTTTTTCAGGATGAAGTCGGCGACGCTCTCGTCGACCGTCATGATGCCGGCGAGGAGGTGGGGGGTGTCCACCTGCTGCTGGTCCATCTCCTTGGCGATCTTCTGTGCCTGGATGATGGCTTCCTGGGCCTTGGTAGTAAAGTTCTCGTAGGTCATGTCGCTGGTATAGTCTATTCGAAACGCAAGTTAAAGTAAACGCGCACCGGGGCCTCTCCCTGCACGACCTCCCAGGACGAAGACTCGACGAGCGTCGTACCCACGTAGTCCATCGTCGCCTGATCGGGGTTGCCGCGGAAGCGGAAATCGCTGAGGCTGCCGTCCGTGCCGACCAGGAAGCTCACGCGCACCTTGCCTGCGGGCAGGCCTCCGGGCCGGTCGGCCTCTATACGGTCGCGCAGTTCCCGGTAGCCTTCGCCGGGTCGGGCCTGGGCGCGGGGAGGAACCACCGGGTCCAGATTAAGCCGGGTACGCGCGGCATTCTCCATCCACAGTTGCCGGGCCTCGCGTTTGGGCACTTCGTTCAGGCTGATCTGCAGGGTGGAGCTGGTATCGAACACCTCCACGGTTTCTACTTCGTATCCCTCGCGGGTCACGACGAGCTGGGTGAGGGTCTGGTCGTAGGGCAGGGTGAAGGTGCCGCTGCTGTCGGTTTCCACGCCGAGGGCCTGTCCTACGCGGCGCACTTCCGCACCCGCGAGGGGGGTACCATCGTCGTCGGTCACGCGTCCGGTGAAGGGGCGTACCGTGGGAACGATCATGCGACTCTTCCGCAGCACGGGCGGCGGCGGCGGCGGCGGCGCAGCGAGTTCCGGGGGTGGGGGAGTGACTTCCCGACGAAACGCCATCGGCGCATCCTGCTGGGCGGTGGTGGCGGGTAGGTCTTGTCCGGCGGCTTCCTCTGGTTCCGGCACCGCTGCTTCCAGTTCCGCCGCGGCGGTTTCCACCCCTTCATCCGGGCGGCGGGGCGCGGGTGCCGGGCTGGCGGGGACGGGCGCGCGGTACTCCGGTGGGTCTTCCGCTGCGGCGACTTCCGTCATGGCTACGACGGCTTCCCCCTCGCCCAGGTAACGCGGCAGCAACAGGGCGGCTACGGCCAGCAGGACCAGCACCGTGGCCGCCGCGGCGTAGCGGGCGAGGGGGATGCGGCGGACGACGGCCGCGGGGCGTGCCCGGCCGACCATGGCCGTCACCCGGGCGTGGTGATCCGTTGCGGGGGCCTGCTGCAGTCCGGCGAGGGCATCCCGTAGGCCTTCGTCCTGAGTGGCACGCCGTTCCAGCTCCGCCTCTTCGGGGGCGGTGATCGTTCCGCTGATCCAGCGGCGGAGGAGCTCATCGTCACGGTATGCTTTAGTTGACACGGGGATCGGTAGTGGCTTGGTGTCCTTCCAGACAGATTTTGAGGTTGCGGCGGCCGTTCTGTAAGTGAGAACGCACTTGCCCTACACTTAGATTCAGCTGCCCGGCGACACTGCCGTAGCTGGCGCCGTCCTGCAGGTAGAACAGGCGAATGCACTGCTGTTGTTCCTCCCGCAGCTGCTTCAGGCAGTGGTGGAGGGGGCGGATATCCACCGGGCTGTCGGTTTCTTCCTCCAGTAGATGCTGCCAGCCTTCCGAATGCATAAGCGGTACCGCGGGCAGCTCCACCGGGTCGCGTTTTTCCTTTCGCAACTGCATCAGGCAGTGGTTGCGTACGAGCGTCTGCAGCCACGAGCGGAAGTTGGTCACCTCGTGCTCAGGCAGCTTGCGCAGCAGCTCCGTGAAGAGCTCCGCACCCGCGTCCTCCGCCCGTTGCGGCGTCGAGAGGTAGCGTAGGCACCACGCATAGATGAGCTCCGCGTACCGCTGGTAGAGGGGTAGGAGGTCGTCCGGTTGGCCGGTGCGCTGGAAGCGGGCGAGAAGTTCTGTATCCGACACGGCTGCAAGGTACGCGGCGGCGGTACGATGCGGTCTCTGACCGCGCCAGTACAATGCGGTCTCCGACCGCGATAGTACAATGTGGCTTGCAGCCGCGCAGTGCAACGCTAGCTATGGCAGCGGCGTGGATGGATAAAAACATTTGTTGTTTTTAAGTTAATAATTAAAAACAAAATGTATATTTATCTAAAACTCCCATCATGCGCAACACCCCCATACCTTCTTCCCCCACCCACATCACCTACCGCCTGTATGGGAGCATTCCCAACCTCGGCCTATCCAAGCTCCACAGCTCTCACCGCCTAAGGCGGGCCAGGCTGGAGGAAACGTACAGCCTCCAGGCCAGGGCAGCGGATGCGGATGCCCGCAAAGGCTTTCGCGAACAGCTCGACGAGAGCGAGGTGAATTACTATGTGGCCTTTGACGGTTTGCTGGACTCCGCCCAGCATGGGCCCCGCTATTTGGAAACAGCGGAATCCAAACAGGTAATCATCGATTCCTGGAAGTTCATCGCCCGGCGGTACGGACTGCGCATTTATGCCATCAGCGTCATGAGTAACCATGTGCATGTGCTGCTGGAGAATCGGTCTGCCTCGGGCGTTTCCCTGGCGGACATCATGACCGAGCACAAGCGTTTTACGGCTACCCAGCTCAACCGGCTACACCAGACTATAGGCCGCAGGGTGTGGGCGGAGAAAGAGTACAGTCGTACAGTACGCTACGGGAACTTCGAGCGTACACTCTGGTACGTCCTCAATAATCCAGTGAAAGCGGGACTGACGGATGATCCGGCGAGCTGGTGTGGAAATTACTTTACCGAGGATATGCGGCGAAACTTCGTAGAAGTTCGCGCCCTGGCGGGGTAAAATGCTGCCTCCGGCGGCGACGGTGCCGCGCAGGCTATGGCTGCGCTGAAGACGGAATTGCCTGCCGTGCTGGCTAGAACAACCCGGAAGCGCCGCAGGTAATACTAGCTGACACCGGGACTACAAGTCCCGGAGCACGGGCGCGGTCGGAGACCGCAATTTACTTTCGCGGCCGGAGGCCGCCTCGTACTCCCGCGGTCGGAGACCGCGTTGTACTTTTGTTCCCACAATACACGAACAGAATACCCCAACATGAACGAGCATACCTACGTAGCCATAATGGCCGGTGGCGTCGGTTCCCGCTTCTGGCCCGCCAGCCGCGAGGACAAGCCCAAGCAATTCCTGGACATCGCCGGCGACGGGCGCAGCCTCCTGCGCATGACCTTCGACCGCTTCCTCAAGCTGACGACGGCCGATAAGATCTACATCGTCACCAACGGCCGCTATAAGGACTTGGTGATGGAGCATATTCCCGAGATCACCGCCCAGCAGATCCTCTGCGAGCCCAGCCGCAACAACACGGCCCCCTGCGTAGCCTACACCGCCTTCAAGCTCCACGCCCTCGATCCGGAGGCCAACTTCGTGATCGCGCCCAGCGATGCCCTGATCGTCAACGATACGCTCTTCACCGCCAACCTCAATAAGGCGCTGAGATACACCGCCGGCAACGACGCCCTGGTGACCCTCGGCATCTCCCCGGACGCGCCCCACACGGGTTACGGCTACATCCAGTTCATGGACGATGCCTCGGCCACCGACACCGAGGACGTCTACCGCGTCAAGCGCTTCGCCGAAAAGCCCGACGTGGAAACCGCCAAGTCCTTCCTCAAGAGCGGCGACTACCTCTGGAATGCCGGCATCTTTATCTGGCGCGCCAAGACCATCCTCGACGCCTACGAAAAGTACGCACCCGAGATCTACGCCCTCCTTTCCCAGGGCCTCAACTACTATAATACCGAGGAGGAGCAGTCCTTCATCGACGAGTTTTACCCCCAGACCCCCAGCATCTCCGTCGATTACGCGATCATGGAGAACGCCACCAACATCTTTACCATCCCCGCCCAGTTCGGCTGGTCGGACCTCGGTGCCTGGGGCGCCCTCTACCACGAGACCACCAAGGACAGCGACGGCAACGTCGTTTCCGGTGATGTCATCCTCGAAGACACCCACAACAGCTACATCCGCGCTCCTAAGGGTAAGCTCGTCGTCG
This sequence comes from Chitinophagales bacterium, assembly GCA_038258275.1. Taxonomy (GTDB): domain Bacteria; phylum Bacteroidota; class Bacteroidia; order Chitinophagales; family Saprospiraceae; genus Neolewinella. Next base: position 16,873 of record JBBSPZ010000042.1, on the reverse strand, counting down.
TCGGCGGCGTGGATGACCTCCTGGTCATCGATGAGGGCGACGTCCTCCTCGTCTACCCCCGCAACCGCGAGCAGGAGATCAAGGCGCTGCGTAGCAGGGCGGAGCAGCTGCATGGGGAGCGGTTTGTGTGAGGGCTACTCCGTCGCCACGCTTCCGATGACTTCCGCTACCTACCCCGGGGAAATCTGCGAAAAAATCAGCGTCCCAATCCGCGTAATCTGCGGTGCCCACCCTAACCATACCGTTCAGCAAACTCCCCAACCGTAGGCCGAAACCACCAGAACGCCCCCAGCATCAGCACCACCAGCGCCAGCGGCTCGAAATTGTAGGTGAGCAGGGAGATCATGGTGAGCAGCAGGGTCGCGCTCTCGATGATGGCCAGGCGGATGAAGACCGTGGCCCGGTAGCTGCTCGCCGCCCGTTCCTGGATGTTTTTTTGTTTGGGCACGGTGCGGGCGCGGAACTGGTCGATGAACCAGGCCCCGCCGACCATGCACGCGGCGTAGCCGGCCACGATGTAGAGGTCCGTCTGCGCGTCCATGAAGTAGCGCACGGGCTCGCCCCGGATGAGGAACCAGACCACGATCGCGGAGACCAACTGTGCCATGAGCAGGGCATAGAAGACCGTCTGCAGCTGCTGAAACCACCTATTCGATGCCATGCATCATCTTTTTCATCCAGCCGGAAATGGCCAGGAAGAGCAGGGCGGCGGTGATGGGAACTGCGGCGAAAATGGCGAAGAAGCCACTCAGGCCCACCGCCTCGGCGATGGGGTCGATGTAGGAGCCCGTCAGGCCGGCCGCGAAGTTGGCGATGAAGTTGGCGACGAAGAAGATGCCGAACATCAGCCCCACCAGCCGCACCGGTGCGAGCTTGGACACGTAGCTCAGGCCCACCGGCGAGATGCACAGCTCCCCCAGCGTATGGAAGAGGTAGGCGGCGATGAGCCAGAACATGCTCACGCTGGCCGTTTTGGCTCCATCGGGGATGCTCAGAGCACCCACGGCCAGGATGGCGAAGCCGATGCCCACCAACGTGAGGCCGAGCGCGAACTTGACCGGTCCCCGCCGCAGCAGCGCGAACTTGCGCTCCCACAACTTGGCGAAGAGCGGCGCGAAGCAGATGATGAACAGGCTGTTGAAGATCTGGAACCAGCCGGCCGGTACTTCGGGCGCCTCCTCCGTGAACTGCTCGAAGAGCATGTTTCCGATCAGGATCCAGATGATCACGAAGGCAAGGCCCAGCACCAGGTTGGAAAGGCTGTACTTCTTGAAGGTGATCGCGAAGAGCTTAAGCAGTACCCAGGTCAGCACGAGCACGGGGATGACCGTGATGGCCGTGTTGGCGATCCGGAACAGCGTAGCACCTTCTCCGGTGAGGTTGCGCTCGGTGTAGTCCAGGGCGAAGATGGTCATTGACCCGCCGGCCTGCTCGAAGGCCCACCAGAAAAAGACGATGAAGAAGCTGAACACGATGATGGACCACACCCGGTCGCGCTCCACTTTCTTGAGCGATTTATCCGATACGATCCACCCCACGAAGCCGATCACGGAGCCCAGGATGATGGGCGGCATGAATTCCCGGCTGAAGGTCTGCAGGGCATTGGCCTGGGGCTCGGCGAAGGTGGAGATGAGGAAATAAACGACCGCCATGATGGCCAGTCCGATCGCGCCCCAGGTCAGGGCCCGCTTGCCGTCGTCGTCGCCGCCCACCGAAGGAGTAAAGTCTTTGCTGGAGTGCAGGTTGGTCATGGACGCGTCCACCGTGAATCCTTCCGGCTCGACGGCCCGTGACTCCATGACGTCAGTCTTGCTGGGCTCGAGCTCCGCGGTCTGATTGGGAGACAAGCCGATGTCGCCGAAGATGTCCTGCGCAAACCAGAACTGCACCAGGCCGATGAACATAAATACGCCGGCCAGGCCGAATCCATAGCCATAGCCGTAGTTCGGATTCTCCCCGTAATAGCTGCACAGCAGGATGCCCAGGAAGGCCCCCGCGTTGATGCCCATGTAGAAGATGGTGTAGGCACCGTCCTTGCGCTCGGTGTCCTTGTCGTAAAGCTGGCCTACGATGGAGGAAATGTTCGGTTTGAACAGGCCGTTTCCTACGATGAGCAGGCCCAGTCCCGTGTAGAACAGCCCCCCGGTCTCGAAGGCCATTGCCGCGTGGCCCAGGGTCATGATGAAGGCCCCGAGTACCACCGCCCGTCGGTAACCCAGCAGGCGGTCGGCCAGGATGCCACCGATCATGGGGGTGAAGTACACCAGGCCCGTATATATACCGTACAGCGCCAGGGCATCCGCCCGGTCCCACGGCGTGTCACCAAAAGCAATATTGACCAGGAATACCACCAGCAACACCCGCATCCCGTAGTAGCTGAAGCGCTCCCACATCTCGGTAAAGAAGAGCACGAAGAGGCCCGGCCGGTGGCCGAAGATGCTGCCGCCGTCTTCGGGGTGGCGTACGGTGGTAGTATTCATTTAGGTTTGGTTAAGGTTTGTGCCGTAATCTGCAAGAAGAATCCGTGCCCATCTGCGGTGAGCAGTAAGACCAAAGAAACAACATTACTTTTTACCTCCCCGGAGCGCGATCCGGAGGGAGGCACCGAACAGTCCCCCGAGCCCGGACGTGATGCCGCCCCACAGGGCCGTGATCACCACCATCACCCAGCCGGTCGGTACGTTGAAGGTCACGGCGAGCCGGTCACCCAGTCGGCCCTCGGTCATGAAGTGGAGGTAGCCCGCGTACGCGCCCCACACCATCGCGGCGGCGAGAAAGGAGAAGTAGAGGGCACTCCGTCGCCACACCGGAAAGAGGAAGCACAGGGCCGCCGCCCCGATCGCCAGGGCGTACCAGCTCGCGCCGGCGTAGAGGCATACGACGCAGACCAGCAGTACGGAAATCAGGAGAAAGAGTCGGTACATAATGCTTATTCAAAGATCCAGCTGCCGATCGGGTGGTCCGGCATTTTCCAGCGGGTGAGTTCGTGGTAGCCGCCGGAGGCCCACTCCTCGAAGCCGTTGTCGTAAAATCGGCTGCCCGGATTGCCCGAAGCGCCCCCCGGCAACGCGCCCCAGCCCCGCGGGTCCTTGCCCAGCTCGACGACCATCCGCCAGCTCGCCCCGAATCCGTTGCCGACCACCCGGGGGGAGGTCCTGGAGCCCCCCGTCGTGATGAGCGGCGAGCCGAAACCCGGAATGCGGCCCAGGTGCGGGATGCGGGCGTCGCGCTCCTCCGCCCAGGTCACGGGCAACTCCCCGTTCAGTTCCTCCTGCAGCTCCTCGAATACCCGCTGGGTGAGGATCGGGCCCGTTTCCCGGAAGCCGGGGGTAGCCACGATGTCGAAGATCGGGTCAGTGGGCGCGTCGCGCAGCAGGGCGGTCCACTTCCACTGTTCCGGCCGGAGCATGCCCGAGTCGACGGGCATCTCGTCGAAGGTCAGTTCGAAGAGCCGCCGGCTCCACGACTCGAAGAGGGTCGCCGCCCGGCTGTCTCCCGCGTACTGGTAGTCCCACTCGGAAATCAGCCGCAGCAGCTGCCGGCCGTTGTCGTCGAGGTGCTGGCGGTCGATGCGCGCGATCAGCAGTGGGGTCACCTCCTCAGCAAAGAGGGAGTGGGCGTCGAGCTGCAGCTCCTTCATGCGGCGCTGGTTCATCGTGGGCTGCCGCTCGAGGACCCGGTTGATGTAGCGGCCGCGGTATTCGTCGAATCCGCCGACATAGTAGTAGGGGTACTTCGGCCCGGTCGTCTGCTGGTTGGCCGAGCTCACGAAGCCGCGGGCCGGATTGTACTGCACCGGGCGCTCGGCGAAGGGGATCACCCCCTGCCAGTTGTTTTTCGTGCGGTCGCCCTCCCGGATGAAGCGGCCCTCCTCAGGCTGCCGCAGGGGGAAGAAGCCATTCGGCCGGATGGCAATATCGCCGTCCCGCGCCGCGAAGAGGAAGTTCTGTGCCGGGTCCACGTAGCCCTGGAGGGCATCCACGTAGTCTGCGTAGTTTTTGGCCTGCATCAGCTTGATGAAGGTCAGGACGGTGGTGTGGGGACGTACGTCCCTGCCCGGCTCGTCCTGGGCGCGCCAGCGCATGGCCATATCGGCATATTCTCCCTGGGCGTAGGGCACGGGTCCGAAGATCGTCCAGGGGGTCGCGACCACCTCTTCGCCCCCTCCCTTCAATTGCAGGGTGTCGTAGACGAAGCGGGTAGCGGTTTCTTTCCCGTCGAGCAGGTAGGCGCTCCGGGTGGAGTCGGTCCAGGTGATGCGGTACCAGTCGGTCACGTCGTGGCCCACATTGGTCTCTCCCCAGGCGATGTAGTCGTTGAAGCCCATCATGAGCCCGGGCGCGCCGGCCAGTCCCACCCCCCGGGCATTACAGCCGGGGAAGGTGATCTGCGCCTCGTACCACACGCTCGGGAAGGTCAGCGAGAGGTGGGGGTCGCTGGCCAGGATCGGGAAGCCCGTGTTGGAGCGACTCTTCGCCACCGCCCAGTTATTACTCCCGTTGTCGGGGTCGAAGGGGAAGGGCACGTACTGCCTGGGGTCTGCCTCCCTGGGCGGGACCGCAGGTGCGGAGAACAGCTCGGGGAGCAAGGAGAACCGGCTCGTGACGCCTTGCTGCCCCGCATCGGGTACGACGGGACTGTCGTTCGGGAAGCGCTCCGGGTAGAGGGCGTCGAAGCGCTCGGGCCCGAGGGCGTTCCGGGTCCTGGTGTTCTCGGCATCGCGGTAGAAACCGCTGAGGCCTGACGACATACCCTTTAGTAAGAGGGCCGTGCGGTAGGGCGACCACCGCTGCGGCGCATGACCCAGCAGCTTATATTCTACGGCGTAATCCGCGGGGTCGAGCTGATCGAGGTAGGCGTTGATGCCGTCCGAATAGGCCTGGTAGACTTCGTAGTCTTCGGGAAACTGTTCGCGGATGGTATCGACGGTCCGCCGCGCCATTTCCCGGAATCCCTTATGAATCTGTTCCAGGTCGCGCTCCTTCATGGATTCCCCCAGCACCTGCGTCAGCGCCCCCTCCGTGGCCCGCGTACTGATGTCCATTTGCCACATGCGGTCGTAGGCGTTGGCGTATCCCTGCAGGAAGCAGGCACTGGCCAGATCGGCCGCAATGATGTGGGGGATGCCGCGCTCGTCGAAGTGGATCTCTCCGCGGGCGTGGGGACTGTCGAGGTGGAAGCTGAGTTGTTGTACCCGCGCTCCTTCCCCGGCGTTTTGCCAGAACCCCTGCGCCGGATTAAAAAACTGCCCCAGCGCCGGCAGCGGCAGGCCGAACAGCGCGGTCAGGCTGCCAAGCAGGAGCCAGGCGGTCAGGAGCAGGGCGGAGATCAGGGGGGCGGTCCAGCGCATTCGGGAGGAATAAAGCGTGACCGAAGGTACGGGCCCCCACGGGGATTTACGAGCGAACCAAAACGGGCTGCCGACATTATACCCACGCAAGCCCCATCCCCCAATGCGTTATTTGTCGGTTCCCTTCCTTTGCTTTCTCTTCCTGGCCTGTGAAGGCAACACCGGCGACCGCCGCGCCGCCCGGGGGGAGGACTTCGTCAGTGACCCCAGCCACCTCTACTTTCTCAATATCCGGAGTAAGGACTACCGCTCCGTCACGCTTGAGCAGGGGGTGGACGCCTTTTACCACGACGAGCTCCCCGACCCCGAACCGCTAGTTATCATCGACCGCTGGCTGGAGGACCGCGCCGAACTGCAACGAGCGGAGATGGTACTCTCGCTGGATCAGGTGCAGGCGCTGCGGGACTCCCTCCGCCTTGCTGACCGCTCGGCCGAACTGGAAGTGGTGGAGGATTACCTGCGGATGATCGAGTAGCTAGTCGTCGGACCGTTTGTCGTCCGACCGCTTCCCGTCGGACCGTTTGTCGTCCGACCAGTTCCCGTCCGACGAGGTCCGGAAAGTTTACATTAAGTTAACATTTGAAGGGATTAAGTCGTGTGCATAGCCCCCCCACCTACCCCCCGGCAACAATTACCCCCGCCACCGGTACTCTCAGGGTGCGCACTGATACTAAATGGCTACGGCAGCAAGAACTCTTAGATCACTACCACGACCGCTTCAACCGGCCCGACTTCATCTCCGACGATCCCATCGGGCTGGTGCACGCCTTCGACGATCCCCGCGACCGGGAGATCATCGGCTTCTGGATCGCCATGCTCGCCTGGGGGCGTCGGGCCACCATCATCGATAAGGGGCAGCAACTGATCGAGGCCATGGGCGGGGAGCCCTACCGGTTCATCATGGAGCACGGCAACCGGACAGACGTCATCGCCCGGGACCTGGGCGACTGGAAGCACCGCACCTTTACCCTTACCGATACTACCTACTTCATCCAGTGGTTGCAGTGGTACTACCAGCGGCACGACAGCCTGGAGGACGCTTTCGCCCGCCACCTGAAGCCCGGCGATACCACCATCGAGCCGGCCCTGCGCGGCTTCCACGACCTTTTCTTCAGCCTGCCCGATGCCCCCCACCGCACCCGCAAGCACGTAGCCACGCCGGCCCGCAACTCCAGCTGCAAACGCCTGTGTATGTTCCTGCGGTGGATGGTGCGTTCTGACGACCGGGGCGTCGATTTCGGGCAGTGGACCCGTATCCGCCCGGATCAGTTGTGCATGCCCCTGGACGTCCACGTCGAACGGGTCGGCCGCTCCCTGGGCCTCCTCACCCGCAAGCAGGGCGATTGGAAGGCCGTGGTGGAACTCACCGAAAACCTGAAGCGCTTTGATGCGGTGGATCCTACACGCTACGACTTTGCGCTGTTTGGTATTGGGGTGGAGGGGGTAGTGGTTCCCGGCTTCCAGCGAGGATCTTGAGCAGAGACGAGAGACGCGGCTGGAAGCCGCGTACCAGCACCCCAAAAAAAAGAACCCCCGTACCCACAAAATGGGGTCGGAGGCTCACTTTACACTCACTAGTATATATGAAACTTAATCAACTTCTTCCATAACCGCCTATATACGGCAATTGTTATCTAAAGACTCAAATTTTTTGATCTTCTTAACAATCGCGCTTACTTCTCCGCTACGATGGGAATTTTGCCGGTCTTGGCCCGGAAAAGTTTCCACCAGAAGGTCGGCTTGACCAACTGCTTGCGCAGCTCGAAGTCGGTGTACATTCTACAGAGCAGTTCGATCACCTTAGGGTTGGCTGAAACGATGCCGGTGAGGAAATTTGTTATCCATTTATACTGCATGATCTGCTGCAGCCGGTAGCTGAGGCGGAGTTCGGTGCGCAGGACGCGTTCGATGCGCACGTCATAGGCGGCCAGGAATTTTGCGTCGAAGCGGTTTTCCTGCAGGCATTCCGCAGCCAGTTCGGCGGCGATGAAGCCCGAATACGTCGCATTGCCGATGCCCTCGCCGGTAAGGGGGTCGATGAGGTGGCCCGCGTCGCCGGTTAGGAGGTAGTGGTCGCCGGAAAGGGTGCGCTCCTTCGAGCCCAGCGGCAGGCCGTAGCCGACGGTAGGATCAATTTGCACGGCGTGGTGAAAGCGGTCGCGGAACTGCTCCGAGGCGACAATCTTGTCCAGTTCCTTGCGCAGGTTCAGCTTGCGTTTGGTGACGACATCGGACCGCATGCCCAGACCGACGTTCGCCTCCCCGTTGGGCAGGGGGAAGATCCAGAAGTAGCCCGGGATATAGCCCTCGAGGAAGTGCAGTTCAATGAAGTTGTCTTCGTGGAAACCGGTCACCCCCCGATAGTAGGCCCGCACGGCGGCGGCGTGGTGGTCCTTCTCCAGCTCCTGCCCGGCCTCTTGCCGGCTGAACTTGCTGTGGGCCCCGCTGCCGTCGATGAGCAGGCGGCAGTTCCAGCTTCGGCCGTCGCGGGCTTTCACCCGGTACCCTTGCTCCGTGCGTTCGGTCGCTACTACCTCGGTGTTTAGCTGCAGGTCGATGTCTGCCCTTCGCTGTACTTCCTCGATCAGGAAGGCATCGAAGTCAATGCGCTTGCTGACGTAGCCGGGGGCCTCGTCGGGCAAGCGCGCATAACCGATCTTGAAGGGCAGTTCGATCACCCTGCGGCTGGGGGGGTAAAAGCGAATGCCCCACACGTCGGCGGGGGAGAAACGCTGGCGGAAGCGGTCCATGATGGCCGGATCCAGGCGATTGAGCAGGGTAGGGACCTTGCCCGAAATGGCGTCGCCGCACACCTTATCGCGCGGAAAGGTGGCCTTGTCCAGGAGGACGCTGGGGATACCGAGGTAAGACAGTCGCAGGGCAGTGGCCGCTCCGGCGGGTCCGGCGCCGATGATGACAATGGGGGTGGGGGTCATGTCGGCAAAGGTAATCAGTCGGGCGGCGGGGCGCGGGTGCAGGAGTGAACGACTAGTTACGGCAAAAGTGCCTGGAAGCGCTGGAAGTCCTGTATGTCATCCGTGGTAGTGCTGCAGTTCTTTTCGGCTGCGCGTTCGTTGATGGCGGTGACCCGGTTGTCGGGGTTGGGGTGGGTGCTCAGGAAGGCGGGGGGCTGGGCGCTGCCCTGGAGCTTTTCGAAGAAGCCGGCCGCTCCGTTGGCGGCATAATCGGTATTGCAGAGGTAGTCGACGGAGCGGGCGTCGGCTTCGGATTCGTCGCTGCGGCTGAAGCGGAGGTTGAGCAGGGTAGAGACGATCTGGCTGAAGAGGCCGGGATCCCCACCGGTAAGTACGCTGACCAGGGTGGAGAAGCTGTACTGCTTGGTCAGCTGATCGGTCGAGTGCCGTCGGGCGGCGTGAGCAATCTCGTGGGCGAGCACCCCGGCGAGCTCATCGCCGGTATCCAGGGTCTGCACGAGGCCGGTATATACGTAAAGGAAGCCGCCGGGGGTGGCAAAGGCATTGTCTATGTCCTGATTGATCAGCGTGACCTGGTAAGGGAAGACGTCGGCGTAGGGGACTTGGCCCTCAGCGACGATGTCGTCGACCATGCCCTGCAGGTAAGCGTAGGCCTGGGGATAATCCGCCCGGTCCAGAATAGGATATTCCGCCGGGTCGCTACGGATCTCCGCGTCGGTTTGCTGGCCGAGCTCGAGGTCCTGTTGCACGGAGAAGATGTTGATGTCCCCATCCTGGGAACAGGAAGTGGTGAAGAGGGGAAAGAGGAGGAACAGGCAGGGGACGGAGAACTTCACGGCACGGCTTTTAATGGTGAACCGCGGCAGAGGGTCGGGGTGTTCGCAAAGAACTTTCTGTATAAGCCGTTCGTTCTCAGTGCGAATTGAAAACTACGGATCTGATGCGCCATCACTGCGCACCGGCCGCCCGACGGGGGCGGTCGCATCTTTTTTACATACATGCCTAAGAATATTACGAAGAGCGGAAAGCTCAAGGCCCGCGATTTAGAGCGCGCTATTTACCAGGAGTTTAAAGCCAATGCGCGTAAGCAGCTGAACCCCAAACAACTGATCCGCAAACTCAAGGTCAAGAACAGCAAGGACAGTGTGCAGGCCGCGCTGGATAAGCTCGTAGAGACGAATAAGATCAAGGTCAACGACGAGTTTCGTTACCAGCTAGACGGGGCCGCCAAGGAAAAACGCTCCAGCAGCTACGCCGAAGGCCGGGTCGATATGACGCGCAGCGGCTCCGCTTACGTCATTATGGACGGGGAAGCCGCGGATATTTTCGTCCCCCAGCAACGCCTCGGAAACGCCCAGGACGGCGATAAGGTAAAGGTTCGCTTCTGGACGCCCGGCGGTCGCCGCAAGCCCGAAGGCGAGGTGGCCGAAGTCCTCGAACGCAGCGTCACCCACTTCGTAGGTACCCTGCACATTCACGAGAAATTCGCTGAAGTAATCGTGGAGGGCCCCGGCGGCAAGAAGCTCAACATCGCCGTCCACCGCGCCGAACTGATCGGCGGCAAGGACGGAGAGAAGGTGGTGGTCAAGATCCTCGACTGGGAGGAGAACCGCTTCGGCCAGATCAGCGGACAGATTACCGCCGTACTCGGCGAGGCCGGATCGAGCAACATCGAGATGCAGTCCATCCTGATCAACAACGGCTTCCAGATCACCTTCCCCGCCGACGTGATCGATGAAAGCGAGGCCCTGCCATCGGACATCACCCCCCAGGAGATCAATATTCGCCGCGACATGCGGGAAGTGACCACCTTCACCATCGACCCGCTCACCGCGAAAGACTTCGACGACGCCCTCTCCATCCAGTACCTGGAGGACGGCAAGATCGAGATCGGCGTACACATCGCCGACGTCAGCCACTACGTGAAGCCCGGCAGTGCCCTCGACCTCGAGGCCGCCGACCGGACGACGAGCGTGTACCTGGTCGACCGCGTCTGCCCCATGCTGCCCGAGCGCATCAGCAACGAGCTCTGTTCCCTGCGCCCCAACGAGGACAAGCTGACCTTCAGCGCCATCTTCCAGTTCGATCCCAAGACCTTTAAGGTGGTGGACCGCTGGTTCGGCCGCACCGTGATCCACTCCGACCGCCGCTTCACCTACGAGGAGGCCCAGGAAGTACTGGATACCGGCGAGGGGGATTTCGTAGACGAGCTGGACATCATGGACCGCATCGCCGACGAGCTGCGCAAGCGCCGCTTCAGGGAGGGCTCCATCGACTTCAATACCAATGAGGTGCGCTTTAAGCTGGACGACAACGGCAAGCCCCTGTCGGTCTACATCAAGGACCGCATCGATACCAATATGCTGATCGAGGACTTCATGCTCCTCGCCAACCGGGAAGTCGCCGGCTTCATCAAGAAGAAGGAGGAGCGCCTGAAGACCGTTATCCCCTTCGTGTACCGGGTACACGACGAGCCCGACATGGACAAGGTGGCCGAGCTCGCCAAATTCGCCCTGGCCCTGGGCTACGAGATGGACCTGAGCTCCCCGGAAACCGTGGCGGCCAGCTACAACAAACTGCTCGCCAAGGCCGACGAGGACCCGATGGTGAAGATGCTGTCTCCGATCGCCATCCGGACCATGTCGAAGGCCGTCTACACCACCTCGAATATTGGCCACTACGGACTCGGCTTCGAGAACTACAGCCACTTTACCAGCCCCATCCGCCGCTACGCCGACGTACTGGTGCACCGCCTCCTGGAGAAAAACCTGGAGAAGGGAAGCCTCTATAAGGCCAATCCCGAAGCGCTGGAGGAAACCTGCAAGCACATCAGCAGTCAGGAGCGTAAGGCCGTCACCGCCGAGCGCGAGAGCGTCAAGTACAAGCAGACCGAATTTATGCTCGACAACGTCGGCGAGGAATTCGACGGCGTGATCAATGGCCTGGCCGACTTCGGCGTCTTCATCGAACTCATCGAGAACTACGTGGAGGGCATGATCCCCTTCGATAAAATGGACGAGGCGTACGACCTCAGCGCCGGCAAGCTTTCTATCGTGGGCCGCAAATCCGGCAAGACCCTCAAGATGGGAGACATCGTGCGCGTGCGCATCGAGGACGTGGACCTGGACCGGCGGCGCATCGACATGGCGCTGGTCGAGGTACTGAAGGTGCACGGTACACCCGAGAAAAAGCAGGAACCCAAGAGCCGTTCGCGCCGGGGGGCTCGCCAAAAAAAGTCGAGAGACTAGGCGAAGCCGTTAATTTTCCGTTAAAGGGAAATTGACAAAACGCCTGAATTTTTCGGGTAACAGGCTGTAAATCAGTAGCTTATTTTTTAAATCAATTGGTTAAACCTTCCTTATTGCCGTAACTAAGCCTTCCCTTTTGCGTCTATACTGCAGCAGAGTGGCACGGCCGCTTGTACTTTTGTGGACCAAAATCGAATCCTATGCGTCTTCGCAATTTTTTTCTGGTGGCCGTACTGGCCATTGCCGGCTTCGGCGCCCAGCTTTCCGCCCAGAAGATCGCCTCCGTTGACATGGAGAAAATCCTGACCAGTATTACCGAATACCAGGATGCCCAGACTCAGCTCGATCAGCTGACCTCCAAGTGGCAGCAGGAGATCAACCAGGAGTACGACGCCATCAAGGGCCTGTACAACAAATACCAGGCCGAGCAGGTGCTGATGACCGAAGACCAGCGCAAGTCGGAAGAGCAGGCCATCTTCGACCGCGAGACCCAGGTGCGCAACATGCAGCGCGACCGCTTCGGCCCCGAAGGCTCGCTCTTCCAACGCCGGCAGGAGTTGGTGAAGCCGATCCAGGATGCCATCTACGAGGCCATCGAAACCTACGCCAACCAAAACAACTACGACTTCATCTTCGACCGCGCCGGCTCCGCCGGGATCATCTTCTCGAGCGATACCTACGATAAGACCGACGAAATCCTGCGCGCCCTTAAGAACTAGGGAATGCAATTTACCAATTTTCCCCGAGTAAGAACTAAACAACAACAATGAAACAGTACATTCAACTTGCCTTCGTCGCTTTCCTTCTCCTCGCTGCGACGGCTACCACCACTGCCCAAAAGTTCGGCTACGTGAACTCCGCGGAAATCCTTTCCGCGCTTCCCGCCATGAAGGCTGCCGAATCCAACCTGGAAGGACTGCAGAAGCAGCTCCAGAAGAAAGGACAGTCGATGGTGCAGAGCTTCCAGACCGACTACCAGGCACTCCAGGTCGAAGCCCAGGGTGGGACCATGAGCCCCAAGCAGCAGCAGGAAGCTGCCGCCAAGCTCCAGGTCCGCGAGGAAGAAATCGGCAAATTCGAGCAGTCCATGATGGCCGACCTGCAGAAGAAGCGGACCGAACTACTCGAGCCGATCTACGACAGCATCAATCAAGCCATCGAGGAGGTGGCCAAGGAGAACGGCTTCCAGTTCATCTTCGACCAGCAGGTGCTCCTGTACGGCGAGGAGAGCCAGGACATCAGTGCGATGGTCAAGACCAAGTTGGGCCTCTAAGCACTTACCTTGCGGCCTCACCGCCGCGATCATGTACCTCCCCGATCATCAAGGATCAATTGGAGTCTTCGACTCCGGCATTGGCGGCCTCTCGGTCGCCAATGCTGTTTCCGGCCTGTTACCCTGGGAATCCATGCTGTACGTCGCCGACAACGCCCATGCCCCCTACGGTGCCCGCAGCGATGCGGAGGTACTCGACTACAGCCGGCGCATCACCGAATTTCTGCTGGCGGCCGGCGTAAAATTGATCGTGGTCGCCTGCAATACGGCCACCAGCGTTGCCATCGATCCCCTGCGGACCGCCTACCCCGGTTTTCCCTTCGTCGGACTGGAGCCCGCCGTCAAGCCCGCCTCGGCCGGACGACACGTGGGCGTGCTGGCCACCGCGGTCACCCTGCGTAGTCCCCGCTACCGGGCCCTCCGCGACCGCTACCTCGCCGACCGGCCGGTGTGGGAAAACCCCTGCACCGGCCTCGTGCCGCTGATCGAGGAGTACCCGGCGGGCGCGCCGGAACTGCGTGATTACCTGGCAGACCTGCTCGCACCCGCGGCGGGGCTGGATACCCTCGTGTTGGGCTGTACGCATTATCCCCTGATCGTCGACGATATCCGCAGCGCGGCCGGTCCCGGCGTAACCGTCATCGATCCCTCAGCGGCGGCGGCGCGTCAGGTGCAACGGCTACTGGAAAAGCGGAGCTTACTGGCACGGGAACCAGGGGCCTCCGCTCGCTACGACTTTCACTGCACCGGCGGTACCGCCGCCCTGCAACGGACCTTGCTGCACTTGCCGGCGCTGAACGCGGCGAGACGGTGGGTCGTACCTTACCTTGCCGCCAAATCCGAATAAATGGACACGGCAACGACCTATACCTTTGAGTTGCACCGGCAGGCGCGCGAGAACCTGCTCAAACTCGTCAACGCAATGACCCCCGATCAGCTCAACCTGGTGCCCCCGGGCTGCAGCAATAACCTCGTCTGGAACGCCGGCCACGTGATCGCCACCAGTGAACTGCTGACGTACGGACTCGGGGGGTACCCGCTGCCGAGTGGCATGGAATTCATCAACCGGTACCGCAAGGGGACCCGCCCCGAGGGGCGTGCCGACCGGGAAGCGATCGACTACATCCGCGAAGAACTGCTGGCAGGACACTCCCGGATGGTGGAAGACTTCGGGAAGCTCGACTGGACGCGCTACAAGCCCTATACCACCAGCTTCGGGGCGTCCTTTTCTACGATCGGGGAGGCCGTGACCTTTAACAATCTGCACGAGGCGATGCACCTCGGGGCCATGCAGGTGCTGCGGCGCCTGGTCTAAAGGCCGAGGCCGCTGCGGTAGTGGACGGGAAAAAACCGTTTCAGGAGGGAGCGGATCTTCTCCTTGCTCAGGGGCTTGGTTTCGTGGGCGTCGATCACTGAATAGCCGCTGGCGCGGGAATAATCGGAGTCGCCGATGGAGCTCGTGAGCATCACGACGGTCACGACGGCGCGGCGCTCATCGGGCAGATGGCGGTATTCATCGAGGAACTGCCAGCCGTCCATCACCGGCATATTGATGTCGAGGAAGAGGAGGTCCGGGCGGAGGAAGCCGCCATCGGGCAGGGAGGTATGGAGGTAGTCCAGGCCCTGACGACCGTCGGTCCGGATGACGACTTCCTCGGCGATTTCCATCCGGCCAAAGCAGCGGGAGTGAATGAAGTTATCCGCTTCTGAATCGTCAATCAGCAGTATACTCCCCAACTTTTTCTTCATGCAAGATGCAGGGTAAGGTGACCGTAAAGGTACTGCCGGCGCCAGCTTGGCTGTCAACGGCGATGGTACCCTCATGCAATTGTACTATTTTTTGGCAGAATGCGAGACCGATTCCCTGTCCTTCGTACGTCTCCGAACTGTTGAGACGGGAAAACAGCTCAAATATTTTGAGCTGATCTTCGGTACTCATCCCGATGCCGTGATCGCGGACGGAGAACCAGACGTTTTGGGGGGTTTGGTCGCCGAACACCTCGACCCGGGGCGCAACTCCCGGCTGGTGAAATTTGAGGGCGTTGGCCAGTAGGTTTTGCAGCAACTGCCGCAGGGCGACCGGGTACCCGATCAAGGTGGGTAAGTCACCCACGTTTACCTCGGCACCCGAGTTTTCGACGAGGAAGGCGAGGTTCTCGAGGGCCTCCCGGACCGTTACGTGGAGGTCGAGGCGGGTAGCGGTTTCTCCGTGGCCGATGCGGCCGTAGAGCAGCAGGGAGTCGATCAGGACGCTCATGCGGCTGGTGGCCCGCTTGATGAAGCGGAGGTGTTCGCGGCCCTCCTCATCGAGTTGCTGTCCGTGCTCTTCGAACAGCAATTCGACAAAATTTTTCACGGTGCGCAGGGGCTCGCGCAGGTCGTGGGAGGCGATGTAGGCAAACTGGTCGAGCTCCCGGTTTTTGGTGTTGAGATCGGTGATGAGGGCGTTGTTGACGACCCCGATGCGTTTGCGCTCCTCGATTTCCAGGTCCCGATCGGCAACGGCCTGGAGGATATCGGAGAAGAGGGGGCGAAGTTGGGTAAAAATGTAGAAGAAGGCACCGCCCAGCCCAAGCACGCCAATCAGTCGGAGGATGGTGGTGAGGTTGGTCAGTCGGGCCACCTGTTGCTGGTGGCGGACCATGTCGGTGAGCTCTCCCTGGCGCAATAAATCGATGGTCCCGCGGATCTCATCCATGAGGTCCTGACCCAGATTGCTTCCGAGCAGATCCTGGAGGCCGGTGGAATCGCGCCGGGCATCGAAGGTGAGGGTTTTGTCTATTTCCCGGAACTTCTCGTCGGTCAGCCGGTGCACGTGCCGCAGCCGCAGTTGCTGCAGGGTATCCTTGCGCACTTCCCCCCCGATGCGGACAAGAATGGGGTAGACGGTATCGAGGGCGTACTGGTAGGGGATCAGGTAGGATTCTTCGCGGGTGAGGAGGTAGCCGCGTTGGCTGCTTTCGGCATCCTGCAGGGTGGCGTAGAGCTGGCCGAGGTCGCGCTCCAGAAGCAGGGCATTATCCAGCTTTTTACGTACGTCGACGGCGGCTACCTCCATAATGACGGAGACTAGTACGACGACCATCAGGAGGATCAGGCCGAAGAAGAGCGTTCGGAACAGGCGACTGGTCTTAACGCGAGAGGGTTTTGCGGCGGTGGATGGCAATAGAGGTGGAGTAACGGGTATGCAAGACCTGGCAAAAATAGGTTGCCGCCGCGAGCCGGAGAGAAAATCTGTCAGATTGGGCCCGGCTGGAGGAGTTGACCCCAGGCCAGACTAGGTTAATATCCGTATATTCGCGGCGATACAAAATAACCATGAGCACGGCCGCAAACGCGCGGCTTCCGTCGGTCAACCGCGACCCCCGGCGGGATCAAGAGAATATGACGGTTCGAAGTACGGGGGCAGATCCTTCCGTTCCCGAGCTTCGGTACTGCCCGTACCTCCTCCCTTCCTCCCCTCCAGGCTGTTTCTGTGTCGTCCGGCTTGCCCCGTGGCAAGTTGCCAACACGCCTATTTTCATTTAAAGTCCAATCAATAATGGGTAATAAGACCCCAATGTCGGTGAATTTCGAGCTCCCCAGTGGCCGGGAAATCACCATCGAGACCGGTAAGCTGGCCACCCAGGCCGACGGCGCCGTCGTCGTCACGTGTGGAAAGACCATGCTGTTCTGTTCCGTAGTCTCCAGCACCAGCGTACGCGAAGGCCAGAGCTTCTTCCCGCTCAGCGTGGATTACCAGGAGAAGTTCGCCGCTGCCGGCCGCATCCCCGGCAACTTCTTCCGCCGGGAGACCCGCCTCAACGATTACGAGGTCCTCATCAGCCGCATCGTCGACCGGGCCATCCGCCCGCTCTTCCCCAAGGGCTATATGTTTGACACCCAGGTCATCATTAACCTCATCAGCCTCGACGCCGAGGTGATGCCCGATGCCCTCGCCGGACTCGCCGCCTCGGCCGCCCTGATGGTTTCCAATATTCCGTTTGCCGGACCGATCGCCGAGTGCCGCGTCGCCCGGATCAACGGCGAATACGTGATCAACCCCGACCGCAGCGCCCTGAAGAAT
>JBBSPZ010000041.1:0-36659 GCA_038258275.1 Chitinophagales bacterium | reverse complement strand
CGTTTTTTAAGCTGACCGCTACCCGGTTGCATAGACGACAGGCTGGCCGTTTTATGCGTTGTTCCTCGCTTTTTATTCTCTTTTACCAACTCCTTTATTCATTAGACCATATTCCCGATGAATTCAGACCATCTCATTCTGTTTGAGCTATGCGTTAGCTGATAACTACGTTGGGGACCAACCGTTGAAAAAACGCGTTGCGTTGTGGCCGTCGATCGATACCAAGGTAAGCTGAAATCTTCCCGCCCTAACTGACATAATTGCACGAACTGACGTTGTTGCTCCGCCTACGGCTTCACCCCCAAGCGTCGGGTCACCCCGGCAAGCGAACAGCAACAGCACCACCAGGTCCACCCATCACCCGCCTAAAATAACCCAGGCATTCGAGATGGGCGGGATGTTGGACGAATTCCTGACTTACCCTGCCTGCTCACCACCGAACGGCCCATCGGTGCACTCAAAGCAAATAAAAACCAAATCCCCACCCCCAACGTCTACCCCAAAACGCTCCCGATGAAGTCCTTGCTGCTCCCCCTCCTCCTCCTGCTGTGCCTGCTCGGCTGCGAAACGAGTCCCCCGGAGACGCCTTCGGAACCGGCCTTCACCGAAACGCCGGCGGAACCCTACGCCGACCGGATCGCAGTAGCTACGGAACGCTTAGGCACCAGCGTCCCCGCCCAACAGGTGCTGCGGGCGATCAACGTGGTGGGCGGACTGGAAGCCTGGTACGGGAACGGGCCGCTGTACTACCACTTCGATTACCGGCCCCTGGGGGAAGGAGCACCGCGCAACACGCTGATCACCAACGATTACGTGAACAGCCGGGCCGTACACCAGCTGGTGAGCGATACGAGCCAGCGCTTCGGCTTTGACGGGCAGGACGCGTGGTCGCTGACGGGGGAACGGGTGGAGGGAATGAGTCCGCGCTTCTGGTCGCT
Source organism: Chitinophagales bacterium (assembly GCA_038258275.1). Classification (GTDB taxonomy): domain Bacteria; phylum Bacteroidota; class Bacteroidia; order Chitinophagales; family Saprospiraceae; genus Neolewinella. Next base: position 35,721 of record JBBSPZ010000041.1, on the reverse strand, counting down.
GACGCCTTATTACTTTGTGGGATTGCCCTTCGTGCTGGCGGATACGGGGATCAACTTCGAGTCCCTGCCCGCTGTAGAAATGGATGGTACCACCTACAATATGGTCAAAGTGACCTACAAACAGGGGACGGGCGATGCCTCCGGGGATTATTACGTGCTGTACCTGAATCCCGAAACCGGGCAGCTGGATGCCTTGCGGTACATCGTGTCGTATCCGGGGTACTATCCCGATGGAGGACATAATCCAGAGAAGCTGTTGAAGATCACCGGCAAGACGAAGGTGGATGGGGTGACCCTGCCTACGGGCTACGCGACCTATATGTGGAATGAGGGGGATCCGGGGCCTGAGGTGACGACGATTGTGGTTTCGGAGTATGAATTTCGGCCGGGCTTGGGGGATGGGTTTTTTCAGCGGCCTGATTCGGCGAAGGTGTTTAATGATCTTCCGCAGTAGTGATGAAGTCGTCGGCCGAGCTCTGCTCGTCCGACGACTGGGTCGCTTGGTACACTGAGCATCAAGAATTTCCTGACCCGTCCGCGGCTCATTGTGCTTTTTCCTTTTGCGTTGATGCAAAAGGAAGCAAAAAATCTCCACGAAGCCAGGGGAAGGGGCCCCTGGGTGAAGTAAGGCAGCAACTGATCGGGGAACGAATACCACAAAGCCTAAAATGCACAAACTCGCATGGGCATCTTCGCTTCGGAGGCTGCTCGCTCTCCGTATGGTGGTTTTTATCCTTTTCACTGGTTTTTAGGTGCTCATACAGTGTGCATTTCTTGACGGCTTTGCGGCACCCGTTCCCCGGTTGCTGCCAATGGCGGATTTACTGTCTCGATGGACTAGCTGGTGAATTCGGTATCGGTTCACCCGGGTTGTGGATTACGGGGCATTTGCGACGTTCCCACCGGCCCCGGAGGGGACGTACTAAACCAGCGAGGTGGCGAAAAGCGGGGCTCCGTCCCCGCGTCGTCCCGCGCGATCATCAACGTCACTGACCTGTTTTAATAACTACCTCATACCACCGCACAATCAGACACCAACATCACTGAGTTTAGCGAGGCGGAACCGCAGGTTCGCCCCAATCTGCGTAATCCCAATTGCGCGAAGAATCCTGAAAGCATCAGCAGCGAAGGCAATCTGCGGTGCATCTAACCCACCATCGCGGGAGGTCGAGCTACTCGCCCCCTACTTCACGCCGAACTTATAGACCGTAGTCGTCTCGTAGGTATCCCCGGGCTCCAGCGTAGTGGAGGGGAAGTCAGGCTGGTTGGGCGTATCGGGGAAGTGCTGGGTCTCGAGGCAGAAGCCGCTGCGGTAGTCGACCGATTGGCCGCCCTTGCCGGTGAGGCTGCCGTCGAGGAAGTTGCCCGAGTAGAACTGCACGCCGGGCTCGGTGGTCTCGACGTTGAGGGTGCGGCCGCTGGCGGGGTCGTAGACGGTAGCCGCGTGGTGCAGGCCGGGACCGCTTTCCTCCAGGACGTAGTTGTGGTCGTAGCCGCCGCCTAAACTGAGCTGGGTGTTCTCTTCATTGACCCGCTCGCCGATGGGGGTGGCCGTGGTGAAGTCGAAGGGGGTTCCGTCCACGTCGGTCAATTCGCCGGTGGGGATGAGGCCCTTGTCCACGGGGGTATACTGCTCGGCGTCGATGGTGAGGACGTGATCGAGGATGGTGCCGTTGCCGGCGCCGGAGAGGTTGAAGTAGGTGTGGTTGGTGAGGTTGACCGGCGTGGCCTTATCGGTGGTGGCCTTGTAGTCGAGGGTCAGCTGGTTGTCGTTGTCGAGCCAGTAGTCGACGGTCACGTCGAGGGTACCGGGGTAGCCCATTTCTCCGTCGGGACTCGTACCCGTCAGCCGCACGCCCACCCGCGCGTCTTCCTCCAGCGGCTCGAGTTGCCACACCTTGCGGTTGAAGCCCTGGTCGCCGCCGTGCAGGCTGTTGGGGCCGTTGTTGGTGGGCAGGGTGTATTCTTCCCCGTTCAGGGTGAATTTACCCTCCGCGATGCGGTTGCCGTAGCGGCCGATGAGTGCCCCGAAGTAGGGGTTATCCCCCGCGTAGCCGGCCAGGCTGTCGAAGCCCAGGACCACGTCGGCCATATTCCCGTCCTTATCCGGGGCCATGATCCTGGTGATGATGCCGCCGTAGTTGATGACGCTCACCGACATCCCGTTCGCGTTGGTCAGGGTGTACTCCGTGATCTCCTCCCCGCCGGTGGTCCCGTAGGGGGCTTCGGTGATGGTGAGGCCGGGGTCGGTGTCCGCCTCCATACGCGTATCGGGTGCGGGGGATTCGCCGCAGGCCAGCAACAGAAACAGGAAGGAAATCAGGACGGGTAAACGGTAGTGCATGACGGAATACGTTGACAGCGGGTTGGGTTCGCGGTCAATAGTAGTCAATTTTACTCTTATGCGAGCCGCGCCATCGCAGGCCTCAGTTTCTACTGCGCGTATTCCCCGATCAGGTCCCCCACCCGCTGCATGTACTGGGCCGCCGCGGGGTGGTCGGGGAAACTGCCGTGCCACTCCAGGTAGCCGCCGCCCTCGCCGTTGCGCACGACGCCGAGGTAGGGACAGCCACCGTCGGACGCCAGGTCCGGACAGTCGATCTGGTTTTCTACGTTCACCAGGGCGGTCAGGGGCAGCTCGCGCACGGCGGAGATCACGTCTGCGGGGGCGGGCCCGACCAGCGTCCAGTTGGTCTCGTCGGTGGCGAGGGCATCGCGGTTGAGCTTGTTTTCGGGGTCGTTGGTGCGCAGGCCGGCGTAGGCGTTGCGGTAGAGCTTGCCGTCGCGGTAGCGCACGTAACTCTCACTCCCCCACCCGCCCTGGTAACCGAAGACCATGGTGGGCAGGGCGGGGGGTTGCGACTCATTTTCCATTGCTGTCACGGCCTCCTCCGAGGTCGAGCAGGCGGTCAGCAGGAAGAGCAGGGGCAGGATCAGGTAGCGCATTTCGGGTAGTTTTCTACCCCATGCAACGCAGGGCGGGGCCGCGGAGTGCAATGGAGTCCCGTACTATGTCGGGGCAGGGGCAAGGATCCCCCGTTACTGAACGGTGAATTCTTTGATCCACAGCGCCTCCGTGTTCCCGTTCTCGTAGAGGGCGATGCGGATTTTGGGCAGGGGCTCCGGCGCGGGCGGCTCCGGCGTGGGAGGAGGGGGCGGCGGAAAGATGGTATCCAGCCCGGTGAGGCAGGGGTACGGTGGCAGGTCCTGCACGGTATCCAGCTCCGGGAAGGGGTTGCCCTGGTCGGTGTAGCAGGGCTCCAGCGGACCCGACGGCCAGGTGGAAGGCGGTGGCGGCGGCGCGGGGGGCGTGTAGGTCCGCTGGAGCTGCAGCTCGAAGTCCACCGCCCCCGTCCGGGTGGTGGTAAAGGTGCGGGAAGTATTCGGCCCGAGGTTGGAAAAGTTCCAGCCGGTATCGTTCTGCAACGGATTGAACAACCAGCCGCTGCCGCTGACTTCCGCCCGCAGGCGCTGGTAAGCGTCCGGCAGTTCGGCGGCCAGGGAGTAGCTGCCCGCGGCGTACAGGGTATCCCCGGCAAAGAGCAGGTTCTGCCCGTAGGCACCGCTGGCGGGGTACACGATGGTGTTGCGGTACTCGAAGTCCGTCTCCGCAAGGAAATTCTTCACGTACCGCTCAAAGGCGGGAATGCTCACCGTGATGCCCATCGCTTCGTAGCGGGCGGTCAGGTTCGCCCGGATCTCCTCCGGCTGCAGGGCAACGGCGTTGTTGACCAATATGGAACCCAGGCTCCGGCTGTCGACCACCCCGTCCTCCCGCAGATCGGTGCTCAGGTTGGCCAGCAGTTCGGAAAAGTCGGCCACCCCGAGGTAACCCTGGAGCATGACCGATACCGCCAGCAGCATGCCGTTTTCCTCCCCCTCCGCAGAGATGTCCAGCAGCTCGGAAGCCACCATATTCTCCGCGTCGATCTCGAAAATGGACAGGATCTCCCGCTGCGCCTGGCGCTTTGCGGGGGCGAAGTCGCTGCCCGCATCCAGTAGATACTCGATACGGCCCTTCTCCAGGCTCGAGAGGACGTTGATGTTAACTCCGTGCTTGTCGCTCAGGTCCGACAACGCGAAGAGCGTCAGCTGGGCCGAGGACTTGACGTTGGTGACCTCGTTGAAGTAAAAGCCGGTGGCGTAGAGCTGCACGTACTGCGACTCCAGCTCTACGTTGCGCACGGCAAAGGTCCCGCGGTTATCGATCAACTGGGTGGTGTAGGTCTTTCCGGTGGGTACGAGCGCCGAGTCGAGCTCCGAGATCATCATGGCCGTTCCGTTGAGGAAGGGCCCCTTCTGTACGTAGCCGCCTACCGTGTCGTAGGTGATCGCCGGGGGGGGCGCGGGCGCGGGTGCGGATGGAACCACAACGGGTGGAATAAGGGCAGGCTCAATGACTTCTTTCTCGCAGGAGACGGAGAAGAGCAGCAGCAGCAGCATTGCCACGAATAGGTACTGATTCATAGGAACACGGAGGAATTAGGCAGCGGGCCAAAAGACCCGGAACAAGCAAGCGGCTTATTCTCTACTTCCTTTCCAACGGTTAGCTTTCCCGCGCTATTGCCCCTTAAAGGATCGCCACCAGCCCCAGCCCGATGTAGTTTCCCCGCTCGATCGCGCCGACGCCGCCCTGCTGGTAGTAGTTGTTGATGATGGTGGTCGCGTCCCCGGCCCCGGCCGAGCCCTGGCGGAGGGCGTAGAAGAGCGAGAGCTTCAGGTTGGGGTTGAAGTAGAGGTTGGCACCGAGGTCGATGCCGGTATCCCGGCCCGAAAATTCGCTGACGCTGGTCGCGAAGGCGGTTTCCTGGGCCCCGGTCTGACCGCGGAAGAACCAGTAGCTGGCCACGGGCTCCAGCACGAGCTGCCGGGGCAGGTTGAAGTTCCTGCCCGCCCGCAAATAGCCGGTGGTGCCGGTAGTGGTGCCGGACCGGGCCGTCCGCTGCAGGAAGTAGAGGTCGCCATCAAGGTGGATCGCCGGGTGGTTGGCCAGCAGCTCGACGCCGCCGGCGAGGTTCTCGCGGAAGAGGTCGGTGCGTCCCTGGCGCGCGCCGCCCAGGCTGAGGGTGATGCCCGTGCGCTTGCCGAAGTAATTCACCTTATGGCCGAGGGAGTAGGTCGGGCTCTCGGCGTCGCCGAAGGTGAGCGAGACGCGGCTGCTGACGAGCGGACTCGCCTCTCGCCCCTCCGAGTTGCCGCCGACGATGTTGAAGAAGGGATTCTGCAGGCCGACCTCGTAGGTGAGGTGGGTCCGGTTGTTCTCCGCGTGGAGCTGTCCGCCGAATTGGAGTCCGGCCGCCCGCCCCGGCCCGAGCCCGGTGAGGTGGCGGCGCAGGTAATTTTGCGACCAGGCCTTCTCGAAGGAGGTGCTGCGCAGGGCCGCCGTGCCGCTCTCCCGCCCGATCGGCGTGACGAAGTAGCCGGCCGAGAGGTAGGCCGCGTCGCTCTCCGGTACCAGCTGCCACTTCAGGAAGAGGTTCCAGATGCGGAAGATGGGCGAAGCGGAGTTGTTGGAGCCGGCGTCGGTCGAGGAGTAGACGTCGCGGCCCAGGAAGTCCAGGGCGGCGACGATCTGGAAGTCGATGGTCTTATACGGTTGCCCGCTGATGCTGAAGCGGCTCCGCTTCAGCTCGGTGTTGAGGCGGTTGTCGACGGACAGGTAGGCGCTGGTCTCGGCGTCGTAGACTTTCATTCCCGTCGAGTAGGTCGTCCACAGCTGCAGGCCGACGCTCGTTTTGATCCGGTAATCCTTCAGCAACCGGCTGAGGGCGGTGGAGTCCTGCTGGGCGACGAGCGGGTGGCTTACCGACAGCAGGAAGGCGGTAAGGAGCGTGAATCGTAAACAGGCAAGCATGGCGCAAAGGTACACCATCCCCGCACCTGCGTCCCCGCCAGCAGTACTTGCGTGCTATCGTTTTTGCCCCTACATTGGGAAACCACGGGCGCCCCACCTTTCCGTAACCCACCGTGCGGATCGCCGGGTATTTCTCCACCCTTCAATACGAAGCTATGCACACGCGCTTGACTATCCGCTCCCTCTTTTTCCTGATCCTCTGGATCGCCGCGCCCGTTGCCCTGTCCGCCCAGGGAGGGATGGCCGATCCCGAGCAGCCGCCCCTATTGAAGGAAGGGATGCAGCTCAGTTTCTACTTCTTCCCGGCCGACGAAGCCTTCTCCGAGGGAGGGGCCCCCCTGACCGCCGATCCGGTGTACTTACTGGCCGGCGAGCGGGGCGTGAACGAGGATCGGGAGGCCGTCCTCTGGGTTTCCCCCGACACCAATGTCCATGCTCCCCAGCCCAACGCCGAGACCCGCTACGACCAGGACCTGAGCGCTGATTACGTGATCCTGGAGGAAGGCCAGCCCATCACCCGCAACTGGATGACGCCGGGCGCCATCCTGGGTGTCCACCACATCGCCCTCAAGCCCGGCACCGACAAGGCCGCCTTCGAAAAGTTTATCCACGACATCTGGTCGCCCACCCGGTCCGACGCCCTGCCCGACTCCAAACTCATCTTCCTGAAGGGGCTGCGCGGCGACCGTGCCGGGGAGTATAGCTACGTGTGGTTCATCGATTCCGAAGAGACCCGCGATTACTACTTCCCCCAATCGGAAGTCCCCTCTCAGATGTACGCCGACTTCGAAAAGGGCTGGAGTTGGCTCAACGACGCCAATAACCTAGGCAAGTACCTGGCCGCGCCGGAAGACGATGCCTTTACGGACTACGTGGTGATCCACTAAGCCACCCCGCTCCTATTTAAACTGATTAACGGCCTCGCTGAGGTCGTAGACCGCCGTGCCCCCCCCGATCGCGGCGTCTACGATGCTGCTACCGGCGGCCGAGCGGTAGCCCCCCGCACAGTGCACCACCACGGGCCTGGCGGTGGGGATCTCGCCCATCCGGGCGTCGAGCTCCGGCAGCGGGATGTTGATGGCGGAGACGAAGAACTTCCCCGCTGCGTACTCGTCGGCGTTGCGGATATCGACGATGGTGTAGGCGTGCGGATGATCCCGGAAGTCCTCCAGGTCGAGTTCGCGCATAGTTGCCGCCGCGACCCGTTTCTCCTGTACGAAGGCGGCCCGGATGAAGGAGGCGTAGCCGATCTTGGCGGCCTTGCCGATGTCCTCGGTGAGGGCCCCGTCGCTGCTACCGACCAGGTAGTAGGGCGTCTCCGGGTCGAGCAGGGACCCCAGCCAGGTCTCGAATTTCGCGCCCCGCTGGATGTTGATCGCCCCCGCCAGGTGCCCCTTTTTGAAGATGGCCTCATCGCGGGTGTCGATCACCGGCACGCCGGCCTCGGCCCCCGCGAAGTTCTTCACCTCCCGCTTGACGGCCGCTACGGTCTCGGCAAAGCCGTTCGCCGCGCCCACCCGGTTTACTTCCACGTCGTAGGGAAAGTAGCGGGGTACGAAGGACTGCTCGCTCAGCAGCCACTTTACAAACTCCGCCTCGCTCATCGGCTGCATGGCCGGATTGGTCCGCAGTTCCTTCCCGATCGTACTCGTGCGCTCGTCGCCGATCGATTTTCCACACAGGCTGCTGGGACCGTGGGCGGGGTACACTACCGTAGCCGGATCCAGCTTCATGAGGGTATCGTGCAGGCTGGCGTACATCGCCCGCGCCAGCTCTTCCCGCTTGCCGCGGAGTTTCCCGGATCCCTCGCGCAGGTCCGGACGGCCCACGTTGCCCACGAAGAGGGTATCCCCCGTAAAGGCCGCCAACTGAGTCCCCTCCTTACTTTCGAGCAGGATAGTGATGCTGTCCGGCGAGTGCCCGGGCGTATTCCGGGCCCGGAAGGCCAAGTCGCCCACCTCCAGCGTATCGCCGTCGTCGAAGCCGGTGTGGTCGTACTCGACCCCCGCCTTCGCGCTGGTAAAGATCGGTGCGCCGGTCCTGGCGTGCATTTCCACGTGGCTGCTCACAAAATCCGCGTGGGGGTGGGTCTCGAAGATACCGGCGATCTTCACCCCGTGCTTTTGCGCAAAGGCGTAGTAAGGGGCCGGGTCGCGCGCCGGGTCCACAAAAAATACTCGCCCGTTGATGATGATCCCGTAGCTGGCGTGCGCCAGTCCCTCGTCGTAAAATTGCTCGATATACATGGTCGCTTCGTTTGAGTAGGATAGATAAATGCGGGCGGGCACGCCGATGCAAGGTAAGCAGTGCAGCTGCCGCAGCCACAGGGCCCGCGTAGATAAAGGTGCCCCGGCGGGGTGACGAGGGGTCCCGATGATGCCGTACCGGTGGAAACTCCCGAACCGGAACAACTCCTGAATGCGGATCCGCAAGCCGCCGTTCACTGGGCGCGCTCGAGTTGCTTCTCGTTCTTGACTTCCGCGACGCGCATGGCGAGGGCTTCGAGGGCATCCTGGGCGGCGGTGAGGTTGAAGACCCGCTCCTTGACCAGGGAGAGGCGGCGCGGGGTCTGCTTGAGGTGCAGGCCGCGGAGCTTGCCCTCGGTGGCGATGACGCCGCTGAGGGCCTGGAAGATCGCGGAATCGTAGTACAGCGACTGAGCGTCCTCCACGAAGTAGCAGATGAGCTTGTCGTTCTTGAGCACCACGCGGTCGAAGCCGAGTTCGCGGCAGAGCCAGCGGAGGCGGAGGCCGTCGAAGAGCTCCTCCACCTGGGGCGGGACGGGGCCGAAGCGGTCCCGGAGCCCGTTGCCGTAGGCGGTCAGGCGCTGCTCGTCCTCGATGTTGTCGAGGTCCTGGTAGAGGCGCAGGCGCTCCTGGGTGCTCTCGACGTAGTCGGTCGGGATGTGCATTTCGGTGTCGGTCTCGATGGTCACCTCCCGCACAAAGTCGCTGCCCTCCGTCATGGTGTCGGCGAAGACGTCGCGGAATTCCCCCTGCTTGAGCTCCCGCACGGCCTCCTCGAGGATGCGCTGGTAGGTCTCGTAGCCGATGTCGGCAATGAAGCCCGACTGCTCGCCGCCCAGGAGGTTACCGGCGCCGCGGATATCGAGGTCCTTCATGGCGATGTTGAAACCGCTGCCCAGCTCGCTGAATTCTTCCAGCGTGCGCAGGCGCTTGCGGGCATCGGGGGTGAGAACGCTGAGCGCGGGTGCAATGAGGTAGCAGTACGCCTTCTTGTTGGACCGCCCTACCCGGCCCCGCAGCTGATGGAGGTCGGAGAGGCCGAACTGGTGGGCGTTGTTGATGAGAATGGTGTTGGCGTTGGCAATGTCAAGGCCCGTCTCGATGATGTTGGTACACACCAGCACGTCGTAGCGGCGGTCGATGAATTCGATGAGGGTCTCCTCGAGTTCCTTGGGGTCCATCTGTCCGTGGGCGGTGGCGAACTGTACGTCGGGACACAGCTTGCGCAGCATGGTCACCATATCGACCAGCGACTTCACGCGGTTGTGGACGAAGAAGACCTGGCCGCCCCGGTTCACCTCCTGCTCGATGGCCTCCTTGATCACCTCCTCGTTGAACTGCCGCACCTCGGTGTGGATCGGCTGGCGGTTGGGCGGCGGGGTACGAATGACGGAGAGGTCGCGGGCGTTCATGAGGCTGAACTGCATGGTCCGCGGGATCGGGGTGGCGGTGAGGGTCAGCGTATCCACGTTCACCTGGATGGCGCGCAGTTTCTCCTTGGCCTTGACGCCGAATTTCTGTTCCTCGTCGATGATGAGCAGGCCGAGGTCCTTGAATTCCGCCCGCTTGGAGAGGATGGCGTGGGTGCCGATGAGCATATCCAGCTTGCCCTCCTTCAACCGCTTGAAGATCTCGGTCTTCTGTTTGGCCGTACGGAAGCGGTTGATGTAATCGACGGTGATGCCGAATTCCCCGAGCCGTTCCTGGAAGGTGCGGTAGTGCTGCAGGGCCAGGATGGTGGTGGGCACGAGCACAGCCACCTGCTTGCTGTCGGCGGCGGCCTTGAAGGCAGCGCGCAGGGCGATCTCGGTCTTGCCGAAGCCGACATCGCCGCAGATGAGGCGGTCCATCGGGTGGGGCTTCATCATATCGCCCTTCACGTCGTTGGTGGCCTTGAGCTGGTCGGGGGTGTCTTCGTAAATGAAGCTGGCTTCGAGCTCGTTCTGCAGGTAGCCGTCGGGGGGGAAGGCGTGGCCCGGACTGGCCTGCCGCTTGGCGTAGAGCTTGATGAGCTCGCTGGCCATGTCCTTCATCTTCTTCTTGGTCCGCGACTTGAGGTTCTTCCAGTGGTCGCCGCCGATCTTGTCGAGGCGGGGCAGCTGGCCGTCCTTGCCGCTGTACTTCGAGAGCTTGTGGAGGGAATTGATGCCGACGTAGAGGATGTCGTTGTTCTTGTACACCAGGCGTACGGATTCCTGCACGCGGCCGCTGATCTCGAGTTTCTCCAGGCCGGAGAAGCGGCCTACGCCGTGGTCGATGTGGACCACCATGTCGCCCGGAGTCAGGTCGCGGAGCAGGCGGAGGTTGAGGGCCTGGTCGCGGGTGAAGCCCCGCCGCAGTTTGTAGCGGTGAAAGCGCTCGAAGATCTGGTGGTCGGTGTAGCAGGCCGCCTGCAGCTCGGTATCGATGAAGCCGGCGTGGATGGATACCGGCAGCGGCTCGAAGCGGACTTCGGCGTTCAGGTCCGAGAAGATGGAGTAGAAGCGCTCGATCTGCTTCGGGTTATCCGTGAAGAGGTAGTTGGTCAGCCCCGTGGAGGTATTTTCCAGCAGGTTGCGGATCAGCAGTTCGAAGTTCTTGTTGAAGCTGGGTTGCGGCTTGGCACGGCAGTCGATGGTGTGGTCGATCTTGACCGGTTGCTTGTAGTCGCTGAAGAAGACCACCGGCAGGCCGGCCACGTCGTCCAGCACCTCCCCCGGCCGGATGAAGGCGCGGTCGCGGAAGATCTGGGCGAGTTCCTGGTCGTCGACGATGGTGAGGTTCTTCCCGAACTCCTCCGCCTTCTTGTAGGCTTCGCCGAGTTTGTCGAGCAGCAACTGGAAGTCCTTGAGCCAGATGGTCGTATTCTCGGGCAGCACGTTGAAGATGCTGGTCTTCTCGTCGCGCTTAAACTTGGTGTTGATGTTGGGCACGATGCTGACGTAGCTGACCGTCTCCACCGATAGTTGGTTCATCGGGTCGAAGGTGCGGATGCTCTCCACCTCGTCGTCGAACAGCTCGATGCGGTAGGGGTATTCGTTGCCGTAGCTGTAGATGTCGACGATGCCCCCCCGGATGCTGAACTGCCCCGGCTCGTACACGAATTCCTCCCGCTTGAAGCCGTACTCCACGAGCACCTCAATGATGGTGTCGACGTCGATGTCCTCCCCCTTGGTGATCTCAATGCGGCTGCGCGTCAGCACCGCCGGCGACACGACCTGCTCGAACAGGGCCTCCGGGTAGGTCACCACGATCTCCCCCTTCGACTGGCTGTGGGTCAGGTAGTTGATCGTCTCGGTGCGCATCAGCACGTTGGTCGGGTCGAGCACCTCGAAGTACAGCGGCCGCCGGAAGCTGTCGGGCAGTAGCCGGATTTGCTTCTTCGGTAAGAGGGCCGCCACGGTATTCTGGATGTACGCCGCTTCCTCCTTGTCGGTCGCTACGACTAAAAAGTGTCCGCCCGACTTCCGGTAACTGCCCGCGAGCAGAAAACTCTCCAGCGACCCGGCCAGACCACGCAACTGAATCCGGGGAGCCGTCTCGCTCTTTTCCCGGGTAAACGCGGTGATCTTCGCTACGCGCTCACTCTCGGCATAACGCTGCACTAATTGCTCGGTAGGATCCAAACGGCTGGGGGTTTTTAATAGTAACCTTAGGTTGGGGGCTTGGGTTGGGTTATAGCTTATAGCTTATAGCTTATAGCTTATAGCTTATAGCTGAAATGCGGGAGGCGTGATAGTGTTTGAACTATCACGCCTCCCGGGATGGCCTATCTGCTGTAAGCTATATGCTATTCACTATTCGCCAGAAGCGCTTCGCGCTAGTAGCTCCAGAGATCCTGCTCGTAGTTGAAGATCTCCTGTTTGATGCGCTCCGATTCGAGGAGTTGCTCGCGACCGCTCCACTCGGGGCGATCGATGCTGTTGTCCAGGACGTTGCTGGACTTGGTGATGTAGCTGTTGAAGAAGCGGTATTCGAAGACGTCTTCCCAGCTGCGGTTCGCGGCGTCGTTGCCAAAGGCGTAGGCGCTCTCGTTGGCCAGCACCTGGCGGGCTTCGGGGTAGTAGATCCAGAACATGGGGCGTTCGACCAGCAGGATGCCGTTCTCGTCCGTTTCCCGGATCATGGGGGCGATGCCGAGGATACGGACCTTCATAGTGCTGCTCTCCTTGTCGAAGAACCACATTTCCTGAATGCGGTAGCGCAGTACGGTGGAGGGGTCGAAGATGCGCTCCTGCAGGACCAGCGTCGTCTCGTAGGTAGTGGGATCGATTACCGATATGGTATCCACGCCACCCGCCAATTCGGCAAGCGTTCTCTTGTCCATGAGCATGGAGAAATTGTCACCACCGATGGGGTCGAATACGCGCAGTTCATCATTCTGGATCGCTTCCAGGAGGATAGTGATTAAAGGCCGCTGGGGGTTGATGAAGGGCAGGTTGATCTTTTCCTTTACGTCGATGAGGCGCCAGATCCGCCGCTTCCACATGATGTCGGCTTCCCGGAGGTTCTCGTACTTGAGTACGCGCCGCTCCCGCAGCGAGGTGCTCTCAATGATGTCGTTGAGGGGCGGCACGAAGTCGCCGTCCTGCATCAGGGGGTTATCGTCCGCGACGCCCGGCAGGGTAAAGGTGCTGGGCTGCTCCTCGGGAGTAGTGGGCGTCTGCGCCGCTACGGACGCGGAAACCGCGCACAGGAGCAAGAGGACAAAACTGTATGCTGCCTTCATCTGGAAAGGGATAGTGGGAAATTGAAACATGCGAACGGGTTATCAACGCAGGGGCTACGTCGTATGGTATGCGGGGTAAGTAAAACGGGCCTGCCGTAGCGCTAACTAGGGCAGGCCCGTAAAAGTTAGCCGGCGCGCCGACTATCTACCCCTTACCGGATGGTAAAGGACATGGTACCGAGGTCGCGGGCCGCGGCATCACCGGGGCATTTGGCCTTGATTCCCTTGAAGGTGTAGTTGTCACCGGGCTTTGCGCGTCCGATGAGGGCCGCTGCCTGTCCGGAGAAGGCTCCACCCGCATTGGTCGCCACCAGCGCGTCTTCCCGTGCGGGAATGTAGAGGATCTGGAAACCGGCGATCTCGCAGCGGGCGTCGAAGTCAAAGTTCTTCAGCTCGGCGAATACTCCCCGTTGGGCGCGGAAGTTCGAGTTAGCGATGTCGCCGCCCTGCTGTCCGCCCATAGTAGGGGTAGGATCGGGGATAGGCTTCACGCGGAAGGGGAAGGTACCGAGCGTTTGTCCGTTAGCGGTCACGGTCACGTTGGTCGTACCGACGCCCGTGGGACGTACCCCCTTTACGGTGTAGCTGTTGCCGGAGCCGGAGCCCGTAATGGCATCGCCGAAGCTCACCCGCACGTCGTTGGAGGCTACGCCGGCGGCAGCTACGGTCAGGGGGTTGTCCACGCCCATGTAGAAGACGTTCATCTTATCGGCGGAGACGGCTACCGAGCGGGTACCGATCTCGTAGGTGAAGGTGCCGGTTTCGCGGGTCACCTCATTGGTGAGGGGGTTGGTCACCGCTACGCTGGTCTGGATGGTCTTGGGTCCGGGTGAGCCGCTGGCGAGCAGATTGAAGTCGGCCGTACCGTCGGCCTTGATGTTGAGGCGCTGTCCGTTCACGCGCAGGTCGATGTTCTCGGGCTGCAGGGAGGAGGAATAGCTACCTACGGAGACCACGGCATTGAGGCGCTCGCCGCCGATGACGTAGCTCTTGTCGGCCTGAAAGACCGGGAAGAACTTGTCGAAGACGATCTGCTTACCACCGGCCATCTGCACGATGTCGTTGACCAGGTTGGCTTCGGATACCTTGAGGTCGGACTGGATCTGCGACATCAGGGGTAGTACCGCCGCCAGGGGCATATGACCGAATTTGTAGTCGGCCCAGCTCACTTTCTTGTTGTTGGAAGTGCGCCAGGTCTCGTCGTCGATCTTGAAGGGCATATTGACGGCGACGCTCTGGATACGGTTCTGGATCTCCTGCTGGTTGAGGTCCAGGTCTTCGCCGTGCTCATTGAGCAGGTTGGAGTAGATCTCGATCAGCCGGTCGCGGGTAGCGATGATCTCGGCTTTGAGGCGCTCGCCTTCGCCAAGTCCTTCGCCGGGTACGCCTTTCGGGCCCTGCACCAGCAGGCGGGTGGTCACGTCCTTGTTCTTCTTACCGATCGGAGCAACGACGCCATGGCTTTCCGCATAGTCCAGGGAATCCATCCTTCCGTCGTTGTTGCCGGAAACATCGATGAGGGTGTCGCGCAGGCCGTTCACGTAATTGTTGAAGTTATCCACTTCCCCACGGATGGAGGTAATGGCGGGCTGAAGCACCCGGTACTTCTCCTTAGACTTATCCTCGAGGAGATCGTTCAGGCTGGTGACGGTTTCGCCGATCTGCCCGTCGACGGTGGCAATACTGTTCTGGTTGCCCTTGTCGAGGGTCTGGAAGGCGTCCATCACCTCAGCGGAGACGTTGAGGGCCAGCAGTGCCATCAATACCAAGTACATGATATTGATCATCAACTGCCGGGGTTCCTTGGGAATTGACATAAATTTGAATGGTTTAGACCGGCGGAATAGCCCCGGTCAGGGAGTTTTGGAATGGGATTATACTAGGCCGTAGGCGCACGCATGGCGCTGATCATGTTGCCGTACACGTTGTTGAGCGTACCCAGGTTGACGTTCAACTGCTGCATATTCTTCTTGTAGACCTTCGTCTCGTCGGTGGTGGCGGCGAGGTCAGCCATGGCTTCGTTGAGCTTGGCGTAAAAATTGCCCATCTGCTTGATCTGGGCCGAGGTGCCACTGAAGTCGGCTTCCTGGAGGGCCTTGAGGCTGCTCATGCTCTTCGACATCGTCTGGAGCTCGACCAGCATGCCACCGAGTTGCTCTTCCACTACTTCGCCGTTGAGGGCCGCGGTAGCGGGAGCCGCAATGCCACCGGTGGTCAGGGGCTGCACGTCACCGTCGTACTTCGCGAGGCCGGGGTAGAGCTTGTCCCAGTAATAGTCGGGTTCGGGTCCTACCAATGCAATCAGCAGGAAGAGGAAGGCCTCTACGCCCAGACCGATGGTCAGCAGATCAAAGGTCGTACCACCAATGGTCGGCATTTCCCAGGACTGGATTTTGTACAAAGCACCCAGCATGACGATGGATGCGCCGACACCAATGATAAAGTTCTTGGCGTATTTGACACCGGGAGTTTTAAGAAAGGACATAGGGGAAAAAGGTTTGTAAAAGTTGGTTGTGAGGTAAGAGGAGCATTGGAGGAGTAGGCCAGTGACCCACCGGTTGAAATAACGGGGTTCTAACAGTCCTTACTTGACCGTTATTGCTTATTTGTTAAAAAAAGCTCCGGCCGGTCTTTCCGCAGGCGATCGAGCTTCGGGGTGATGTACCGACGGCAGAAGGGACGCTCCGGATCGCTGCGGTAATAGTCCAGGTGCTCGGGCAGGGATTCGGTGAAGGAAACAAAGGGCAATACCCGCGTAACCGTCTCTCCCCCACCGCCTTCCGCAAGCTCCCCGCGGAAGCCCTCCGCTTCCCCCTCCGAGAATGCATAGATCGCCGAGCGGTACCGGTCGCGCAGGCCATGGGCCGAAGTGGAAGCATGCGTTTCCAGGTGCACCCGGATCAGTTCGGCACTGCCGATCTCCGCCGGATCGTAGTGTACGATCACCGCTTCCGACGGATCCCCATCGGGAGCCACGGAGGCGATCCAGCCCTGTTCGACCCGCCGGACGCCCGCAAGGGATACAAAAACCCCTTCCGTGCACCAGTGGCAGCCGCCACCCAGGCCTATGCGTTTGAGTACAGACACCCCGGATAAACGCCCCGGATAAAGAATTAGATCATTCAGGCGACCAGATTCGTCCGCTGGCTGTCCCAGATCAGCCGTTTGCCTTCCTCCCGTACCGCGGCCGCCGACCGCCCAAAGAGGGAGGCGAGCTTGTCGCTGTCGTTGGTGTAGCACATGGCCTCGATGAGCAACGCCCGCTCGTCCCGGGTCCACGGCTCGAAGGACCGGGGCAGGTGCGTCCGCGCCTTAGCCATGTAGGCGGGCAGGCGGTCGGTGGGCTTGCGCAGGCCGAGGGCCTCTACTTCGCGGTACAACTCCGTGGCCTTCTCCTCCGAAAGCTTATCGAAAGCCCCGGAGGTGAAAAAGTTCAGCTCCCGCCAGGGCCGCTCCTTCTTCAGGGCCGGAGCGGCCGCCGGCACGGCCGTACCGGAGAGGAGGTGGGCGCATTCCCGGAGCCGCTCGTGGATGACCCGGCGGGGAAGCACGCCCCGGTAGCGGCGGTAAGCGGGCAGTCCCCGCAGGCGGGAATCAGTGATGCTGCGGCTGCCGATGAGCACCCGGGCAAGCTGCTCCGGGGTAGGCTGGTATCCCAGCTCCCGCAGTGCGCTGCTCAAAGCAATGATCTCGGCTTCGGTGAGGGAGGACTCCGGCTGCCGTTTGGCGACCCGGCGCTCCAGCAGCTCCAGCTTTTCCTGGATGCCGGGGTCGAGCAGGCAGCTGTTCGGAGCACCGGCCTCACCGGTAAGGGGATTGACGCCCGTGCGCAGCTGGCGGAGAAGGGAAAGAAATTCAGTGGTCTTCACGAAAAAGGAATTGGTGGATGAAGGATGTGATGTCGACCACAAACCTCTACCCACCAAGTCCGATTACTCGTCGATTAAACGAATACTTGCGAATATAAACGTTTACGGACGGCTATACTAGAGTTTGAGCTTTCCCTCGACGCCGTCGTCCATGGTATTTCCCGTCACGATCGAGGCGGCCATCTTAGCGAAAGCGACCACCTTCCCGTGCAGGGTATCCCAGTAAAAGCCATCGCTGGGCCTGAAGTGGATCAGGCTCAGGTTCGGATCGGTCGGGCCTTCCTGAAACCAGGTCTTAACGAAGGGCGTCCAGAGTTCCCGGGCTTTATCCAGGTCGTAAACGATGGTGGATCGTCCGTACAGGCTCAGGTACTCTTGGCTGCTGGTGCTGCTGTAGAGCAACTGGGTCTCGGGGGATTTCTTGATCTCGGCGTTCCGGTCACTGTCCTTCGCGCTGAAGAACCAGATCGAGCCGTCCGCTTCCACTTTCTGGGTAGACATCGGGGTAGCGCTAAAGGGCCGCCCGTCGAGGTTGGTGCAAAACATGCAGATGCCCTCGTCTTTGGCGATCTCCCTGATCTTTTCGATGGCTTCCGCGCTGATGAGGTTTTCGGTCTTTCCCATGGTTGTTTTTTTGCTGCAACGTAGGGACCCACGCGGGGGTTCGGGCGGCGGCGCGCGGGTGCCGGCTATTCCAGGAAACGCCGCACCCGCGTTCCCGCATTTTGCCGGACGTTCATCCAGAACAAATTGTAGTCGGCGACGTGGTAGTTTTTGGAGGTAAACAAGATGTCGCCGAAGAAGCTGGGTTTGTTGGTGAACAGCCCCGCCCCCCGGATCTCGGCCCACACCAGCTCCGGCATCAGGCCGGCGTCGTAGTTGTACAGCACCCCGCCCAGGTTGAGGGAGGCTGCGGCGCGGGCGGTGTCGGTGGTCCAGGTGAGCGGATTAACCACGGCGACCTCGGGATCGTCCTGCCCCGGGCCGGGCACGAAATCTTCGCGGTAGGTGCGCCAGCTGACGAAACAGCCGGTCTGCCCGGGGGAAGTGCAGACGGGAATGGTCCGGAACTCATCCTTCCTGATCGGCATGCCCACGAGGTAGGCGGCCACCAGTTGCTCCCCCAGTGGCTTGCCGTCGAAGCGATCTGCCAGCAGGCGCTTGGCGTGGAGGGTACCCTGACTGTGGGCCGCCAGGATGATGGGGCGCCCGTGGTTGAAGTGTTCGACAAAGTAGTCGAAGGCTGCCAGCACGTCGGCGTAGGCCGTATCGAGCGCCTGCTCCTTTACCGCCGCCCCCTCTTCGTAAAACACGCTGAGGTTAGCCTGCCGGTAGCGGGGGGCGTAGACCTTGCCGGCCGCGTTGAAGACGCTGGCCTGGTTGAGGATGGTAGATTTGTCTACAGCCTCATTGAGCTTCTCGTCGGCCAGGTCGGCGTTCCAGAGGCGGTCGCCTCTCCGGGTGTCGCTGTAGACGGTAGGATGGACGAAGAATACGTCGGCCTCCGCGGTCAGCTGGTGCTCGTGGAGGGTATCGCCGGGGGTGCGGTCGGCCGCATCGTCGCGGGTGGGCAGGGCAGCCCAGTTGTCGAGCTGACGGTAGTCGGGGGGCGGGGGAACGGCAAAGCTTCCCCCGACCGGGAGTTCGGGCCGGGAAGCACAGGAGATCAGCAGGAGCAGCAAGGCATACTGCGGCCGGACTACTGGCGTACGGGGGTGTCGCCGGACAGGTAGACGCCAATAAGCGCCAGGACGGCTAGGAGGAGGATAGTCATGTTGTTGTTCAAAGGGTTGCTTATACAACTCTGAAGAAATAGGGTATGTTTTCATTGGTAGCAGGATTTGCTTATAGTACCCGGTCGAGCAGTTCCGGCAGTTGGCCTACTTCTTCCAGGGTATTGTACAGCGGTGCCGGGGCCAGGCGCAGTACGCCGCCGCCGCTGCCGTCGAGGTTATCCTGGCGGTAGTCGCAGATCAGTCCCGCCGCCGACAGTTGCTTTTCCAGCTCCGGCCGGTGACCGGGCAGGTAGGCCGACAGCTGGGCACCCCGCTGGTCCGGACCGGTAATCAGGCGCAGGGCCTTCACCGCAGACAGGACGTCGTACAGGGCGGCCGTGAGCTCCAGGCTTTTGGCGCGCAGGGCGGCCATCCCCCCGGCCTCGGCAAACAGGGGCAGGCTGGCCTCCAGGGGGGCCAGGCCCAGTACGGGAGCCGTCGACACCTGCCAGCCGGCCGCCCCGTATTCGGGGTGGAAGGCGGGCTTCATGGCGAAGCGGTCGCTCTCCCGGTGCCCCCACCATCCGGCGAAGCGGGGGAGGGACTCGTCTTCGGCGTGCCGTTCGTGCACGAAGAGCCCCCCCGGCGCTCCCGGGCCGCCGTTGAGGTATTTGTAGTTGCACCAGACGGCAAAATCGCAGTCCCAGTCGTGCAGTTCCAGGGGCACGTTGCCCGCCGCGTGCGCCAGGTCGAAGCCGATGGTCGCGCCGACTTCCCTGCCGGCGGCAGCGATCCGGCCGAGGTCGAAGAACTGGCCGGTGTAGTACTGCACCCCGCTCCAGAGCACCAGGGCCAGGGCATCGCCGGCCTCCGCGATGGCGTCGAGGATGTCTTCGGTGCGGATCATCGCTTCGCCCTCCCGGGGGTGTACTTCGAGGAGGTCTTCCGCCGGGTCGAGGCCGTGGAAGCGGAGCTGGGCGTGCACGGCGTGCTGGTCGCTCGGGAAGGCCCCGCTTTCCATGATGATCTTGCACCGGCGCCCCGCCGGTCGGAAGAAGGAGACCATCAGCAGGTGCAGGTTGACGGTGAGGGCATTGGCGGCGACGACCTCGGCGGGCCGGGCCCCGACAATGAGCGACAGCCCGTCCTGCAGCCGCCGGTGGTAGCCGAGCCAGCCGCCGTCTTCGCCTTCCCACCAGCCCTCCACGCCGCGCTGCTGCCAGCTGCTGAGCTCGGCTTCCAGGCGCGCACGGGCGCCCTTCGGCTGCAACCCCAGGCTGTTGCCACAGAAATAAAGGAGCGGTGCTCCGTTGGGGCCAACGGGGAGGTGAAAGTGTTCGCGGGTCATGTTTAGGTGCGTAGTGCCCCCTCGGCGGCGAGTCGGCCGCTGCGCATGGCGGCGTCGAGGGAGCCGTTGAGTTGTTGGTCTCCGGCCAGGAAAACCCGGTCGATGAGGCGGGCGTGGGTAGGGTTATACTGGTAAGCCACGGCGCCGAGCCGCGGCAGGGCTTGCTGGACGTCGTAGCGCTTCAGGAAACTCAGGGCGTCGTTGGGCAGCCGGGTGTGGCGGAGGAGGTCCTGCTCCACCTGCGCCAGCGAATCCGACTCCGGGCACTCCTTCAGTGAGATGCTGATCAGGGAGCCGCCCTGGTTGCGGAGCTTGTAGGTCGGCGCCACCTCATCGACTACGCAGAAGGTGTTGATGGTACTGGTGGGATCCGAGACGAGGTTGATCAGGCGGTTTTCCTTGAGGCGGCGGCTGCTGTAGAAGTAGAGGTTGGTGGTGGATTTCCAGGTCGTGGGCCCACCGGCCAGCTGGGGAAACAGGGCATCGGGCACACAGGCCACAATGATGGCGCGGGCGGGGACGCGGGTGCCGTCGGCCAGGGTAACGGTATTTTCGGAGATCGCGGTTACGCGGGTGTTGGTCCGGATTTCCGTGCGGGCCAATTTTCCGGCGAGCTGCTGCGCCACGGCCTGGATGCCCGCCGCCGGGAGCACGGCACTGCCCTGGGCAAACATTTTGAGGATAAAGCGGAACATCGCCGCCGGCGTCTCCAGTTTTTGCTCCAGGAAGATACCGCCGAAGAAGGGCCGGAAAAAGCGCTCCACAATCTGCTCGCTGAAGCCATAGCCCCAGAGGTAATCGATGGTCGATTGTTCCCCGTACCCCTTGAAGCATTCCTCCGGACTGATCCGCATCAGTCGGAAGCCCAGCTTGGCCAGGTGGATCTTGTCATTGAGGGTGCCGACCGGCGAGAGGGCCGACCGAAACAGCTGGGCGGGCTCCCGCAGGGGGTCGGCAAAGCGGAAGTGCTGCTGCCGCATGTGGACGTGGCCGCCGGGCCGGAAGGCCTGGACGCCCAGGGCGTCCAGGTCGAGGTAGCGCTTCACCTCCGGGTACTCCGTCAGGAGCACCTGAAATCCCCGGTCGAGGAGGAAGCCGTCCACTTCGTCCGTCCGCAATCTTCCGCCGGGGGCATCGGCGGCCTCGAGCAACAGCGGGGCGTGCCCGGCAGCCTCGAGGGTGCGGGCGGCGATCAATCCGGCCGCGCCTCCACCGACTATTACAAATCTGTCTTCACTCAAAACCGGGTAGTTGTCCCTGCAAAGATGATAAACTACGGTCGGGCGTACTAAGATCGCGCGTTAATTCCGGCGACCGGACATCAGATAGGCATACCGCAGGAAGACGCCGTAGGCCAGCACCAGGCTGATCACCAGCCCTTCCCGGCCGTCCCGGAAGCCGCCCTGGATAACGTAATGCTTGCAGAAGCGGTAGACCGGTTTCACCAGCACATGATACAGGCCCACCCGCGGGGTGCGGTCGGCGTGGTCCCGGGCACTCCAGCGGGCGTAGCGGCGGGTCTTGTCGAGGAAGTGGTCGAGGTCCTTGAAGGTGTAGTGGAGCAGCCGCCCCCTCAGCCTGCCTACGCGGAGACCATCCAGGACGATCTCCTCGTGCACCTGTTTACTGTCGTAGCGGGCCCGGTCGCGGCGGAAAAAGCGGACCACCTTGTCGCCGGCCCACCCGCTGTGGTGGATGCGGCGGCCCATGAAGTGGTTGTCGCGCCCGATCCAGTAGGCATCCAACAGCGTGGGAGCCGCCAGGAGGCCGTCGATCTCCGTGCGCAGGGCGGGGGTGACGAGCTCGTCCGCGTCGAGCAGGAGGATCCATTCGTGTTCGGCCCGTTCGATGGCCCAGTTCTTCTGGTCGGCGGGGCCACTGTAGGCCCGCTGCCGGAGGGTGACCCCCGCGGTCCGCTGCAGCAGCTCGGCGGTGCCGTCGGTGCTGAAGCTGTCTACGACGACTACATCATCGCTCCACCCGGCTACGCTCTCCAGCGATCGCCCGATGATGTCGAGCTCGTTGAAGGTGGTGTAGATGATCGAGAGCGGGCGTTTTTCCATCAGCAGCTCAGCTGTCCCTCGCTCACCGCCCCGTAGGCGACGAATTCAGGATTGCGCAGCACTTCCTTGTTGTAGACGAGCTCCTTGCCGGTATGGTCGTCGACCAGGTGGCCGCCGGCCTCCAGCAGCACGGCGTGGGCGGCGGCGGTATCCCACTCCATCGTGGGCGCCAGACGGGGATACAGGTGGGCTTCCCCCCGCGCCAACTCGATGATCTTCAGCGAGCTGCCCCGGCTGACGATTTCCGGTTCGTTCAGCTTGTCCATAAAGGCCTGGGTGGCTTCGTTGAGGTGGCTGCGGCTGGCGACGACCTTCAGGTTGGGATCCTGCATCGTGAAGGACGCGGCGGCGATGCGGCCCACGCCCTCCTGCCAGGCCCCCTCGTTCTGGGCGGCGAAGAAGAGCTCGTCGGTTACCGGCACGTATACGGCGCCGAGTACGGGACGACCGTTTTCAATGAGGGCCACGTTGACGGTGAACTCCCCGTTGCGCTTGATGAATTCCTTGGTGCCGTCCAGCGGGTCGACCAGCCAGAAGCGGGTATACTGCTTCCGCTCGGCATAGGGAATGGCGCTGCCCTCTTCCGAAACGACGGGCGCCTGGAGGGTCAGCTCCCTCAGTCCCGACACGATCACCTCGTTGGCCGCCTTATCGGCCCGGGTCAGGGGACTATCGTCGGCCTTGTGCTCCACCCCGAAGTCGTCGCTTTCGTACACCTTCAAAATTTCGGCCCCGGCCGCGCGGGTGATCTGGCCGACTGCTTCGGCGAGTTTCAGGTAGTCTATTTCCATGGCTCGAAGGTAGTAGAGGATTTACCAATTACCATTTACGATGTACCATTTACCATTGGCGCGCAGGGCATGGGCGTTTCAAATTTAAAATTTACAATTTCAAATTTGCCTACATCGCTGCCCGCATTTCTCTGCCCGCAGAACCAAAGGGGGGACTTGCTAACTACCAGTGGCGCGCAGGGCAGGGGAATTTAAAA
Source organism: Chitinophagales bacterium (assembly GCA_038258275.1). Lineage (GTDB taxonomy): Bacteria > Bacteroidota > Bacteroidia > Chitinophagales > Saprospiraceae > Neolewinella. The sequence continues at coordinate 12,930 of JBBSPZ010000041.1, read as the reverse complement.
TTTATCATTTCAAATTTGCCAGCGGGACTGCTCGTATTTCTTCGCGCGAAAAACAACCCACGTTTTTTCACCTAGATGAACAAATACGGATCCCAAATAAAAACACGCGCGTCAGCGAGCAAAGCCGTAAATTTTAAATGCTACATCTTAAATCTTAAATCCCCCCCACGAGCGTCAGCGAGCAAAGCCGTATGGACGAGCGTCAGCGAGCAAAGCCGCCAATTGTAATTTGTACATGGTAAATTGTAAATCCTAACGCCTACCCCAACGTCCAAAGCAAAAACTCACCCACCACCTCCCCCCAGGTTTCCGGTTCGTGCTTGCCGCCTTCCACTTCGACGTACTGCATGTCGGGGCCGGGTTTCAGGCCTTTTTCCTGGAGCAGGGCCATGAGCTGGAGGGTATCGTCGATGGAGTCGATGACGCCGTTGTGGTTGCGGTCGGCGGCCTCGTCGGCGGTGCCGGCCATAAACCAGAAGCGGTTGGTGATCTTGCGGTGGGCGCGGGAGACGTAGTCGTGCACGGTGCGGTTGGCATCGGGGCGCTTGGGATTGAAGGGGCGGCTGCGGTACCATAGGGAGCCGCTGAATACGCCGGCCGTCCTGAACTGCCGGGGGCGGCGCCAGGCGATGTCGAAGGCACTTAGTCCGCCCAGGCTGAAGCCGGCGATGGCCCGGCGGTCGGGGCCGTGGAAGATGTTGTTGCGGTCCTCGAGCCAGGGGACGAGCTCCTCCACGATGAAGCGCTCGTAGGCCATGGCCAGCTCCCCGTGTCCCTGATCGCTGAGCTTTCCGGCCGTGCCGTATTCCTGCACGCGGTCGTTGGCGTAGACCCCGACGATGAGGGCGGGGGGCAGCTTGTCCTTCCGGTACAGCTTGCGCAGGCGGGTGGAAAAGTCCATGCGCGCCAGGTCCTGCCCATCGTTGAAGATCACCAGGGAAAGGAGGCGCCAGGGCGGCACGGCCGGGCGGTAGACCTCCACCAGCACCTGACGCCGGAGGTGGGCGCTGGTCAGCGTATAGGTACGCTGCAGGACGCCCTTGCGGCGGGAGAGGACGCTGCCCGCGAGTTGCTTGAGGTAGGTGATCGGTTTCACGCTGCGAAGGTAGCGGTATTGCGGCGGTTTGCTACCTTGACCGGGAATACGCTCACCCACTACGGATGCTTCGCTCCCGCCCCCCAGCGCCGGCGGCCATCCGTGCTTCCTTTTTCCCATGCAGGAGTCCTTTACCGAATTCTACAGCCAGCACCTCGGCCACCACGTCAAGGTCCTCACCTTCGGCACCCGCGGCTACCCGGTGGTCATCTTCCCCACCACCCTCGGCAGCTACTTCGAGGCCAAGGACCGGGGCATGATCGAAGCCATCCGCTGGTTCGTAGAGCGCGGCTTCGTGCAGGTGTTCTGCCCCGACAGCATCAACGACGCCAGCTGGTACGCCAATATCCACCCGCGCCACCGCATCGAACGGCACATGCAGTACGATAAGTTTCTGTACGAGGAATTCGTGCCCCAGATCCGCTGGAACACCCCCAGCGGCCGCATCGCCTGTGCCGGCATCAGCTTCGGCGGCTTCAGCGCCACCAACTTCGCGTTCCGTCACCCGGACCTGGTCAGCCACCTCTTCAATATGAGCGGGGCCTTCGACATTAAGCCCTTCCTCAGGGGATACTACGACGACAACGCCTACTTCAACAACCCCGCCGATTTCATCGACGGCGCCAACGATCCCAACCTCTGGAACATGAAGATCGTCCTGGGCACCAGCAACTGGGACATCTGCCTCGACGGCAACCTCAAGTTCTCCGAAAAGCTCCGCCGCCGGGGCATCAACCACTGGCTCGACGTCCGCGGCAACGTCGAACACGACTGGCCCCTGTGGCTGGAAATGTTTCCCCATTACGTTAGCCTTATTTGAGGGATTGAGGGATTGAAGGTGGGAGGCCACCATGATTCAGCGGCCCACATCGGATGACTGCCGACCGGAGGGAGGCGTCATCCGATGTGGGGGCAAAGAAAAAACCACCACCCAATGGAAGACCTAGCCACCAACCTGCTCACCAGCTACCGCAAGCAATTCGCTTACTACCGTCGCCTGGGCCGCCGGGCGATGGAGCAGCTAACCTTCGACGAGTTGACCCAGGACGACTCCGCCCGCACCAACAGCATCGCCGTCATCGTCAAGCACCTGGCCGGAAACATGCGCAGCCGCTGGACGGATTTCCTGAGCACCGACGGCGAAAAACCGTGGCGCGACCGCGAAGGTGAATTTGTTGACGACTTTCCTGACCGCGCCGCCCTGGAAGCCGGCTGGGAAGACGGCTGGAACATCCTGGAAAAAGCCCTGAATGAGCTATCTCCGGACCAGTTAACCGCTGTGATCTACCTCCGCAACGAAGGACATACGGTCGCCGAGGCGATCCACCGTCAACTTGCCCAATACAGCTACCACGTCGGGCAGATCGTACTGCTTGCCAAGCAATTCCGGGGAGCAGCCTGGGAGTCCCTCTCCATCCCGCGCGGTGATTCCGAAGCCTACAATGCCGGCAAGTTTTCCCGGGAAAAAGGCCGGCGCCACTTTACCGACGATGCGGGCTAATCATCCGATGGGTGGCCGCGAAAAAAACTCAATTTGCACCGTGTCCTCCACCTGGATGCCCAGGAGGGGGGCGGCGCGGCCGAGGTTGACGGCGATCTCCAGGAAGCCGTCGGAGTCGAACCGGCAGAGGGCCTCGCCCTCGGGCACGTCGTGGTAGCGGAAGCTGAGGCCGTCCAGGGGGGTCATGCGCTTGACGAGGAGCTGGAATCCCCTACCCGCCCCCACTTGCTCGAAGGTTTCGCGGGTGATGTTGGTGGTGACGTTGTCGTAGCGGTCGATGAACACGGCCGACCCCCGGATGTAGTGCGGACCGATCACGGGCTGAAAGGCCAGGCGCTCGGTGTACCGGGTGGCGGGCAGGCCGATCTCGTGGAAGGGCTTCTGCCGGGCCAGGTGCCCCACGGCCCGGGCGTAGATCGCGCTGAGGGAGGTATCGGCGTCGTACCCGTCAAGCACGTAGGTCTCCTCCGGGATCCGGCCGAAGATGAGGGAGAAAATGCCGTTGTCGGGCGCGATGAAGTAGTGGCCTTCGTGGAGGGCCGCCAGGAAGCGCCCGCGCGGCTGGTAGTAGTCGTAGACGCTGAGCAGGTGGACGCTCCCCTTAGGGAAGTGCGCCCAGACTTTGGTGAAGACGAACGCCGCGCGTACGATGTCGTACGTTGGGATCTCGTGGCTGACATCGACGATATGCAGGGCGGGAAACACCGACAGCAGGGCGGCCTTCAGGCGCGGCAGGTGAAAGTCCTCCCGGCCGAAGTCGGTGGTCAGGGTAAGCAGGGGAGCGGTAGAGGCAGCCACGTCAGGTTGGTTTGCCACAAAGTAAGAGCACGCGACGGACAAATACCCCCCCGGGGAACACCTGGCGGTCAGGTCACCGTTGTATTCAACGGAATTCCTTCGTTTTGCCCACCTGATTACCCCCCAGGCACTACCCCGCTTATCTCAAAAGACCCCGCCGGCAGGTGCCGACGGGGTCTTTTCAGTGAGGCGGGATCGCGGGTGTACTTTACCGTAGGAACACCTTGCGGGCCGTGGTGCCCTCGTCGAAGTGCAGCTGCAGGACGTACTGTCCGTTGGGCAGCGTGCCCCGGTCGAGGGTGTAGGTCGACTGATCGATGCCCTTCACCTGCAGCACGCGGCGGCCGCTGATGTCGTACACGTCGAGCTGGCGGATCTGGTGCTGGTCGGCTGCCTGGAGGGTGAAGCCGGTGGTGCCGGGGTTCGGGAAGACCTCGAGGCCTACGCTGGCGTTGGTGATGACGTCGCGGGTGGCAGTAGACAGGTTAGCGAGGCCAAGGCCGATGTAGGCCCGGGGCAGGAACACGGCCATCATCGTGTCGATGACGAGCTTGGCGGCTGCGGGGTCGAAGGCGTTGGGGTTAGTCAACCCCTCTCCGCCCAGGGCCTCGTCGGCGTTCAGGTCACCACCGGCGGCATTGAATTGACCGATCTCCGTACGGACGGCATCGGAATTGACCCAGTTGTAGGGGGCTCCCAGTCCCTGGTCGAGGAATGGGTACATGTTGTTGTGGGACAACTGGTAGGTCGGTTCGAACGTCGTCTGACCGGGACAGGCCGGTACCGGATTCAGGGTACGTGTCTGCATTTGGTACAGCGCGTTCCGCACGTTCACGGCCTGGGCCAGGGGGCCGTACATGGCATCAAGCGACGTGCTGTTAGCGGCGGCGATCGTATCGTTGAGGCCCAGCATATTGGCCTTTTCAATAATCTGCTCGGTACCGGCTACGCAGCCGATCACCAATTGGCGGGTGGTAGGCACGATCACGTCTCCGTAGGAGAAGGGCGCAAAGATATCCGAGGGAGCATGGAAGCCCAGGGTAATGGGTTCGTTCTCCTTGCCCTCCATCCAGTCGATATCGCCGAGGGCGCCGTTGCTGTTGATCGACATGGCCACGTCGCTGTTGTAGCCTACGTTGTTGGGAATATTGGAAGCTATTCCGGGCGCGAACTGTGCGGGCTGAATTCCCTGTGGATCGGAGTTGACTCCCAGGTTTACGTAGGGAACGTCCATCTCATCGTAGAAGCGTTCGTCGGCCCCTACCTCTTCGATACGGTCGAGGAAAGCGTGGGTCATGGTCACGTAACCACCAGTGCCGAGGCCCCAGAAGACAATGCGGCTGGTGTCGATACGATAGGGGTTACCGTCTTCCGCCACGGTTTTGCGGAGGTAACGCGCGAGGGCATGGGCATCCTGACCACCGCGGTAAGCGGCCTGCAACAGGGTGCCGGTCCGTACGTCCTGGTCAGAGCTGGTCGGGTTCCAGCCGACCCGGTATTCCGCTGCGATGCCGACGAAACCGCGGCTGGCTGCCCGGCTGACGATCTCGACCACGGCGGAGTCCTTACGGGTGCCGTAGAGCCCGCGGTTCACGTAGCGGGGTAGGAAGTTTCCGGTGGGAAATACTACCACGACCGGGCGCAGACCGAGGTCTTCATCACCTTCGGGCTCGTACACGTCCATCTTCAGACTGCGATTAGGCGTAGCATTGGGATCCCCTGCCTGGGCACGGGTAAGTTCGAATACATCGATATTCTGGCTGAAGGTATCGAGGGTGGGCGCTCCGACGCTGTAGATGGGATCGATGAAGCGGTTGGTCTGGGCCTGTAGTCCGGCCACCGCGGCGACCGCAAGGGCCGCAATAAGGGTAAATTTCTTGTGCATAAAAATCGATTTTGAGGATTAAATTTGAATAAGGGCTATTTATTGACCAGGTTGTAGGTCACGGAAACGTAGGCCAGGCGCCCGATCCGCGGACCGCCGTAGACCTGGAATACCTGATTATCGAGCAAGTTACTCGCTCCCACTTTGATGGTGGTTTTAATTTTTGGCAGGGTAAAATTTACCTGGGCATCGAGCATCCCGTAGCTCTGGATCGGGCCGGTGAACTGGGGGCTGCCCTCGAACAGGTAGCTGTCCACCCACTTGTAATTGACGTTGGCGCCGAGGTCCTGCAGCGCGTAGCCGAAGACCGTCAGGGGGATATTTCGTCCCGAAACGCCGAGGTTGAACTTGTGCTCCGGCGTATTGAAGGCCGGGATGATGGGGTCGTCGGTTACGGTATTCAGCACGTTCCAGCTGTAATTGCCGTTCAGGGAGAAATAGTTGGCGAAGTAGTAGTTGGAGCCGATGCTGAATCCCTGGGTGGTCACGATGTCCCGGGCATTGGCCGATACCCGGTAGGCCTGGGCGCTGGAAATGGCCCCCTGGAAGGTCGCTACATCGAGGCCGAGGTTAAAACCGATAAAGTCGGTGTAGCGGCTGTAGTAATAGGTAGCGTCGACGTAGAGGCTTTTGCCTATCGTAGACCGGGCGCCGAGCTCGAAGGTCCTCACCTTCTCGGGCCGGATGGGCTCCACGTCGAAGTACTGGAACTGGGAGACGTCCGGACGGGGCATTTCGATCACGTCGACGAAACTCCCGACCGTCACCAGGTCCTGCACCCCATTCAGGTTACCCAGCAGAATGGCCCGGCCTACGTTGTAGAACAGGTACTGATCGTTGAGGGTGGGGTTCCGGATGGCGGAGCTGAAGGAGGCGCGCAGCGTAGTAGTTTCGGTGGGAGTATATACGATGGAAGCCGCCGGACTGAAGAGGAGATCGAAGTTCTGATTTTTGTCCGCGCGCAGACTGGCGCTGAGCTTCAGCCGGTTCTTCAGGCTCATGGTGCCGCCGCCGTAGAGGCCGAACTCATTGGTATTGATGTCGCGGCCCATCGTGTCCAACAGGATCGTGCCCCGGCTATTGGGGGTATACTGGCGAAAGTTGCCGCCCACCGCCAGGTCCAGGTAGCTGCTCTCATTGGGTTGCCACACTCGGCGAAACTGCTTCTCGCCGTGCACGTGGTAGAGGGCACTCTTGTCGAAGAAGCGCGTCCCCCCCTGACCTAGGTAGGCGGAGGTGATGCTGTCGAAGGCCTGCTGAAAGCGGGCCGTTCCCGGCTCGTAGCGATCCTGGGTGTCGAAGCCGGAAGCCTGGGCGACCAGCGCGCGGGTCTGTTCGTGCAGTCCGGGCAGCAAGGCTTGTACTTCGGGGGTGGCGTAAAATTCCCGCTCGGCCTGCCGCTTTTCGGGGATGGTGCATCCCGCGCACCCGGGAAAGTTTTCCAGACTGGAGATTTGCGGCTGCATGAACCGGATCCATGCGGTGCGGTAATCCGACTGCCACTGGCCGTCGTCCTTATGTAAATCCTGCAACTGCAGGGCCGTGAAGTACGGATCGTAGGTTTTCCCCGCATCCTCGTGGGTGATGTAGGCCCGCAGGAAGAAATTATCGCGGTTGCGCAGCTCGATCTTGTGCTGAAAGAACTGGATTCCCTTCAGGCTGTAGCGGTTGTCTCCCTGGTAGACGGTAGTACCCGTGCTGTAGTTGGAGCCGATCAGCAACTCGGTGCTCTCCAGGGTACGCTCCGGGTTGAGGCGAAAGTGGAAGGCGACACCGGCCTTCAGGTTCTCCGAATCGTAATCTACCAGGTCTTCCTCCTTGTATCCCGGGCGACGGATCGTACCCAGTCCGTTCACGCTCGGGAAACTGAACGAGCGGTTGAACTCGTCCCCGTAGCGGTTGACGGCATCATAACCACCGGGATTGTCGCGGGCCAGGTCGGTGCCAAAAACGGGATCGTAATTATCGGCCACCCAGTCGTTGGCCCGGAAGCCGAACAGGTTCAGCTTGTAGGCCATCCACTCCCTGCCCTTTTTATTGACGAGCGCGTCCGCCCAGCGAATACCGCCCTCGAGCAGGTTGCGCTCGGCGGCCTTTACTTGTACCGAAAGACCCTGCTGCAAAAAGGGGTCCTTGGTCTCGATCGAGATCACCCCGTTAAAGGCGTTCGGGCCGTAGAAGGCGGAGGAGGCGCCGACCACCAGGTTGACGCGGTTGACGTCGAGCTCGGAGGCACCCAGGAAGTTTCCGAGGGAGAAATTGAGTCCGGGCGACTGGTTATCCACCCCGTCGATGATCTGCAGGGAGCGGACGGGATTGGTACTGTTGAAGCCCCGGGTATTTACGATTTTGAAGCCCAGGCTTGCGGCGGTGAGGTCGACGTCCTTCAGGCTTCCCAGCCCGTCGTAGAAGTTGGCGGCGGCGGTCTCCTTGATCGCGATCGCGTCGAGGGTTTCCACGGTGAGGGCGGCCTGTTGCTGCTTTTCACTGATCCTGCGTCCCCGCACTTCCACCACTTCCGTCGTTACGGCATTGTCGCCGAGGCGGATGGTGAGGTCCTGGTCCAGCGCGGTAACTTCCACCTCCGTTGGGGCAAAACCGATGTAGGAAAACTGCAGGATGGCGGGCAGGCCGCTGACGGTGAGCTCCCAGCTGCCGTCGGTATCGGTCACGGTGCCGGTGGTCGTTCCCTTCACCAATATACTGGCCCCGATGAGCGGGTCTCCGCTCGCTCCATCCAGAATGGTCCCGGACAGGGAGGTCTGGGCGGACAGACACCCGCAAAATACCAGCCACGCGGTGGTAATAAGTAGTGATAACCTCATTGTCTTCTGCGATTGACTTCGCTACACGATCGTACTCTTCGGGGCAGCAAAGGCTCAACCCTGCCCGCAATATAGCGAATATCCGCAGCCGACTTTCGCTTTAACGATTTTGGTCGGCGGCGCGCAGGTGCGGAGGATACCCGTCCGACGGGGCCGCCCACCGCTATCTCCTACCTTACTTGCTATTTCCCTACCTTTGCCCGTCTTTACCAATGCAGGAGCAGGAACAACAAATCGACAAGCAACGGCTACCCCACCACATCGGGGTGATCATGGACGGCAACGGCCGCTGGGCGCAGGGCAAGGGGAAACCCCGTGTCTACGGGCACCACAGCGCCGTGGAGGCCGTACGCGCTACCGTGGAAGCCTGCGCGGAACTGGGCGTGGGTTACCTGACCCTCTACGCCTTCAGCACCGAAAACTGGGACCGGCCCCAGCTGGAAGTCGGCGCCCTGATGGAGCTGCTCGTCAATACCATCGGCAGTGAGATGAAGATGATGCTCGACAACAGCATCCGCCTGGCGACCATCGGCGATACCGCGGGCCTGCCCGAGGCCACCCGCGAGGCCCTGGTGCACGGCATCGAGCACACCAGCGGAGGCACGGGCATGACCCTGATCCTGGCCCTCAACTACAGCGGCAAGTGGGACCTGGCGCGCGCCGCCCGCCAGCTGGCCGTGGAGGTCCAGGCCGGCCGCCTCGATCCCGAAACGCTGGACGAGGCCGCCCTCGGCGCCCGGCTCAGCACCCACGCCTACCCCGACCCCGAGCTCATCATCCGCACCAGCGGGGAGCACCGGCTCAGCAACTTCTTTTTGTGGCAGGCGGCCTACGCCGAGTTTTACTTCAGCCCGGTCTTCTGGCCCGAATTTCGCAAGCCCGACCTCTACTCCGCCGTCGTCGATTTCCAGCACCGGGAAAGACGATTCGGCAAAACAAGTGAACAACTTAAGCAGGCAACCAACCCCTGAGCGCTCCCTACCTATCCTTACCCCCGACGGCCGGCCCTGTGCCGGCAAATTGAAATAGTATGAGATTAAGCTTTATCCTGTTCTGCCTCGCCACCCTGCTTTCCCCGTCGCCCCTCGTCGGCCAGACGGACTCGCTCGGGCTGCCGGTGTTCGACTACTCGGAACCCCAAACCTTCGAGATCGGAGGCATCAAGATCGAAGGCGCCTTCTTCGCGGAGGAAAATGCCATCATCGGGGTCACCGGCCTGTCCGTCGGTCAGGAGGTTCGCATCCCCGGTCCCGATATTCCCCGGGCAATCCAGAATCTCTGGCGCCTGCGCCTGTTTACCAACGTCTCCATCGAGGAGGAAAAGACGATCGGCGAGGTGATCTTCCTGATCGTGCGCGTCGAGGAGCGGCCCCGTTTCCTCCGCCACAGCTTCACCGGAGCCAAGCAGAGCCGCCACGATGACCTCAACGAGGAAGTCAACAAGTTTATCGTCCGCGGCGGCATCGTCACCGAAGACGCCAAGGTGAACGCCGCCGAGGCCATTCGCAATTACTACATCGAGAAGGGCTACCTCGATGCCATCATCACGGTGGAGGAAATCCAGGACACCAGCCGCGCCAATTCCGTCCGCCTGGTCTTCGACGTCGACCGCAACGAACGCGTCAAGATCGCCGAGATCAACTTCACCGGTAACGAGGCCGTCAAGGATAAGAAGCTGAAGAAGCAAATGAAGGAGACGAGCGAGAAGAGCCGCATCTTCAAGTCCTCCAAGTTTCAGCCCACCGAGTTCGAAACCGACAAGGACGCCGTGGTCGCCTACTACAATACCCTGGGCTACCGCGACGCCCGCGTCATCAGCGACAGCATTTACCGCAACGAAAAAGACGACCTCGTCATCGACATCAACCTCAACGAGGGCAACCAGTACTACTTCCGCAACATCACCTGGAAGGGCAACTCGATCTACGACGACGAGACCCTCGCCCGCGTACTCGGCCTCGAAAAGGGGGACGTCTACAACGAGGAAGAACTGCAGGAGCGCCTCAGCTTCAGCCAGGACAATGCCGACGTCTCCTCCCTGTACATGGACAACGGCTACCTCTTCTTCAACGTCGACCCCATTGAGGTGGCCATCCAGGGCGACTCGATCGACCTGGAGATGCGCATCTTCGAAGGCCCCCAGGCGACCATCGACAAGGTGGTCATCAACGGCAACGACCGCACCCACGAGCACGTCATCCGCCGCGAGATCTTTACCCGCCCCGGCGAGAAATTCAGCCGCTCCGACATCATTCGCTCCCAGCGGCAGATCATCGGCCTCGGTTACTTCAACCAGGAGACCCTGGGCATCGAAACCCCCGTCAACCCCGACCGCGGTACGGTAGACATCATCTACACCGTCGAGGAAAAACCCAGCGATCAGCTCGAGCTGAGTGCCGGCTGGGGCGGCCGCCGCGGCGTCATCGGCACGCTGGGCGTCACCTTCAACAACTTCAGCCTCCGCAACCTCTTCAACCGGGAAGCTTGGCACCCGCTGCCCCAGGGCGACGGCCAGCGCCTCAGCCTCCGGGCCCAGACCAACGGCAAATTCTACCAGAGCTACAACGCCAGCATCACCGAGCCCTGGCTCGGCGGCAAGCGCCCGACCTCGCTCTCGGTTTCGGCCTTTTACAACAAGTACGACTTCGGTACGAGCACGGTCGAACGGAAGCTCATCATCCAGCAGGCCGCCGTCAGTCTCGGTACCCGCCTCCGCTGGCCCGACGACAACTTCGTCTTCCGCACCGGCATCAACCTCCAGACCCTGACCCTGGACAACTGGGGCGAACTCTTCACCACCGACCAGAACGAGCGGGTCACCACCGGCAACTACAACAACTTCAGCTTCCAGTTCTCACTCTCCCGGAACACGGCCACCGACCCCATCTTCCCCAAGCAGGGCTCCAACATTGAGCTGTCCCTCCAGGCCACGCTCCCCTACCGCAGCCTCGGCATCCGCAACGACCCCGAGAACCTGGAGACGGTGGAAGAACGCTTCCGCTACGTGGAATACCACAAGTGGCGCCTGAACGCCGAGTGGTATACCCCCATCACCGGCAAGCTCGTCCTCAAGACCCAGGCCAAACTCGGTTACCTTGGCGCTTACGACGACGCGGTCGGCGTAAGCCCCTTCGAGCGCTTCCAGCTCGGTGGCGACGGCGTCAACAACCAGCAGTTCGCCTTCGCCGGCGTCGACATCATCAGCCTCCGCGGCTACGAGATCGAAGACCTGCCCAACAACTTCGTCTTCGACCCCACCGCCAACAGCCTGCGTAAGATCGCCACGCCCATCTTCAGCAAGTACACGGTAGAACTCCGCTACCCCATCTCGCTGAATCCCTCCAGCACCATTTTCGTCCTCGCCTTCGCCCAGGGTGGCAACGCCTGGCGCACGGCCCGCGACTTCAATCCCTTCGACCTCAAGCGCAGCGTCGGCCTCGGTGCCCGCGTCTTTTTGCCCATGTTCGGCACCCTCGGCTTCGACTGGGGCTACGGCTTCGACAAGGACAGGTTGACCCCCACCGGCGAGTCCAACAAGATGAGCACCTTCAACATCATCCTAGGCTTTGAACCGGAATAAGGCGCGCGCTTCGCGCTGGGGTAGCCGGGCTGGTGCCCTGGGTTAGACGCGCTTCGCGCTGGGGTAGAGTTCGCGTTGCTCACTTTAGAACTCGCTTCGCTCGCGTTAGGGGGGTGTCCGTTGGGTACGATTTTAGTTGCGGCACCCCGATCAGCCCGAAACAGGCATAGCCCGATTCAGCGAGATACGTCTACCGCGAGCGCAGCGAGCTCTACCCCAGGCCGCAGGCCATCTACAACGTTCCGCGCAGCTCCTGCTCCCGCTCAATCGCCTCAAACAGCGCCTTGAAGTTGCCCTTGCCGAAGCTGGTGGCGCCCTTGCGCTGGATGATCTCGAAGAAGACGGTGGGCCGACTGCCGATGGGCCGGGTGAAGATCTGGAGGAGGTAGCCCTCGTCGTCGCGGTCGACCAGGATGCCGAGGTCGCGCAGGGGGGGGAGGGTCTCGTCGATCTGGCCGACGCGGTCGAGGAGGTCGTCGTAGTAGGTGTTGGGGACGCGGAGGAACTCGATGCCGCGGTCGCGCAGGGCGGTGACGGTCTTGACGATATCGTCGGTGGCAACGGCGATGTGCTGGATGCCGGGGCCGCCGTGGAACTCGAGGTATTCCTCGATCTGGGATTTCTTGAGGCCGGGGGCGGGCTCGTTGATGGGGAACTTGATGCGGCCGTTGCCATTCGACATCACCTTGCTCATCAGGGCCGTGTACTTGGTGCTGATGTCCTTGTCGTCGAAGCTGACGAGCTGACGGAAGCCGAGGACGTCGGCGTACCAGTTCACCCACGTATTCATCTCTCCCTCGGCGACGTTGGCGACCATGTGGTCGATGTACTGCAGGCCGACCGGTTCGGTGCGGTACTCGGGATTCCAGGCTTCGTAGCCGGGGAGGAATACGCCCCGATAGTCCGACCGCTCCACGAAGACGTGTACGGTATCGCCGTAGCTCTTGACGGCAGCGCAGATGGTGCGGCCGTGGTCGTCGTGCTCCTCCTTGGGTTCGTAGAAGGCTTCGGCGCCCCGGGCGGTGGCCGTTTCGAAGGCGGCCGTGGCATCGTCTACCCACAGGGCGACGGTGCGGACGGTGTCGCCGTGCCGGTCGATCAGGCGACCGATATCGGTACCGGGGACGAGCGGGGTGGTGAGGACCAGGCGGATCTTATCCTGCACCAGTACGTAGGACTCCCGGTCGCGCAATCCCGTCGACAGGCCCGCGTAGGCCAGTGGCTGGAACCCCATGGCCGTCTGGT
>JBBSPZ010000040.1:0-36664 GCA_038258275.1 Chitinophagales bacterium | reverse complement strand
TCCAGGCCGATCTTGTGGAGCTCCTCGCCGACGTTGCGGTATACGCTCTCGACGAATTTGTCCCGGTCGATGTTGAGCTCCTCGATGTCCATATTGGCGATCACCAGGCGCATCTGCCCCATGATGATGTCGTGGCTCAGGCTGCTGATGCTGGTCCGTTCCAGGGCCAGCAGCCGCTCGGCGGCGGCCAGCATCAGGTGGGGTTTATTACTGACGCCTACGGTAAACTGGGCCGGCACGCTCACCCGGATGTTTTGCTTGGACAGGGCATCCTGCAGGTTCACGTCGATGGATAACGGCGTCAGGTCCAGGTACCGGTAGTCCTGTATCACGGGCCATACGAAGGTGCCGCCCCCGGCGTAGCATTTAGCCGAGGCCTCGCTCCCGGTACGGCCGTAGACCACCAGTATCTTGTCCGACGGACACCGCTTGTACCGACTGACCAGCCAAAGCAACAGGAGAAAAATTACGCCGACGACAGCGCCGACCATGATCAGGGGTTCCATAGTTCAAGTAGTTTGAGGTAAGTGGTTTGCGGCGGGGCCGCAGGTGCAATGTATTCAGGTTTAAGGCCGTCAGGACACGGGGGCCTGACTGACCAGTAAAATACCGTCCGGGGCCAAGTCATCCACCGTGATGGCCGCACCGGTCGGGATATCGGCCCCATCGGTGCTCCGGGCTTTGAGCTCGCGCATACCGCCCTTCACGTTGACCTTGACGATCCCTTCACCGGTGGCCGGTATCCGGAGGTATACCTGTCCCGGCTGGAAGAGGGCATCCCTGGCGGTCCAGTTCACGTTCTCCTCCTGCCGCAGCATCCAGTTGACCGCGCCGGCCATCAGGTAGACCGCCACCGCACCCGCGGCCACGCCCGAAACGACGGCCACTACCGGATTGGCGCTGGCCACCAGGAGGAGTTTGACGGTCCAGGCGCCCACGGAAAGAAAGGCCAGACCACCCTTGACGAGGCTGACGCCTCCCCCGGCTTCCGTCCCCGCTTCCGAGTCCAGGTCCAGTTCAACGTCGAAATCCAGCCCACCCACGATTCCCAGTGCCAGGATCAGCACCAGCAGGCCACCGCAGATAAGCGATAGGTAAGTTAGCGCGATAATCATTGGAGAAGTATTTTAATACTACATCAACGTTTGGACCATACCCTATCGTTGCGATAAAAATTTGGTGTTGGTCGACGCTCCTTGCCTAATGGTCGATTGACCGGGTAGGTAAGGGAGCCGAGGGCAGCAATCAATACCTCCCCAAACATAATCCGGTGAAGCCACTTTTTATTGTGACCGTCCTCCTGTTGCTCGCGAATTGCCACCGCTCCGGCCTCGCCTACGCCCGCTCCTTTGACGGTAACCGCATCGCCTACAGCGACGATGGCAAAGGACGCCCCGTCTTCCTCCTGCACGGCTTCATCAATACGGGAAAGAACTGGCGCACCGCTCCCCTGTCGCCCGCGCTACGGGCGGCCGGCTGCCGGGTGATCATCCCGGACCTGCGCGGCAATGGGAATTCCACCGTCCCGGTCACGGAACCTTCCTTCCGCAACCACGCGGAAGTTCGGGACCTGATAGCCCTGGCCGACAAACTGCGCCTGTCCGAATTCGACGTGGTCGGCTATTCCCGGGGAGCGATTGTTGCCGCCGAATGGATCACCCGCGACCGCCGCATCCGGCTTATCGTGCCCGGTGGCATGGGCATCGACTTCACCGATCCGGAGTGGGCCCGCCGGCGTGCATTCGCGGACGCCTTTGCCGGAAAAAAGGTGACGGACGAGACGCGGGGTGCCATAGCCTACGCTACCTCGATCGGGATTGACCTACAATCCCTTGCCCTGCAACAGGAGTTTCAGCCGGCCCCGGGCCAGGAGGAGCTGCGTGTTACATCACCGGTGTTGGTAGTGCGGGGGCGGGAGGACGAAGAAAACGGAGATCCGCTGGCCCTGCGGGCGCTCTTCTCCAATGGACGGATGCACTATGTAACAGGAGACCATAATGGTGCCTACCGAACGGAGGAGTTTAGTGATGCCGTTGTCCGGTTTTTGGTCAGGGAATAATCCGGTGATCAGAAGCGATGCCGGGGCGCGACCTCCCGCCCGCTCCCGGCGTACTTAAGGGGCTTACCATCTCCAAGCAGGTAGTCCAGAGCACCGGAGATATGGAGCACGTAATCTGGGTCGACGTAGGATTCGCTGGTGTGGCCCAGGCCGGTATAGAACATGCGGCCGTTGCTGACGGGTTTGTACCAGGCGATGGGGTGGTCCGTACCGTTCTTGCCCCCTTCGTAGGTAGTTTCGTCGAGGCGCATCAGCACGTTCAGATCGCCCTTGATGCTCTTGTAGTTGTACCACTCGTCGTTACGCACCCAGGTATCGGCGAGGAAATCCGTCGAGGGATGCTCGTGGTCTTCCACGATAATAGTCGCCTCCGGGGTACCCTTCGGATGACTCAAGAAATAAGCCCCCACCAATTCGTTGTACCAGGGCCAGTCGTATTCCGTATCTGCCGCGGCGTGAACGCCCATCCAGTTGCCTCCGGCCTGCATGTAGCGCTCCAGTTCGGTTTGTTGACCGTCGTTGAGGATATCGCCGGTCGTGCTGAGAAAGACGACCAGGTTGTACTTAGAAAGATTCTCCTGGTTAAAGACCGCAGCATCCTCCGAAAAGTCAACCGCGAACTGCTTGGTCGCGGCGAGTTTGCGAAACATTTCCTGTCCGTCTTCGATGGATTGGTGGCGGAAGCCCGCAGTTTTTGAGAATACGAGTACCCGCTCCTGTCGGTCGCCTCCCCCTCCGCATCCAAATGCGAGGAACAGGATAACCCCAAAAATGAACAGTACAGCTGCGGGCTGCAGCGGAGTGGCAGTGTTGTTTGTCATAGTTCGGTCGCGAATAGAAAAAATAAAACGAATTTACCGTCAATTGGTTTCACACGATATTCGCCTGGGTCGTGGACTAGCCAATCAAAAATTGGAATACCGTAGCAATAGTAAGGTAAAATTTCAATTCCTGCATCCTACTGCCGCAGAGAATATAATAAAAAAGGCGCCGGGCATATGCCCGGCGCCTTCTATTTCGCTCAGTTGGAGGTCCGTATTTTTACATTTTGGCCACGATACCGGCAATGTTAAACTTACCCTGGATGACACGTGCAGCGTCCTGGGCGTCCGTCACGCTTGCGAATGTCCCGGAATATACCCGGTTAATCACCTCGCCATCGGGTTTAGTCACTGCGCGGTAGTAGGCATCAGTGATGCCTTGCTCCTTTAGTTCATTCACGCGCCGGAGTGCGTAGGCCTCATTACTGTAGGCTGCGAGCTGGATGGAATATTCGCCTTCCTCCGCCACTGGGGATGCGGCTGCAGGGGTGGCGATTGATCCGCCACGGGCTTCCTGGCGACCGGGAACGGTGGGCGAGGGCGGCGTTACGGGTGCCTGGTCAGCGGTCGTAAGGGCGGCGGAAGGGCGGGCAACCTCGGGATACCGGTTATAGGTGGCCGGCGCGGGATCCACTTCCCGCGTAATGACGCTTGGCTTAGCAGGTGAGGGAACTTCCTCGAGGGTGGTCGGTGCGGGAGTTACTGCCTTAAGGGTTGCGGGAGCGTAGGTAACAGGAGCGGGAGCCCCGGGAGCCGGGTTCCAGTTGCTGAAGCCACTGCGTTCCAGGCTGACCGGAGAAGGGCTATCAATGCCCAGCTCCTCGGCCGCCACGGCACTGAGGGTAATCAGGCAGTCCACACATTCCTTGCCGCGATCCGTGACCCGCACCACTACGGTTTTTCCGTTTTCGGTGTTGGTGACGCGCAGTAGGGTGCCCAGGGGAAGTGCGCCGTGGCTACCGGTCATTTTCGTGCCGTCGTAAGTTTCCCCGTAGGCCGTTTGCGTTCCCTCTGCTTCGGAGGTATACACACCGGCGAGTCCGGTCTGCCGGTCTGCTGCCAGCTGGGCCGCTGCCTGTACCTCCTTGGGGTGGGCGGCAGTGGCTTTTTCTTTGCTGGTCCACTCAAATGTCTGGGCGCTGAGGGAAGCGGTGGTGAGGAAAAGGCTGATGGCTAAAATATGTTTCATAATGGACTAGATTGGGGTCGGTGAAGAAGAGCTCCTGCACGTCGACCAAGTATGAACCTGGGGGCACTTAACGCCCGAGCGTGCGAATTCATTGGAAAACCAAGGGAAAATCGTCTCACTTCGGGTAAAGATAACGGGCGAGAAAGCGTTTTGCTCGCTGCTTCCTACAATTTGATTGAAATTTAACTTATTGCGCAGGGGGTGCCGCATCGGTGCGCCAGCGCCTGACCTCCCGCCAGGCGTAGGACTCGTCTTCCCATCGCAGCAACTCGGTCATGTTAGGACCCTTGTAATTGAGGAACCAGGTTTCGATGATTCGTTTGGCGGCATCGTTACCGAGGGAAAAATCAAGGAAATTGTCTGCCCGGTATACCTGGGCGGCCGAATCGACCGGCACCGCAATGATCTTGGTATCGATCTCCCCCCGGTCCCGAAGCAGCAGGGCCGCGATGGGGTAAACCCTGACCTGGGTCCCCGTAGGCACGCTTTCCCCGATGATCAGTACGTCCAGTGCGTCACCATCTCCTCCGCGCTGCTTATCCATCAGGGTTGAAGGCACGAAGCCGTAATTTCCCGGATAGGGAAGAAAATTGATGACCCGGGCAGACCCGTCTTCCAGGGTATCGTTCTGGTAGCCCGCACCGGGGTGGTACTCGATTTTGTGGTTGGTGCCGGCCGGGATCTCCACGATCACGTTGAGGGCATCGCCGTCGATGCTTGGAATGGAATAGGGATCGCTACCGGGATCCGCGGCTGTGGGGCTTGCCTCGCCCGTGACTGCTTCGGGTGCCGGATCACAGGCCAACAGGGACAGCAGGAGAAAGAAGGCAACAGGTCGCATAGCAGGTTTTTTGGAGGTGCCGATCGGGCACCCACAAGGTTGCCAATTTTCTACCGACTCCCCACGTTGGACCCCGGAAATTGGCAAAGGTCACTCCCCTACTGCTCAAAATAACCGAGGGTGCCGCCTACCCAGCTCTTTCCGGCATTGTAACGGACGCCGATCATCTCGCCCTTTGACAAGCGGACGAGGTTATTGACCAGGATCGGCTTGGATGCTCCCTTCGGCCACAGGTACATCATGCGCAATTCTACGCGCGCGGGCTCGTCGGGGGTTTCGACGATGGGCGCGTAGGTTACCTTCTTCTGAAGGATGAAGTGGGCGGGCTGGTCGAGCGCCCGAAGGTCCTCGACGGTAGGATGCAGGTTGACCCCCAGCCCCGCAAAACTGTAGAGCGGTTTGAGCACGTACCGAGAGAGGTCCTCGGGATACTCCTTAAGCTCGGAGACAAAACGCGTTTCCGGAACGTACGGACTGTCGATAAAGGGAAGGCTGTACTTGCTGATCAGGAAAAACCAGTTCGGGTGGCCCACCCACTCAATGTCGGCCGCCTCTACCATGTTGAACCTGCGCTGGAGATCGGGGCGGGCCTTGAGGTCGTCAAAGATCACCCGGTTGTAGATGCGCTGCACCTGCGTCCGCGCGCCGTCCTTGTCGTAGTAAAGCTTTCCATCGGCGAAATCCAGTTCACTGATGCACACTTCGCGGATCCCGAGTTCGGCGCAGGCGGCCACCAGGTCGATGCGGGTGGTTTGTCCCTTCGGATCGACCTCCAGCACGATGACGTTTTCGGGATCGTGGTCGCCCACGATAGCGTGTTGCAGCAAGTCGAGGTACTCCTGCGGCGTAGAGCCGTCGAAGCGGGCGGAAAACCCTTCCGGAATCGTAAAAAACCGGCTAAAGCTCCGATCGAGCAGGGCCTGAAAGTGGTAGAGGGAGGGGAACCCCTGGGCCTCGACCAACTGGGGGACGAGGGTGCCCGTTTCGTCGCGGCATACACCGAAATCCAGCTGCATGAACAGCGGATGTTCGTCCTGTCCGGGCACGTATTCTCCGGGTGGGATGGCCCCCGCCGCCCGTTTCGCATATCCGGGATCCGTAATGACGGCCAACACGTCGTCGCAGGCGGTTAGGACGCGGTCGCGGAAGTCCTTCGGAAAGAAGACCGGGGTTTCCGCAACGTGAAATTTAGGATCGTGTCCGTACTGTCCGCCAAGCCACGCGAGCATGGCCCGGTAGGCTTCGTTGGTAAATGAATCGTTGTACTGTTGGCGTAAGGCGGGTATCATGGCTACCCTAACCGGCGGGGGCAAGACATGTTTGTCGCCTACTCCCCCTTTACTGCCGTTACGGGATCCTGGCGGTCAACGGTACCTACGCCACCGTCCTGGTCGAGGTCCTGGTGAAAAATACGCTCCATCAGGGCGAACAGCTCGGGGTGTTTATCGGCAAGGGCGGCGGGGCGGTTAAAGAAATATTCTGCGACGACCGCAAAAAACTCGGCCTGGTTGGTGGTGGCGTAGGTGTCGATGTCCGAATTGCCCCCTTCGATGGCCACCATTTCGCCCCGCATCATTTCGACCCAGGGGATCAGGTACTGGTGATCGAGGAAGTAATCGGGAATGCCGTCGGTATTCCCGTCGGCCTTATCGAGCAGGTGGGTAAATTCGTGGATACCGGTATTGTCGCGCCCGGAGTTGGCGAATCCCCGCCGGAGGGCCTGTTGGGAAAGCAGCAACTTGCCGTTCAGGTAGCCCCCGCCGACCATGCCCGCCACGTCCCGGCCTCCGCCCTCGGTGGCAAACGTCTCGCGGTTGAAGGTAGTGGCGTAGAGAAGTACCTCCCGGAGTTTAGGGTACTGGTTCCACTGCTCGAAACCGAAGGTGGGGATAAGCCCGCTGGCGGCCACGAGCACGCGGTCGAGCTCGGTCACCTCCGTATCGATGCCAGTAATCGTGACCCGCTGGAAAAAGTAGCGCATTCGCTCCTGAAAGCGCTTTTTATCGGTACGGGAAAGGGCCTTATAGAACGTTACTTCACTGCGCAGCAGCCGGCGCCACTGTTTGCGAAATTCCGGCAGCGGGCCCAGGGGCTCCTCCCGGAAGATATAGTACAACAGGCCGGTGGCGAGGGCTACCACCAGCAGGGCGACGAGTAGGTAAGGGGTCATATGCGGTCAGTCGTTAGGGCGGGTCCGCGGGGGCAAGGGAGGTCAGGAATTGTGATTAAATGCCTTGCGGCAGGGGAAATGTTCGGAAGCGTACGCGGAGCCGTGCGGCTTTCTATCTTGCGGCATGAATGTATTAGACCGCTTCTTACGCTACGTACGGGTAGATACGCAGTCCGACCCCCACTCCCCTACCCAACCTTCGACCGAGAAGCAAAAGGACCTCGGCCGCCTGCTCGCCGAGGAGTTAAGGGCCCTGGGGCTAGCCGACGCCGCGCTGGATCCACACGGCTACGTTTACGCCACCGTACCGGCCTCCCCGGGCATGGAGCACGTACCCGTCATCTGCTTTTGCGCGCATATGGATACCAGTCCGGACGCCAGCGGCACCGGGGTGAAACCCATCGTGCACCGGAACTACCAGGGCCAGGACCTCGTCCTGCCCGACGACCCGCAGGTGGTACTGCGTGCCCGTGACTTCGATGGCCTCCGCCAAAACATCGGCCACGACATCGTGACCGCCAGCGGCACCACCCTGCTGGGGGCCGACAATAAATCGGGCCTCGCCGCGATCATGGCGGGGGTGGAGCACCTGGTGGCCCACCCCGAGGTCATCCACGGTCGCCTGCGCATCCTCTTCACCCCGGATGAGGAGATCGGACGGGGCGTCAACGCCGTGGATATGGAAAAACTGGACGCAGACTTCGGCTATACCATCGATGGCGAAACGCGGGGCAGCATTGAGGACGAAACCTTCAGCGCCGACGAAGCCGTGATCACCATCGCGGGCGTCAGCAGTCACCCGGGATTTGCGAAGGGTAAACTGGAAAACGCCGTCAAGATCGCCGCGGACATCCTGGCGGCATTGCCGAAGGACCGCCTGAGCCCGGAAACCACCGAGGAAAAGCAGGGCTTCATCCACCCGGTCGAGGTAATCGGGAAGGCGGAAAGCGCGCGCATCGACCTCATCCTGCGCGATTTCGACACGGCGGGACTGGAAACCCACGCCCGGGTATTGCGCGACATCATTGCCGAGGTCGGGCCCCGTTATCCCAACAGCTTCATTCACCTGGAAGTAAAGGAGCAATACCGGAACATGAAGGAAGTGCTAAAAAACCATCCCCGGGTGGTACGCCTGGCGGAGGAATCCATCGAAGCGGTGGGTATTCTACCGCGCAAATCCCACATCCGGGGCGGCACCGACGGTTCCCGCCTCAGCTTTATGGGCCTGCCCTGCCCCAACATCTTTGCGGGGGAACACGCCTTTCACTCCCGCTACGAGTGGGCCAGCGTATTTGAAATGCACAAGGCGGCCGAGGTAATGGTGGAGATCAGTCGCCGCAACGCCGAAGAATTTAATCCTACCCATCCGTGATCTGGCAAACTCCTCCCACCCTGGAAGCCCTGAATGGTATGGGCAGAAACACCCTCGGCGACACCCTCGGCATGCTCTTCGTCGACTTCGGAGACGACTTTCTGGTCGCGGAAATGCCGGTAGATGCCCGGACCGTCCAGCCCTTCCGCCTCCTGCACGGGGGGGCATCGGTCGCGCTCGCCGAAACCCTGGGCAGCGTAGCGGGCTATCTCACCCTGCCCGACCCGGCGACCCAACTGGTCGTGGGAGTCGACATCAATGCCACTCACCTGCGGAGCGTACCGGAGGGCGGACGGGTGCGGGGGACGGTCCGCCCGGTGCGGGTAGGCAAGATGGTACAGGTCTGGCAAATCGACATAACCGACGAGCGGGGCCGGCCCGTGTGTGCTTCCAGAATCACGTGCCAGGTGGTCAAACGCAGGTAATCGGCCAACCAGCCGGGATTTTCTCCCCCAGTTGACGATTGTTTCTACCCGCCGCCATTTGGAGGAAAATTAGGAAAGGCGGGTGTTCTGCCTAGTAAAGCACGCTTTCCGGGCCGCAAAAACACAGCAAATTCCGATTGTAAACCTCGGCGGCCCGGGCACGTTGGTATAATGACCCCGTTGCATCGGTCCAACACTTTGATGTTCAGCGAATAAGGATATATTTTTACAATTAATGCCCACACAACTATGATAAAGTCCAAATACGTCAAGTCCAAAAAACAGTATACCGTCAGTTTCGAACTGAGTCAGGAACGTATCGGTGAGCAACGCGACGTCCGGGTTCTGGGAACCTTCAACGACTGGAGCTGGGAGGACGGCCTGAAGCTCAAAGCCGGCAAGGACGGCTACTCCGGCACTACCGAACTGCCCGCTGGCCATTACGAATTCCGCTACCTGGTAGACCAGCACCACTGGGCTAATGACGACCACGTCGAGGAGTATGCCGACAGCGGACACGGCACCCAGAACTCCTGCTTCTCCCTCGACCAGGTGACCGAAGCAAAAAAATCGCCCGCCAAGAAGCCCGCCGCCAAGAAAAGCGAGAAGATCGAAGTGGCCAACCCTGCACCCGCTACCAAGCCCGTCGTTACGCCCCAGGGCAAGGCGAAGGTCACTCCGGCAAAGGCTCCTGCCGCGAAGAAAGCCCCGGCCGCAAAAAAAACCGCTGATTCCAGCGGTGACGACCTGAAGAAGATCGAAGGCGTAGGCCCGAAAATCGCCGGACTCCTGAATGAAGCCGGCATCAACACCTTCGGCGACCTGTCGAAGGCCTCGGAGAAGCAACTCGCCGATGTGCTACAGAAAGCCGGCGCACGCTTCCGCCTCGCCAAGCACGATACCTGGCGGGAGCAGGCCAAGCTCGCCGCCGACGGAAAGGTGGACGAGTTGAAGAAACTCCAGGATTCCCTGAAGGGCGGCCGGAAATAGCCCCCTTCCCGTACGGAAACGCCTACATTGGTGTACAGAACCCCCTTTCGCCCCGCGCGAAGGGGGGTTTTCCTTTTTTCCAGCTAACATCGCCCAAGCTTTCCTGTTACGACCATAAATCGAATTTATTTATGCCAACTTCTTCGCCTGTGCCTACTTCCGTCATTGCTCACTCCCTCTTTACTGATTACGATATCAACCTGTTCCGCGCGGGTAAGAACTTCCGCATGTACGACAAACTGGGCAGCCACGTCATCGAAGTAGATGGCCAGCGCGGCACCTACTTTGCCGTCTGGGCGCCGAGCGCTAAGTCGGTCAGCGTAATCGGTGACTTCAACGGTTGGAGCCGGGGCAGTCATCCCCTCAACGCCCGGTGGGACAGCAGTGGCATTTACGAAGGATTCATCGAAGGCCCCGGTAACGGAACGGTCTACAAATACGCGGTAGAAGCCCAGAATGGCGACCAGCTCGAAAAGGGCGATCCCTACGCCCGCCTCTGGGAAACGCCACCCAAGACCGCCAGCATCGTCTGGGATACCTACTACGAGTGGGAGGATGGCGACTGGATGAAGAACCGCTACAAGCACAACGGCATCGACCGGCCTTACTCCGTATACGAGGTACACCTCGGCAGCTGGAAGAAGACCGAGAAAAACGAAAGCCTGTCCTACCGGGAACTGGCCACCGAGCTCGTCGACTACGTAAAGAAGATGAACTACACCCACGTGGAGTTTCTTCCGGTCATGGAGCACCCCTACGTCCCGAGCTGGGGGTACCAGATCACCGGCTACTTTGCGCCTTCTAGCCGCTTCGGCGGACCGCAGGACTTTATGTACCTGGTCGATAAGCTGCACGAAGCCGGAATCGGCCTTATCCTGGACTGGGTGCCCAGCCACTTCCCCACCGATACCCACGGACTGGCCCAGTTTGACGGCACCCACCTCTACGACCATGCTGATCCCCGCCTGGGATTTCACCCCGACTGGAAGAGTGCCATCTTTAATTACGGGCGCAACGAAGTCCGTTCTTTCCTAATTTCCAACGCGTTGTTCTGGCTCGACCGCTACCACGTGGATGGCCTGCGGGTCGATGCGGTCGCCTCCATGCTCTACCTCGATTACAGCCGCAAGCAGGGCGAGTGGATCCCCAACAAGTACGGCGGCAACGAGAACCTGGAAGCCATCGACTTCATCCGTGAATTCAACGAGGCGGTCTACCGCGACTTCCCCGATACGATGACGATCGCGGAGGAGTCCACCGCCTTCAGCGGCGTCAGCCGGCCCACCTACGTTGGTGGCCTCGGCTTTGGTCAGAAGTGGATGATGGGCTGGATGCACGATACCCTCAAGTATTTTACCAACGA
The DNA here is from genome assembly GCA_038258275.1 of Chitinophagales bacterium. Lineage (GTDB taxonomy): Bacteria > Bacteroidota > Bacteroidia > Chitinophagales > Saprospiraceae > Neolewinella. The sequence continues at coordinate 25,434 of JBBSPZ010000040.1, read as the reverse complement.
CCCGATCCACCGCAGCTACCACCACGCGGTCCTGACGTTCTCCCTCGTGTACGCCTTCAGCGAGAACTTCATGCTGCCCCTGAGCCACGACGAGGTAGTCCACGGCAAGGGCCCCCTCATCGACCGGATGCCGGGCGACGAGTGGCAGCGCTTCGCCAACATGCGCCTGATGTACGGCTACATGATGACGCACCCGGGCAGTAAGCTCAACTTTATGGGCGGTGAATTCGGGCAAACCACCGAATGGAGCATCGAACGCGGCATCGACTGGAGCCTCATTCAGTACAAGCCCCACGCCTCCCTCCAACAATTTACGGCCGATCTCAACAAGGTGTATCGGGATACCCCCGCGCTGTACGACTATGCGTACGATCCTAAGGGCTTTGAATGGATCGACATGGGCGACCACCAGAATAGTATCCTGAGCTTCCTGCGCCGTGGCAAGGAAGCCGAGGAGGTCGTCGTGGTCGTCCACAACTTCACGCCCACCGTTCGTTCCCACTACCGCATCGGGGTTCCCTTCGAGGGCACCTACGAGCCGATGATCAACAGTGACGACGAGCAGTACAACGGGACGGGCAATTACTCCCAGGTGGCGGTCAACTCTTCACCCAGCGAATGGAACGGACGGCCCAATCACATTGAGCTTACGCTGCCGCCCCTGACCACCCTGATCTTCCGATTCAAAAAGGCCGGCGCTGCAAAAACGAAAACTGCCGCCAAGGAAGCTAAGATCACCAAGGTGCCGAAAACCCCTGCCAAAGTAAAAGCTACCGCTGAACCGAAAGTCGCGACGAAGCCGAAAACCACCGCCAAGACCGCCGCTCCCGCCAAAAAGTAGGACTGCGCGCTTAGAATACAATACAGACCGGAATGGGGGCCTGCGTACTGCTTACGTAGTCTAACATTCCGGTCTTCTTATTTCTGCGCAGGCTAGTGATGTTTTTGGAGCGCTGGTTAGCCACCAGCAGAAAGTCTTCCGCGGGGGAGAGTGAAAAATTACGCGGCCAGTCGCCGGCTACGGGTTCGTACTCCAGCGGGGTCAGTGCGCCGCTCCGCTCGTCGACCGCGTACACGACGATGCTGTTGTGGCCGCGATTGGATCCGTAGAGAAACTTGCCGTCCCTGCTCACGTGGATATCCGCACAGAAACTTTCCCCGGTAAAGTCTTCGGGTAGGGTTGACCAGCTGTCCACGACGCTCAGTTCGCTGCCGGCGCGCCGCACCTGGGTGACCGTGCTGTTGAGCTCATTGATCACGTAGATCCACTTTCCGTTGGGGTGAACGGTGAGGTGACGGGGGCCGGCGCCCGGTTTCATCTCCACTGCCGGGGGAACCGTCGGGACTAATTTACCGGCGGCCTTGTCGATGGTGTAGTGCCAGACCTCGTCCGTTCCCAGATCTACGGAGAGCATTTCCGTGTCGCCATTCAGGAAGTAAGAGGAATGGGCGTGAGGCGTTTCCCCGCCCCGCTCCCGGTGATCGGAAACGTCGAGGGGTTTGGAGAGGCGGGCGTCGCTCCCCAGGCGAAGGAGCTCGGTGGTGCCTCCGCCGTAGTTGGCCACGGCCACGTAGCCATCATCGCTTATATTAACGTGGCAGGGACCGCCACCTCCGCTGGGCTGGCTATTCGTGTAGATCAGGGAGTCGCCCATAACACGAAATGCCGCAATGCTACCGGTTTCGGTTTCTTCCACCGCTACCAGCGCGGTGCGATCGGCACTATAGGAAAGAAAGCTGGGGCTGGCGATTTCCACTACTCTACCCAGATTTTCCAGCGTTCCATCCGCATTCAGGGCAAAGCGGTAGATGCCCGGATCGTGGACGCCCGGGTCGTCGTAGGTACCCAGCAGAAAAGTCGTGGCGGAACCCGCGGGGGGGGAATCCTTGGGTTGCGGCGTCGCGCAGGTGCAGAGACCGAGGAGGAAGAGAAAGAATAGGTGGCGCATGAAATCGAGCTTAGTGCGGGAAAGGTAAGTCATGGGGTAGACTTCGGGCTGCGTCCTTCCTCGCACATCGGATGTGGGCTGCGCCCCACATCCGATGTGCGAGATTCGGGCAAGGGTCAGATGAATGGAAAGTCGGCCAACAGCTGACGCCCCAGGGTGACATTGCATACGCAATCTTCGGGATCGATGAATCCCGCATACTCGTTAAAGGAACTGTAAAACCATTCGGCGGGATGGTCTACCATTTTTGCCTCCAGGGGATTGCGGTGTAGGTAACGGAGACCATACCCGAGCCCCTTATCGTGGTACCGGCACTTGGTATGCTGCCTGAATCTGGAGCCCGTCAGTCCATGCCTATTGTTGTACCCCCGCGTGTATCCCATCAATATTCTCCGGATAGCTTCGCTGAGCTCCCGGGTAGGCATGGCTGGCCACGGCTTATCCGTCACGGCTAGCTCAAACCTTATGGGATGCTTTGGCGTGACCAGTAAATGAAAATGATTGGGCATCAGGCAGTAGCCGAGTACTTCGGCGGCGGCCGGCATCTGCCTACCTATTTTCTCTAGGAAGGAGCGGTAATTCCGGTCCTCAGCAAAGAGGTCTTTCCGGTCATTACTCTGGTTGTAGAGGTGAAAAACGGGGTAGGCGTCATTGCGGTCAGTCATAGAATTTTAGCCCAAAAGAATTCCCCACCACTCTACTCCTGGTGGAGTGACGTTAATTCTTCAGTTTTGCACATCGGATGTGCCCGGCCGGGCACATCCGATGTGCCGGAGAAAGTGCCGGGCGGGCTCAAAAAGACCCCCGCACCCCCAAAAACCAGTTCCGCCCCGGGGCCGGCTGAAAATACCGCCCCCCAAACTGCGGATTCAGGTCATTGCCGAAGCTCATGCGCTCGTCGAGGAGATTGCTGCCCCCGGCAAAGAAATCCAGCCGGCTGCGGCCGACCCGACCGCGCCACCCTACCCGCGAACGCACCAGGTGGTACGCCGCGCCGTAAACGGTATTGGCATCGTTGAGGGGAATGGCATCGGTATAGTTGTCACTCACTACGGCATAGAAACCGGAAGGCAGGTGCACATTCGCTTCCAGGTTAAAGGTATGCGGAGCGGTACCCGGCAGGGGCTGGCCGGAGTAGTCTTCGCCACCCCGCTCGTAATCGCCGTAGTTGAAGCGGTGGTAGGTGTAACTTCCGTAGAGGTTAACCCAGGAGGCGGCTGCATAATCCAGCGACAGTTCCAGCCCCCGCTGGTCGGTACTACCGGCGTTGCGAAAGAGCGTAGTCCCCCGTGCGTCGGAAAAAGTACTGATGGCCTCGCTCAGGCGTAGGTAAAAGAGGCTTGCGGTGTAGGTGAGCGTGCCCCGCGTCCCCTTTGTCCCGACCTCATAATTCACCCCCTGTTCCGGACGCAGGGCGGTGTTGATGCTGCCCTCATTGGTGCGAAATTCATCTAGGGTAGGCGGACTGAACCCGGTGCTCACGCTGCCGTACACGCTGTACCCGCCAAAGTCGCGGAGCACCGATACCCGCGGACTCAGCACGGCCCCGATGGTACTTTCCGTGATGCCGGTATTTCCGTCGATCTCGTAGGTGCGGTCGACGCGGTAGCGCAGGTCGTTGAGGCTAAGGCCCAGCGAGAAGCGCCACTGACCGAGATCCTGGCTTACCTGGCCGAAGAGAACGCGCTGGGTGCTCAGGATCTCGTCGCTGAAATTGAGGTCTGCCGGTGCTCCTTCATCGTTGCCGAAATTGTTGGCCATGCGGTACTGCAGCTGGGTTTCCGCGCCGAAGGAAAATTTCAGGACCGATCGCGGCAAGGGAAGGGTATAGTCGAAGGCCGTCCGCCCGCCGATACCCAGATTGGTCTCCCGCTTGTAGTCGAAATTAAAGGGGTGATCGAAGTAAAAGCCGGTACCGTATACCGTCGTTTCATTGCTCCAGTGGTCCTTGGTCCAGGTTTGCGTGAGCCCCAGCAACAGGTTATCGTAATTGATGCGGGCATTGGTTTCGGCGCTGCCGGGACGGGCCTGGACGGGATTTTCGGCGTACTGCCCGGCGGTGAGGGCGCCGGGAAGGTCGTAGCCCAGACGGGTGTAGAGCGCGTGGATCGAAAGCACGCGGTTGCCCGCTGCGGACCAGCGGCTCGAAAACTGGGCCGTCTGCCGGCTCAGTGCACTGTGGTCGCGGTAGCCATCGGTCTGCTCGTGGGCCAACCGAAACTGGTAGCGGGCGTTGCCGTAGGTCCGCTGCACCTGTGCCCCCGCCCGGAAAAAGCCGTAGGAGCCGGTGGAAACAGCTGCCTGTGCCGTGCCCTCCAGGCTATCCGTGGACAGCAATAAGGTACCCGCCGTACCCGCGCCGTAGAGGCTGCCGGAGGGCCCGCGCAGCAGCTCTACCCGGTCGATATTGCCGATGTCGAGGAAATTGAGGTTGGTGTCGCCGCCCGGCTCGGTGAAGGGAATTCCGTTCCAGTAGACTTTGATGTTGCGGACGCCGAAGGGGGAACGCAGGGTGCTGCCGCGCACGCTGATGCGGTAGCTGCCCGGGGCCCGTTGCTCGAAACGGACGCCTGGCAGGCGGTTCATGGCGGGTAGCAGATCGGAGGTCGGAAAGGCACGCAACTCTTCCTCGGTCAGGGTACTCACGCTGGCGGCCACCCGGTAGGCGGGCGCCTCATCACGGAAGCCCGTGACGGTGGCATCGGGAAGCAGGTAGGTCGTATCGGTTTGGGCAGTCAGCCCACTGGTGAGCAAAAAAAGGAGGGCAATGGCTAGCAACATGCGGGGGTATTTGGTCAGCTGCGTTCTACGGGGCAGGTCATGCAGTGACTGCCTCCCCGACCCCGGCTGAGCTCGGCGCTGGGCAGGGTAATGATGGTTTTACGGAGCTGGTTCACCGCTAACGAACCGTTCTTAGCTTCCTGCAGGAATTGCTCGGCGGGAAGGATAGAGTACCCGTTGCGGGCCAGGGTTTCGGCGGTTACCGGATTGCGGTCGTAGGTGAGGGCCACTCCCGGCGCCACGGCCACTAGGTTGCAGCCGTCGGTCCACTGCTCACGCTCCTGAAAGGGACTCCGGCCGTCTCCGGCGGCAATAAAGTTGGCCTGGGGGTCGATCTCGTTGAGGATGCATTCGCGCAGGCTGGTGTAGGTGGTCGTTTCTCCCTCGCTGCGCCATACTTCCACCCCGGCCTGGCGCCCGCCCTCGGCGATGATGGGCTCGTAGCAAACGTAATCGTGGTCATCAATCTGGGTAAAAATAGTATCGAGGTGCATAAAACTGCGTTCGGCGGGGACGCTCACCCGCACGATATTTTTCACTACGCCGTCGCGGAACAGCCGGTCGGCCACTTTCCGGATGCTGTAGGTATTCGACCGCTCGCTATCGCCAATCAGCAGGTAATCCTTGTTCAGCAGCATCACGTCGCCCCCTTCCATATACACCTTCTCTCCGAGGCGGCTGGGCGGGAATGCCTCGACGTCGTTGAGGTTGATCACCCGGCCGGAAGTCCACAGCTCCTCAAACATCGGGTGGGCCACGATCAGCAGGCGGGTGAGAAAATTCTCCCGGCTGCGGGCCTGCTTGGCGGCCTTGGTCACCAGGATGTGGTCGTTGATCGTGACGGCGATGTCCCGCGTAAAGATGAAGTTGGGAATCGGATCGAAGAGCACGTGGTCATCCAGGGGGTCGAAGCCCGTGATCAGCACTTGGGTCAGGACCTCGGGCGGCAGTCCCCCGAGCTTTTCGGCGTAGCTCACGGGCAGTTCCTCCCAGGCCACGATCAGCCGCAAGCTTTCGGCCGTCACTTCCGGGGAGGCGACGATGGCCTCGGTCAACAGGGTACCGATTTCCAGCACGCCGTCCTCCCCGAGGATCGACCGCAGGACGGCCGTAAATACGTCGTGTTCCTCCTGCAGGCGGGGCAGGTACACGATATCGTCGAAGAGCAACTCCTCGGCACGCCGGGGGGTTATGGTTGCCGTGCCGGCATCGGGACGGTGGACGATCACGCGGCGCAGTGCTGCGATTTCAGAATTTACTTGAATGGGCATAGCCGCGAAGGTAGGGCAGCCGTCCGGGCGGCGGAGCGCGGGTGCGGAGCCAACGCTAAAAAAAAGCTAAAAAATACGGCCCGTTCCGACGAAGCACCGGAAATTAGCCGTTAGGCATTTATCTACTGATTTAGACTGCTATGAAACCACTACTGACCGCGCTGCTCCTCCTTTCTTCCCTGGCCTCCCTGACCGCTTCGGGTCCATTCACCTGGACGCCCGCGGAAATCAGTGACCAGGAAGTCTACATCGAGCGCTACAAGCGCATCGCCATGCAGGAGATGGAGCGGTCGGGGGTACCCGCCAGCATCAAACTGGCGCAGGGCATTCTGGAAAGCGACTCCGGCCGCAGCTACCTGGCCCGCACCGCCAAGAATCACTTCGGCATCAAGTGCGGCTCCAACTGGAACGGGGACAAGGTGTACCGGGAGGACGACGATTACGACGATCGTGGCCGCCTGACCAAAAGTTGTTTCCGCCAGTACCGCAACGCCGATGCCAGCTTCGTCGCCCACTCCGAATTCCTGCGCGACCCCCGCAAGAGTTTTCGCTACGGCTTTCTGTTCCGTCTGTCGCCCACCGACTACAAGGCCTGGGCCGAAGGACTCCGTAAATCCGGCTACGCCACCAATCCCCGCTACCCCGAGTTGCTCATCACCCTGATCGACCGGCACAAGCTGCACCAGTACGATGTACCCGGCGCAACGGCACCGATCAACATCGAAGTGCCCGTGGAGGAAGCCATTACCGGCATCCTGGCCACCAACGACGTCAACTACTTCGTCAGTGAAGCCCCCGTTAGCCTGCAGGACGTGGCCCGTCAGGTAGACCTTAGCGTCCGCCGGCTCCTGGAATACAACGAGGGACTCGTCTCCGAAAATCAGATGGTGGATCCCCGTGAACGGATCTACCTCCAGAAGAAGCGGCGCTCCTACCGGGGCCCGGAGCAGTACCACACCGTCGAGGCCGGGGAGAACCTCTACGCCATCGCCCAGCGCTACGGCCTGCGTATCCGCAATCTGGCCCGACGCAACCGCCTCGGAGAGCAGGCCGACCCGGCCACCGGCGAGCAGGTGAAGCTGCGCGGCTGGAAAGTGCGCACCGCTCCCCGACTGGAAGGGACCACCGGTGACCGCCCGAATCGCCCGGTCGCCCCCGGCGGTCCGGTGGTGAAGCCGGACGAGGATGGCTTCCTCGATATGGACAATGAAGCCGCGGACCTGCCCCCCTACTCTCCCACCACGCCGACGATGACGCCACCGGATCCCCGACCCGTTCTCAATCCGGAGCAGCCGGTCATACCCCCACCCGCTTCCTTACCCGCGACCAATCCGAATCAGCCATCCGCAGGCTACCACGCCGTCCAGTCCGGCGAGACCCTCTGGGCCATCAGTCGTAAGTACGGCGTAGCCGTCGACGAGCTCAAGCGCCTCAATGCCCTGACCGGCAACACTATTTCGGTTGGCCAACAGCTGCGGATCCGGTAATTTGCGGCCATGCGTATCCCCGGCCTGCTCCTGCTCGTATTCCTTCCCCTCCTTCTCTCCGCCCAGCTCCTCGACGAGGAGGGGGTATACGGCGAAGACTGGGGCGGGTATTTCTTCGGGCTCCGCGGCGGACTTAGCCTGGGGAGCCAGGACTGGTCCGACATCGAAACGGAACTTAACTTCGGCTTCCACGGCGATGCCTTCCTGGAAACCTTACCCGTCAACAGTACCTTCAGCTTCTGGGGACAACTGGGGTACCACCAGCGGGGCAGCCGGATCAGCCGCCAGCGGGTCTTCGATTTCCAGGGGAACCCGTTCCGCCTTCCGGCCGACAATTTCCTGTTCAATAACCTGTCCCTGGCCGTAGGTGGAAAGCAGGTGGTGTCCTATACCCCGATAGCTGACCTGTATTACCTGATTGGGCTACGGGCGGAATACAACCTCAGTACAAACCTGGGCGAGTACGATCGGATGAGCACGAGCGCCGGAGGAATTCAGTTTCGCCAGAACTACCCCATCGACGACTACGAGTTCATTAACCGCTTCACGTACGGCGTAACCGTCGGCGGGGGCGCCAATTTCCTGCTCACCGATGCCCTGAGCGGCTTTGTCGAGCTGACCGCCCAACCCGACCTCAGTTTCCAGTATAACCAGGGGGCCATCGACAACGTCCTCAACCCCAACGGCAGCGGGAACACTACCATCAGCGAGCGGGCGATCCGTAATTTTTCCATCGAGCTGTCTGTTGGACTCCGGTTCCTCCGGAAATGGACCTACGTCGACTGATGGGTGCCAAGGATTGGTTCCGTGGCCTTAGCAGCCTGTTTTTCCCGAATGTATGCCTGAGTTGCCGGACGGCCATCGGGCGGGCGGAAGACCTGTTGTGCGTCGGCTGCGAAGCCCAGCTACCCCCGAGCGACAGCTGGGAGCGCCCCGAGAACGCGGTAAGCGACCGCCTGGCTGGCCGCCTGCCGCTGGTATACGCCGCGGCAGCCTACCCCTTTCGGGATGGCACGGTGTGCCAGCGGCTCATTCACGCGCTGAAGTACCACCACCGACCTGACGTAGGGAAGCAACTGGGCCAGCGCTTTGGCCGGGTGATCGTCCAGGCGCCGCAACTGGCGGACCTCAGCGGGATCGTGCCCGTCCCCATTCACGACCGCCGTCGGCACGAACGGGGGTACAATCAGGCCGAAGCCATTGCGGAAGGACTGGCCCGGGCCCTGGGTGTGCCCGTCCTTCCCCATGCCCTCCGGCGCCGCTCCTTTGCCGGTTCCCAGACCCGCAGGGGGAAACTGGAGCGGCTTGAAAACGTGCGCAATTCCTTTGCCGCGGGAACCGGAGATTTCCGGGGCGACCACCTGCTCCTCGTCGATGACGTACTTACTACCGGGGCCACCCTGGATTTTTGCGGCAACAGCCTACTGGATGCCCACCCCGGCCTTCGCCTGAGTGTGGTGACCTTGGCGCTGGCGGAGCTATAGAGCGGGCGTCCCGTGCGGCGAAAGCCGGCAGATTTACATACCTTTGCGCATGGAAGAGAACAAAAGCTACCCCGACCGATTCGGCAATCAGGGCCTGACCTTCGATGATGTACTGCTGCTGCCCGCGTATTCGGAGGTGCTGCCGCGCGAAGTCGACCTTTCCAGCCAGCTTACCCGCGGCCTCCGCCTCAACGCTCCCATCGTTTCCGCTGCCATGGACACCGTCACGGACGGACGGCTCGCCATTGCCATCGCGCGACAGGGCGGGATAGGCATCGTACACAAAAACATGACCATTAGCCAGCAAGCCGAACAGGTGCGCATGGTCAAGCGGTCGGAATCCGGGATGATCGTGGATCCGGTGACCCTGAAGCATGATTCGACCGTGGCGGACGCGAAAAACCTGATGGCTAAATTCCACATCGGGGGCATACCCATCGTCGACGACGGCTTCAAGTTGGTCGGCATCCTCACCAACCGTGACCTGCGCTTCGAAACCGCTTCCAACCGCCCCATCAGCGAGGTCATGACTACGGAGAACCTCGTTACCGCACCGGTAGGCACCAACCTGGAGCAGGCCAAGCAGATCCTGCAGGGCCATAAAATTGAGAAACTTCCGGTGGTCGACGACCAGAATACCCTGGTCGGGCTGATTACCTATAAGGATATCCTGAAGGTCCAGGACTACCCCAACGCCTGCAAGGACACCTACGGCCGCCTCGTTGTTGGCGGTGCCATCGGAGTGACCGCCGACATGCTACTGCGGATCCAGGCCCTGGTGGACGTCAACGTTGACGTCATCACGATCGACACGGCCCACGGCCACAGCCGCGGCGTCCTGGAAGCCGTTCGCCGGACCAAAGACGCCTTCCCGGATCTCCAGATCATCGGCGGCAACGTAGCTACCGGTGCGGCAGCCAAAGCCCTCGCGGACGCGGGTGCGGATGGCGTCAAGGTAGGCGTCGGCCCCGGATCCATCTGCACTACCCGCATTGTCGCCGGCGTGGGAGTTCCCCAACTGACCGCCATTGCGGATGCTTCCGCGGCCCTCCGGGGAACGGGCATCCCGGTCATCGGCGACGGAGGAATCCGGTACTCGGGCGACATCGTAAAGGCCCTCGCCGCCGGAGCCTCCACCATCATGGCCGGTAGTCTCTTTGCGGGGGTGGACGAAAGTCCGGGGGAAACCATCCTCTACGACGGCCGTAAATTCAAGGTGTACCGGGGAATGGGTTCCCTCGGGGCCATGAATAAGGGCAGCAAGGACCGTTATTTTCAGGACGTAGAAGATGATGTAAAAAAACTGGTGCCGGAGGGCATCGAGGGGCGTATTCCCTACAAGGGGAGCCTGGCCGAGGTCGTCAACCAGTACCTCGGCGGCCTGCGGGCGGGTATGGGGTACTGTGGTGCTGCCACCATTGAAGCGCTCCAGGGTGCGGAGTTCGTCCGTATCACCAACGCAGGGATCCAGGAGAGTCACCCCCACAACATCATCATCACTAAGGAAGCACCGAACTACAGCCGCAGGTAAGTCATCTCCTAATCTTGGGGGGGACGTCGGCTCAGTACGGCTTCGGTCAGGTCGGAGGCCCGGGCTTCCAGGTCAATCTCCAGCACTTCCCGGTTGACGCGAAGTACGGTCTCGCGTGCTTCCCTGGGAAGGGCGTGGAACCCGCGCAGCGCGCCCAGGATCGACCCGGTGATCGCCGCTACGGTATCGTTGTCCCGGCCGTAATTGATCACGAATTCCATAGCGGGGTCAAATTGGTAGTTGGAGAACAATAGCGCGGTCAGGTTGACGAGGTTGATTTCGCCCGCGTGAAAGGGCACATCCTGCTTAGCTTCGTCGAGGAGCTCATACGCCTTCATCTTCCTACCATAGGTGAGGCTGTCGTGGAGATAACCTACGGGGATACGAAGCTTCATTTTTCGCACCTCCTCCGGGGTCGTACGGTTGGCCACACGGACGATCGCCCGGGCCTGTTTAAACTGCTGGTAGGCGACCCGGCCGATCAGGCGGGAACGAAAGAATCCTTCCGGGTCCGTTTCGCGCATCACCTGCACAAAGGTTTCCGGGGTAGCATCGGGAGCAAATGCGGCAGCGGTTAGGGCGGCCGTTAGCCCCGTGATATCGCGGGCATAGCCCAGGTCGAACAGTCCCAGGTCATACGCGGCCTGGTAGGCCGGCCCGGGACGGCCGGGGAAGGCCGCTCCGACAACCGGAGCGTAGAGCATCCCGGCGCACGACATCTCCCCGCCGTAGAAACGGGAAAGGGCGTTCCGGTAAGCGTCCACGTCGTTTGCGCTATAGGCCCGGGTGAGGCGCGCCCATTCCTGCAACCAGGTCACCCGGCGCATCGCATCTTCCAGGGGTTCGGGTTCGAGGCCAGAGGTCTCCTTCAGTTCCTCGACATGATTCGCGTAGCGCGTGTTGATAAACGTGCTAAAGCGGCCTACGCTACAGACGAGTGGGCGGTTGCCGGTCCGGTAATTATGCTCTTGCACCAGGTAATCGACCATCAGGTCCTTCCAGCGGGTGTCGTCGGTACCGGCACCGGGCGGAAGGTTGTAGCTCCACGGCCCTTCCGGACTGGGTTCCCGGAGTACCAGGGTTAGGCTGTCGACGTGGCCGTATTCGTCGTCGATGTCCGTTTGCTGCCACATCTCCGTAGGGGCACCCATGGCGTCACCGATTGCCGAGCCTACCAGGCACCCGAGAATTTTGTCGTATAGCACGCTATCGGTGAGGCGTCCGTCCTGATAGGTGTACTCGTCGTAGTCGGCCAAGGTTGAAGCATGGGTATCGGGCGCGGGAGCATCGACTTCCACACAGCCCGTCGAGAAAACCAGCCCCACGCTCAGCGCGAAAAGGACGGGACGATTGAATAGGGTGGCTATTGACATCACGGCGAAGATACAGCTACCGGTCTATCTTCGACTTCCACCAAAAAAAGGCCCGCCGGAATACCGACGAGCCGCTTACATACACTCACCTTATCTTATACGCTTAATTCGTTTGCTGGAGTAACCCAGCAAAACTGAATTGTGTTCAACATTCTGATAATTTATTCATTTGATAATATAATTCACAGAATGTGGCCCAGGAAAATGTTGCTCCGGGTAAAGTGTCCGCCACAAAATTCACGGCGTTGCTGTCGGGTTGTGCCTACTTTTGCGGAGCCAAAAAATACCCCATGTCCCTGTTCCGCTACCTGCCCTTCTTATTTTTCATTCCCCTGTTTTCCACGGGCTGCGCCAAACAGGACGACTGCCAGGACAGCAGCATTTCCCTGGACGAATACCTTACGAGCAACAACATCACCGCGGAAACGGGTACCCAGGGCCTTCGCTACAGGATTATGGACCCGGGCGAAGCAGCAAAGCCGACGATCTCGAGCGCGGTCACCGTCAACTATACGGGCTATACAACCGATCGGGACACCTTCGATATGACTGCCGGAAGTCCGGCGACTTTCCGGCTCGGCAATCTCATCCAGGGATGGCAGCAGGGCATTCCCCTCGTCGGTACCGGCGGACGGATTCAGCTCTTCATCCCCTCCGTGCTGGCCTACGGCCCCAATGCGGCCGGAAGCCTGTGTGCAAACACTGAGCTGGTCTTTGAAATCGAGCTGGTAAGTTTTCAATAAGCGATCCGGGTGCCACGGCAACTCCAGCACCACGAAGTAGCGAATATCCGGCGGACGTTCCCAATCTCCCTCTTGTGTGCAGACTGGGAGGATCCCCGAAACGTGGGCGCCGCCTTTCGACTGGCGGACGCGGCGGGGCTATCCGGCCTCGTCCTGGCGGGTACTACGCCCGCACCGCCCCACGCCAAGATCGGCAAGACGGCCCGATCTACCATCCGTGCGGTTCCATACACCATCGTCGATAGCGCGACGGCATACGTGGAACAGGCAGCAGCGAGTGGTTACCAGATCATTGCCCTGGAGGTAACGACGGACAGTCAATCGCTCTTTGATTTCCTGCCGGAACCGGACCAGCCGATCTTACTCATCGCCGGGAGGGAGTCCTCGGGCATTGCGCCGGAACTGCTCGAACGATGCCACACCTCGGTGCACCTGCCCATGTACGGGCAGAACACCTCGATGAACGTAGCCGTCGCGCTGGGGGCGGCGGTCTACCTACTGCTTATGAAGCTCCAGTAGGTCCTGGATGTCGCTGTCTTCCATCAGGTCGGGATGCCAGTTGAACAGGAGGTCGTATTCTTCGTAGAAATCGGTGAGGGCCTCATTGAGCACGGCGAGCGCTTGCTTGCGTCGCCCACAGATCATCAGGATGGCTACCCGACCGTATGCGAGGGCGCCGTCGATATAGCTGACGGCAGCATCCTCCAATGTGCTCAGGGCCTCCGATTCCCGGCCGTTCTCTACAAGGTAGAGGGCGTAGGACACGTACGCATCGCTGAACTGGTCGTCCATGGCGATGGCTTTCAGAAAGGCCTGTTCGGCTTCCAGCGGCGCATTGGTGGCCGAACTACAGAGGGCGAGCCCCAGCCAGCAGTCAGCGGTGTGGTTGGGCAGCTCGACCGCCCGGCCGTAATTATAGGCTGCCACGCCCCACTTTTCCTGGGAAACGCAGCATTCGGCGATATACTGGTAGATGTCGTACATCTCGGGATCGATTTCCAGTGCCCGGAAGTACGACTTTTTGGCATTGACCACGTCGTCGAGCATCTGGTAGCTGCGTCCGATGCGCATGCAGGTCTCGTAGCTTTCTTCCGCCTCGTCCGACTCGAAGTAAGCCTGGTAGGCGGTAAGCGCGGGCTCGTACATCTCCAGGTCGAAGAGCTTATCGGCGAACTCCAGGTCGTAGGAACTACGGGAATCGTTGAGGGAGCGCGCATTCCCGAAGGCTTCCAGCGCCTCCAGGTCATTGCCCGTATCGTCGTACCACATGCCCAGGTAAAACCAGGTCAGGTCGTTGAAGGGATCTTTATCGGCCTGGCGGCGGAGCATTTCCCCGATCTCCTTGCGGAAGGCAATGAGTTCGGGAGCATTCAACAATTCATCGTAGGCCGGCTCCTGGTAGGGGTCGAGACGGATGGCCTCGGAAAGGGCCTCGAAGCTTTCGCGGAATCGGTTTTCCTGCATGCACAGCAGCCCGTCGAAGAAAGCCAGCAGGCTCAGCTTCTCGTCTCCGTCCACCACGTAATACAGCTGATCGAGGGCGGTACGGGCTTCTTCCTTATGCTCGAAGTGGACGTACACCTCCAGGCGCAGCATCATCACCTCCTCGTCGTTGGGCGCGTAGATGTTGAGTTGCTCGAGGGTGGTCATGGCCTCCTCCTCCTCCAGGTTGATCTTGTGGATCAGGGCTTTCCACTTGTAGAAATCTGGCGTATAATTATACTGACTGATGGCCAGGTCGGCTACCTCCAGCGTCTGATCGTATTCGTGGTTGCCGAAATAATGCACCAGCAACTCTTCGAATTCTTCCTCTGCGAGAAATAAGGTACCCCCGTCCTGAGCTGCTCGTTCGTACCTGGCCACCAGGGCCATCAGCGCCTTCTCGCGCTGGTCGTTGCTCTTTCTATTCATACCGGTTCTCGCCCCCGGCTTAGCCACCTGGACCATTGGCTGGGGATCTTCCTAAAAATACGAATTGCGGGCCAGAAAGTTGTGTTGGATTTGTCGCTAGGGAGCAGACCCAGCGGGAACCCTTACCTTGGCGCAACGATACCAAGCGTTATTTTCTACCGTTTGCCCCTTGGTGCGTTTATTTACCTCCACCGAGCCAACTTACACCATGCCGCGACTTTCCCTCCTCCTGCTTCTGGTCCTCCTCACCGGCCTTTCCCTTTCCGCCCAGGAACTCTACAACGTGCGCATCGGCACTTTCCAGGACGTGAGGGCCGACGACTTCGTCGACCTGCGGGAGCTCGGCTTCGTGTACGGCCTTTCCCGGGATGGACAACTGACCGACGTCTACCTCGGCAATTACAGCTCCCGGCAAAAGGCGGAGACGGTCACCGAACAGCTCAGGGGCCGGGGCTTCCGCAACGCCGCCCCCTTTGCCCTGCCCGCCGGGGAGGGACAAGCACAGCCCTATATCCAGATCGCTCTCCGTGGACGTGACCGCTCGCTCGACTGGCGCGCCCTCGAGCGGGCGGGAAAACTTTACGTGGATGCCGCGGACGGCGTCACCAAGGTCGTCACCGGTCCCTACGCCGGCAGCGAGGCCGCCAACCAGGCCCTTTCGGACATCCGGGGAATGGGCTTCGCCGACGCCTTCGTCAAGAGCCTGCGCGGCAATACGCTCATTCCCGTCGGCGTATTTGAGACGGGCATCAAAAAGCCGTTGATCCCGATCGAGCTGCGGCAGGTGGAAGCACCGGTAGCCGAAGCGCCGGCTTCGGAGACTACACCGGTCCCAAGTCCTCCCTCCGATACGGTGCAGGAACGGACGCCGCCCTCCATGCCGGCCCCCGCCGACCCCGCACCCGCGGCCCCGCCCCCAGCGATAGCGGAACCCGCTCCCTCTGCCGCCGCCCCCCTATCGGTGGACAGGCCCGGGCTACCGAAAATCGACATGAAAACCAAGCGCCACTCCGCCGCCGAGTTGCAACGGGTGCTCAAGGAAAAGGGCTACTACGACAGCAGCATTGACGGGCTGTACGGCCCGGGCACGGAATCCGCCTACACGGAGGCGTGGTCCCGCATGCCTGAATTATATAAGTACCGCCTGCTGGCCGCCGCGGATTACTCCCCCACCAATGCCAACGGCAATACCCCCCTGACCTGGCCCGAAGTGGCGGTTACGCGGGCCATCGCCGAAGACCTCGCGGCCGGAATGGGCAACGCCGAGCGGGCTAGCGAACTGGAAGGACAACGCGGCACCCTGATCAATGCCAAACAGGCGCTGAGTACGGAGGACAGTCGCGCGGCGCTCAGTTGGGAATCCACCGTGTGGGGAAACCTGGACGAATGGGCTACCCAGGACCCCCTCCACGCCCAGATTCTGAGCGCCCTGCGGCTCACCTACTACCAGTCGCAGGCCCGCCTGGAAGCCATGTACCAGCAGCGGGGGCTCTCCCCCATCCAGGCCCGCAACCTGGCGACCGCCAGTCTGCAAAACCTGCTGGCGGCCCCCCTCGATCGCTTTCTCTAGCCTTTACTCTTCTTCCATCGAGGACTGCGGGCCATCGCTGCTCCCCCGCTGCTCGATGATGAGGCCGTAGAGCAAATCTTTCAGCTCAGTAATGCCTTCGCCGGTGACGGCGGAAAGGTAGAGGCTTGGCAGGTCGGCGGGGATCTCTGCCCGCCGCAGTTGCTTGAGCTCCTCGTCGACCATATCGGCGCGGGTCAGGGCGAGTACCCGCGGCTTATCCAGCAGCTCCGGATTATACTGCGTAAGCTCGTAGAGCAGGGTCTGGTACTGTCCTATTATATTATCGGCATCGGCGGGGATGCAGAACAGCAGGGTCGCGTTCCGTTCGATGTGGCGCAGAAAGCGGTGCCCGAGGCCCTTGCCGAGGTGAGCATCTTCGATAATGCCGGGAATGTCGGCCATCGCGAAGGACTTCCCGTCGCGGTACTGCACCATACCGATGTTGGGCACGATGGTCGTGAATTCGTAGTTGGCGATCTCGGGCTTGGCGGCCGTGAGGACGCTGAGCAGGGTGGATTTGCCCACATTTGGGAATCCGACCAGGCCGACGTCGGCCAGTACCTTGAGTTCCAGGATGTACCACCCCTCGCCGCCGTCCTCGCCGGGCTGGGCGTAATCGGGGGTCTGGTTGGTGGAGGACTTGAAGTGGCTGTTGCCGAGACCGCCGCGGCCGCCTGCCATCAGGATGCGCTCCTCGTCGTGGTCGGTGATTTCAAAGAGGTATTCTCCGGTTTCCGCATTGCGGGCCATGGTGCCCAGCGGCACGTCGAGCACGACGTCGGCTCCGGTGGAGCCCGAGCGGTTATTTTCGCCGCCGCGCTGTCCGGACTCGGCCTTGATGTGCTTTTTGTACTTAAACTGGAGGAGGGTCCAGAGATTCCGGTTGCCGCGCAGGATGATGTGGCCGCCGCGGCCGCCGTCGCCGCCGTCGGGCCCCCCCTTAGGGATGCCCTTCGCCCGGTAAAAGTGTTTGGAGCCCTCCCCTCCGCTTCCGGATTGCAGGTTAATCTTTACGTAATCGACGAAATTTGCTCTTGCCATATGGGATACCAACGGCCAGGGCCGCCGGGTGTGCGTTACTGCCGGACGGCGGCCTTCACGATGGAACCGATGTCCTCCGACACTTCGGCGATCGAGCGGGTACCATCGACCCGATGGGCAAGCCCCAGGTCGTTGTAGAAGTCGAAAACCGGCGTGGTATAATTAACGAAGTTTTCGTAGCGGGTGCGGATAACGTCCTCCCGGAGGTCGTCGGACCGTCCACTGGTGGCCCCGCGACCGATGATGCGTTGCACGACGGTATCGACGTCTACGTCCAGCATAATGAGGGCGTCGATGCGGGCACCCTTCTCTTCCATCAGGTCGTTGAGGGTGGCTGCCTGGGGATCGGTGCGGGGAAATCCGTCGAAAATGATCCCGGCGACCTCGGGGTGCTGCTCCACGCGCTTGCGCAGCATGGCGATGGTGACCTCATCGGGAACGAGGTGGCCCTGATCCATGTACGAGCGGGCTTCCTGGCCGAGCGGCGTGTTGCGGCTGAGTTCTTCGCGGAACATGTCTCCGGTGCTGATGTGCAGGAAATCGTGCCGGTCGACGAGTAGACTGGCCTGGGTTCCTTTGCCCGAACCCGGCGGGCCGAAAAGGATCAAATTATACATGGTGCGGTTCGTGAGTGGGTGGCAAATATAGGCAAATTGCCGGGTCGGAAAGCCGGGGCGTACCGCCGTGCGGATCAGTCGGCGTTGAATTGCTCCAGCAGCGCGCGCAGACTGGCGTACAGCGGCTCCTTTCCTTCCAGCACGGACTGTACGCTGCGCCACTCGGCAACCTCGATGCCTTCGCCGGCTTCCGGTACCAGCGCGTGCTGGTCGGTACGCATGTCGTACCAGTAGGTAGGCTTAAGGATACGCTTGTCCTTCTTGCTGCGGTAGGTGTGGTAGGTGACGGGCAGCGGGCGGCCCACTTCGATCTGTTCCAGCCCCGTTTCTTCCTCCACCTCCCGCACCGCCGCGGAGGGGTGATCTTCTTCGTCGTCGACCTTCCCCTTGGGCAGGTCCCAGTAACCGCGTCGGAAAATAAACAGTTGCTTACCGGTATCCGTATGGGAGACAATGCCTCCCGCCGCTTCGATCCACTTGTAGTGGGAGCGAAAATCCGCCCACAACGCTTCCAGGTCGTGGGCGACCAATTCGATGGAGGTGACCTTCTGGCTTGCTTTTTCCAGGGTGTCGGCGTAGTTGAGCAGATTCTTCCGCTTTCCGGGGTAGCGGGCGGTGAGGTGGGTAGGGGGTGCACTATCCGGGTAGGGGCTCGCCTCGGTGGCGGACCGCAGGTAGAGGGGGCGGTCGTTGATATAGATTACGTACATTGGCGCGAAATTTACAACGCATGGACACATCCAGGCAAATTGCCCGTCGCCTGCTCGAAGTCGGCGCCGTCAAATTACAACCCCAGGACCCATTCACCTGGGCCAGTGGACTACGCTCCCCGATTTACTGCGACAATCGGGTCCTCCTTTCCTTTCCGGCGATCCGATCCGAAATCATCACCGCCCTGGCCGGGGCCGCGGGTGCCCTGGAAAACGTGCAGGGCATAGCAGGAGTGGCTACGGCCGGCATCCCCCACGGTGCCCTGCTGGCGGATCGCCTGGGCCTCCCCTTCATTTACGTGCGCAGTTCCGCCAAGGAGCACGGGCGGCGCAACCAGATCGAGGGGCGGCTGCAGCCGGGCCACCGCTACCTGGTGGTCGAAGACCTCATCTCCACGGGCGGCAGCAGTCTGCAGGCCATCGAGGTGCTGCGGGAGGCGGGCGCGGAGGTTGCCGGCACCGTCGCTATCTTCACCTACCAATTCCCCTCCGCCGGGCGGGCCTTCGCGCGGGCCGAGGTGCCCCTGCTCACCATCAGCCACTACGGTGCCCTGCTCGACGAGGCCACGGCGTCCGGACAACTATCGGCGGAAGAATCCGCCGCCCTGGCCGATTGGCGGCAGGACCCCCGGGCCTGGAGCGAGCGCTTCCTGGCCTGATCTACGGCATACTATCTTTCCCGCTACGGCGCTTTCGCTCCTAGTGTATACAACCCCTTGAACGACTATCCTATGGCCATTCTCAACGAAGCCGCGGACACCTTCCTCTACCACTACCTCAACAACGCTTCCCCTACCGGTTTCGAAAGCCCCGGACAACAGCTCTGGATCGATTACGTCCGCCCCTACGTCGACGAGATAGGCCTCGACACTTACGGCACGGCCTACGGCATTATCAATCCCGGACGGGACTACCGCGTGGTCATCGAGGGCCACGCCGACGAGATCAGCTGGTTTGTCCACTACATTACCGACAGTGGCTACCTCTACGTGGTCCGCAACGGGGGCAGCGACCACCTCATCGCCCCCTCCAAACGCGTCAACATTCACGGCGATAACGGCATCGTGCGTGGCGTCTTCGGCTGGCCGGCCATCCATACCCGCCGGGGGGAGGACGCCAAGCTGCAGCCAAAACTGGAAAATATCTTCATCGATATCGGGGCCCGGGACAAGGAAGAAGTGCTCGCCATGGGGGTCCACGTGGGCTGCGTGATTACCTATCCCGACGAGCTGGAGGTGATGAACGACCGCTACTACTGCGGCCGCGCCCTCGACAACCGCATGGGTGGCTTTTGCATCGCCCAGGTGGCCCGCCTGCTCCGGGAGCGGAACATCGAACTGCCCTACTCCCTCTACATCGTCAATTCGGTGCAGGAGGAAGTCGGCCTCCGGGGTGCCCAGATGATCGCTGACCGCATCAAGCCGCAGGTCGCCATCGTGACCGACGTTACCCACGACACCACCACCCCGATGCTCGACAAGAAGAAGGTCGGCGACGTGAAGGCGGGCAAGGGGCCCAGCGTGACCTACGCCCCGGCCGTCCACAACAAGCTCCTGAAGCTCATCATCGATGCCGCCCGGGATAAGGGGATCGACATCCAGCGGGAGGCCAGCAGCCGGGCGACCGGTACCGACACCGATGCCTTCGCGTATTCCAACGGGGGCGTGCCCTCCGCCCTCATCAGCCTGCCCCTGAAGTACATGCATACCACCGTGGAAATGGCCGCGAAGAGCGACGTTGAAGGGGTGATCGAACTGATCCTCGAGAGCCTGACCCGGATCGAGGATGGGATGAGTTTCAACTACTTCGAGGTGTAAAACGGGCATGCGCAATCCATTTCTCAACTGGCTCTTCTACGGGCATTTCTGGATTGCGGTAGCGGCCATGGCCCTGAGCTGGCAATCTACCTACCTGAGTAGCGAGGACGCGTCCCTGCACGCGTCCCACTACTTCGTATTTTTCGCAACCCTGGGGGTGTACACGCTCCACCGGGTGCTCAGCTACCGGCGCGCCGACGGCGAGCCCGACGGACGCCGCTACCGGGTCGTAACTCTCCACCCCACCCTCTCGCTGGTCATCGGCGCGGGGAGCCTGGTCGTGGCGGTCGGACTGGCCTTCCTCTTTCCGCTGCGCTCCTTCTGGCCGGTGGTGTTTGCCCTGCCCTTCACCTGCTTTTACCTGATCCCCCTCTACCCCCGGGGGCCCCGGCTGCGCGACCTGCCCTACCTGAAGGTGGTCTGGGTGGCCCTGGCCTGGACCTTCATGACCGACCTCTTCCCGGCCTTTTCGATCCATTCCCGTCCACCGGAAATGGTACTGCGCTTCTGTTTCACCCTTACCATTGCCCTGCTCTTCGATCTGCGCGACGTCCACCTCGACCGCCGCCAGGGCACGCGCACCCTCGCCAGTACCCACCCGGTCATCAACCGACGACTGGCGCTGGGCTTACTGATCGGGTGCGCGCTGGTATCCTTCATCCGCTACCCGATGGTCCAGGGCACCGGCCTGGCCGTGGCCTACCTGGTGGTCGTCGGCATCGGGTACACCACCACCGCCGACCGGGAGGAAGATTTTTTCGCCGTAGTGGTCAACGGCGCCCTGTTGCTGCCCCCCATCGGGCTACTCCTGCTGGGCTAGGGCCCGCTCGGCGATCAGGGCGGCCCCGTAGGCACTGGCCTGGGGAGTATGGGCGATCTCCACCTTCCGGCCGGATCGCCGGGCGAGCAGTTCCACCCAGGCCGCGGAGCGGGTAAAGCCCCCGCTCGCGTAAACGATCTTGGCCGGACAGGTCGCCTCCTCCACCTGCCGCAGGATAGCGATGACGTTGTCGGTCACGCCCAGTAAAACGGCCCGCGCGATGTCGGTGGCCGTATGGCGGCTCTGCAGCCCCGTGAAGGTAGCCGTAGCCAGGGCATCCCAGATCGGCGCCCGCTCCCCATAGAGGTAGGGAAGAAAGTGTAAATCCGTTTCCGGAGCAGTGGCGGCCGCTTCGATCATTTCACCGATGCTGGCGAAGTGTCCGCGAAGCAGCTCGTAGGTCCACTCCATGACCTTTCCGCCGTTGTTGGTGGCTCCGCCGAGTACGAAATAGTCCCCGTACAGCAGGTAGTTGAAGAGTTGGTGATCCGTATCCTCCTGCAGCCCCCGGTGGGTTACCCGCACGGCTCCGCTGGTGCCAATGGTGAGGGAAACCTTACCCGGTTCGAGGAGCCCGCTGCCCAGGTTCGCCAGGCAGCCATCGGAGCCTCCAAGGTAAAGGCGCATGGCGCCCACGCCCAGCCGTTGCGCAACTTCCGGCCGCCAGTGCAGCTCGGTGGAGGCGGGCAGGACCGTGGGCAGCATGAGCGGAAGCGGCTGCCCGTTTCCGGCCAGCGTCAGGGCCTCGGGATCCCACTGCCTGGATTCCAGGTCGAGCATTCCGGTAGCGCTGGCCAGCTGTTCGTCCAGCAGGTAGCCGTCGGTGGTCCAGCGGTTGACGAGAAAGGACTTTAGGTCGGAGAGGTAGGTAGCCGCTGCGACGGTGCCCGGCCGCTCGCAGGAGAGCCACCGCAACTTGACCAGGGGCGCCATGGGATGCACGGGGGTACCGGTACGCCTAAGGAGGCGGGTGCGCAGGTGCGGGGGGAAATGGTCCATGACTGCCTGGGCGCGCACATCCGCCCAGGTGATGATCGGCCCCAGCGGAGCGCCGGCGGCATCGAGCAGGAGCACGCCGTGCATGGGGCAGCTAATGCTCATTCCGCGCGGGGGTTGCGGCAGGTCGGAGAGGAGGTCGGCCAGCAGCCGTTCGGCCACCCCGATGATTTCAAAGGCGTCCTGCACCGCGGCCCCTGCTTCGGGCTGCTGGAGGGTGTAATCACCTATACGTTCGTTGATCAGCTTGCCGTCCGGGTCGAAGGCGCAGACTTTGGCGGAAGTGGTACCGAGGTCGAGTCCGAGGTAATAGGGGGGAACGGGCATCGGGCGAAGATAGGGCCCGGCGTACGGTTGCCTACCCCTGCGGGTCGCCCTGCAACCTTCGTCGGAGCAACTATCTTTACCTTCATACCCAAACTACCTCCCATGAAACACCTTGCCCTGCTCCCCTTCCTCCTTTTTCTTTGCACCTGCGTCACTGCCCAACGCGCGATTGAAGTAGAAGACATGCAAGCATGGAAGGAGATCCGGGGAGAGGCCCTCAGCGCCGACGGCACCCACCTCCTCTACACCCTGCGCCCGGACGTGGGCGATGCCGAGGCCGTCGTGTACACCGTGGCCACCAAAACCGAACGCCGTATTCCGCGCCTCGAGGATGCGGCCTTCTCCTACGACGGAAAATACGTGGTAGGTACGCTGAAGCCCGCCCGGGATACCATACTGAGCTATAAGCGGAAGGACAAGGCCAAGGCACTCAAGGAAATGGATACCCTGCTCGTCTGGAACCTGGAGCAGGACGAGATCCGCCGCTACCCCAACGTGTACGACGTAAAACTGAGCGAGCGATCTTCCGACATTTTCGCCTATACCACCAGATCGGTGCTGCCGGACAGCCTCCGCGAAGCGCTGGACGAGGATGCCCAGCGCCTCGTCGTGCGGCGGTTCGAAAATCAGGACAGCTTCTACCTGGAGGGGGTGATGGACTACCTGGTCGCCCGCGACCGGCCCATCGTGGTCGCCCGCCGCACCGGTAAGGACAGCACGTGGAGTGACGGGGTACTGCGCATCGACCCCCAGGAAGTCGAGTGGCAGACGCTGAGCAGCGGTCCGGCCAACTTCGCGGGACTCAACGTAAGCTACGACGGAGACCACGTGGCTTTCCTGAGCAGCGAGCACGACGATGCAGCCGAGCAGCCCCCCTTTCACCTGCACTACTGGGCGAGCGGCAGCGACTCGGCCTATATGGTGACGGGCCGCGACATGAGCTGGCTGCCCCAGGGGTACCGCATCAGCGATGACCGCCGGCCGGAGTTCAGCGCAAAGGGCGACTACCTCTTCTTCGGTACCACGCCACGGCGGCCGGAGCTCGATAGCAATTCCGTCGCCAGTGAACTGGCGGACGTAGAGGTATGGACCTCCGAAGACCCCCTGCTGTACACCCAGAAAAACACCAGCCTCGAGCAGGACCGCAAATTCACCTACCTGGCCGTATACCGGCCCGGCGTCGACAAATTCCTGCAGCTGGCCACCCCCGAGTACCCGGAGAGCAGCCGCCCCGACGAAGGCAAGGGCGACTACGTCATGCTGTACACCGACACGCCTTACTCGAAGCAAACCATGTGGGAAGGGGGGCCCGCAGCCCGTGACGTGATCATGGTAGACCTGAAAAGCGGGAAACGTACGCCCGTCCTCGAAGGAGAATCGGGCTACTACCGGTGGTCGCCGGAGGGGAAATACCTGAGTTGGTACAATCCGGCGGATTCCGTCTACCGCGCTTACGACGTCGCCCGCAACCGGGTGAATACCCTTACCTCCCGGGAGATCGGGACCTTCTACGACGAGCTCAACGATCAACCCGACGATCCCTCCCCCTACGGCGTGGCCGGCTGGCTGGAAGACGACGCGGCGATCATCATCTACGACCGCTACGACCTGTGGCGCATCGAACCCGACAAAACCGGGCAGGCCGAGCGCCTAACCAACGGACGCCCCGAAGGCGTCAGCTACCGCTACGCCGATCTCGACCGCGAGCGCGAGGCCGTGGAGGAGACCATGTTGCTCCTCACCCAGCGCGACTCCGACTACTACGGCGGGTACGCCCTCCTGCCCCAGGACGGCAGCCTGCGTCAGCTGCAAACCGGCCCCTACGTCTACGACGACTTCCGCAAAGCCCGCCTGGCCGATCGCTACCTCTACACCCGCGAGAGCTACACCGATTTCCCGAACCTGCGGGTCACCGACGCGCTCGGAGCGGAGGGCACCGTGGTCTCCGATGCCAATCCGCAGCAGTCGGCATTCAACTGGGGCACGGCGGAAACCTACCGCTGGATCGACCACGAGGGCCGCGAATTGCGCGGCATGCTGATCAAGCCCGCGAACTTCGACAGCACCCGGCAGTACCCGATGATGGTTAACTTCTACGAGCGCAGCAGTGAAGGGATCTTCCGTCACCGCACCCCGGTACCCGGCCGTTCCTCCATCAATTACCCCCATTACTCCAGCCGGGGTTACGTGATCTTCAACCCAGACATAATTTACCGGGAGGGCTACCCGGGGGAAAGCGCCTACAATTGCGTCATGAGCGGCGTCAGCAGCCTCCTGATGAAGGGCTTCATTGATACGGACCGGATCGGTTTGCAGGGTCACAGCTGGGGCGGTTACCAGGCAGCTTACCTGGCGACGAAGACCGACCTCTTCGCGGCCATCGAGGCCGGGGCTCCGGTCGTCAATATGTTCAGCGCCTACGGGGGGATCCGCTGGGGCACCGGCCTGAGCCGCCAGTTTCAGTACGAGCATACCCAGAGCCGGATCGGCGGCACTCCCTGGGAGTATCCCCTGCGGTATCTCGAGAACTCTCCCCTGTTCACCACCGACAAGGTGAATACCCCGGTGCTGATCCTGCACAACGACGAAGACAGCGCGGTCCCCTGGTACCAGGGCATCGAGTGGTTCACCGCCCTGCGGCGCCTGGGCAAGCCCGCCTGGTTCCTCAACTACCGCGGCGAGCCCCACTGGCCCGTAAAGGCCCCTAACCGGGCCGACTTCCAGACCCGCATGAGCCAGTTTTTTGATTACTACCTGCTCGACGCGCCGCTGCCCCTGTGGATGCAGAAGGGCGTCAGCCCCCTGGAACGGGGCATCCAGCAGAACCTGGAACTGATGAAGGAATAGCTCAGTCGGTCAGCCAGCGCAGAGCGCGCAGCTCAAAGGCCTCGACGGAGCCGTCCGCCAGGGCCAGCAGCAAGCGTCCGTCGGCGTCCACGCCTTTAACGATGGCCGGAAACCGCTTGCCGCGGTCGGTGCGGACGAAGGTGCTAGGCTGCTCCAGTC
>JBBSPZ010000039.1:0-37162 GCA_038258275.1 Chitinophagales bacterium | reverse complement strand
CGGCATCCCCACCGGCCGCCTGTCCGGTATCGTCAACCACGAAGTACCGGCCTGGCTGCGCAGGGACCAGCTCCCCTCCTACCCGACCAACTGCATCGAGGACTGGGAAACCAAACTGGAGGCCATCGTAGAGGAAACCATCCACGCGGATATGCGCCTGATCAGCGGTATTCCGCCCTGGGTGCAGATGTACTACGAACGGCTGCTTGCCCGCAGCGGGAAGTCAACCATTAAGGACCTTTTCCCCAATCTGGAAATGTTCGTCTACGGCGGGGTAAACTTCGAACCCTACCGGGATACCCTGGAGCGGCTCGTCGGCGCACGCATCCCCAGTGTAGAGACTTACCCTGCCAGTGAGGGGTTCATTGCCTTCCAGGACAGCCAGACCGCCCCCGGCATGCTGCTTAACACGGCCAGTGGTATTTTCTTTGAGTTCGTTCCGGCGGAAGATATCCTCGCCGATGCGCCGCCGCGCCTGTCCCTGGGGGAAGTGGAATTGGGCGTGAATTATGCCATCCTCCTATCCACCACCGCGGGTTTGTGGGCGTATAATCTCGGGGACACCGTAGAATTCGTGAGCAAAGATCCCTTCCGGATCCGGGTGACGGGACGCACCAAGCACTTCATTTCCGCCTTCGGGGAGCACGTGATCGGCAAGGAGGTCGAAGCTGCCCTGCGGGAAGTAGCGCAGCACTACGGCACGGAAGTGACGGAATTCACGGTAGCCCCACAGGTCAATCCCCCCGCCGGCCTCCCCTTCCACGAATGGTTCGTCGAGTTCAGCCGCCCACCGGCAGATGCGGACGAATTTGCCGCCGCGCTGGACCGGGCGATGGTGAGCGAGAATACCTACTATGCGGACCTGATCGAGGGAAAGATCCTGCGCCCGCTCGTCCTGCGGGTCCTGACCACAGGAGCGTTTCGGCGGTACATGAAACAGGAAGGTAAGCTGGGAGGGCAAAATAAAGTCCCCCGCCTGGCCAACGACCGCAAGGTTGCCGATGCGCTCCGGTAAATCCCATGTGCCGACAGAGATAATCTTCCCCCGGCGGCAAGTCCTGTAGCTTTTGTTAGCTTAGCGGCGAACTACAGCCTGTCTATGCGCACTTTATATGCCCTGCTACTAACGGTATTCCTTTGCACCTGCGCAGGCGCCCAAGTCCTGAACTTTTCGTTTTTGAGTGAGGAACAAAATGCCTTCGTTCAGTCGGAGCTGCAGCGCCTGACCCTGAAACAAAAGGCGGGCCAGATGACCCAGGTGGCCGTAGACCTGGTGTTCGAGGGGCCTACCTACGTCCTGACCGTACCGCCCGTTTTCAGCGACGAGCGGCTGAATGCCGTCGTAGGTGAGCTGGAGATCGGCTCGATCCTGAACGTCCCGAGCCGCTCCATCCCCACCCCGGCCGAATATCGCGCATACATCGGAAAGATCCAGGCAAAGGCCATGGAGACCACGGGGGTGCCGGTCATTTACGGTCAGGATGCGGTGCACGGAGCAAATTACGTAAGGGGTTCTACCCTCTACGCCCAGCCCCTCGGCGTGGCGGCAAGCTTCGATACCGAGCTGGCGACCGAATTGGCGGCCATTACGGCCTACGAGCTGAAGGCGGCGAGTATCCCCTGGAATTTCAGTCCGTCCATGGACGTCGGTCGTCACCCCGCCTGGCCCCGCAACTGGGAAAGCTTCGGGGAGGACCCCTACGTAAACGCGCTGTTCGGCCTGGCCATGTTGCGGGGATATCAGGGGTCGGGCGTCAACCAAAAGACCAGCGTAGCGGCCTGCCTCAAGCACTTTACCGGCTACGGATCGCCGCTCAGCGGCCGCGACCGCACCCCGGCCTACCTGCCCGAGCGCCAACTGAGGGAGTACTACCTGCCGCAGTACAAACTGGCAATCGACTCCGGAGCCCTCACCGTAATGATCAACTCCGGGGAGGTGAATGGCATCCCCGTCCACGCCAGTAAAGAACTGCTGACGGATATTTTGCGCGGAGAACTGGGCTTCGAAGGCCTCCTCGTTTCGGATTGGCAGGACGTACGCTATCTCTACGAGCGGCATATGGTCGCCACCGACCTGAAGGACGCCGTGCGCATGTCGATCGACGCAGGTATGGACATGAGCATGACGGCCGTCACCACCGACTTTCCGGGAATGGTGGTGGAACTGGTCCAGGAAGGAAAGCTGACCGAGGGCCGCATCGACACTTCGGTAGCCCGCATCCTTGCAGTCAAGGTGGCCCTGGGACTATACGAACAGAACCTGTGGGACCCCGAGGAATTTCCCGATTTCGGAAGCGAAAAGTTTGCCCGTAAGTCCCTGCAGTCAGCGGAGGAAGCGATCGTATTGCTGAAAAACGACGGCCTGCCCCTGCCGATCAAGCCCGGACAGCGCATTCTGGTCACCGGCCCTACGGCCGATAACATGCGCAGTCTCAACGGCGGGTGGACCTATAGCTGGCAGGGGGAGGAGGCAGACCGCTACCTGGAGGATTTCAATACGATCCGGGAAGCCATCCAGCGGGAGTTTCCCGGACGGGTGACCTACTCTCCGGGGGTGAATTTCGACACCCTCATGGACGTAGAGAACGCCGTTTCCCTGGCCCGGGAATCGGACCTTATCGTGCTTTGCCTGGGAGAGCTCTCCTACACCGAAGACCTCGGAAACATCAATAGCCTCTCCCTCCCCGAAGGCCAGCGCCAGCTCTTTTCCGCCCTCGATACGCTGGGCAAACCGATCGTCCTGATCATGGCCGGCGGGCGGCCACGGCTGATGACGGGCATGTCCAACCGCTCCAAGGCGGTGCTGTTCGCCCCCTACCCGGGCCCCCGGGGCGGCGACGCGATCGCCGGCATCCTGTCCGGGCGGGTCAATCCCAGTGCGCGGCTTCCCCTCACCTACCCCCGGCAGCCGAATGCCCTGGTGACCTACGATCATAAACCCACCGAGGCGCGCAACGGCAACTACAATCCACTCTTTGCCTTCGGTCATGGCCTCAGCTATACCGAATTTACGTACAGCGAACTGAGTTTGAGCAGCCGGGTCATGCGCGCTACCGATACCCTGGAGGTTTCGGTGCGGGTCACCAACGCCGGCGACCGGGCCGGCAAGCACTCCATTCTGCTGTATACCGGAGACCTGGTCGCCACCGTGACGCCCAGCGTAAAGCGACTGCGCAAATTCAGGAAGATCCACCTGGAGCCCGGTGAGAATCAAGTCGTGACCTTCCAATTGACCCCCGCCGACATCTCCTTCATCGGACGCGACAACCAATCCGTGACGGAAGCCGGCACCTTCCAACTGATGCTCGGCAACCTGACTGAGGAATTTGACTACGAAGAATAGACTCCCCCTATGCGTTACCTGATCGTATTCCTCCTCGGGCTTACCTCCTGTTTGAGTCCTAAGACTGCCCGGATACCGGAAACCCCGACGGACGACCACACCGAAGCGGAAGCGGAAACCCCGAAAGAAAAAGACAAGAAGAAGCCGCGGTTTAAGGCCTATGCGGAAGTGGTGACCGAGGACGCAGTGACCGATTCCGGTCTCTTCACGGTGCACCGGATCCTGGATACCTACTACTTCGAAGTGCCCTTCGACCTGCTGGACAGGGATATGCTACTGGTCAGCCGCATCGCCAAAATCCCGGCCGAACTGGGCGGGGGCTACCTCAATGCCGGTTCGAAGACCAACGAGCAACTGGTGCACTGGAGCCGGGTCAACGATGCGCTGCACCTGACCTCCGTCTCTTACAGTAACGTCGCGGAAGACACCCTGCCGATCAACATCTCGGTGCAGAACAACAACTATGCCCCGGTAATCATGGCCTTCGCGATCGAGGCGTTTAACCCGGATTCCACGGCCGCCCTCATTGCCGTCAACGATCTTTTCGTGGGTGACGTCCAGGCCATCTCCGGACTAAGCAAACGGCTTCGGAAGGAATACGAAGTGCGCAACCTCGACAAAGACCGCAGCTTCATCAGCCGGATGGCGAGTTTCCCGGAAAACGTGGAGGTGCGTCACGACATGACCTACGTAGCGAACTCACCGCCCTCGGACGCGCGCACCGGCACGATCTCGATGCAGCTCAGTCAGTCGATGTACCTACTTCCCGAACAACCCATGCAGCCCCGGCTCTACGACCAACGGGTAGGCTGGTTTACGGTAAGCCAGACCGACTATGGCTCCGAAGCCCTCAAGTCCGATGAAAAGCGCTACATCAAGCGGTGGAAAATGATCCCCAAGGATAAAGACGCTTACGCCCGCGGAGAGCTGGTGGAGCCGGAAGAACCGATCGTTTACTACCTCGACCCGGCTACCCCCGCGAAATTCCGGCCCTACTTTCGCCAGGGGATCGAAGATTGGCAGGCCGCCTTCGAAGCCGCGGGATTCAAGCATGCGATCGTTGCACGAGACGCGCCGACCGCGGCGGAAGACCCCGACTGGAGCCCCGAGGATTCCCGCTATTCCGTGGTACGTTACGTCGCCTCGACCACCCGGAACGCGATCGGACCCAGCGTCTCCGATCCCCGGTCCGGACAAATCATCGAGTCGGACATCATCTGGTACCACAACCACCTGCGGAGCTACCGCAACCGCTACCTGCTCGAAACGGGGGCGGCCAATGCCAGTGCCCGTACGCTGGACACTCCCGACGAGGAGATCGGAGAAATGATGCGCCGGGTCATCTCCCACGAGGTCGGTCACGCCCTCTGCCTGCCGCACAACATGAAGGCGAGCTACTCCTACCCTACCGACAGCCTGCGCTCGGCCACCTTCACCAACAAGTGGGGCCTGGCTTCCACGATTATGGATTACACCCGCTACAACTACGTCGCTCAGCCGGGTGACGAGGGCGTACGCTGGGTACGGATGCTCGGGCCCTACGACCACTACGCCATCGACTGGGGCTACCGCTACCTGGAAGACGCGGGCTCCCCACAGGCTGAAAAGGACAGCCTCAATGCCTGGATCACCGAAAAGGCGGGAGACCCCATGTATCTCTTCGGCGGATACAGCTCCTCGGATCCGAGCGCCCAGACGGAGGCCGTCGGCAATGACCCCATCAAGGCGACCACCTACGGCATGAAGAACCTCCGCATCGTCGCCGAAAACCTGGCCGAGTGGACTACCCGCCCGGGGGAGGATTATTCCGACCTGGAAGAATTGTACGGCGAACTGCTTGGCGTCTGGTCGCGGTACGCCGCTCACGTCACCGCCAACGTCGGCGGTGTTTACGAACAACTACGGACCACGGACGAGGAGGGTGATACCTATACCCACCTGCCAAGAGGCGACCAAAGGGCCTCGGTCACGTTCCTTATGGATCACATATTCAGCACTCCGGATTGGCTCATGCCCGAGCGGGTGGTCGCCAACATCGGCCCGAGTGGCGTGATCAGCCGGATGCGCGACCTACAGTCCCGCCAGCTCGACAACCTGCTCAGTGAGAGCCGCCTCCAGCGAATGGTGGAGAACGTGGCCCTCCACAGCGCGTCGGCGTATTCCCCGACCGAGATGCTGGCCGACGTCCGGCGTGGCTTGTGGGCCGAAGCCCTGGCCGGCAAACCCATTAACGTATACCGCCGCAACCTGGAACGGGCACACGTAGAACGCCTCATCGAGCTGATGGAGGAAGATGCCGAAAGCCCCTCCGACGTCGGAGCAATTGCCCGGGCCGAACTCAACGCCATCCGCGACGCCTCCACCTCAGCCGCCCGCCGGTACCCGGCCGGGGTGATCCGCTACCACCTACAGGGGGTCGCGGCCGACATTACCGCCGCGCTGGACTCCAAATAATCTCGCGCGGCGGCGGCTACTGCTTGGCCTCCCGCACCATCTGTTTGACGGCTTCCCGCAACTTGACCGCATCGTAAACGATACCGTCTTTGATCGTATAGCGGATGCCCTGGGTAGTGGTCACTTCGTTGTCCTCGGTCAGGCGGGTGGCTCCCGTCCCATAGAGGACTTTGAAATCGGCCAGCGGGTTCTCGGCGACCAGTACGATATCTGCCAGTTTACCGGCCTCGATGGTCCCGATCTGATCGTCCATGCCCAGCGCCTCCGCCCCATTGAGGGTAGCGGAGCGGATCACTTCCAGCGGGTGGAAGCCGGCTTCCCGCAGCAATTCCAGCTCCCGGATATACCCGAACCCGTACAGCTGATAAATGTATCCCGAATCCGAGCCGGCGGTCACGCGGCCGCCGCGGTTCTTGTATTCATTGACGAAGGTCATCCACAGTTGGTAGTTCTTCTTCCAGTCGACTTCCTGCTCGGTGCCCCACTTGTGCCAGTAGCTGCCGTGGCTGATGCGGCTGGGAGCGTAGAATTTGAGCAAACTGGGCAGGGTGTATTCGTCGTGCCAGTCCGCATTGCGGGCCCGCATCACGTCGCGGTTGGCGTCGTAGATGTTGAAGGTGGGATTGATCGTAAAGTCCAGCGCCAGCAACTCCTCCATCACCGCATTCCAGTGATCGCTGTAGGGAGCGGCGGCCTGCTGCCACAGCTTGCCGGCCTCCCCGAAGCGATGTTCCTCATTCTGGTAATTGTAGTCGACGGGATAATCCTGTACCGTCTGGTCTTCAAAGAGCGCTTCGGGCAGGCCGTACCAGTGCTCCATGGTGGTGAGCCCGGCGCGTGCGGAGTTGAGTACGTTCCAACGACCGACGTCCAGCTGGGCGTGGTGACAGGCGCTGCGCAGCCCGATCTCCTTGTTGGTTTTCAGGGCTGCTTCCATCAGGTCGGGCCGCGCGCCGAAGAGCTTGATGCCATCCGCCCCCTTCGCCTTGTTTTCGCGGACCCAGGCTTCCACCTCCTCGGTGGTGGTGAAGGGCTCCTCCCGTCCCATGCCAAACCCGGTGTAGGCCACGATCCGGGGGGCGGCGATCTCGTTGGCGGCGGAGCGGCGCTTGTGCTCCAGTGTCCAGTCGAGGCCGTTGAAGCTGCCCGGCTCGCGAACGGTGGTGATACCGTGGCCCAGCCAGAGTTTATAGACGTAATCCGGGGTCGTCCCCTGTGCCTGTCCGCCCGTGTGGCCGTGCATGTCCACGAATCCGGGCAGGGCATACATCCCGCTGGCGTCGATCTCGCGACCGCCTTCCTTTAGTTGCGGCCGCCGTTCCGGGTCGATGTCGACCCCGGGAAAGCCAACGGTACCGGCGGAAACGATGCGGTTGCCCTCGATCACGATGTCCACCGGCCCGATCGGCGGTGCGGCGTTGCCGTTGATCAGCGTCACGCCGCGGATAATCAACTGCGTGTACGGGCCGGCCCCAAAATCCGCTCCCCGGTCTACGGCTGCCGACATTTGGGCCCCGACCGGGTCGGGGCGGGTGCAAAGCAGCAGGAACAGGAGCAATACAAATAGGGTTCGGGGGGTTATTCCTTTCATGGAAGCAAGATATAACAGCGAAGCGCTGATGCCCATTCCGGCGGTGCTATCTGAGTAGAGATTGTAGTAAGTCTTCCGACTAGCCCGTGAATTCCCTTACCTTCGGGCCGCGTAAAGAATTCCGCCATTGCTATGAGTAAGCGTAAAAAGCAGACCCCCCGTCCCACCACCCCGACCGTCGAGCAAACCGCCGATCCGATCCGGATCGTGGCCACGCCCAAGGTCCGGGAGACCCGGGCAACGCCGGAGCGGAGCACCCGCCCGCTGGTCTTCGGACGGGATACTTACCGGTGGCTCGGCGGTGGCTTCCTGCTCATCGTCCTGGGCTTCCTGCTCATGATGGGCGGACGCGGCGACGATCCGACGGTATTCGACGAGTCGGTCATCTACAGCTTCCGCAAGATCACCCTGGCCCCGATCATCATCCTGGCCGGTCTTGGGGTGACTACCTACGCGATCTTTAAAAAATAGGCTGTGACAGATTTCATTCGCGCCCTGGTCCTCGGCATAGTACAGGGCCTAACGGAATTTCTACCCGTAAGCAGCAGCGGCCACCTGGAACTCACCAAGTGGCTGTTCAACGATCAGAGCCTGGCGGCCGACAGCATGCTCATGACCGTCACCCTGCACGCGGCCACCGCCCTGGCTACCATGGTGGTGTTCCGCAAGGACATCGGGGAGATCCTGACCGACCTGTTCAAGTTCGAGTGGAACACCGGCACGAAATTTACCCTGTTGATCATCCTCAGCATGGTTCCCGCGGCGGTCGTCGGCTTGCTATATGACGACCTCCTTACGACCCTCTTCGATCGGCAGGTAGTGCTGGTGGCCTTTATGCTCGTTGTGACCGGTCTGTTGCTCTTTCTTGCCGACCGTGCCCGTCGTACGGAAAAGAGCGTCGACTGGAAGGATGCCGCCCTGATCGGCATCGCCCAGGCGATCGCGATCCTGCCGGGGATCAGCCGGTCGGGAGCTACGATCTCCACCAGCGTGCTGCTGGGCATCGACCGGGAAAAGTCCGCCCGCTTTTCCTTCCTGATGGTGGTGCCGCTGATCCTCGGCAAGATCGCCAAGGACCTGATCGACGGAGAATATTCCCAGACGGCTTCGGTGATGGAGCTCTCCGTCGGCTTCGTTGCCGCCTTTCTGACCGGTATCGTCGCCTGCGTATGGATGATCAAGCTGGTCAAGAAAGCCAAGCTGAAATACTTCGCTTATTACTGCTTTACCGTGGCCGCCATCGTACTGACGATCAAGTTTCTGAACGCTTAACTTCCACCATGCTTCCGCCCGCCACCGCACCCCCCTTCTCCTTTGCGGAGGGGGCGCTCTTCCTCATCGACAAGCCAAAGGGCTGGACGAGTTTTGATGTCGTGAACAAACTGCGGTGGAAGATCCGCACTCACCTCGGGGTGAAGAAATTCAAGGTAGGCCACGCCGGAACGCTCGATCCCATGGCTACCGGCTTGCTCAACCTCTGCGTGGGCAAGTGGACCAAACAACTGCAGCAACTCGAAGGCCTGGGCAAGTCTTACACCGGTACCCTGGCACTCGGCGCGACGACGCCTTCCTACGATGCGGAAACGGAGGTGAACGAGCAGTATCCCACCGATCACCTGAGCCTCGACCTGCTCCGCGAAACCTCCCGGCAGTTTACGGGGGAGATCGATCAGGTCCCGCCCATGTATTCGGCCATCAAGGTAGACGGGCAGCCCTTGTACAAGCGCGCGCGCCGCGGAGAAACCATCGAAGTGAAATCCCGCCGGGTCACGGTGCCCGTTTTTGAACTCAGCAACTTTACCGGCAAGAGCGTCGACTTCCGCATTTCCTGCAGTAAGGGTACCTACATCCGCTCACTGGCCAACGACCTCGCGGCAGCGGCGGGCAGCGGAGGGCACCTCACCGCGCTGCGGCGCACCGAGGTGGGTCCTTACCGGGTAGAAGATGCCTGGCAGCTGGATGAGTTGCTGGAAGTGATCGGGGAGTTGTAGCCTATTCGTGGTCGTGGTCTTCCCAATCCATGGTCCGCTGCACAGCCTTCTGCCAACCGGCGTATCGCTTGCTCCGTTCCTCCGCCGACATGGCCGGCACGAAGGCCTGATCCAACTGCCAGGTCGCCGCTAAGTCTTCCTTGTTCCAGAAGCCCACGGCCAGCCCTGCCAGCATGGCTGCTCCCAGGGCCGTGGTTTCCACGATTTTCGGTCGTTCCACGTCCGTTCCGAGAATGTCGGACTGGAACTGCATCAGGAAGTTGTTGGCACTCGCGCCTCCGTCCACCCGCAGGGTCTTCAACTTGCAATTTGCGTCTTTCTGCATGGCCTCGAGCACGTCCTTCACCTGGTACGCCAGGCTCTGCAGCGTCGCCCGTACGATGTGTGCCTTTGAAGTTCCCCGGGTCAGGCCGAAAATGGCCCCGCGGGCGTACATGTCCCAGTAGGGGGCTCCGAGCCCGGCGAAGGCCGGTACCACGAATACCCCACCGGTGTCTTTCACCTTCCGGGCATAATACTCGCTGTCGGGTGCCTCATCGATCAGCTTGAGGCCATCGCGCAACCACTGAATGGCCGCACCGGCGATGAAGACGCTGCCCTCCAGGGCGTACTCGGTCTTTCCGTCCACCTCCCAGGCAATGGTGGTGATCAGTCCGTGGGTGCTCGCTACGGCCTCAGTCCCGGTGTTGAGCAGCATAAAACAACCCGTTCCGTAGGTATTCTTTGCTTGTCCCGGCTCGAAGCACGCCTGCCCGAAGAGGGCGGCGTGCTGATCTCCGGCCATACCCGCAATCGGGATGGACTCGCCAAAGAGGGTAGTTTCTCCGTAGACTTCGCTGCTTGACTTCACCTCGGGCAGGAGGGCCCGGGGAATATTGAGCTCCTGCAGGAGGCGCTCGTCCCAGTCCCGCTTGCGGATATCAAACAGCATGGTCCTGCCGGCATTCGTCACGTCGGTCACGTGCACTTTTCCCCCGGTGAGCTGGTACACCAGCCAGCTGTCCATGGTTCCGAAGCAGAGCTCCCCTGCCTCGGCGCGTTTTCGGGCGCCGGGCACGTTCTCCAACAACCAGTTGATCTTGGTCCCGCTGAAGTAAGCGTCGATGACCAACCCCGTGGTCTGGCGCACGTGGTCCTCCAGTCCGCGCTCCTTAAGGACATCACAGAAACCGGCGGTACGCCGGTCCTGCCAGACGATGGCATGGTGAATGGGTTCTCCGGTGGCGCGGTCCCAGATCAGGGTAGTTTCCCGCTGGTTGGTGATTCCGATCGCCGCGATTTCCGACGCCCTTACCTTCGTTTTCGCGAGCAACTGGCGCACCACGCCGACCTGGGCCGTCCAGATCTCCGTAGCGTCGTGCTCCACCCAGGCGGGTTCGGGGTAATACTGGGTAAACTCCTTTTGGGCCGTACCGGCGATGGCCCCCACGTGGTTAAATAAAATGGCCCGGGAGGAAGTGGTTCCCTGATCCAGGGAAAGAATGTACTGAGGCATGATCGGAAGTTGTCTGCCGCAATATAGGCAGCCCCCGGGTCAACACCCGGACCGCGGTCAGACCCTCACCGTTTCGAGGAGTTGACCGTAGGTCTCCAACAGCCGCTGGCCCAGGATCCGCCGGTCGTAGTGGCGGTGAAACACCGAAAAGGCGTTGCGTCCGATAAATTCCAGGCGACGCCCCCGTTGCAGGCACTCTTCAATCACGAGCACGAACTGCTCTACCGTGTCGGCAATGAAGAGATCCTGGCGGTTGCGCGCTTTGATCCCTTCCAGACCGATGGTGGTGGTGACCACGACCCGGCCCAGTGACATGGCCTCCAGGATCTTGGCCCGCATACCGCCTCCGCTGAGCAGGGGCACTACGCTGATGCTATGGGCCGACACGAAGGCACAGCTGTCTTCTACCTCCCCGTGAAGGACAACGTTCTTCATCCGTAGTTGGCTGATGCTATGGGGCATATTGCGGCCCGCAACGTGGAACATGATGTCCGGACAACGCCGGTGTATCTCCGGCCATACGTCGTTGAGGAACCACTGCAGTCCCTCCAGATTGGGCAGCCAGTCGAGGGAACCGATAAAGTGCAGGTCCGGCGCATTTCGGTAGCTTTCGTAGGTCGGGGGGCCACAACGCGTCTCCAGGCCGATGGGCAGCACGTAAGTCTGCGTTCGGCAGCCCAGGCGTTCGAAGTGCTTTTTATCGCGTTGGGTGATGGGCAGCAGGAGGTCGTACTGATTGAGCTGGCTCCGCTCGTAGTCCCGCAGCTGTTTGGTCAGGTGACGCAGGTACCAGCGCTTCGGGGCGAAGGTGATGTTCTCGGCACACCGCTCCCAGATTTCATATTCGACATTGTGGGACCGCATGACGACCTGGGCGTTGGACAAGCGGCGGATCGTACTCATGTACGGAGCCAGGTAAAGCGTTTCGAGCTGAATGATGTCGAACGCTTCTGCTTCCAGCCACTCGGACAGGGCTTCGTGGTAGGCTTCCAGATTAAAGCGGCTGATGTGGTATGACTTCCCCCGCACGAGGTTCGTCATGGCGTCGACGGGGCTGATGTTGTTGTCTACCGCCACCGTCCGCACTTCCCGGTAATGGTCCATCTCCGGGGGCAAGTTGGGCCCGTCGAAAAAGTGCTTGGCAGTGTTCATTGCCAGCAGGCATACCTCGCACCCCAACTCACTGAGGCTTTTGGTCAAGCCGTGGATCGCTAGGCTTTCCCCATCCTTCAGGGGGTAGGGAAATTTTTTGGTCAGTATGAGTAGTTTCATCGCGGGAAGTACTAATGGGATTAATGCACTCAGTAGGGTGGACACCGGCAACCCCGCGCAACGTGGTCTGCCGGTGCCTCATTTTTACACAATCACGTTCTCCCTATTCTCCCCAGGCGTTGTTCTCCAGGTCATCCTCGTACATCCTGCCCCGGGCGTTGAGCCGCACGGATTCAATTTCCTGCGTATTGACGTCGATGGAAAAGGAGTAGTTCGGGTCCGTCCAGCCCCAGTCGGGCAGGACCGTCCAGTCGGTGGCGTAAGCGGGCTGAGGCTTCTCTCCGCGCAGGATCTGGGGGGCGATATAGTAGTACTTCATACTCCCGTCCCTGAGGGTGACGGTCACCTCCTGCGGCATCGGCATGCGACCGACGCGCTCCAGATCGATGCGGGTGGTGCCGCTGCTATCTACGTCCTCCACGCCACCCACGGCATAATCGGCGTAGTTGGTGCCGTTGACCCAGTATTCCCGGTACCAGTCCAGCTCCAGGCCGGAGCACTTTTCGGCTACCCGAATGAAGTCGTTGGGATTCGGGTGCTTGAAGTGCCAATCGGTGTAATAGCGGTGGAGGGTACAGTCAAAGGCTTCCTCCCCGATCACGTAGCGCAGTTGCTCGAGGAAGATCGAGCCGTTGACGTAGGCGGCCACGCTGTAGGCGGAGTTGGTCGCAAAGTGGTCCGAATGGACGCTCAGCGGCTCCTGTAAACCCGACTGCCGGAAACCCCGCAGGCTGGCGTACGTCCGCTCGTGTGGATTGTCGGTAGGCTCGCCGGGCATCAGTCCTTCGGCGCGCAGGTGGTTCATGATCTCACTGCTGGCCCAACTGGTAAATCCCTCGTCCATCCAGGCGTAGAGCGATTCATTCGTCCCCATAAGCATTTGGTACCAGGTGTGCATCAGCTCGTGTACGCTCACGCCGACCAGGCTCTCTAAATTCCGCTGACCGGTGATCAGGGTTCCCATGGGGTATTCCATGCCGCCGTCACCGCCCTGGATGAAGCTGTACTGGTCGTAGGGGTATTGTCCGTAATGCGCGTTGGTGTAGGCAAAGACCGCATCCATAATGGCCGGCAACTTCTCCCAGCTCTGGGTGGTCTGTTCGCCGGGCTGGTAATAAAAGTTGAGGGTAGTGCCGTCGGCGCGGGCCAGGGCGTCGTGGGTATAGTCGGGGTCGGCGGCCCACATGAAATCGTGGACGTTAGGGGCCACGAAGTGGTAGCTCAACGTGGCGGGCCGGGAGGCGGGATCCGGGGCGTAGCCGTAGCCGATCTCTTCGGGGTTCTGCAGGTAACCGGTACCCCCGATCACGTACTTGCTGTCGATGTTGATGGTCACATCGTAATCGCCCCACACGCCGTAAAATTCCCGCCCGATGTAGGGATTGGCGTGCCACCCCTGGTAATCGTATTCCGCCAGTTTCGGGTACCACTGCGCCATGCTGTATTCCACCCCTTCGGCATTATCGCGGCCGCTGCGGCGGATCTGGAGGGGCACCTGGGCGTCCCAGGCCATAGTGAACACCGCGCTGTCACCGGGCAGGATGGGCTCGTCGAGGGTCACCTCAAGGATGGTGCCTACTTCTTCGTAGCTCAGCGTTCCGCCCGCGCGGTTCAGGGAATTCACTTTGATGTAGCCGATCTCATCGGGCTGCAATTGGCTGATGCGGTCAGACACGCGGTCGTCGGCATCGGGCAGGGTGAGGTTGCGGATATCCATCTGGCTGCCCGGCTGGAAAGCGTTGAAGTACAAATGGTAGAACACCTTGTTTAGGGTATCCGGCGAATTGTTGTAGTAGGTCAACGCCTGGGTACCCGTATACTGGTGAGCGGAGGCGTCGAAATCGATGTCCATCTCGTAGCTCACGCGTT
Organism: Chitinophagales bacterium; assembly: GCA_038258275.1. Taxonomy (GTDB): domain Bacteria; phylum Bacteroidota; class Bacteroidia; order Chitinophagales; family Saprospiraceae; genus Neolewinella. The sequence continues at coordinate 23,147 of JBBSPZ010000039.1, read as the reverse complement.
GCTGCCAGCGATCGGGCTGGGCAAACAGGAGGGCGGGGACGCAGGTGCAAAGCACGAGAACAAAGCGTAAGTAGGTAGAAGCCATCGGAAAACGTTGGGTTTACATTCGGGGTATCGAGCTAGGAAACGCGTGAAACGCGGAAAGTGCTGGTTGCTGTCGATTTTTTCACGTTCCGCTAACGGTTCGCGGCTTCCGGCCGCGATGCGCATCCCAACCTAATATCATCCCGGCTGGAAGCCGGGAACCGATATCAGCTAGAAGCCGGTAACCGGTGGTTGCAGCGACCTTCTCACTGGCTTAGCTATCTTTGCCGCCCAACCTTCTACCGTATGGCTTCTGCTACCCCCCGTTCCACTTTGCCGGCACTACTGGCGCTTATTTTCCTGGCCGCCGTCAGCCGCCTACTGCCGCACTGGCCCAATTTCGGTCCCGTTGGTGCGATGGCCTTGTTTGGTGCCGCGGCATTTGCCCGTAAGTGGATGGCCTGGGTGGTGCCCTTCGCCGCCCTCTACCTGAGTGATGTGCTCCTGAATAATTTGCTGTACAGCCAGTACTACGAGGGATTGTATGTGGGGTTTAACGGGTGGGTGTACCTGGGCTTTGCCCTGACCATAGTGCTCGGCTTCGGTTTACTCCGGGGAAAAGAATGCAGCTGGCTGCGCATCGGCGGAGCCACGCTCGGCGGTACGGTCCTGTTCTTTATAGTCACCAACTTCGGTGTCTGGCTGGGATCGGCGATGTACCCCCCGACGACCACGGGACTGTTAGCGGCTTACGCCGCGGGACTTCCCTTCGTACTGAATAGCGTCGCAGGAAACGTGCTCTTCGCCGGCTTGCTCTTCGGGGGTGCGCGCTACTTATCCGCCCTACCCCGCCCGGCCACAGCGACTGAGCGCGTATGAGTATAGTAACGCGATCGTTTTTCCTGAGCCTGCTTCCCTGGCTCTTCACCCTTATGCCCGGCACCTGCGTGCGCGCCCAGCTCGTGAACATCGAGGACCAGCGCCGCGGCTTCGATACCCTGGGGTGGTACGGACAAGTGGACCTCGGCGGCAACCTCACGAAGAACTCGACTAAAGTCCTGAGCCTTAACGGCAACGTCCGGGTAGACCGCAAGGGGAAAAAGCAATCCCTGCTGGCACTGGCAGACTATAACCTGGTGCGGATCAGCGGCGATAATGCCCTGAACGCCGGATTTTTACACTTCCGCTACGCCTACTACCTTAGCGACCGCTGGCGGTGGGAGACTTTTACGCAGGTGCAGTACAACGAGCAGTTGCGGCTCGGACTGCGCACCCTGGTCGGGACCGGCCCGCGGCTCAAGTTGCTGGCGGTGGGACAGAACCGCGTCTACGTCGGCGTGCTGTATATGTACGAGTACGATGAAGTGGCGGAGGGCAGTATCATCTACCGAGACCACCGCCTGAGCAGCTACCTGAGCTTTTCGCTTTATCCACTGCCCAACCTGACCCTTTCCAATACGACCTACTACCAGCCGGTCATCCCCGATTTCCGGCAGCCGCGCTTATCGAGCATTACCTCCCTGAGCCTGCAGCTGACCGACCGGCTCGCCTTCAATACCAAGTACAGCATCACCCAGGACGCGCTGATCAGCCAGGGGCTGCCCGACGTGCCGGCGACTTCTTACGAATGGACAAACGGATTGCGCTATAGCTTTTAACTTAGCGAAATGTATAAACCATTTCTCCTCTTGCTGCCTTGTGTGCTGCTGACGGCCTGTACCCAAACCTCGAACGACATGCGCACCTCCGAAGACTACCCCGCTATCCCGGTTACCTATCCCGAGACGCGGAAAGATGGCACCACCGATGACTACCACGGTACGGTAGTGGCCGATGACTACCGCTGGCTGGAAGACGACAACAGCACGGAAACCAAGGCCTGGGTACAAGAGGAGAATAAGGTGACGTCCGGGTACCTGGACAAAATCCCCTTCCGCAAAGACATCGAAGACCGGCTGACGGAGCTCGTCAATTATCCCCGCCTCAGCTCCCCCTTCAAGGTGGGCGATTATTATTTCTACTCCCGCAACGACGGCCTGCAGAATCAGGCGGTGATCTACTACAAGAAGGGTATGGAGGGGGAAGAGATGGTTTTCATCGACCCCAACGCCCTCAACGACGCCGGTACTACGAGCATCAACCTACTCGGCGCCGATAAGGACAACCGCTACATGGCCTACAGCCGTAGCGACGCCGGCAGTGACTGGGCCAAGATATACGTCCGCGAGATCGCCTCCAACGACCAACTCGGGGATGAGCTGGAATGGGTCAAATTCAGCGGCGCGGGCTGGTACGGCGACGGCTTTTTTTACAGCCGCTACCCCGCCCCGGCCGAGGGCGAGGTGCTGAAGGGAAACAATCAGAACCATTCGGTCTACTTTCATAAGCTCGGAGAGCCGCAGTCGGCCGACCGGTTGGTCTACGCCGATCCCGGCCATCCCGACTACTACCACTACGGCGGCACCACCGAAGACGAGGACTACTTCATTATGTACGCGGCCCCGGGCACTGACGGCTTCGCGACCTATTACCTGCCACTGAACGGCGGTCCGCTACCCAAGCAGATCAGCCCGATCGCCCTCTTCCCCGATACCAAGAACAAAAGCTCGGTGATCCATGCCGAGGGCAAGGATTTCTGGGTGCACACCGACGTGGGGGCCCCCAACTACCGGCTGGTGCGCATCGATACCAAAAATCCGAAGAAGGCCAACTGGACCGAGATCATTCCCGAGGCCACCGACCTCCTGCAGGGCGTCAACACCGGGGGCGGCTACCTCTTTGCCAACTACCTCGAACAGGCGACCGACCGCTATTACCGCACGAACTACGACGGCGACGACAAGACCGCCATTCAACTACCGGGGGTGGGTTCCGCGGGTGGCTTTGGCGGAAAGGAGGAGGATAAAACCCTGTTTTACGTCTACACTAGTTTCATCTATCCCCCGACCATTTTTGAATACGACATCGCTGCCAACACAAGCAAGCCCTTCTTTAAGCCGGAACTCAAGTTCAATCCGGAGGACTACGTCGAAAAGCAGGTAACCTACCAGAGCAAGGACGGTACCGAGGTGACCATGTTTCTCGTCCACAAAAAGGACCTCAACCTCGACGGCCAGAACCCCGCCTACCTCTACGGCTACGGCGGCTTCAATATCAGCCTTTCTCCGAGCTTCAGCGTGATGCGCCTTCCCTTACTCGAGAACGGCGGCGTCTTCGCCATGACCAACCTCCGGGGCGGCGGCGAGTACGGAGAAGCCTGGCACCAGGCCGGGATGCTGAAGAACAAGCAGAACGTCTTCGACGACTTCATCGCCGCCGGAGAATACCTCATAGCGGAGGGCTACACTTCTACGGAAAAGCTCGCCATTGCCGGGGGCTCGAACGGGGGCCTGCTGGTCGGTGCGGCGATGACCCAGCGCCCCGACCTATTCGCCGTGGCCTTCCCCGCCGTAGGGGTGATGGATATGCTGCGCTACCACAAATTCACCGTCGGTAAGGGTTGGATCCCCGAGTACGGCAGTAGCGAGGACTCTAGCATGTTCCCCGTGCTCCGCGCCTATAGCCCCCTGCACAACCTGAAGCCCGGGACTGAGTACCCCGCGACCATGATCACTACCGCAGACCACGACGATCGGGTCGTCCCGGCCCACAGCTTCAAGTACGCCGCCGAGCTCCAGGCCGCTCAGGCCGGCGACCAGCCCGTCCTCATCCGCATCGAAACCGACGCCGGACACGGGGCGGGCAAGCCCATCTCCAAGTCGATCGAGGAGCAGGCGGATATGTGGAGCTTCTTCTTTTACAACACCGGGACCTCGGTGATGTATGGGGTGAAGGGGTAGGTGTAGGGTTAAGCCACCGTCCCCCCGCAGCTGCTACCCGCCCCCGCCGTACAACCATAGCAGTGCTGATTCAGGACGATGTTGCGGTTGCGCAATTCCTCGGCGTCGAAGGAGGTGATGTGCTGGCCCGTAGCGGCGACCTTGAGGTCGAGCATCTGATTGAAATCGCAGTCGTAGAGAAAGCCGTCCCAGCTTACGGAGATGGTGTTGCGGCACATAAGGCCTTCCACGGTGGCGGGGTTATAGGCATCCACCAGTTTCTGCATATACTCCTCGTAGTTGCCGGTTTCGAGCAGGTAGTCGAGGAAGCGGGCCACGGGCAGGTTGGTGATGGCGTAGAGCTCGTTGAAAACGATGCCGTACTTGCGGTCGAGCTGCCGCTTGAATTCCGCCTGAAGGGTTTCCTGTTTTCCGGGCAGGTAAGCCCCCGATGGATTGAATACGAGGTCGAGGATGAGTCCGCTTCCGGGCTGTCCGTAGCCCACTTCGTTGAGCAGTTTGAGGGCCTTGATGGAATCCTCGAAGACGCCATCTCCGCGCTGGTTATCCGTGCGGGCCTTGCTGAAGTAGGGCAGACTGGACACGACTTGTACTTTGTTTTTTGCCAGGAACTCCGGCAGGTCGCGGTACTTCGGATTGGCCATGATGATCGTGAGGTTGCAGCGGTCGATCACCTGCTTACCCAGCGCCGAGCACTGCTCCACGAACCAGCGGAAACCGGGGTGCATTTCGGGGGCTCCGCCGGTAATGTCGACGATCTTGATCGAGGGGGTGGCGGCAATCAGTGTTACGCAGCGCTCTAGGTCGGCCATGGCCATGTTCTCCTCCTTCTTATCGGGACCGGCGTCGACGTGGCAGTGGGCACAGGTCTGGTTGCAGAGCTTGCCGATGTTGAGCTGGAAGATTTCGATCTCCGTCGGCTTAAAGGGGCGGTGCCCCTGGGCAGCTACCCGGTCCGAAAAGCGGGGAAACTTCGCGTCGCTGATGTCCTTGCCATTCAGCACGTTGAGCTGCACGAACGTGCTGGATAGGTTTGAGCCCTTCGCGGAGAGGGACTTGGTTTTTTGCTTGATGGCCATGCAGCGCTTAAATTTTAAATGTCAAATTGATAATGTGAGGGTTTACATCGTCACTTTCTCCACCTGCCGCTGCATTTGGCGGGCGTAGATGAGGGTGGTACCAGCCTTGACGGCGGCGGCGACGTGCACGGCTTCCATCATCTGCTCCTCGTCGGCGCCGGCCTGCAGGCTGTTGGTCGTGTAGGCATCAATGCAGTAGGAGCACTGGATAGCGTGGCTCACGGCGAGGGCGATCAGGGCCTTTTCGCGCTCGGTCAGGGCGGTATCCCCTTCCGTCACGGAGCTGTACCAGTTGAAGAATTTGTCTCCCATATCCTGTTGCCAGTCGGAAATCTTGCCGAAGGAGCGCAGGTCTTTGGGGTCGCTGTAGGTGTTCATCGTTTGCATAATTTTTTGGCGGTAGCCGGTGGTTGGGGAGGAGGTGGCGGGACTCGCCGGTGCGGAGGGGTGCGGTAAAAGCGAAGCATCGATGGGTATGCCCTCCTGACCCGCTTCCTGGGCGGGCATGATCTCCGTATTGTCCCAAATACCGGTGGTCAGGGTGGCGGCGTAGCTCAGGGGCAGACGGGTACGGTGGCGAAGCATCTTCTCCTTGGCCGAGGCGACGTCGAAAGCCAACGGATGAAAGGTGTACTCCAGTTCTCCGCGGACATCGTCGAGGGTGAGGTACCAGGTGCGGGGCGTGCCGTCGTTGGCGGGCATTCCGATGACGCCGGCATTGAGCCAGCGCCTATCGTCGCGGCCGTCGGCGAAGGGGAGCCCGCTGTGGCCGCTGATAATGACGTCCGCATTCAGCGCATTCAGGCTCTTTGCCTTCACGTCCCAGGGAGTAGATTTCCAGACAAATTCCGATTCATGGTCCACGCTCCCGTGCAGCACGACCACCCGGCGGCCGGCGTAACAGAAGCGCAGCATCGTCGGGAGGGTGTGCATGTAAGCCGTACCCCGCTCCCTTACTTCCGCCCGGGCGTAGGCGTACCAGAGGCGCGCAAACATATCGCAGCGGCTGCCGTCGCTGAAGTTGCAGCCGCAGTCGTCGACGCCCTCCCGCAGGTTGACCTCGACGTTGCCGGCAATGGAGGAGATTCCCCAGTCCTCGAGAACATTAAGGCAGGCTTCGGGATCGGCGCAGTACCCCGGCGTGTCGCCCGTACAGATCACGCGCTCGGGCGGGATACCCAGGGCATCCGCCCGCGCCCGCAGCGCGGTCAGGGCTTCCAGGTTGGAGTACACCCCACCAAAAAGGAGGAGCGGTCCGGTCAGGGTACCGAGATCGCGGATGGGGTGTTCAGGCATGGTTCTTAGATACGTTCAGGAGATGGGTATGGTTTCGGGAGTGACGTCCGCACGACGCTCCCCGGGACGCGGGCGGAAGTAGAATGGCACCAGGTAGAGGATCACGCAAACCAGCACGCTGTAGATGGTCACGCTGAGCAGGTCGGCGTAGGGACCGTCCCAGAGCAGCAAGCGCTTCGGCCACAAGTCAAAGACGTACACAAAGCCAAAGACCAGCCCCCCCACCACAGAAGCATAGAATCCGGCCCGGTGCACCGGGATCCACCAGAGGCAGAAGACCGGCGCCAGGCCCACTACCATCGCCCCGGAAACGGTGGTCGCAGAAAGTATTGCCGGGTTGAGGAACACGGGCAGCGTCCCCACTACCGTAATGCCGATCATGGCCAGCCGCCCCGCTCGCGGACGGGCATCCGGATTACGGCCCAGATCCACCACGGCCAGTTTGGAGAAACTCGAAAACGTGCTGTCGAGGGTACTCGCCGCCGAGGTGATCATGATGAAGTTCATCACGAGCAGGATCGGGCCGCCCAGCAGCTTCGCGACTTCCACCGGGGCCTGCCCCTCGACGCCCACCACCTGCCCGTACACGCCCACCAGGCTGAACAGAATAATGCACGCGCCACCCAGGGGAACGGCCCAGAGGAAGGCCCGAAGGCTCTGCAGGGGGGACGCGAGAAATCCCCGGTCGGTAAGTACCGGGTCGTGGAAAGGATAACTGAGGCTCTGGAGCACGGCCACCAGTAGCAGGTTGAACCCTCCGACGCTGACGCCAAGGGGACCTTGCCCGGCTCCCACCGCACCCGCGTTCCCCGCCTCCAGCAAGGGAGTAATATCGTAATTCAAGCGGGGAAGAATGGCTCCGAGGATCACCGTGAGTAGAATCCCGAACAGCGCCATCTGGATGACGTCGGTGAGGATGGAAGAGGACATGCCTCCCTTCAAACTGTACGCCAGGGTGAGCGCAGTGAACACCAGGATAGACCAGTAATACGGTGCGCTCCCCGCTTCGCCAAAGTAGCTGCCGATCACCATGGTTTTGGACCACACCTCGTTAAACAGCCGAAAACAGATCAGCAGGGAAAAAAGCAACACTGCCCCCCGCCCGAAGCGGGATCGGAGGAAGTCGTGGATGCTGGAAAATCCCCCGCGCGTCCGCATGTAGTAGATGACAATGCCCGCCACCGCGAAACTGAAGTAGTATGCGGCGTAAGCCACCCCGCCGATGAGGCCGAAGGAAAGGCCCAGGTTGGCGGCATTGGTGATCGACTTGGCAAAGAGCCAGGAAATGACCAGGCTACTCATCAGAGCGAGGGTACCGGGGGCCTGCTCGCGGCGGGCGCCACGGAAGAAGGCGTTGGAGGTACGGGCCAGCGGAGAGACGACGAAGAGCAACAGGCTGGAGCCAACCACCAGCACCCACTGCAGCAGCGTATAATCTTGTAGCCAGGCCATCAGTTCACGTCCCACCATACGGGGACGTTGATCGAATTGCCGTCGGTGGCGTCGGCGGCGCCCTGGTAGTTTTCAAAGTTCAGGGCCTGCTCATCGGCGGGGTACGGAAAGCGGATGGGGTACAGTCCGTTGTTCAGGCTGGCGGCCACCGGCAGCAGCGCCGGGAAGCCCGTGCGCCGCCACTCGTTCCACCCTTCGTAAGCGTTGCCGATACTGGCGAACCACTTCTGGGTGATGATCTGCTCGAGGGCCGATCCGGAATTCCAGGCGGCGGGCCCGGCGATAAGGTAGTCGGTAGGCAGAGCGGTATTCCAGTACCCGAAGGCCTGGGTAACGCCGGTTTCGTAGAGGTCCTGGGCGTTGGCACCGGTAAGGTAGCCCTCAAGCGCGGCTTCGGCCAGGAGGAAGTTGGTCTCCCAGGAGGTCATATAATTGAACTCCAAGTCCCCGGTATTTTCCCGCCAGATGCGTCCGGGGCGTGCGTAGTCGTCGAGCACCAGGTTGCTGACGTCCGCCAGCCCGTTGGCGACCCCGAGATAATTGCCGTCGTTGGCTGACGGACGAAAATGCACCGCCACCCTTGGATCGTCGTACTCCCCGTAGAGGGCCTCCGCGGTATTGGACATAATGAACGCATTAAAAATACCGATGCGTGCCGTGGCGAAGGCAAAGCTATTCGGCGGGCCGGCGGCAAAAGCAAAGGTGGCGTCTTGCTCACTGCTACCGATGTAGTTCTCTTCCTTGTATAGGGCCTGCAACTCAGCGCTCACGTCCTGGCGGGCCGAAATGCGCATCAGGGCCTTGATGCGGAGGCTGTTGGCAAAGCGGGTCCACCCAGCGAGGTCACCGTTGAAGACGATATCCCCCCGCAGCGGAATGGCGCTGTCGTAGGCATCCATCACCCGGACAGCCTCGACCAGGTTGGCGAGGATCCCACCGTCAGCGAGGTAGATATCCTCCTGCATGTCGTAGGTGGGGGTCACGACGCCCGACGTACGGCCCTGCACGGCCTGGAAGTAGGGCACGTCGCCAAACAGGTCCGTCAGGTTCATGGCCAGGTAGGCCTTCATCACCAGCGCCGGCCCTTCAAAGACAGCCGCGGAGGGCAGCGTCCGGCTCTGCTGGAGGATGGTCTCGTTGTCCCGCAGGCTGGTGTACAGGATGTCCCAGGGGTTGCCGCCCTCCTGCGGACTGCTCAGCGCATGCCGGTCGAAGAGGTTGAAGTCGATCATGGCAAAGTGCTGACTCAGCAGGTTGCCGGTCACAAAACCCTCGTAGCTCATCTTGTCCCCGTAGCCGTACAGTACCTGCCGCAGCAGGAGTTCACTCTGCACGGTGGAGGGGGCATTCTGATTGGTATTGACCTCCTCGAAATCCTTCGTGCAGCCAAGTACCAGCAACAAAGAGAAGCTGTATAGTAAATTTTTCATCGTATTGATTTTGGTCCACTCCCTCACTCCACCCCTCCACCCCCTCAGAAAGTCAACCCCAAATTCACCCCAAAGCTCCGCGCACTCGGATAGGTCATGTCCTCCACCCCGAAGACGATGTTTTGCCCCTGGATGGCGAACTGCTCCGGATCGAAGTGGGGAATTGCCGACCAGGCGTAGAGGTTCCGGCCGATGAGGCTGATGGAAGCGCCCTGGAGGCCGCTGAGGAAGGTGCCGGAGAGCTGTTTCCGGTCGAGGCGGTAGCTCAGGCTCACTTCCCGCAGCTTGAGGTAGCTGGCGTCGTAGAGGTTGTTCTCCTCGTGGTTGCGATCGTAATAGCTGCGGTAGTAGCTCTCGGCGGAGATCGGCGTGGTGTTGGTGACGTAGACGGGCTCGGTGACCGTTCCGGTGTTCTGCACCCCGGAGATGACGATGCCCTCCTCGGGACGGTAGGCGGTTTCCTCCAGCTGCCCCGCCACGCCCGCCAGGCTCAGGGTGCGGCTGACGAGCTGGCCGCCCTGCCGCCAGTCGAGCAGCATGCCGAGTTCTACGTTCCGGTAGCGGAAGGTGTTTTGGTTGCCGACGACGAAGTCCGGGTTGGCGTTGCCGAGCTTGCGGAGGGTGTTGTCGGCGATAAGGCCACCGCTGGAGTTCAGAATAAACTGCCCGTCCTCCGTTTTGCGGTGACCGGTGCCCCAGATGTCGCCGATCTCGCCACCGGGTTCGACGATGAAGTAGACGGTCTGGTTGACGGAATTGTATACGCGGCTGTACGACAGCGTGAAGCGGTCCGTACCCTGCGGCAGTTCGTCGACGGTCGCCTTGCTGCTGCTGAAGTTGAAGCGGCTGGTCCAGCGAAAGTCGTCGGTGGTCACCGGTACCAGGGTGAGGATGGCCTCCACGCCCCGGGCGCTCACGGTGCCTCCGTTGACGATCTGCTGGCGGTAGCCCGAAGACAGGGGAATCGGCAGACTCAAAATCTGGTTCTCCGTTTTCTGGGTGAAGTAGGTAAAATCGAGTCCGACGCGGTAGTCGAGCAGGCGAATATCCGCCCCGATCTCCGTGGTGGTGCTCTGCTCGGGCATCAACCGCGGCTGGGCCAGGACGGCCTGCTCGCTGAAGGTAGGCTGGCCCCCGTAGGGGGTTTGCGCCACGAAGGTCGAACTCGTACGGAAGGGGTCGGTGTCGTTGCCGACCTGGGCGACGTTCGCCCGTAATTGGAGATAGGTGATGATTTCCGGAAGGTCAAAGGCCTGGCTGGCGACAAAGCTCAGGCTCGCGGAGGGATAGAAAAAGCTGGTGTTGTCTGCGTTCGTAGGTGTAGCCAATGCACTCGACCAGTCGTTGCGACCGGTCAGGTCGAGAAACAAAAAGTCGCCGTATCCCACCCGCGCCAGCCCGTAGAAGCTGTTGATGCGCTTCTCGGCCGTCTGGTCGAGGATGACAACCGGGCTCGCCGCGTTGCTGAGTCGGAAAATGCCGGGTTGGGCCAGGGTCAGGGCATTGCTCTGCGTATTCTGGGCCTGTTGGTCAAGTCGGTTGCCGCCCGCCAGGAGGTTGAGGCTGAAGTCACCGAATTCGGTCAGGTAGTCCAGGAGAAGGTCGGTGTTGATCTCCCGGAAAAAAACGTCGTTCTCGGAGTAGCCGCCGTTGGGGAAGCGGTTGCTGCTGAAGTTGCGCCGGAACTGCCGCTGCTCGTTGCTGTAGTCCATGCCGGACCGCACCGTGAGGCTGAGGTTATCCAGGATCTCGTAGCGAGCCGAAAGAAAACCGAAGAGGCGGTCGCGGTTGAAGCTGTTGCGGTTTTCCAGCAGCGTGAAGTAGGGATTGTCGAAGTAGTTGTAGTTGTAGCTGAACTGGTTGGTGCCCTCCAGCCCGGGCTGCCAGTAATCGCGCAGGGAAGCCGTATTGATCTGCCGTCCGTACCAGCCCGTCAGGTCGTAGTTGATGTTCTCGGAGCCGTAGCCGCCGGCGGGGCGGTTGTCGGAGCCGCTGTTCGTGTAGTTGACCGAGGCATCGACGGAGAGCTTCTCTACCGGACGGAAGCCGAAGCGACCCGCAATGGTCTTGCGCTTGAGGTTGACGCCGGGGATGAAGCTTTCACTGCGCAGGTCGGTGGCGGAGAGGCGGAAGTCGCCGGTCTCCCCTCCCCCGCTGATCGCCAGGTTGTTGATGGCCGTGGACCCGGTTGCGTAGAAGTCGGCTACGTTGTCGGGGTAGTTCACGTAGGGCGTCGGCGTGATCGGCAGGCTCGAGTAGAGCGCCAGGTCCGCCCCGCGCACCACGTCTCCGTTGGGCAGGGTGACCGGACTGTCGAACTGCGGAATCAGCAGTCCGGCATCGAGGCGGGGCCCGTAGTTGTAGGTGATGTCGTCGGCCGTACCACCGCCCAGTCCGTTGACGTACTCGAAGCGGCCGCCTTGTCCCTGTCCGTATTCGTTCTGGAAGCGGGGCAGCTGGAAGGGACGATCGAGCGTCACGCTGCTGTTGAAACTGATGCCCAGTCCGGGCCGCTTGCCGCCGCGCTTGGTGGTGATCACGATCACCCCGTTCGCCGCCCGGGTACCGTAGAGTGCCGCGGCCGATGCCCCCTTCAGTACGCTGACGGATTCGACGTCGGCGGGATTGATGTCCATCGCCCCGTTGCCGAAGTCGATCTCCTGGAAGCCGGCGGCGGCCTCGTCCGTGAGGTTGATGATGGTGTTGTTGTTGATCGGCACGCCGTCGACCACGAAGAGCGGATTGTTGTTGGTGAAGCTCGTTTCGCCCCGGATCACCACCTGGCTGGTCGAACCTACCCCCGTGGCACCCGCGGTCACCCGCAAGCCCGCGACCTGACCGCTGAGGTTGTCCAGGAAGTTGACGGCCTGCACGTCGGTGAGCTCCTCGCTTTCAACCTGCTGGACCGAGTAGCCCAGCTCCCGGTTATTGCGCCGCACGCCGAGAGCGGTAACGACGACTTCCGACAGGTCCAGCCCCTGAATCAACTCGATCGTAAGCGGGGTTTCCCCCGCTGCTTGACTTACCTCCACTTCCCGGGTCTCGTAGCCGAGGTAACTGACGACCAGGGTCGTCGGAAGGTCCGCTGCGGAGAGTACAAATGAGCCCGTTTCGTCAGTGACGGTACCGCGGCTCGGTTGCCCCTGGTCAAAGACCGTGGCCCCGACCAAAACTTCACCTTCCGCGGTAACCGTTCCGGTAAGGTCCACCTGGCCGGATACGACAAGGGTCAGGAGCAAGCCACCCAGGGTGGCCCACGCGCGCATGCGAAGCATAGAAGATTATCTTGTAGTATAGAAAGTGGGATCCGGGAAAGCGCTAAGCAGCCAAGGGGGGAGCCCTCCCGCCCAGGCGGCGCAGGAATGCATTTCCGGGTTCCAGCGGGTTGCACAACCAGCCGATGCTTACCGAAGTAAGCAGGCAGGAAAGCGTAGCCAGTCGCGACCGCAGCAGGTGCCAGTGTGACTGCAGATCAGCCAGGCGATTGATATCCTGTAATCGGCCCAGGAGGGTGACGGGTCCGAGTAGTTCCAGCAGCCCTTCGCGCAATTTCCCGGTCTGCCAGGCAAGGCGGGCAAAGGCAGGGGCATCGAAGGTGCTGCGTTGGAGTCCGATGAGCCAGGCGCCGCCGCGCTGGTCGCCGCCTACGACCGGGTGACCGGTTGCCAGGGCCTGCGCGGCCTGGCGTAAATGACCGACCTTGAGGTTCGGACAGTCGTTGCCCACTACGATGAGGTGTTCGTAGCCCAGGGCAAACACACCGGAGACTGCGTGAGCGAGCCGCTGACCGAAGTCCTTGCCCCGTTGGCGGAGTTCATCCACCTCAAACACGGGAAGACCACTCAGGGCCAGGGTCCGCCGCGTACGTGCGATCAGCGCCGTGGCGATACGGAGATCGCCCGATCGCTCGGTACCATATCTTTTTTCGGCCTCCTCCGCGCGGGCAGAACGACTAAAGAGGAGAAGGGCGGTAGGTTTATCCAAGGGACGGTAGTGGGATAGCATACAATGCAAAAAGCTGAACGAAGCTACGGGGATTTCCGCTGCCCGGTTTTAGCCGAGGTGCTTCAACAATGCCTTCTCCCACCGCTCGTAGGCCTCCGTCAGCGCCGGAAGGTCAGACTCCTTTGGACTGATTGTTTCCAAAATTTCCTGGTGGCCAATAGCACCGGACAGGTCAGCCGAAAGGCCCGCAGCAACGCCCGCCGCCAGGGCCGCGCCCACTGCGCCGTTTGTGTTGTGTACCTCGATGGTAGCTCCGGTAAGACTGGAGATCGTCGTAGCGAAAGTACTGCTCTGGAACATGTTATCATTGCCTACCCTGATGGTACTGAGCGTAACTCCCAGGTCCTTCATGAGGCGCATGCCGTAGACGAAAGCAAAGGCGACGCCTTCGATTCCGGCCCGCACCAGGTGGGCGCGGGTGTGGCGGTTGAAGTCCAGCCCGAGCAGCTGCGCACCGATCTCGCGGTTATTCAGCATACGCTCGGGACCGTTCCCGAAGGGCAAAAAGTGCAGGCCGTTGCTGCCGATCGGGATGCTGGCGGCCATGCGCTCCATATCACCGTAGTCCGTGCCCTCCGCGCACACCTGCTGCCGGATCCAGCGGTGGGCGATCCCCGTTCCGTTGATACACAGCAGGATACCGATGCGTGTTTCACCGCTGGTATGGTTGACGTGGGCGAAACTATTTACCCGCTGATCAGGATCGAAGGAAAGTTGGTCCGTCACCCCGTACACCACCCCGCTCGTACCACCGGTGGCGGCTACTTCTCCGGGTTGGGTTACGTTGAGGCTCATCGCGTTGTTGGGCTGGTCGCCGGCGCGGTAGCCGATAATCGTGCCTTCGGTGAGACCGGTTTCTTTTGCCGCTTTAGCGTTTACCCGTCCCTGTACGCCGACGGCGGGAACGCGGGTGCAAAGCTTACTGGAATCGAGCTCCATTTCGTCGATCACCAACTGGGCCAGTTCGTTGCGCCTGAAGTCCCAAAGTACGCCTTCGCTGAGGCCGGTAATGGTGGTCGTAGGCTCCCCGCTCAGCCGCAGGGCGATGTAATCGCCGGGCAGCATGGCGTGTGCCGTACGCGCGTAATTTTCCGGTTCATGTTCGGCCACCCATTTTAGCTTGGAGGCGGTGAAATTACCCGGGCTATTCAGGCAGTGGCTGAGGCAGCGTTCGGAGCCGATGCCCTTAAAGGCCCGCTCGCCGGTTTCCACCGCACGTCCGTCGCACCAGATGATGGAGGGGCGCACGACCTCATGCTGATCGTCGACGAGGACGAGTCCATGCATCTGGTAGCCGATGCCCACTGCTTTCACGTCTTCGCGCTGCACCTGCGTGCCCGCCAAAAGCTCCTGAGTGGTCTCTATGACGTAGCGGTACCACAACTCGGGGTCCTGCTCGGCCCAGCCGGGCTCGGGGGAACCCATACCCATTTCTTCCCTGGGCGCCTGCACGCGGGCGATGACGCGGCCGGTGGCAGCTTCGACGAGTGCCGCCTTAACGGAAGAAGAGCCGATGTCGTAGCCAATGGTATACATGATCGGAATATTAGGGCTTGGGGAGTAGGGCTTCGATTTGCCGGCCCAATGTACGCTTTAGCCGCCGGCCGGCAAGCCGGAGGCACGAAGGGTGGGCAAATCGTGGAGGTGGAAGGTATGGTTGCCCTTCTGCGCGATCTTGTTCATGGTTTCAAGGAGCTGGAGGTAGCGGATGTTGTCGTCCGATTCCATAAGCTTGGCGGCGGTTTTCATGGTCCGGGCGGCCGCTACAACGGAACGGGCATTTTCCAGATCGGACTCAGCGCGGATCCTGGCCTCCAGCTTGCGGCTGAACAGTTGCTGAATGGGCCGCGGGAAGGAGATGTCGCGCAGCAGTTGCTGGCTGATGGTGATGCCGTAGCGGGCCAGTTCTTCCCGTAGCGTAGGAGATACTTCGCCTAGCAGACCCTCCTGCAGTTCGTTGAGCTGGTCACTGGCGATCGCGCCGATGGATTTCCGCACGTGTACCTGGCTGAAGTGGTGGACGATCGCATCGGCCTCCACCTAAGCGGAGAAGCCGGGCCGCAGCACATCGAAGGCAGCCTCGAAGGCATCGGGGTCGCTGATCGTGTAGTCGACCAAGTAGGAGAAGCGCAGGGCGATGTTATCCCGGGTGATCACTTCCTGCCCCTGAACGGAATGGATACGGGCTGCGGTGGGAATGGCGGCCAGCGCATAGCGGTGGTGCAGGTTCCAGTAGCGGTAGATACCGGGCCCCAGGATGTGCTGCAGGCGGTTGTCTTTGAAGAGGTAGCCCAGGGTATTGGGGTGGACGGAATAGTGAGCGTTAAAGATCATGTCGGGTAGCTTTTGAAAATCCGGAGACCGGCACGGTGGTGCGGGGGCTTCCACCCGAAGGTGATCGCGCTGCCGCACTACCGGTGTGCCGGAGCACAGCCGGCCTCCGGAAAACTGATGGAATCTAAGTCCAATACAAACCAATGCGAAGTGGGATTCGAACCCGGGTACCGGTGCCGCGATGGCCCGTTCCTCGCCGGTACCCCAATGAACGGGGGGCGGTTATTCATTGCGGCTCCGGCGTTTCTTGCGCCAGGGCGGATCGCGCTTCCAGTCGCCGGCCATTATGCAGCCGTAAGGCTGGATGCGGTCGACGACCTCACCGAGACCGTAATCAGTCATTTGCCGCTGTACGGCGGCGGCGTCTTTGTAGGCACTCGGCAGCTCGGAGATGTCCGGGAAGCCGGAATAGAAGCGGACGTCCAGTCCCCGGGTCTCGCGGGCGAAGATCTCGGAATCGGGTGTTCCGGCCAGGCTGCGCTTGTGGGCCGACCGGCTGGTATTGCGGCCGGCGCCGTGGGGGGCGAAGCCGAGGTTGTTCTCCGTCGTTTCGCCGCGGACGACCAGGATCGGCTCGGCCATGTTCAGCGGGATAAGCCGCAGGCCATCGGTACTGTCGGGCACGAACTTCGGGTCCAGCGGTGTGGCGCCTTTAGCATGGTAGAACAGGTCGCCATCCCGGAACACGAAGTTGTGCTCATTCCAGATGCGGCCGGCGGTCTTGGCATCGGCGGCGGAAGCGATGCGGTCGTGGAGGGAGGCGTGGTTCAGCTTGGTCCACTTTCGGACGAGCTGTAGGGCCTCCCAGTACTCCCGGCCGATGGGCTCGGTGAAGGGGATCCAGGCGTTGACGGGCTTCGTTTTTGGGGACAGTTCCTGCCGGAAGGTTTCCGCAATCCGCATCCCCTGCTTGTAGAGATAGGCTCCCAGGCCCCGTGACCCGTGGTGGGTAACCAGTACCGTTTCGCCGGTGGCTTCGGATAGCCCCACGTAGAGGAAGTGGTTGCCGTCGCCCTGGGTACCGAGGTGGGTAAGCGCGAGCTGACGGCTCTTTTCATTATTGAGAAAATGGTTGCCGCGCATTTCCTCTTGCAATTCGGTGGGGAGATCGAAGCAGTCTTCCCGTCCGCCGCCACCAAAGTGGGTGATAGACTGGTCGTAATCGAGCAATTCCTTGGGATCGACGTCACCGAGGCGGGTCATCATTATGGAGCAGCAGACGTCGGCGCTGTGCATGGCGGGGTGGATGGCGTTCCTGGTCACCACTATCCCACCGACGGGAATCTGACCTTTTGCACCGGTGGGACAGGCATCCGGCATAACGGCGCCGGTGACGACCGTGGGGGTCCGCATTAGGGAGTCCATAGTGGAGCATACGTCCCGCACGTTGACGGCCTCCTCATCCGTCTCCGCGCGGAGGTTACGGTGGTAGGGCCTGGCCGAGGGGTGGAGATCGACCACGGTTGGCTGCAGGTCGTCGAGGTAGGCGGTCAGTTCTTCTCCGCTGAGCTCCCGCTCGTTTACGTATGCGAGGGCTGCGGCAAACCATTTTCCGGGCTTGTAGCCCAGGTCGATGAAGTCTTTTCCGGTGATCATATGGCGGGGTCTTGCTTTGTGCTACAAGGTTCCGGGTCTACTGCGCAATAGTTGTGCGTAGTTTCGGAATCCGAAAAATAAATGCGTGCCGAGCAACAAGAACGCCCTCATTCGCTACCGCACCATCGACTGCTGCCTGCAGAACCGGGGACGCCGCTGGACGCTCGACGACCTGATCGTGGCCTGCTCGGATGCCCTCTACGAATTTGAGGGCAAGCACGCCGACGTCAGCAAGCGCACCCTGCAGTTGGACATTCAACTGATGCGCAGCGACAAGCTTGGCTACGAGGCGCCCATCGAAGTGTACGAGCGCAAGTACTACCGGTATGCGGATGCAACGTGTACCATCACCGACATCCCCCTGACGCCGACCGACCTGGAGGTGCTCGCCGAGTGCGTGCTCATGCTGCGGCAATTCAAGGACTTCTCCCTCTTTGCCGACCTCAACGGGATCATCCAGAAGCTGGAGGATAAAATACACCGCGCCGGTACCAATGCCGGGCCGGTCATTCACCTCGACCGCAACGAGCAGCTGAAGGGGCTGGAATATCTGGATAGGCTCTACCAAGCGATCCTCCGGCGGGTAGTGGTGAATATCGACTACCAATCCTTCAAGGCCCGGGCGGCACAACGCCTTCTTTTTCACCCCTATATCCTCAAGGAGTTCAACAATCGCTGGTTTCTCGTCGGATGCCGGGAAGGAGGAGATCAACTCCTTACCCTGGCATTGGACCGGATTAACGGGGTCTCGGAAGATGCGGCCACGCCCTATCGCAGAACGGACTTCGACGCCGACGCCTATTACCGGAACACTCACGGCGTGACGGTGCTCGCCCAACCTCCGGTGGAAATCACCCTGTGGGTAGCGGCGGGAAACGCCCCGTACGTCCTGACCAAGCCCTTCCACCACAGCCAGCAGCTCGTGGAGGAGGGGGAGGACGGGAGTATCGTCGTGACCTTTACCGTCCACCATAACTTCGAGATCGAGCGGGCTATTCTGGGTTTTGGCAACCAGGTAAGCGTGCTTTCCCCCCGCCAGATGCGCCGGCGCATCAAGATGGCCCACCGGTTGGCCCTCGAGCAGTATGGGGAGTAATATGGACGGCGGTCCACAGCGAACCAAAGCGACCGCGACGATCTTGTAGGAGGGAAACCCCCACCCCATGGCCGAAACTGCTACTCCCCTCATCATCCTCGTCGGTGCAACCGGTCAACTCGGCCACTTGATCGGCAAGGCCGTCCTGGCCCGCGGGGGAAAGCTGCGCGCGCTGGTGCGGCCGGGAACCGACCCTGCGCGCACCCGGGAATTACGGGACGGCGGCGCCGAGGTCCGGGAAGTAGACTTCGACCGGGTAAAGGCCATCAGCGAAGCGTGCCGGGGCGGAAGCTGCGTGGTCTCCGCCCTTTCCGGCCTGGAGGAAGTGATCATCGAGCTGCAGTGGCGGGTACTGGAAGGTGCCGTGACGGCCTTCGTGCCCCGCTTCATTCCCTCCGACTACTCCCTCGACTTTACCCGCCTGCCCCGCGGGACCAACCGAAACCTGGACCTCCGCAAGCGCTTCCACGGCATCCTCGACGAGATGCCCATCGCCGCCACGTCCATCCTCAACGGCATGTTTACCGACCTGCTGAAGGGACAGGCACCCATGGTGGTACAGAAGTTTCACCGGGTGGTCTACTGGGGGGACGCCGACCAGGAGCTCGACTTTACGACGATGGCCGATACGGCCAACTTCACGGCCGCTGCGGCCATGGATGACGAGACGCCACGTTACCTCCACATCGCCGGAGAGGTCCTCACGCCCCGCGGCCTGCGGCAGTCAGCCAGCGCCGCCTTCGGGCAGGAATACAAGCTCTTCCGCGCCGGCGGGGTGGGTATCCTGGCTCGGATGATCGACCTCACCCGCATTGTTTCTCCCCAGCCAAAGGAGGTATTCCCCCCCTGGCAGGGCATGCAGTACATGCGGAACATGTTCAGCGGCCGCGGCAAGCTGCACGGACTGGACAATGACCGGTACCCCGATATCCGGTGGACCCCGGTGAGCGAGGTGTTGTCTGAGGCAGCAACCGTGGCTGGTTAAAAAAGCTTTAACATGAGTACGCGGCATCCGGCCACCAATCCCTACCTCATGCGCCCTGCATTCCTATTTTTCCTTATCCTTACTTTGCTTACCGCCAACCACCTTACCGCCCAGGAGAGTACCCGCACTCGCGAACTCGGCATACGGCTAAATAACCTCGAAACGTTTGGTTTCATTTATAAGAAGTCGCTCGCCGAAAACACCTTCCGGCGCTACCGCTTCTTTTCCGGACAACTGGATTTTGTCAACGTCGACGGCAGCTAGGTAGCCAGCTTCAACGCCGGCGTGGCCATCGGTAAGGAAAAGCGCAGCGAGATCGCCGACCGCCTCGATTTCATTCGGGGGCCGGAGCCCTTTCTGAGCATTTCCCTTTCGGCTACCGACGACGATTTCTTTGCGGCGATCACCCCGAGCTTCGGATACGTACTGGGTTTCCAGTACGATGTTTCGGAGAAGTTTTACCTAAGCATCGAAACCATCCCGAGTGTATCCCTCACCTACAGCAACGGTGCCAGCCAGCTCGTGCGCTTCAACGCGGGTTTTAACTCCAATGCCGTAGCCCTGACGGGGCCCTACCGTTTTCTGCGGTAAGGTCCTTAGTTCAGGCGCTTCCGGTTTCGGTAGTCGGGGTAGTTCCATCCGCGCCAGTCCTCATTTTGCTGAGCTTTCCTTGCTCGTCTAATCTTATCCTGGATCTTCCAGGTGAGCCTGGAGGGAAGTCGCTTGGCTTCGGCATCGAGTAGAAAAAGATTGCGCTCATCCAGATCGGTGATGAGGTAGTCCCAGTCTACTTCCGCCGGTGCCTGCGTCAGGTTGACGCGGGTGATGATCCCTGGCCAGTTCACCGCTCCGAAGGCGATCAGAAACAGCCACAGCGCCAGTCCGTTGGCCAGCAGGAGAAAACTGAGGGATAATGCGTGCCGCACCTTGCGGTAGAGGGTGTACAGCCCCACCAGTATAAGCAGCAGCACGAAGGCAATCTGGATACGTCCGTAGGCCAGACCGTATGCGGAAACGTAGTGCCAGTTGCGCACCCCGACCGAAAGAGCCAGGAAGGCATTCTGGGCCAACCAGAGATACGTGAGCCGGCGAAGAAGGAGGTTTCCGCGGTAAAAGTTGAGATTTCCACGGAAGTAGTAGAGCACCACGACCATAGCCAGGAGAATACTGAGAACCAGGCTGGTGGTACCGGCGTGGACGTACTGGCTTAGTTGTGCCGGACTGAGGGCATTCGTTTCCAACCAGATGTAGCGCAGGTCGGTCAGGTTCGTGATCAGAATAAGCCCATTGAGCAGTCCCAGCGTCACTACTCCCCTGCGGTAGTGCGAGAGCAGTGCGGTAGGCCGGAAGCGGATTTTCCGGGACCGGCGGTGCCGCTGGAGGGTGTCGCTGAGTGCGCCCTCCTTATCCGATAGCCCAACCTCATCGGCGACAAAGAACAGGGGGAGAATCAATAGGAAACCGATAGCAGCGACGCCGAGGGTATGGGGGAGCGAAGTTGCGTCGAGCACATTCACCAACCTGAAGACAAGCGCTCCAAATAAACCCAAAAAATCGTCACTGCCGATGAGGTAAAGGAACAGGAGGGGAATGACGATGAATACCGGGGCGACGGCGTGTCGCAGCCACCGGAACAGCGCAGGGCATTGCGGGCTTTTCCCGGATTCTTTCCGGCTACGATCCAGCATTCGGAAAGGTGCGGCAAATACGGAAAACGCGCCGAGTACCAGGCCGTACCATACAAACCGTAGCTCACGTTCCTGCGCAAAGCCCACCAATAGTAATAAGCTCGCCGTGTGGGCGATCAGGCTAGTAGTCGAATGCACCACCACGATACTCAGCGCGGAGGGAAGGAGCGCCGCCACCGCCCAGCGAAAGGAAGCGCGCCGGGCCAGCTCCGGCCGGAAGCGGAGCACGACCAATAGCAAGGCCCCGTCGAAGATAAAGACGTTGATCCCTACCGGCCAGTGATGAAACAGGTAGGCAAACGCCGCTACCAGCCCAAGGAGACAGGGACCAAGAGAGGAAGATGTTTTCATAAAGCACTTTATTTTTTAAAGTTTCGGGACGTGAAGGAATAGTGGGTCCATGCCTTAGATGGTTTAGTTGTCCATTATTTTAAGGAAGTCTTCGAGTTCCCCCAGGTGGTGCTCGAAGGCGGTGCGGCCGGCGGAAGTGGCCCGGTAGCTGGTGCGGGGTTTATCCTCGAAGAAGCGCTTTTCCACTTCGATCTGCCCGGCTTTGTCGAGGGCCTTGATGTGGCCCGCCAAGCTGCCGTCGGTAAGTTTGAGGGCATCGCGGAGGGTAACGAAATCGACCCAGTCGTTGACCATAAGGATGCCCATCAGTCCGAGGCGCATGCGGTGACTATAGAGCTTGCTGAGTCCCGCGACCGTCGATTTTACCGCTTCTACTTTATTCATGCCGCATCGTATTTGTAGTACATCCACACACCGTACGCGATGTGAAATACCCCGAACCCAAGGGCCCAAAAGTAAAATCCGTACCCGATGAAGAAAAGGGAGACCAGTCCGAGTAACACCTCGAGGTAGCCCAGTACCCGCAGTTCCTCACTCACGAAGTTACTTCCGTTCACCAAGGCCAACCCATAGAAGATCAGGGTCGTAGGGCCGATCAACCCCCCCAGGGCGTGGTAGATCAGCGCCGCGCAGAAAACGCCGCCTACGGCCAGGGGGAGGGCTAGGTTGAAGAGCAATTTGTAGGTCTTGGGATCGTGGAGCCGGTGGCCCAACTGCTCCACGCGCCGGCGGGTGTAGAAATACCCGCTACCCAGGGCTCCCGCAACCACCAGCACCGCCGTGACGGTCAGGAAGGGTACCGGGGCAATGCTCCAGGGATGGGCCGTGTTGAGCCGGATGTCTTCGGCAATGAAGACCAGGTCGTTGCCCCCGGTCCACTGGTAGGCCACCACCAGGGCAATGCCCAGCAGGGCGGAACAACCGGCCCCCACTCCCGAAAGTCCGCTCAGTCCGATGAAGTACCGCGACCGCTCCATAAGCTGGCGGATCTGCTTAAGGTCGGAAATGGGGGTGTAAATCGTGGAAGCCATCAAAGAACTTTATTTTACAAAGTTAAGCGGACTAATTCATCGGTGCAAGGGAACCACCCGCCTCGGGGGAAATAAGTCAAACATTCCGCAGCTCCCCGGCCTTATTACGCTGCACCCGCGCACCCGCCTTTGTATATGCCTGACGTACCCGCTCCGAACCACCCCCAACTTCCCACCGGCGCCGAGGCCCTGCTGATCGCCCTGGCGACGCCCAGCCCGCAGGGTTCCACCGGTATCCCCGTCCTGCTCTGGGGCCGACCGGGCGTGGGGAAGTCGAGCTTCATCGAGGGGCTGGCTACGCCGGAGCTGAAGGTGACCACCCTCATCGCCTCGATTCACGACCCGACTGACTTCAGCGGACTGCCCGTCCTCGAAGGGGGGAAGGTGCGCTACGCGGTGCCGGACTGGGTGGGCGGCTTTGCGGACTACCCGGCCGGGATCCTGTTTCTCGATGAACTGAGTACCGCCCCACCCTCTGTACAGTCCGCCCTCCTCCGGGTAGTGTTTGAGCGCAGGGTGGGCTTTGAGCCCCTTCCCGAAGGCGTGCGCATCGTTGCCGCGGCCAATCCCCCCGACCTCATGGTTGGCGGATGGGAGCTCTCCCCTCCCCTGCGCAACCGCTTCGTCCACCTGCAGTGGGATATCCCGGAGGCCCTCTACCTGCGCTCGCTCACCCAGGGCTGGGAAAGGGGAGAACTGCCTACGATCGACCCCACGGAGCACCGCCGCCGCTTGCCGGACTGGAAGATCCGCATCGCCGGTTTTCTGCGCGTGCGGCCCGACTCCCTGCACAGCAGTCCGGAGGACAACGCTTACGGCTTTGCGAGTCCGCGGAGTTGGGACTTCGCCGCGGCCCTCCTCTGCTCCTGCGACCTGCTGGGCTACCGGTTGGGGGAGCAGACCGGAGGGGCCCAGCGCGTGATCCTGGATCTGGTGGCCGG
>JBBSPZ010000038.1:0-38587 GCA_038258275.1 Chitinophagales bacterium | reverse complement strand
GTGCTCGATTAATCGGACTAAAAAACTACGGCCGGGGACTACTGCAGGTTAGTCAGGTTCCAGATGTAAACGCTCAGGAAAGTCAGCACCGCCAGGGCCAGACCACCGATGAAGGTATTGTAGCTGATGGTGAGCAGGAGGTACTTGCGGTGCAGTACCTGACCGAGGTCGTAGAGGTCACGGCCGAGATCGTCGTAGAGGCTGTCCTGATCCATCTTCATGTTCGACATGTACTTGATGAAGTCCGACTTTTCGAGTTTGAGAAAATTGCCGAAGTAGAGTAGGCTTGCCTCCTTGCTCTCCAGCAGTTTCCGTTTTTTGATGCTGTATTCGGTCACCTTGGGGCGGGCGGAGAATACCGCGAAGATCACCGCGGTCAGGGAGCTCATCAGCAGGATAACGATGGGGGCCAGGAACTCGGGACTGTCGAATACCAGCTCTTCAAAGAAGCTGAGTCCCGCGCCGGATACGGCGATCAGGATCGACAGGATGATCGTATTGATCGAAATCATCATATTGGCCTTATCGTCGGCGATCCGGCTTAGGTTGATGTGGTTGCTGAAGGCCGTGCGGTACACCGTATCGATACCGCGGCCGAAGTTCTTGCCGGTCTTGGCCTTTACCTCCTTCTGCTGCACCTTGTAGTTGCTGCTCTGCTGGGAGCTGACGTTCTTGCGGCGACGGCCGTCGAATGCCCGTTTGCCTTCGCTGGTGAGGTAGTTGAAACGCAGCAGGAACTCCTGCATCTCTTCTCCGAACTTGACGGGGTCGCCTTGCTTGCCTTCGATGGCCTCGCGCTCGAGCTGCAGGAGGTCGGAGCGGCGGTCGTAGCGTTTGCGGCCGAGCCAGTTCCAGGAGGCATCGTACAGTAAGCGGGTAGGGTACTCGCTCTGTGGAGTAGCCTCGGGCACTCCGGTGATCCAATCGGCCGCATCTCCCGGTTCGTACCCTTCCTGCTGGGCAAAAGTTTCCAGCTCCGTAGCGGACCGCTCCGTGAACCCTTCCGCTCCACCAATGTACCCCAGAGGATAAAAAAGGGCGGCGACCTGGAGGCGCTCGGTCGTTGCAGCATCCAGCTCAGCGGCTTCGGCCAGTTCCAACACCTTATCGGCCATTTCCTCGGAATAGGCAAAATTGTGAAAGAGATAGATCGGCTCCAGGTCGGCGTGAAATCGGTCACGAACGTACCGCCGTGCACCTTCGATTACGGGGGAATTCACTTCCGCAATCGCGGGTTTTTCATTTTGGCTCATTAGTGGTGGGTTGCACTTGTCGAGTGAGTGTAGCAATAATCCCGGACCCTCCGCGGCCTTCACTGCTGACGTAGAGGTCCCCGTTCCTGGCAAACGTAATGCCTTCCGGTTGTCCGAAAACACCCTTTTCGAGCAATTCTACGTGCTTGATCTGGCTTTCGCGGTCAATGACCACCAGGATATTTCCAACCGAGGAGATAACGAAAATA
Organism: Chitinophagales bacterium; assembly: GCA_038258275.1. GTDB lineage: Bacteria > Bacteroidota > Bacteroidia > Chitinophagales > Saprospiraceae > Neolewinella. Next base: position 37,125 of record JBBSPZ010000038.1, on the reverse strand, counting down.
TATCCGGAGAAGGGATCCACGGCAATACCGCTCGGCTTGACGATGTATTCCCGGTTGTTGTTGTACACAATCTGTCCGACTTCCAGCTCGTCGATGTAGTAGGTAGGCTGTGAACTCAGCGACCGGGTCTCCAGATCAAAGGAATAGATGCCCCGGCGGCGATCGCTGCCTCCTACGGGATTGAGTTCCTGTTCCTTGGGGACGATAAGGAGGGTATTCGTCAGGGAATCGTAGCAAATACCCTCGGTGTCGTTGCGGTAACTGAAGGCGGTCTCCAGTTTGGTCGCCGAAATTTCGGCGAGAGAGTCCGCATAAGGAAAGTGATGAATGTCGCCATCCGTCTCCAGGATATAAATTTCGTTTTCCTTGCGGGCCACGCCTTCATAGTCGCGGTTCTTGTCGAAGTGTACCCGGTTAATTACCGCCCCCGAGCGGCTATTGACGAGGAAAAGCTCGCCGAGTTCGTCCTGGATGGCGAACACCTCATCCGGCGCGTAGCCCGGGCAAAGCCCGCTGATTTCCTCGAGCTCGGAGGGTAATTTTACCACCCGGTCGAGGCGATCAAAATTGTAGGGAAAGAAGTAATCATCGTCTACGGTAAAGCTTTCCGTTTCCGGACGTTGGGCAACGGTAAACGCCACGTACCCGGCGCCAATCGCCAGTACGATGAGCAGGATGATGACGGAAATGAGGTTAGGGCTTTCCCAGATTTTGTTCATGTGTCGGTAGTTAAAAGGGGAAGCCCGCGGCGAAGTTCAGCCGGCCGCTCTCGTCGTCCATGAAGTAGGTGAGGCTGAGAATGGTGGCCCCCAGTGGAGCTACCCAGACGCCGCCCCCGTAACCGAAGTGCCAGGTACTGCTGTCTTCTCCGTTGAGCCAGACGCGGCCGTGGTCGAGCCCCAGGATGAAGCCGCCGATGGTCGGCACTTCGCCCTTTCCGAAGCCAAAGCCCATGAGTCGAAGGTCGATATTCTGGTAGATCATGTTATTTCCCAGGTACCGATCCACCCGCGCTGCGCGATAATTGCTCCGCCCGCCCATGGAAGCAAGTTGGTAAAATTGGGGGTCCCCGGTATTCAGCTCAAATCCGATGCGGGTAGCAATGTTGATCGCTTTTTTCAACATCCGGTAGAAGGAGAGGTTGCCGCCGTACTTGGTGGTGGACAGGCCGGCTTGTTCCAGGTTCCAGCTCTGCCGCAGGAAGAGTTCGTACTTCACGCCGTTATCCGCGAGCAGGGGAACGGCCAGGTTGTTGGACGTGATGTTGGCGGAAATGCCCGCAAACGGCTGCCGGTCGAAGACGGTAGGGTCAATGGCGTCCGTATTGCGGATGAGGGTGAAGTCCTTCGCTTCTTGCAGCTGGTAGCTGTGGTAAAAGGGGCCGACCGAGAAACTGAAGCGGTTACGTTCCCCGCGGAAGCGCAGCATCGGGTTGAAGTATACTTCCTCCCGGCGCGCGCGGTTGTATTCCAGGATCTGATCTTCCTCAATCCCGAAATCGTCGAGGTTATCCTCGTCGGGCTGGCCTACGCCCTGGTTGCCCAGGCCGAAGAAGTTGGCTACGTAGCCGGGACTGTAATAATGGGCTTCTAGCGTCAGGTCATTGCGGCGGCGGAACAGGTCGTTGAACTCTCCGTTGTACCGCACCTGGTAAAATTCGTTGGTGCTGTAGGTAGCCACGAGGTTGTGGCGCTGGGCGTAGGGATCGGGCTTCCAGCCCATCACGGTCCGGGCAACTCCGCCGCCGAATAAGAAGCCGTCGTCGACGTTGAAGCCCAGCGAGGGCATAGGGGTCGTATAGCTGGGGTAGTACGCTTCGAAGTCGTATGTATTGAGTTCGGGGTGGTTATCGCTGAGGCGATTCTTCAAGCGGCTGGTGTTCCCCTCCATTTCCATTCCCTGCTTTTCGTCGTACACGCGGGCCGCCAGCCGGCCCTCCGCAATGGCGGTATCGCCGTCGGTGCCCCCGATAAGGCGCACCCTGATCCGGCTGGTGGCCCCCGTCAGTTCAAAGCGATCGTTGCCGTCCAATCCGTACACGTTTACGGAACGGGTCTCCCCGGGATGAAAAACGCGGTCGTAGAATAATTCGTCCTTCTTCCCGTCGCCATCGGCATCGAACACCTGCACGTGCAAGTCCCCGTTCGCCCTTCCTTCCAGGAGGAATACGTCGTCGCTGTTGGTCCCCATGACGTTAACGCGCTCGGCCAGAGTGGCGTAGTACTCCGCGGCGAAGCGGTCGAGTTGGCTGAGGCGGGATTTTAGTTTGCCATCGATATCCTCCTCGCCCAGGCTGTAGGGGCGGACCTCCGCCGGCAGGAGTTGCATGGCCGAGTCGATGGAGGCCGCAGTGAGGGTATTCTGAATGAACTTGGCCTGCTCCACCATTTCTTCCCGGGTGATGGAGTTGAGGAATACCCGGTCGTTCCATTTTCCGTTGAGCCCGCGCCACCTGGCCTTGTCGAGCTTGCCGGTGAAGGGACGGAGCTTGCGGGCTTCGGGAACGAAGATGCGGGCGACGCCCAGCAGTCCGCCGTCAAAGTTGCTGTACACCTGATCGCGGTCGCGGCCTACCGCTACGTAACGGGTGCGGCCATCCGGCTGCTCGAAGGATGCCCAGCGCCACTGGTCGCGGTGCCGGTCCCAGTCACCGATGAGGAAGTCGAAGAGGCGGGCGCGGGCGTAATTTTCCTGGTCTGCGTAGTTTTTCCAGTCGTCGCCCAGCAACTCCCGCATGTCGCTGTTGCTCACGATATTCTTGCTGCCCCCGAAGAAGCGGGTGCCGCTCCAGTCTTCGTCCGGGCGTTGCTCCAGCCAGTACATCTCTCCCCCGAAGTTGGTGTTGAAGCCGTCCAGGCCCGGCTGCTTCGGCACGTAGTAGAGGTAGGGGTCGGCGGCCAGCAGCCCCAGCTTACGCTGAAGGGGGGGCAGGGTAAGCGGGGCGTACGGATGAATGGCGGTAAACTGATCCTTGGCGATCTCCGCGGCAAAACTTTTCTCCAGGAGCCTAGGAAGTAACTGTGCCGGATTTTTGCGTACCGAACGCATTTGGTACAAGTGTCCGTCGCCGCCCTCGGTATGCAGGCTCATGGTCGTCATGCCGCCCCCGCGGCGGTAGGGGGTGAGGCCTCCGAAGATGGTGTCGATATTGAGCACCGGGACTTCGACGGGCAGGTAATACAGGCGGCGGTAGTGGCGGCCGAAGGTGGTGTTGTAGGTTGCCGTTCTGTCTGCAGGGTCCCCGGCGTAGATCACGGCGCGGACGGTATCGTTGTTGACCACTTCGGCAGGAACTTTTTCCACCCCGACATCCTGGGGGGCAAAGCGGTTTTCGATAATGCGGCGGTAAAATACCCGCTCCTGCCGGCCGTCCTCACCCACGGTATAGAATCCCGTGTAAACGGAGCCGTCGTCGTAGAAGTCCAGGCGGCTGTACCCGACTGCCCCCTGGACAAAATTGGCGTCATTGCCCCCGATGGCGGGCCCGCGAACACTGCCGCTGCCGGCTACGACCTTCACGTACTCCTTTTCGTGCACGAGCATCATATTGTGCTCGTGACCGCTGACGAAGATAACGTTGACTTCGTCGTCGATGCCGGACTCCACCTTGCGGACAAAGTTCTGGTACCGGAGGCTATTGACGTCCTGAGCGCCGCCACCAACCCCCTGTACCAGGCGAACGATGCTTCCGAGTACCGGCAGGGGAACGTACGCCCCGGGTATCCAATCGGTCAGGGGGAACAGGTGTTGCTTGATGCTGTACTGCCCGCCGCGGTTGCCGTTGGCCTGGAGGGGGTGGTGCATCATGACGATTTTCACCTGGTCGCGGTAGCCCTTGATCTCGTCCGCGAGGGCGAAGGTCATGGCGTCGCGGTTGGTGTAGTCACATCCCTCGCTTACTTCCTCGTCGCGGTACCAGTCGGCCATGTACCAGGCGGTGTTGATGCCGATCAGGCCGATGCGGTCGAAGAGTTCCTCGTCGTCCGGGCCCGAGCAGGCGTGGTTGGGCATGAAGCGGACCTTCTTTTCGCTGTGGTCCTCGAAATACTCCTCGAGCCGGCTCAGGCGGTTGAACTGCCCGTCGCGGCCGATTTCGTTTTCTCCCGGGGTATAGAAAATTTTTCCGGGCACCCGCTGTAGGCGGCTGATGATGGCATCGAGGTGAGCGGCTTCTTCCCCTTCGTCCTTCGAGGATTTGCGAAGGCCCTGTTCGGCAGTGATGTCTCCGAGGAGCAGGAGGGAGCTGTTCGCTTCCCCCCCGGGCATTTCCTGGATGAGGGCCCCGAGGGTGGTCAATCCGCGTTCGTAGTCGTACCCCAGGTCACCAACCAGGAAGGTGGAATACTCCAGATTCCCCGTAGGCGGGGCCTCGCTGGTCAGGTCCTCAATGGGAGCTTCGTGAATCTTGTAGTCCGCACAGTGGCTGGCAAACGCAAGTACCCCCAGCAAGCTGGCCGTACGAAAAAAAGCTATACGCATCGTGTGAGTAATGTTCGGTCTATAACTAATGGTCAGCAGGACAAGTTCAAGGGGGAAAGCGTGGTGTGCACGGCTACCCCCCTGCCGGTAATAACTTTACTAGTGGCACTTTTAGCGTCCTCTTCGGCCGTCCATTGTGCGGGAGTACGCTAAACTCTTGAGATGCTGCTGGGTTTGTCCTAATCAATACACGCCCAACCAAGTATGAAAGTTGATATTCTCGCCGTCGGCGCCCATCCCGATGACGTGGAGCTAAGCTGTGCCGGAACGCTGCTTAACCACGCCGCCCAGGGATACACCTTCGGCATTTTAGACCTGACGCGGGGGGAGCTCGGCACCCGCGGTACCGCGGAAATTCGTACCCGGGAAGCCTACGCCGCCGCGCAAAAGCTCGGGGCCAAATTTCGCGAGAATCTCGACCTCCCCGATGGGTTCCTGAGCTACGAAAAGAAAACCTTGCTCAAAATCGTATCCGTCCTGCGCGACTGCCAGCCCGCTATCGTGCTGGCCAACGCACTTTCCGACCGCCACCCCGATCACGGCCGCTCCGCGGGCATCATTGCCGATGCCTGCTTTTACAGCGGACTGCAAAAGGTAGAAACCTACGACCTCGACGGAGAGGAGCAGGAACGCTGGCGCCCCCGTGCCGTGTATCACTACATCCAGGATCGCAACCGCCAGCCCGATTTCGTGGTAGATATCACGCCCTATTTCCGGGGAAAAATGGAGGCCATCGCTTGCTACACCTCGCAGTTCAACGACCACGAGGACGGTGAGTATACCAAGGAGTTGCGTACCCCGATCAGTGGGAAGGACTTCATGGACTTCCTTTCCGCCAAGGCCCGTGGCTTGGGCCGGGAGGCAGGCTACGAACTGGCGGAAGGATTCAACGTCAGCCGCTATCCAGGCGTCAGGAACCTATTCGACCTGGATTAATCCGGGGACTGATCCTGTAAACTGCTAAGTTGACCCACCAGGCCCACGTAGGCTTCCCACCATCCGTACCATCCGAATTCGGGGGCAAAGCTGCTGTTGTGCCACAGCAGGGGGAAATCCCCGCCGTACTTCCCTACGCGCGTAGCCAGTTCCACGATCACTGCACCCGCGTCCTGCGCAGAAAGGCCCAGGTAGGAACGCAGCGTCACGTCCATGGCCGCAAACGGATGGATGGTCAGTGAGGTGCTGCGTTCCCGTTCGAGATCGTACCACGGGTACGGGAGATTGGTGCCGGCGCGCCACCCCACTTCGTCGGCGTAGCCCATGCTGTATTCGTCGGTGATGCCCGCCGCTTCCAGTTGGCGAAAGGTGGCGGGTAAGCGAAAGCGGAGGAAGTGCTGGCGGGAAGCCGTGACCTCGCGGCCCAGGATCTCCTGCATACGTTGCCGTTCGCCGGCCATCACTTCCGGCAATTCAGCGGAGCGGTAGCCCGGATGGATGCCCAGGATGGCGTGGGCGTCCAGCTCCCGCATGTGGCGGATCTGTTCGGGAGGGATCGGGTAGGGGTTGGGGTCGCGCCGGTCCTGGCCGTCCGCCAGCAGCCAAAAATACGCGGGGGTAAGCGCGTGTTGGAGGTGGAGTGCATGGAGCCGGGGCAGGGTGAAATAGGCATCTTCGGCCGGGGGGGAGCGCAGGCGGGCGAGGGCGCGTTGGGTGTGGCCGGTGAGGGCGTCCCGGACCAGGCTCGCCATCCCCCGCCATCCCCGATGGCGGTAGGCCCACAGCAGGTCGATGTCGTAGGTGGGCCGGAAAACGAAGGGCGGGCGTTCGGGTACGGGCAGGTCGGGAAACCACTGCCGTAACCGGCGTCCGATAGCGGCCGTCCACTCCCGCACCATGGGTCGGCGAAGGTAGCCGCACCGCTGGGCGTGGGAGGCCGCAGCGGGAAAGCGGCCGTGGGCATCCGGCTGGAACGATTCGTACTCTTCGTAGCGGCTCAGGGCAAAAAATATGCAGGCGAGGAGGTCGTGTCCGTTCTCCGTCGCGCAGAAAACAGGCATCCCGTCGAGGTAGGTCAGGGCGGTATCCGCGGGTGCCACGGACTTACCGGAGAGCAGGGGGTGGTGGGGGAGACAGCGTTCGCCACCTCCGCCGTAGCGGACGCCGTACCGGGGCGCCGGGCTTCCGAAAACGGAGCGGTCGTTAAAGAAGCGGAAGCGGTAACCCAGGTCGTTGCCCACGATGTCCAGCACGTAGCGGAGGCGGGGGTGGCGGATGTCGGTAACGACGGTGATCTCGGGTACGGTAGACAAGGCGCGCGACAATTGAAGCCTTAAAGGTAGTCCCCATCAACAATGGAGTGGAGAACGCTGTATTTTCACTATATCTTTAACCTTATGCGAAGATTCCTCTTCATGTGTGCCGTACTGATGGGTTCCCTGGCCGCAACGGCCCAGCTGGAACTGCCCGGCAATAGCAACATTTACGATGCCAAGGACATCGGAATCATTTACAACCACGAGCTGACCTTCAACGTCGCGCTGGCCACCCCCCGGAACTTCTTCCTGGGCGTGCGCTCCGGCAAGCTGCTCACCTACGATAAGACGCGGTTCTGGACACTGACCTTCGGCGACATACGCCACAGCCGCGAGCGCCGCGAAAATCCCGATCGGGTCAACGTAGTCAGCAACCGCGTCAGCCGCGCCTACGTCTTCGGCAAGCAAAATCAGCTCTACGCCCTGCGCCTCGGCTTCGGGATGAAGCGCTTTCTTTCGGAGAAGGCCAAGGAGCGGGGTGTCGCCATCGGATATTCCTACGAATTCGGTCCTACGCTGGGGATCGTTAAGCCCTATTACCTGGAGATCGAACGCAACGACGCCGCGCCCATCGACGTGCGGTACACGGGGGATAACCTGGATGTGTTCGTCGGAAACCAGATCAACGTCTTCGGGGCATCGGCCTGGACGGTCGGCCTGGACGAAATCGGGTTCCGGCCCGGCGTGCACGCCAAGTTCGCGACCCACTTCGGCTTCGGCGCCTACGATGAAGTGGCCAAGTCGCTGGAGGCCGGTATCATGGCCGATTACTTCATCGGCAATACCGACATCATGGTCGAGAGCGACCTGACCCCCGGGGTTAGCAACCCGCCCGTATACATGAGCCTGTTCATCAACCTGCAGATCGGAAAACGCTGGTAAGGCGGCAACTTCGTTTCTTGTCCCCATGACCCTATCCGTAGACCAGGAGTACACCATCGAGATCGCCCCGATCGGACCGCAGCAGCTGAGCTGGCTGAAAGGCCGCGGGTACGCGGGCTGGGTGATCATCACCGACGAGCACACGCACCGCTATTGCCTGCCCACCCTCACGGCGGGTCTCGCAGACCAACCCGTGCTGGTCATCCAGGTGCCGGCCGGGGAGCGACACAAGCACCTCGACACCTGCCGCTTCATCTGGGAAGAAATGTTCCGGGGCGGGGTAGGGCGGCGCTGGTGCTGCCTCAATCTGGGAGGCGGAGTGATCGGCGACATGGGCGGCTTCGCGGCTTCCACCTTCAAGCGCGGAATGGATTTCGTCCAGGTACCCACCACCCTCCTGAGCCAGGTGGACGCCAGCGTGGGTGGTAAGCTCGGGATCGACTTCTACGAAATAAAGAACAGCATCGGCCTGTTTGCCAACCCCATCGCCGTATGGGTGGACGTCGCCTTTTTGCGGACCCTCCCGGACAGGGAACTGAGGTCGGGCTACGCGGAGATCATCAAGCACGCCCTCATTGCCGACGGGGAGCAGTGGGAGGAGTTGTGCAAGATCCATGACCGGTCTTCCCTGAACTGGGAATCCGTCATCGCCCACAGCGTCAACATTAAACGGGAAATCGTACTGGAGGATCCCTTCGAGCGGGGCCGTCGTAAGGCGCTTAACTTTGGCCACACCATCGGCCACGCCGTCGAAAGCTACCTGTTACAGGCCGAGAACCGCTTGCTGCACGGCGAGGCGGTCGCGGTCGGGATGATCGCGGAGTCCTGGCTGAGTCACCAGCTGGGCAGCCTGGCGGCGGAAGACCTGGAGGCGATCAGCCGGTACTGCCTTTTGATCTACGGGCATCAGCCAATGCCGGTAGCATCCTTTCCCCGCCTGATGGAGCTCATGCAGCAGGACAAAAAGAACGATACGGCGGAGATCAACTTCACCTTCCTCGACCGTCCGGGCGCCTGCTCCGTAAATAAAACAGCGACCGTGGAGATGATCGCACGGTCGCTGGAATATTATAATTCACTGGAATTTTAGGGCTTAGGCGCCTACCTCAATACGGCGGGGCGTCTTGGTCTGTTCGACCGGTTTGAGTACGGGCACGTACACTTCCAGGATTCCGTTGGTGTAGGAAGCCGTGATATTTTCTTCGTCGGCACTTTCGGGCAGGGTAAAGCTGCGCGTGAAGGTGTGATAATTGTGCTCGCGCCGCGTAAAGGAACTATGGTCGCGCTGGCGATTGTCGTCGAGTTCTCCCTTAATCGTCAGTACGTCGTTGTGGACGCTGACGTGAAAATCGTTGCGCTGGTAGCCGGGTGCGGCGAGCTCGATCAGGTAACCGCCGCGGTCTTCGTCTTCCAGCTGGGTGATGTTGGCGTGGGGGATATTCAATTCATAATCGCCGTTGATGGTCTGGTCACCGTACAGGCGGCGGCGTTGCTCCTCGAAGAGGTGATCGATGTGGCGGTAGCGGGAATTAGCGGGGGTTATGCCCTGGAATGATGTGAATTCTCTCATGGCGGAGGGTATTTAAGATTATACTAAATGTCCTGGTTACCGGACGTTTGTGCAACGAAGGCCGTTATGTTGGTGTTCGGTTTTCCGTAGTTTTGCCCCCTAACCCCCGCCGATGTACTTCCGTCTCCTCCTCTTCAGCTTCCTCTTTTCCACGGCCGTGGCTGCCCAGGACGGCCACGAAGTCACCGTCACCATCGATGGCTACGAGCAGGATATCCTTACCCTGGGCTATTACCTGCTGGACAATCAGTACATCGTGGATACGGCCTACCGCAGCGATGCCGGGACCTACGTCTTTGCCAGCGACAGTACCGCGCTCGATCGCGGCATCTACCTCGTGGTACTGGCCCCCGATAACCAGTACTTCCAGTTACTCATTGGCGACGACGGGGATCAGGTTTTTTCCATGAAGACCCAGCTCGACGCCCTCAACAAAATGCAGATCACGGGGAGCGCGGAGAACGAGCTCTTTTACGACTACCTCGCCTTCCTGGACCGGATGCAGCAGGAGAGCGCCCCCGTCCGTGTGCAGCTTGCCGATACGACCCTTGCACCCGCGGCTGCCGCCCTGGCCCGCGAGGAGATGGAGGCGATCGACCAGCGCGTCAAGGCTTACCAGCAGGAGCTCATTGCCGAACACCCCGACGCCTTTGTTTCGGCCATTGTCCGCGCTAACCAGCCCGCTATCCCGCCGGCCTACGAGGACGTGGCCGATCAGGAGGTCCGCCGCACCCGGCAGTGGCGGTGGCTGCAAGACCACTATTTTGACGGGCTGGACGTCACGGACGAACGGCTGCTGCGCACCCCCTTCCTCTTCGAGCGAATCAACTACTACGTCAAAAGCCTGCAGGTAAACCATCCCGATACCCTGGGCCTGGCTATCGATAGGGTGCTCAGTAAATTCGACCCGGCCTCCGATGCCTTTAAGTACTATACCGTACATTATACCAATGAGGCGGCGAGCAGCAACGTCGTCGGTATGGACGCGCTGTACGTGCACATGATCGACACGTATTACCGCACCGGAAAGGCCTTTTGGGCCGACGAGGACCAGCTGAGCAAGATGATCGAGACCGCCGATCGCCTGCAGCCGCTGCTGATCGGAAAGATCGCGCCCGACCTGGCGATGACTACCCGGGAAGGCGAGCCCATCACGCTCTACGGCGTCGATGCCGACTATACGGTACTGTACTTCTGGCGGTACGATTGCCCGGCCTGTAAAAAATCCACCCCCCACATGAAAGATTTTTACGCCAAGTGGAAGGACCGGGGCGTAAAGATTTTCTCGGTCTGCACCAAGGGCGAAGCGGACCTCGGCAAGTGCTGGGAGTACGTGGACGAGCAGGAAACGGGCGACTGGGTACAGGTGGCCGATCCCTATCAGCGCTTTTACAAGGAATACGATATTCAGTCCACCCCCACGGTTTTCCTGCTGGACAAGGACAAAAAGATCATCAGCAAGCGGATCGGTGCCGAGCAGCTCGATGAGGTGCTGACCTTAATTACCCAGCAAAACGAGGCCGCAAAGGCCGGAAAATAGATGGAACCCACGGTGTTTGCCCCCCAGCTTTCGGACCTTTACGTCACCCTCGGAGTCTGTGGGGTCATTTTCGTGGGCATGCTCTACCTCTCGGTACTCGCCAGCCGGTCGAAAGACCCCGATCCGCGGCGGCGCGTACTCCTTCCTATGCTCGCCTACTTCGGTGCGCTGCTGGGGCTGATGGCATTTCTGGGCGCCTTTTGGTCCACCTTCAAGTATCCCGAGGTGACCATCAGCTCCAATCGCCTTGCCATTGGAGACGTTGAGTACCCCCTGCCCAACGTGGCGAACATGCGCCTCGAGGCCGTAGGGCGCGGAGTGCAGCAAGACCAATCGGTGCTGCTGGTACAGACGAACGACCGCAAGAACTGGGCTTTCCCCGGCGACCGCTACGATGTCCGGCGGATGTACGGTATGCTGCGGGCCGGGAAAGCCGGTCAATAGGCCTAAACAAAGCGTTCCGGCTTACGTAACTGCTGTAAGATCCACTCCCTATGCCTGAACCCCACCTTGCCGACCAATTCCGGGACCCCGAATTTCTCGAAGCCCTGACCACCGTCATCCTGCCCACCTACCTACCGCGCCAGCGGTGGTTTACCAGCAAGGGCAAGACGATTACGACCTGTACCGTCAATGATTACTTCCCCGTACTCCCCGATGCGGGTATCGCGATCGTGGCCGTGGACTTTGCCGACGGCAGCCGGGAAACCTACCAGATGCCCCTGGCCCTGAACGGACTCCCGGAGCAACGGGCCCTCTACCAGAAGTCCTTTCCCGGCCTCATGCTGGGCGAGATCACCGGCGTCGGCATGCTGACGGATGCCGTACCCCGGCATGATTTTCGGGCGGCGCTGTACCACATGCTGTTTACCGGCGGCAAGGGGCAGGAGGCGTTGACGGCCGAAGCCGGCCGGGTGCTGCTGTCCGCCGCCGCTACGGCCGAGAGCACGGTTCCGGCCATCGACACCAGCAATACGGCCATCATTTACAACGATACCTTCTTCTTCAAGCTCTTCCGCAAGCTGGACCCCGGGATCAACCCCGATCTCGAACTGGTGCGTTTCCTCTCCGAGCAGACGGAATTCAGCCACTGCCCCCCCTACGGCGGCAGCCTGGGCGTCGGGTCGATGGAAGAGGACACCTACCTCAACCTGGGCCTCATGAGTGGAAAGGTGGAAAACCTCGGCGATGCCTGGGGCCTTTTTCAGGACCTGACCGCCCGCTACTTTTCGGGAGATGCGCCGGTGGACGCGGAAACCCTGCAGCGCGCCCGGCAACTCGGCGTGCGCACCGCCGAGATGCACAAGGCGCTGGCCTCCGCCGGCGCGGACCGCCAAGACCTCGTCCCCGTGCCGTTGACCGACAGCTACCGTGGCGAAATTACCGATGCGGCCCTGCGGCTGCTGGAGCGACAGTTTGCCCAACTGGAAGATCGCCTGGACGAACTGCCGGTAGCGAATAAAGCCCTGGCCCGCCAGGTACTGGATGCCTATCCCCGCCTCACCGAGAAGTTGGGAGCCTTACGTGACCGGCCACTTTCCGCCCAGCTGACCCGTATCCACGGGGATTACCACCTGGGGCAGGTCCTCTACACGGCCGATGATTTCTACATCATCGATTTCGAGGGAGAACCGCTACTGACCATCCCCGAGCGCCGCCGCAAGCGCCCACCCCTGAAGGACGTGGGCGGGATGGTACGCTCCTTCCACTACGCGGCCCAGGGACAACTGCTGCTGAATCCCGACCGCTATACCGGCCGGGATCTGACCGAGCGGGCGGACGACTGGTACCGACAGGTGTCCGACGCCTACCTGGATGCCTATTTTGAGGAATGTGCGGAAGCCTCCTTCCTGCCCCAGGATCCGGATGATTGCAGGGCACTGCTGGACTTGTTCATCCTGGAAAAGGCCGTGTATGAGGTGGCGTACGAACTGAACAGCCGGCCGGACTGGTTGCCGATCCCGCTCCAGGGGGTGCTGTCATTGGTCTGACGTACTTTAGCGCGATGAAGATTGCACTGTTCGGGTACGGAAAGATGGGACAGATCATCGAGCGCCTCGCCGTAGAAGCCGGCGATGAGATCGTCCTGAAAGTGGATGGCGTTGACCACGTCGAACTGAAGCGTGACCGACTTGAACAAGCGGATGTTGCGATTGACTTTTCCCAGCCTGATGCGGCGGTACCAAACATTTACCTCGCCCTCGACGCAGGCGTTCCCGTGGTGATGGGTACCACCGGCTGGCTTGATCGCTTGCCTGAAGTAAGTTGCCGGGTCAAATCGGAGCGGGGGGCGCTATTCTGGGCATCAAATTTTAGCATCGGGGTGCATATCTTCTTTGCCACGGCCCGGGAATTATCGCGCTTTATCGAGGCCGAACCCTACCAGGTCTCCATCGAGGAAACTCACCATACGGAAAAACTCGATGCGCCGTCGGGGACGGCCCTGACGCTCTCCGAAATCGTGGAACAGGAACTCGGCGAAGCAATCCAGATCACCTCCCACCGCGAACCGGAGGTGCCGGGCACCCACCGGCTGAAGTTCAGCTCCCCTACGGATACCCTCGAACTCGTCCATACGGCCCATTCCCGGGAGGGATTCGCGCGTGGAGCCCTCGCCGCTGCCCGGTGGATTATCGGGAGGAAGGGGGTGTACACCATGTCCGATTTACTCGATGACGAGTAAGCCTTACGTTATCTTTGTCCTGCTAACTAACCGATTGCCATGTTTCGCTACCTCTTTTGCCTCCTTATTTGCACGATGGCTCAAACCGAGGTGGCGGCACAGGCTCCCGAAACCCAGCTGTTCGTCTTCGACCTCCGGGTAGGCGATACGCTGGTGAGCCTCACGAATCCCAGGTACCTGACGGGCTTCAACCCCAGGGGCTACAACAACCACCCCAGCTGGGCCGGCCGTGACCAGCTCTATGCGTCGGTCAAGACGCCCGATATGACCGAGCCCGACGTGTACCGCTTCGACCTCACGCAGAACGTCCGCACCCGCCTGACGCAAACGGAATCCGGGGAATACAGTCCTAAGCGAATGTTTGACGGCAACCGATTCTCGGCCATCCGTCAGGAACTTACCGGCCAGGATACGGTCCTGCGCCTGTGGGAGTTCCCTACGAATCTTTCCGATAACGGCCGGCCGGTCTTCACCTCCACGAACGGCATCGGCTACTACGAATGGCTGAACAACAGCCAACTGGTGCTCTTTATGGTTGGGAATCCCAATCAGCTCGTCCTGGTTTCGAGCAACGGGGATGCCCCGCGGCCGGTCGCGGCCAACACCGGCCGCACCTTCACCCGCCTTTCCAATGGCAACCTGGTGTACGTAGATAAAACCACCACCCCCTGGCAACTCGTCGAAAAGAATCTCTACCGGATGGAGGAAGCGCCCCGCCTGATTGCCCCGATGTTGGGAGGGACGGAAGATTTTACCCTGCTTTCCGACGGCTCCTACCTGGCCGGTAGCGATACGAAACTTTATCGCCTCGATCCCAAGCAGGGGGCCGCCCAGTGGCGCGAGGTGGTTGACCTTGGCTTTTACGGCATTCGCCGCATCAGTCGCCTTTCCTTTGACGGCAGCGGGCAACTGGCCCTGGTTGCTGAATACTAATCCCGATTAACCGCATTAACTCCCTACCCATGATTATTGGATGCCCCAAAGAAATTAAGCAAAACGAAAACCGCGTGGCCCTTACCCCCGGTGGGGCCCTTGAGCTCGTCCGCCGCGGACACACCGTGCTGGTACAGACCACCGCCGGCATCAGCAGCGGCTTTACCGATGCGGACTACGTCGAAGCGGGGGCCGAAATCACGCCGGATATCGAAACGGTATACGCCCGTGCCGAAACCATCGTCAAGGTTAAGGAGCCGATCGCGGAGGAATACGGACTGATCCGCGAAGGGCAACTGCTCTTCACCTACTTCCATTTTGCCGGCTCCCGCACGCTGACCGAGGCCATGGTGAGCAGGAAATGCATCTGCCTGGCGTACGAGACCGTGACCGGGCCCAACAACTCGCTTCCGCTGCTCATCCCCATGAGCGAGGTGGCCGGCCGCATGTCGGTGCAGGAAGGCGCGAGATACCTCGAGAAGCAGGCCGGGGGCCGCGGTATTCTCCTCGGGGGAGTACCCGGTGTGCCTCCCGCACGGGTGCTGATTCTCGGAGCGGGTATCGTAGGTACGGAAGCGGCGAAGATGGCCGCCGGCCTCCACGCGAACGTTATCGTCATGGACATTAACCTGGATCGCCTTCGATTCCTGGCTAACGTGCTGCCCGCCAACGTTACCCTGGTCTTTAGCAGTGAGTATAACATCCGCAAGGAATTAGATCGGGTCGACCTGATCATCGGAGCCGTCCTAATCCCGGGCGCCAAGGCCCCGCACCTGATCACCCGGCAAATGCTGAGCGAAATGCGCGACGGCACCGTGGTGATTGACGTCGCGGTAGACCAGGGCGGCTGTATCGAAACCTGCCACCCCACTACCCACGAGGATCCCACCTACGTGATCGACGGCGTTATCCACTACTGCGTGGCCAATATGCCCGGGGCGGTGCCCTTTACCAGCACCCTCGCCCTGACCAACGCTACCTTCCCCTACCTGCTGCAGATCGCCCAGAAGGGATGGGAGCGCGCCACGGAAGAAAACCCCGGACTCAAGGCCGGACTCAACGTAGTCCTCGGAGAGATCGTTCACGATGAAGTCGCCGGGGCGTTTGCCGCACCGGTGGCATAAACCGCCAAAACCGACCGTAATGAGACTGACCTTCCTTTCCTTTTTATTCGCTTCGGGTTATCTGTTCGCACAGTCTGACCCAGCCGATATCGACCGGTCGCTGCCCGAATTCGGCCTGGATCAGCTGGACCTGGCGGGAGAAATGTATTTCCTGGCCTCCGATTACCTGGCGGGGCGCCGCACCGGGTCGATCGGTAATGAAGTCGCCGCCGAGTACATCGCTGCCCAGCTTCGGGCCTTCGGGTATGAACCGATCAACGGGGAAGACAGTAGCTACTTTCAAACGGTGCCGCTGAAGAAGGTCAATTCGCCCACTTCCGCCTCCTTTACCGCAGGAGAAGGCACCTATGTCCACGGCGACAATATGGTCGTTATGCGCGGCCCGGCCACGGAGGTAACGGGTAAGGTGGTCTTCGCCAATTACGGTTGGGTAGACCAGGCCACGGGCCAGAATGATTACGAGAACCTCGACGTGAAGGGCAAGATCGTCATCACCCGTCCCGGTCTGCCCGGTGACCAGGGCCAGCAGGGGGTGTTCACGGGCATTAGCAAGAAGGCCGAAATGGCGGCTGCCGCAGGTGCAGTGGGCATCTTCGAGATTTTCGCCCTGCCGTTTCCCTGGGATGGCTTTAAGGGTTACCTCGGCGGAGAGCGGATGTCGGTAGACGACGGTTCGGCCCCCGCCACCATTCCCTACGGCTTCGTGAAGTTCGAGGACGATTTCGTCAGCGATTTACAGGCCAATGCCTCCGGGCTCGACGGCACCCTGACCAGTACCGGAATGCGCAGCGAGGACATGGGAAGCCGCAACGTTGGGGGAATCCTGCGGGGCAGCGATCCGGCCCTTGCGGACGAATACATGATCATGACGGCCCACTTTGACCACGTCGGGGTAGGGGTACAGGGTGGGGGGTACTACTCCGCCGAAGACAGCATTTTTAACGGAGCCCGCGACAATGCCTTCGGCACCATCAGCCTCCTGGCCGCCGCCCGGTCGTTTGCGGAGGTGCCCCCCCGCCGCTCGATCATCGTCCTGGCCGTCACGGGCGAAGAGCTCGGACTGCTCGGCAGTAAGTACTACTCCGAGCACCCCCTCGTCCCCCTCAACCAGACCGTGTTCAACTTCAACACCGACGGTGCCGGGTACAACGATACGAGCTCAATTTCCGTGATCGGGATGGGCCGCACCGGCATCGACGCCCAGATCGAGGAGGCTGCCGCTGCCTTCCATACCAAGGTCATCGCGAACCCCGCGCCGGAGCAAGGGCTCTTTGACCGGTCAGACAACGTGAGCTTCGCCGCCCAGGGCATGCCCGCGCTCAACTTCGCGCCGGGTATGACCGGATTCGACGATGCCATCTTCAAATACTACCACCAGGTTACCGATAACCCCGAGACCATTGACATGGCCTACCTCAAGCGGTACTGCCAGATCTACACCCTCGCGGCCCGCCTGATCGCTAACCGGGACTCCCTGCCCTTCTGGATAGAGGGCGACAAGTACGAATCGGCCGGAAAAACCCTGTACGGAACCGGAAAGTAAGCTACCATGATCAAGCCGCTCTATACCTTCGAAGACATCCAACAGCTGGATTTTCCGCCGGTCATCGTGTACGCCGTGCCCGTGATGGTGGCGCTCACCATTCTGGAATGGTTCCTGCGACGCCGCGAGTACATCCACGAACTGGAAGAAGCCGCCGAGGGCCTCGGCTTTCTGACCGTTTACGCACCTACGCTGCGGGGTTCCGGATTCAACCCGGTCGCCTACACCCGGGAGCGCAATGCCTATGCGGAAGACATGAAGGCATACATCGCCGATCACGCGGGAAGCAGCCGCGCGGAAAAGCACAATTACGACATCAGGGACGGACTGGCTGCCGCCGGGGTAGGCATCGGTAACCTGATCAGCACCGCCCTCGTCAAGGCCCTGACCTTCGGGATCATCCTGTTCTTCTATAACCTCACGCCCCTGTACATCCCGACCACCTGGTGGAGCTTCGTGCTCTGCTTTATCGTCGTGGATTTTTGCCGGTACTGGGCGCACCGCATCAGCCACGAGCAACGCTTCTGGTGGGCCACCCACGTTACCCACCACAGTTCCGAGCAGTATAACTTTTCCGTGTCTTTCCGGCTGAGCTGGACACAGCACATCAAGGTGATCTTTTTCATTCCCGCCGCCCTGCTGGGCTTCGATCCCTTCGTTTTCTTTATCTGCATGCAGATCGGCGTCCTGTACCAGTTCTGGATCCACACCGAACTCATCGACCGGATGTGGACCCCGATCGAGTACTTTTTCGTCACGCCGAGCCACCACCGGGTCCACCACGCCACCGAGGAGAAATACCTGGATAAAAATTACGGCTCCAGCCTGATCGTTTGGGACCGTATGTTCGGCACTTTCTGCCCCGAGCAGGAAACGCCCAATTACGGTATCCTGACACCCGTCGGCAGCTATAACCCGATTACCCTGGTCTTTCACGAGCACATCGATATGCTTCGCGACATGAAGACCTACCGCCATCCCAAAGCGTGGTGGAGGATCATGTTTCACGGTCCCGGCTGTACGCTGGATAAGGAAAAGTACTACGGCTTCTACAAGTACAAGAACGGGGAGGTGCCCCCGCCGCCGCTCGTCGCCGGGCCAACCGGAGAGCCCGTAGTACAGAAGAACCCCCGCAAGGTGGTAGTTTAGGGGCGTGGGCTTGCCGCGACCCCCCGCAACCCGTAATTTACCCAGTAAACGCTCCTTCCTATGCCACTCTTTAACGACCTCAAGAAGCTATTTTTCGGTGCCAAGTCCATCGCTAAGCACCAGGCCGCCAGGGCCGGAAAATCTGCTCGCGAAGCCGGAGACGAACTCAGCGACCAGGGGGAAGAGCTGCTCGACCTGACCAAGCAAGCCGCGCGCGAACTGGCCGTGCGCGCACCCGGCTACATCAATAAGGGTAAGGACGCCCTGAGCCAACTCGGTGATGCCGTCTGGAAGGAAGAGCCACGGGCGGCGGCGCCCCCTCCTGCCTCAAACTCCACCGACGACGGCCTCGAGCTGATCGACGACGAGCTCACCTTCGGTAAGCTCGACCTTACACCTCCTGAAAAGGCGCCCAAGTCCGGCCCCGTAGATTTTGAGTCCGACCTGGAGGAAGGGAATCCCGTGCGGCCCCAGGAGCCCTCCGCTTTCCGGGAAGCGGCGGACACTACCCTCGATTCGGCGGCCCGGGCCGGTTTACAGGCCAGGAAGGTAGCGGGGAAGGTTGGCGACGAGGTGCTCAGCCGCGCCGCGGAGGTCGGGGCCAACCTGAAGGGGAAGGCCGATGCGTTTATCGACCACGCCAACCGGGAAGCCGAAAAAATGAAACTGGAGGAATCCATCGAGCAGGCCAGGGCCGCCGCCGCCCAGGCCGAAGCTCGCGCCCGCGCCTTCGACAATAAAGAGGGCGAACGCAAGACCGGCGATTCCATTCTCGACGGTACCGACTCCTTCTTCGACCGCGCAGACCGCTTCGCGCGGGGCGACTATCACAATGAAGGCGGTAAGGACATGCGCGTCCAGACCGACCCCAACTACCAGCCCCGCAAGAAGAGCGACCTCATCGCCGGCTTCGACGACAACGACAACGACGGCGACAGTCTTATCGACGACGCCATCATTGAAGAGGAGTAGCCGCCGCGATCACCGCGTTGAGCTCCTCCGACTTGAGGTTCTTGCCGATGATCTTCCGGTCGGGATCAAGTAGGTACATTTCGGGGGTGGTGTCGACGAAGTAGGTCTTGAATATGGCCTGGTTGCTGGGGTCGTAGACGTTGGTCCAGTCCTCCAGACCAAACTCCTCCACGAAGGCTTTCCACTTCGCGTCTTCGGTGTCCAGCGCCAGGGCATAGACGGCCGCGCGGTCCTTATTCTTCCGGGACCACTCCATCAACTTCGGCGTCTCCTCGATGCAGTGGTCACACTCCGGATTGTAAATGAATACGATCACGTACGGCGCCTTTTCCGCAAACAGCCGTTTGGACATGCCGTCGAGGCCCGGGACGATGAGGTTGCTCGCTGCTTGCCCGACGAGGCTGTGGGACATCATGTCCGCCTGGTTCTGCAGCCCGTAGATCATCATACTATCCGCCCAGAAGGCCCGCTCGCGGGTGAAGTACTGCTGGATCATGTGGACGTATACCGCTTCCGGGTCCATGATCTCCGACCGGCCCGGCTGGTACTTCAGGGTGATCGCGTTGGCAAAAAAGCGGTAATACTCCTTATTATCGAGCACCTGTTGCAGCAATTCATCGGCAGCGGCATTGATGGAGTCCGCGTTCTGCGGCGTCAGTTCGCTGATGTAGCGATCCAGGTTGCCGGCAATGGCCGGGGTATTCAGCAGCCGGTCGTCGTCGAAGTCCACGCCCGCCCAGTATCCGCGCCGGAGCTCGGAAAGCTGGCGGGCGTCCGGATTCGGGGGCGACTGTAGGAGTAAAGCGGCGCGGCGGAACGAAGTATAAAAGCTTTCCGGGTGCTCGGCAAAGCTGGTCTCGTAGAAATCGGCGCGGCTGTCGAGTAGCTGCTGCCGCTGCGACTGAAGGTCCTGGTAGTCCGGCTGCCCGGGTTTTACGACTTGCAACATCGCGTCGGTGGAGGAGAGCAGCGGCGAGATTTCCTGGTCGTACTGCAGGCTTTCGTACAGCAACTCGTTATCGGTGCTCCCCTCCACTTCCATTTGGCCCACCATGTCGCTCTTTTTACTCGTCAGGGTGAAGGTCTGATCCTGGTCGATGAGGAAGTCGGCGCGGGTCTGGTCCATAAAAAAAGCAAAGTAATAGCCCGGTTCGTAGGGCTCGGCCCGCTGAAAGTGAACCGTACCCCGGTCATCGGCCACGGCCGTATCGGCCTTGAACTGCTGGTCCATAAACTGACCGACGAGTATGACGGTGCCCGGTGCCGCGCCTTCGATGGAGACCGTGATGTCCGGCTGCTCGAGCCCGCGCTCGTCTGCCGGGGCCGTGGCAGCGGCCACCGGTGGCTCGGAATCTCCGGCACAGGCGAACAGGAAGGGAAAAAGGGCATAAAGGAGGTAGCTGCGCATGGAAGGTCGGCTGGCGGTTGAACGCGCAAAGGTAATGGGTAGGGCATTACTCAGGCCTCCAGGACGGCCCGTACCGCCCGTGCCCGATCCACCGCCCCCGGGTGGTCTCCGTGAATGCAGAGCGTATCGACCAGCAGGGGGTAAGCACGGCCGTCGCTCGCTACCACGATGTTTTCCGTTAACAGCCGGCGGGCCTGTTCGGCTGCTGCTGCGGGTTCGTCAATGGAAGCCTCCGGAAGTTGGCGGGAACGCAGGTGCAGGGAAGGCTCGTACACCCGGTCCACGAAACCCTCCGCCCAAAACGCAATCCCCCCCCGGGTAGCGGCCTGCCGCAGCTCACCCGTTGGCGGACCGAAAAGGATCGGGATGTCCAGGCAAGTCATGACCCGGACAATGGCCGCTGCCGCCCCAGGAGTTTCGTTCGCGAAATGGTACAGGGCACCGTGGGGCTTGAGGTGGTGGAGGGGCGTACCGGCTTCGGCGCGGACGAGGGCGGTAAGTCCACCTACCTGGTACAGGATCAGGGCGTACAGCCGGTCGGGGTCGAGGTGCATGACGGCTCGTCCGAAGTTTTTCCGGTCGGGAAAACTGGGGTGGGCGCCGATGGTCACCCCGTGGTGCAGGGCCAGGGCGATGGTACGCTGGAGGGTGAGGGCATCACCGCCGTGGAAGCCGCAGGCAAGGTTGCAGGTATTTAGGTAAGGCATCAGGGCGGCATCGTCCCCGACTTGGGTGGTATACCAGGATTCACCAAGGTCGGCATTGAGGGTCACGGGCAGCGGGTAAGGGATAAAAAAAGGAAGCCGGAAAGGTACCGGCTATTCCCGGCAACCGTTGCACCGGCGTACCCGCCACAACGGAAGGAAATTGGGTACGCAGGCACAAATTCGGATCATTCCACTAACTTAGGCGGACAAAGACCAATCATGCAACGTAGAACCTTTTTAAAGTCAACCTCCATCCTGGGGGCCGCCCTGGCCACCAGTCAGGCAAGCGCCTTTGCGCTCTGGAAAAATGGGAAAATGAAACGGATCGCCCTGGTCGGTACCGGCATCCGCGGCTCCTCCCTTTGGGGCCGGAACCTGGTGGAAAATTACGCGGACCAGGTGGAATTCGTAGGATTGTGTGATATCAATGCCGGGCGGTTGGAATTTGTCAAAGGCAAAATGGGCGTGGACTGCCCGACCTACACCGATTTCGATAAAATGATGGCCGAGGTAAAACCGGAATGGGTCATCGTGACCACGATGGATTCTACCCACCACGAATTCATCATCAAGGCCATGGAGGGCGGGGCCAACGTGATCACCGAAAAGCCGATGACCACGGATGCCGAGAAATGCCAGGCCATCCTGGATGCTCAGGCAAAGACCGGTCGCGAAGTGCTGGTAACCTTCAACTACCGCCACTCGCCCCACAATACGGCCATCAAGCAGGCCCTTCACGATCAGGAAGTGGGCAAGGTCACGAGCGTGGACTTTCACTGGTACCTCAACAACTATCACGGAGCCAGCTACTTCCGGCGCTGGCACGCCTACATCAAAAACAGCGGCTCACTGTGGGTCCATAAGGCCACCCACCACTTCGACCTGCTCAACTGGTGGATCGGGGCTACCCCGGTAGAAGTGACCGCCTACGGCGCCCTGGAGCACTACGGGAAGAACGGCCCCTACCGCGGCGAATCCTGCCGCACCTGTGTGCACAAGGACGAGTGCCCCTACTTCTGGGACATTACCAAGGACGACTACCTCACGGGCCTCTACGTGGACAACGAGGAGTACGACGGCTACATCCGCGACTCCTGCGTCTTCCGGGAGGACATCGATACCTGGGACAAAATGAGTGCCCAGATCCTCTACGACAACGACGTGCTGGTCAACTACTCCCTGACGACCTACTCGCCCTACGAGGGCTACCGGATCGCCTTTAACGGGCACGAGGGGCGCCTCGATTCCTGGGAGGACATTCCCTTCCAGAACGGACAGTATACCGAGGCGGAGCAGGCGGATATGCACAAGGATGAGATGACGTTCGGCAAGGAGGAGACCCCGACGGAATTCCACGAAATCATCGTCCACAAAAACTTCGAGCAGGACTTTCAGAGTATCAAGGTGCCGAAATTCCGCTATGGCCACGGCGGGGGCGACCTGCGGATGCTGGATTACATCTTCGTCAACCCGGACGCAGCCGACCCACTGGGCCACATGGCGGGTACCCGCGACGGTGCCCTTTCGGTCCTTATCGGCATCGCGGCGCGCAAGAGTATCGCCGAGCGGCGCACGGTACGGCTGGATGAGCTGGTGAAGGTATAGGCCAACTCGCGGCGGGAGAAAAACCGGGAGGTGTGCGGGTGCGGGGGAACAAATGCCGGTCCTCCGGAATTACACTAGCACACCTCCTTTACCCCCGCAGACCCCATGGCCGCCACTAACGTACAGATAGAATCTTCCTGGAAAACCGCCCTCGCGCCCGAATTCAGCAAGCCTTACTTTAACACGCTGATCGGCTACATCAAGCAGGAGAAGGTGGATGGAAAAACCATTTATCCCGCCGGCTCCCTCATCTTCAACGCCTACAATACGACTCCCCTTGGCCAGGTCAAGGTCGTGATCCTGGGGCAGGACCCCTACCACAATCCCGGACAGGCGATGGGGCTCAGCTTCAGCGTCCCCCGTGGGGTGACGCCCCCGCCCAGCCTCCGCAACATTTACAAGGAGATCGAAGATAGCCTCGACGTGCCGATCCCTACCCACGGCGACCTGACCAAGTGGGCGGAGCAGGGGGTGTTTCTGCTCAATTCGATGCTGACCGTAGAGCGAAATCAACCGGGCAGCCATAAGCGGTCTGGGTGGCAGTACTTCACCGATGCGAGCATCCAGGCGGTGAGCGACAAGACGGAGCATACCGTATTTATGCTCTGGGGGGCCTTTGCGCGCAAGAAGGCCGAATTCATCGATGCCTCCCGTCACCTCGTGCTGGAGAGTGCGCACCCTTCGCCGTTCTCTGCGGATAAGGGGTTTTTCGGTAACCACCACTTCAAGGAGGCCAACGAATACCTGGTCGCCCACGGCAAAACGCCGATCGATTGGAGCCTCGACTAACGCGGGGGTTACCTTCGCAAAAAAGACCGGCATTTGCGCTACCTGATCCCCCTGACCCTTCTGTTCCTGGCCTGCGGTCACGCGGACCCCACACCCGTAAACGAGGTAAAAACATTGAGCGGCCACGTTCGCTACCAGGAGGACAGCCGGACCCTGAATGCCGAATTACTACTGGCCGATTCGACGGATCGGGCGCCAACCTTTCTCGGTACCCCGATGCTGCCGCTGCACCACTTGCCGGCCCGGCGATTCCGCCTCGAACGGGTGCAGAAATTCGACCCAACCATGCGCTTCGCCGTCAGCAGCCGGGAGGAAGTAGCAAACTTTAAGTTTGATCTGGTGCCGGTGTACATCGATTCCCTGCCGGATACCCTGGTGCGCACCCGGACGGCGAACTTTCCCGCCGCCGGGAGGGGGCTGGCGGAAAATGAGAGCCTGGTGATCTTCTTCGAGCCGGCCGATCGCAGCACGCCCAAACGCATCCTGCTTACGGGTCCGACCAGCAAGGGCATTATTACCCTGCCCACTTCGGCCATCGATGACATTCCCCCCGGGAGTTACGAGGTCTACCTGATCAAACAACACCTGTACAAAGACCGTCAGCGGAACCTCCGGGCCAGCATCCAGGCCGAGTATTTCACCCGCAGCCGGCACCTGACGGTAGAATAACGAACGTACCTTTGCCCCAAAATCACCCCAGCCTATGAACGTCCTACTCCTCGGAAGCGGGGGCCGCGAAAGCGCCCTGGCCTGGCGGATCTCCCAAAGTCCCCTCTGTGCCCAGCTCTTTATCGCCCCCGGGAATGGCGGCACTACGGCCTACGGCACCAACCTGGCGTTGGACCCCAACGACTTTGATGCCGTGCGCGACGTAGTACTCGAGCATACCATTCGCCTGGTGGTGTGTGGTCCCGAAGAACCCCTCGTCCGTGGGCTGCAGAACTACTTCAGCACCGACGCGCAACTGAAATCGGTCTTCTTTATCGGCCCCAGTAAGGAGGCCGCCCGGCTGGAGGGCAGCAAGTCGTACGCCAAGGCCTTCATGGAGGAATACGACATTCCCACCGCCGCCTACCGGCGCTTTACCGCCGACCAAGTGGACGAAGCCGAGTCCTACCTCGGTACCCGTACGCCCCCCTTCGTGCTGAAGGCAGACGGCCTGGCCGCAGGGAAGGGAGTGGTCATCCTCAACGACCTGGCGGAAGCAAAACAGGAAGTGCGTGATATGCTGAACGGCAAGTTCGGGGAGGCCAGCACCAAGGTGGTCGTGGAGGACTTTCTGGACGGCATCGAATTCTCCCTCTTCGTGCTTACGGACGGCAAAAGCTACCGCATTCTGCCGGTGGCGAAGGACTACAAGCGCATCGGTGCCGGAGATACCGGCCTGAATACGGGGGGCATGGGCAGCGTGAGCACCCCTCCCTTTGTCGATGCCGATATGATGCGCAAGGTCGAGCAACGGATCATTCAGCCAACCCTGAAGGGCATCCAGGCCCGGAAGTTGATATACCACGGCTTCATTTTCATCGGCGTGATCGTCGTGGACGGTGAGCCCCAGGTGATCGAGTTCAACTGCCGCCTCGGTGATCCCGAGAGCCAGTCGGTGCTCGCCCGCCTCAATAACGACCTGATGCAGCTGTTGCTGGAAACCGCGGAAGGCGGCCTCAGTGGTGCCGTCATTGATATGGACGACCGCCAGGCGGCTACGGTGGTACTCGTCAGCGGCGGCTATCCCGGCGACTACGCGAAGGGGAAAGTAATTACCGGTGTCGACCAAGTGAAGGGCAGCATGGTCTTCCAGGCCGGCACCCGATCCGGGGAGGACGGCAAACTGGTCACCGACGGCGGCCGCGTACTCTCCGTGACCAGCTACGGGGACACCATCGAAGCGGCCCTCGCCCAGTGTTACGCCGACGTCAAGCATATCCATTTCGAAGGGGTCGATTACCGCTCCGACATCGGATTTGACCTCTAGGCCATGACCTCCCTCGTTCTTTTTGATTCATCCGTACGCGCGGCCCTGCTGCCCCTGACGTGGGCCCGACCCGTGGCGGACCTGCGCATCGGCAGCCTGACCATCGCCGAGAAGTGGAGGGCGCGGCAGGAGCGTCCGCTCACCTTCCACACTCAGGACTACCTGCGCGCTCATTTCCCGCTGTCCCTGTCTGAACGAAATCTCTTCGTCGACGGCAGCCTGCTGCCTACGTTAGCGTTGCTTTCCTTTCTGAATGTGGTGGATCCAAACACCGCCTACTACCAGGATGGTGAGTTGCTGGTAGCATTCCTGGACCGGAACCTCGCGGAGGACTTTAGTCCGGAATCACCCGCCTCGGGCATAGCACGCCGGGAGTTTCCCCGGTTGCCGCTTTTTCGGATCTCCCGTCCAGCCGACATTTTTACCCAGAACGCCCGGGCGCTTCGGGAGGATTTTGAGCTGCTCACGCTGGGGCGCACTTCGACCCCCCTTTCCACCACCAATTTGTTGATCGGTCCCGCCGATCAGCTCTTTCTGGAGGAGGGCGTCACCCTGGAGGGGTGCACGGTCAATTGCACCGACGGCCCGGTGTACTTCGGCCGGGGCTCCACCGTACTGGAAGGCTCCCTCCTGCGCGGGCCGTTGGCGGTGAACGCGGGTGCAGTGGTCAAAATGGGGGCAAGGATTTATGGGTCCACTACCATCGGCCCCCATTGCAAGGTCGGCGGGGAAATAAACAACGTCGTCTTTCAGGCCAACAGCAACAAGGGGCACGACGGCTTCCTCGGCAATGCCGTGATCGGAGCGTGGTGCAACCTGGGTGCCGATACCAATGCCTCCAACCTGAAGAACGACTACGGCGAGGTGAAGGTGTGGTCATACCCCGACGCGGGGATGCGGCCCAGCGGACTGCAGTTTCACGGACTGGTTATGGGCGACCACTCTAAGGCCGGGATCAATACCATGTTCAATACCGGCACCGTGGTGGGCTTTTGCGCCAGCGTTTTTGGCGGTGGTTTCCAACCGACGTTTTTACCCTCCTTCACCTGGGGGGGAGTGGAAGGGATGCAAACCTACCGCCTCGACCGGGCCATGGCTACCGCGGCACGTGTTATGGAGCGGCGGGGCCTGGTGTTCTCTGCCGAAGATGCCGATCTCTTTACGGCCATCTTCGAGCGGAGTCAGGGATACCGGTCCTGGTGATCCCCGGGCAACTCGGGAAGGAGCAAAAGTTGGTACCTGGATTCGTACCGCCAGAGCATATAGCCCACTGCTGCCAGACTTACCAGGCCCAAAATAAGGAGTGGGGGAAAGGAGGCGTCCATCTCCGTGTCCGGCGTGAACTCTCCCGATGCGTAAGTGACCCCGACCTGGATGCCGTTGAAGAGCAGGTGGATGAGGATCGGAATGTAGAGCGACCCCGTCCATCGGTAGGCGTATCCCAGCAGGGCGCCCAGGAAAAAACGCGGAAAGAAGCCCGCAAACTCCACGTGGATGGCGGAAAAGATGGCCGCCGCGACCCATACAGCCGCATGACCGCCCACGAGGTTCCCGAGCAGCCGGCCCTGCAGGATGCCGCGGAACATCAGTTCCTCACAAAAAGCGGGCACCAGGGCTACGGTAAGGAGGGCCAGCAGCAATTCCGGCACCCGCTCGAAGGTGAGTACGCCCGCCAGCATGGCGTTGCCGGAGGCTTCGGAGGAGACCATCCACTGGGGCAGGTCGAGCTGAAGGTTGAGGTAGGCCGATAGCGCGATCAGGGGGAGCCCGAGCAGGAAAGTCAGCAATGCGGGCAGCACCAGCGATTTACGCGCCGGGGGAACGAGGCCGGCGGCCTCCCCCCAGAAATTGCGGTAGGTGAGGTAGAGTCCCAGTATCCCCGAAAGCCCGAAGGTAAAGAGGTTATTGATCAGGAGGAGAAAGCGCAGGTGTTGCCGGTCGTTCGCAGTAGCGAATACGGCATCTGCATTGCCTACGTTCAGGTCGTAGTTAACGGCCAATCCGGCGACCGCGGCCCCGCCCAGTAAGATCATCACCACGATTCCCAAGAAGGTAAAAAACAGGAGGCGCAGGGAAGTACCCCGGAAGCGATCGGACATATACGGTATTGAAGGCGTAAAGATAAGCGCAGTCCCTGCTTTACCTTTGGCGCGTGCAGCTCTCCATCGTCATTGTCAGTTATAACGTGCGCTACTTCCTCGAGCAGTGCCTGCTGAGCGTGGAACGGGCTACCGCGGGAATGGACGCCGAGACGTGGGTGGTGGACAATAACTCCGCCGATGCCTCGGTAGAGATGGTCCGCCGCCGCTTCCCGTGGGTGAGGGTGATCGCGAACGACGACAACCCCGGCTTTTCGGTCGCCAATAATCAGGCGCTGCGGCAATCCGGCGGCAAATACGTTCTGTTGCTCAACCCCGACACTGTGGTGCAGGAAGATACCTTCCGCCGCTGCTTCGAATTTGCGGAGGCACATCCGCGCCTGGGTGGTCTCGGGGTTGCGATGATGGATGGCAGCGGGCGCTTTTTGCCGGAAAGCAAGCGGGGGCTCCCTACCCCCTGGGTGGCCTTCACCAAGGCCTTCGGCCTGGCCCGGGTGTTTCCCCGCTCTCGGCGCTTCAACCATTACCACCTGGGGTACCTGCCGCGCGATGAGACCCACCGGATAGAAATCCTGGCCGGCGCCTTCATGTGGATGCGGGCCGCAGCCCTGGTGGAAGTGGGCTTGCTGGACGAGGACTTCTTTATGTACGGGGAGGACATCGACC
The DNA here is from genome assembly GCA_038258275.1 of Chitinophagales bacterium. Classification (GTDB taxonomy): domain Bacteria; phylum Bacteroidota; class Bacteroidia; order Chitinophagales; family Saprospiraceae; genus Neolewinella. The sequence continues at coordinate 8,749 of JBBSPZ010000038.1, read as the reverse complement.
TATCCTACCGACTCCTCAAAGCTGGCTACGAAAATTACTATTACCCCGGGACCAGCATCATTCACTACAAGGGGGAAAGTACGAAACGCGGCAGCCTCAATTACGTAAAGGTCTTCTACCAGGCGATGGTGATCTTTGCCCGCAAGCACTTCGCCGGCTCCCAGGCCCGGTTGTTGGTGTGGATGATGCAGCTGGCCATTTACGTGCGCGCCATCCTCACCCTAGCGGGCAATCTTTGGGCCGGACTACGGTATCCGATGCTGGATGCCGCCGGGATGTACACCGGCCTGATCGTGCTGAAACGCCTCTGGTCGGCCTATCACTTCGGGGATGCGGATTACTTTCCGCTGAACATCAACTACGTCCATTTCCCCGCCTACACCCTGCTGTGGGTGAGCAGCATCTTTCTCGGGGGCGGGTACGACCGGCCCTACGATTACGGTCGCCTGCTGCAGAGCCTGGCGGTGGGTACCCTGCTCCTGCTCTCCGTCTACGGGCTGCTGTCCGAGCAGCACCGTCCGAGCCGCGCCCTGCTGGTCCTGGGCGCCGGATGGGCGACGAGCTGGGCCTTTTTGATACGCGTCGTCTGGCGCACGCTCGCTTACGGCAGCCTGGGCGAGGGACCGGAACGCCGGCTGCTCATCGTCGGTCACCCCGAAGAAACGCAGCGTACCCTGAGTCTGCTGCAGCAAGCGGGGGCGAAGCGGAATTACCTGGGGCGCATTGCACCGGCGGATGGCGCCCCCACTAACCTGATCGATTCGGTGGGCAGCAGTGCCCGCCTGGCGTCGCTCGTAAACCTGTACCGGGCGCAAGAACTGATTTTTTGCTCCGCGGACCTCGACAATACTACCATTCAGCGATGGATGAGCGAACTGGGGCCCACGATTCAGTACCGGATCCTGCCGGAAGCCAGCGGCAGCATCATCGGCAGTCACCGGCCCGACCAGCGCGGTACCCTGTATACCATCGACGTCAACCTGCGCATTACCGACCCGGTCAAGCGGCGGGCGAAGTGGATTTTCGACCGCGGTATGGCCCTTCTTTTCCTGGCCACCCTGCCGCTGGTGATTTGGCTGGTAGACCAAAAAATAGGATTCGTGAGGAACATCCTGGGCGTCCTCCTCGGGCGCCGCAACTGGGTCGGCTACCATCCGGCGGAACCGCATCGTTCCGCCCTGCCGAAGCTTCGGAAGGGGGTGCTGTATCCGGGGATCGGGACCGAGCTGTCGGATACTACTACCATCCACCACCTCAATTTACTCTACGCCCGCGACTATACGATCGGGGAAGATTGGCTGATTATGCTGACGCATGCCGCCCTGCTCGGTAACCACCGGAAGTAGCGCCTGGCTACCGTTTACCCGCGTCTTTCTTAAAGCCCGCGAAAAATTCGGATAGGGAGTCAAATTCCCGCTTCCAGCTCAGTCCCGTACCCACCTGCAGGCGCCTGCCGTTCGCAATGTCGGGCTGGCGGCGCTGGTACACTCTCAGTTTCAGGGAGCGGCTGTCGTTGAGCACGTACTCCAGCACTACGTCGTTGCCGATAAAGGTGCCCGTGGCGTTGGCAAACTGGTTGTTGAGCACGTTGACGTCGCCCCGCAGGCTCAGGCGATTGTTGAGGTCGCGGCGGAAGGAGAATTCTACGGCCTGACCGCGGACGAGCGTGTTGTTCGCATTCAGGGTGTTGGCCGTGGTGGTGGAGTAATTATTGTAGGCGATGTCGAAATCAAAACCCGAGATAAAGGCGTCTTCGCCAAAGGCGTCCTTCAACAGGTCGTTGAGCAGCAGGCTGAGGTAGCTGGAGAGCCACTCGCTGACGGTATTTACCGCCACGTCGGCCACGTTAAAACTCAGGTCAGCGGGGAGGAACTGGCCGACGGCGATGAGGCCGAAGACCTGGCGGTTGAGTTCGCTCTGGTCCAGCAGCAATTGCCGGCGCTTGTTGTTGGCGTAGTTCTCGAGCTGGCCGCTGAGGTTGGGGAAGGCGATGTCGAAGTTGATATCCGGCTGCGTCAGGATCCCGTTCAGCTTCAGGGTGAGCTCGATGTCGGTCGCCTGGCTGGCCGTCTGGGTGACCTGGTCGTTGCCGGCGGCGGACAGGTATTCGCGGATGAAGTTCACGATCGGGGTCTTCAGGTTCTGGTAGTCGGCCTCGATGTCGATGCGCGCGGCGAAGGGGTCGCCCGACCAGGTAACGGTACCCCCCGGGCGTACCGTGAATTCTTTGTTGACCACCTTGTAGAGGGTAAACAGGTAGTCTCCGTCGGATAGGGTGATCGTGCCGTACATCTGAAGTCCGCCGTCCCGCGGGATCCGGATCGTCAGGTTGCCGTTCCCCTGGCCCCGGAGAACGTCACCGACGTCCTCGTCGAAAATGATCTCGCCGATGGCCTGGTCCGTCACTTCGATTTCCATTTCCAGGCTTACGCCCGTCGGGTCGGCGGCTGTCACGCGTTCTTCCGGTTCCTGGTAAACGTTCCGGTTGACGAAGCGCACGTTCTCGATGGCACCGGTACCCACCGTACCTGAAACGGGGATGGACAGGCGGGAATCGCGGCCGACCGTAGCCCGTACGTAAATATCGGTTTGACGGAAATTGCCGGAGAAGCTGACCGCACCGCTGCCAATGGCGCGGCCGTAGAAGTTGGGATTTTGTCCGGGAGAAAGGTCGAGGGCCAGAAAACGATCGGTTTCCAGGCGGGCGCTGATGCCCAGATTTTTGAGCCGGTCGTGGGTGATCCCCCCCGTCAGGCGGGCCACGTTGTCGTAACGGTCGAGCAGTTGCGTACCGGCCAGGTCAAAGAGGGTATTGGTGATCACCACCCGGCTGTCGTTGAAGTGGTAGCGCGTTTGGAGGTAGTCCAGCGTAAAGGCCCCGGCGGTGGCGTCGATGTATCCCTTTACGTCCGGTTTGCCGGCGGGGCCGACTACGTTGAGCTGGCCATCGATCTTGCCCACGATGTTGGAGACCGAGCCACCGACCCAGTAGCTGGCCACCTCCAGGGGATATCCGGTGAGGTCAACCGTGAGGTCCAGGTAATTTTTTAGCTGATCGGTCCGCGGATTTTTGGCCAGATCACCGAGGTTGAAGGTGGCCTCCGCGATGAGCTGGGAGGTATCGCGGTTGAGGTTCATGTAGGCCGTGAGCCTTCCCTTGGGATCGGGGGCGCGGAGGTCCACGCGCAAGTACCCGTAGTCGTCGCCGTTGATGAGGAAGGTGTCGCTGCGAATGTCGGCACTGAGTCCCTGCAACTTGAAGATATCGTCGACCCCGGCGTGTACGTTCACCCGGCCGCTGAAGTCGAGCGGGGGGTAATTCCAGACCGAATCGATGAGGCCCAGGGCCATGTTCTCGAAGTTGAGGTCGAGGCCGCGGGTGCCGCGCTTAGCCACGCGGATGCTCCGGTCACCGCTTCGGAGGCTAAAGTTGCGGGCATCGATGTACTGGGGGCCGATCACCAGGCGGTTGTCGCGGCGGATCGCCCAGGGCTCCTGGAAGAGCACGAGGTCGGAATCGTCGAAGCGAATGGCGTAGTTGGCGGTATCGGGCAGGGTGATTTCTCCGTTCAAATTAAGTTTGTCGAGGAAAAGCCCGCCGGCCCCGCCGTAGTTGATGCCGAAGGTGATGGTATCGCGGTCGATGAGGCTGAGCAGCGTCAACTGGTCGAGCAGCGGCTTGCCGTTGATGTAGGTGCTGTCTATCACCAGGTCGAGTTCCCCCTCCGCTCCGCTGCCCTTCGTGCGCACGATGAGGTCGATCAGGGATACGTTGTCGAAGGTGAAGCGCGGTGCCATCAGCTCGGCCCGCATCCGGTCTTCGAATCCGTCGTAACTGCCCACCAGGTGGACGTCTACCAGCGGACCGAGTTTGGGGTCGATCAGCCGGTTCAGTCCCTTGGAATCCACGATGGTGAGGTCGAAACTGAAGCGGTTAGGGTCCGGTACGTTGCGCGGGGCGCGGATCTTGAGTCGCTGGGCCCATCCGGGGTAGTATTCCACCAGGTATTGGGTGAGGCTGGTCGACACCTCGTTGATGTCGAAGCGACCGATGATCTCCCCCTGGGCGATGTCGCTTTCCAGCTTGACCACCTTCTGGCCGTCGGCATTGAAGTTCGAGTAGGCCAGCAGTTTACCCACGTTGATGACGGCGGTATCCCGCACGACCTGGAAGCTGTCGAGCTCCACCCGGCCCTCCATGTCGCTGAAGACCGTGTTGATGACGTTGAGGTCGACCTTGCCCGAGAGCACCACGAGCCGGTTACTCAGGTTGAGGGCCTGCAGGTCGATTCGGTTGATGTCCGCCCGGAAGTCGAAGACCGGGATACTGTCCCGGAAATTCAGTTCTCCGAGGAAGTTGAGGTCGATGTTGTCGTCGGCGATCTCGAAGCTTCCGTTGAAGAACTGCTGCTCCAGCCGTCCGCTGATGCGCGCGTTCTGGTACTGATAGCCGCGGAAGTCCAGGGTCTCTACGGTGGCGGTCAGTCCGGCACTCGCCGTTTCGTTGAGCAGCCCCTTTCCGTCGCTGATGGCGGCGCTGAAATTTACGGTCCCGAGTTGGTCGTTGTCCGTCCAGCGGCCGAGCGCAAAGTTGTCGAGGGAGAGGGTGCCGCTGTACTCGGCCCGGTCGGCGCCGCCCTCGATGTCCATACGCATGTCCAGCACGGCCCGTCCGATGTCGGTTCGCAGGTCGCCCTTGGCGGCGAAGTCGGTGAAAAAGCCGTCGAACTGACCGTTGAAGTCGAGGCGACCCAGTTTGTTGAAGTTTTGCGGCAGGTTCATGCGGGGGATGAGCCGGCGGAGAGTTTTGACGCTGGTTTTTAGCTCGTCGAGCTTGAGGTTCAGGGCCTCCGATCCGGGCTGGGCGAGGTTCCGGCTGCTGAAACTGCCCGAGAGAAAGTTGTTGTCGTCGAGGGCCAGGATCACGTCCTCGGCCCGCAAATTGTTGACCCGCCCGGTGAAGGCTCCCCCGATGCGGATGCTGCGGTCGCGGTTGTCCCGGAAAAAGGGGTTGAAACGCAGCTTCCGGGCGAAATAGAGCAGGTCGCGTACGGCCAGCTGCCCGGGCTCCATATTGACCTGCATCCGGACGCGGTCGTTGAATTCGGACCAGGAGCTCCAGCCCCCTGGAAAGGTAAAGCGCAGGCTGTCCGAAAGGGTGCTGGTCGGGGTAGTGAGTAACAGGTCGTTGAGCTGTAACTCGGTCGGCGTCACCTTCAGGTCCTGTACGCTCAGCCGGTTGAGGGTGAAGCCGCTCTGCTCCTCCAGGCTCAGGTGTTTGAGCTTCGCCGAGACTTCGGATTGGTAGTACAGCAGGTCGGTTAGTTCCAGGTCGACGTTGCGGGTGTCGAGGCGGGCAAAATCTATGGAGGTAAGGTCCCCGGCCGTTTCGATGGGCTCCTTGCGGAAGTTGTCGAGCACAAACGCGCCGTCGATGATTTCCACGCTGTTGGCCGCAATGCGGAGCGTCACCTTATTGCTGTCCGTGGCGGTGCTGTCGAGCGTACGAATGGCCTCCTCGACGATCGGCACATCGAAAAGCGGGCTGGGGGCGAAGCTGGTCTGCCGCACCACGGGGCGGCGAAGTTCCGCGCTCTGGATCGAGATGATCTGCCGGGGCAGGTCAAGTTCGTCCATGCGAATCACCCCCGATTCCAGGCTGACTTCCATGCGTTGCCCCCGCACGCTGTCGTTTTGCAGGAATTGGATGCGTTCGAGGTCCAGCCGGTCCAGCGCCAGGTTGATGGGCTTGGCGGGGGTATCGCGGGGCGGAAACAGTTTTTGGAGGGCGGTTTCCAGGTTCGTCTCCGCATCGCCCAGGTCGCGGCGAATGGTGAAACGCGTATCGGCGATGGTGAGCGCCTCGATCTCGACCGAATTGTTCAGCAGGGAGAGCAGGTTGAAATTCGCCTCCAGCCGCTTGCCGTAGAGCAGGGTGTCGCCGTATTTATCTTCCACGAAGAGTCCCTTAATGGTCAGTTCGTCGAACCAGGACAGGCGGACATCGTCAACCCGCACTTCGGTTTCCAGGGTGTTGGAGATGCCCGCCACGACCCTGTCCGCCAGCCAATTTTGAAATTCTGGCAGCTGGAGCAGGCCGAGTAAGAACATAACGGTCAACACGAGCCCGACGAAGAGACGGCGCACGACCTGCCACCACCGGCGTTTACGCGGTCGGGGTGGGGGGGTAACGGTATCCTGCGGGTGTTCCATGCAGTGTTCTAAGGAGGTTGGCCGGAAGGGCCGCAAGCACCAACGGTACGACACCGGTGGGGTGCCGGCGGATCCGGGGGCGGGGCCGCAGGTGCAAGGTAGGACTTAGCGGGATGGCCGTTGGCGGGAGGGGAGTGACCGGGGGCCGCTTGCGTAGCGCCCGCCCGAACGTATGGGGACAGGGACGGGCACTGGCCGGAGGGAGCCCGGAAGGATGTCGGGCAGCAGGGCCTTTAATTTGGAGAGATCGGGAAAAAACGAGAATTTTAGCATATTGGTTTGGGCTTCTATACAAAGGGGGAACCCCCCATACCATGGAGAGATTACCCACACCGGTACTTTAACCTGTCTTTATGGCTTTTGGCAACGGCGATGCTGCACCCGCGCTCCCGCCAAAAACCGCGAACGGGGTGCCGGCGTTAGTTATCTTTGCCCTTCGTACCCCGTAACTCCGCCCTAACTTGAAGAATATTCGCAATTTCTGCGTGATCGCCCACATCGATCACGGTAAATCGACGCTCTCCGATCGCCTGCTCGACTTCACCCAATCGGTGAACGAACGCGAGAAGATGGACCAGCAGCTCGACGACATGGATCTGGAGCGCGAACGCGGCATCACCATCAAGAGCCACGCCATCCAGATGCACTACCCGCATACCGACGGCGAACTGTACACCTTCAACATGATCGACACCCCCGGGCACGTCGACTTCAGCTACGAGGTGTCGCGGTCTATCGCCGCCTGCGAGGGCGCGCTGTTACTCGTGGACGCTACCCAGGGCATCCAGGCCCAGACGATCTCCAACCTATTCCTGGCCCTGGAGCACGACCTGGAGATCATCCCCGTGCTGAACAAGGTGGATATGGAGACGGCGATGATCGAGGAGATGGCGGACCAGATGATCGAGCTCACCGGGTGTGCACGGGAAGACATCATCCTCGCCTCCGGCAAGACCGGCATCGGCGTGCCCGAGATCATGAAGGCCGTGGTGGAGCGGGTGCCGGCACCGAGTGGCGAACCCAAGGCCCCCCTGCAGGCCCTGATCTTTGACTCCGTCTTTAATCCCTTCCGCGGCGTGATCGCTTACGTGCGCGTCATGAACGGCGAACTGAAGAAGCACGATAACCTCCGCTTCCTTTCCACCGGATCGGTATACGAGGCCAACGAGGTAGGCGCCATGGAGATCGCCCTGAAGCCCACCGAAAAGATCGGCTGCGGCGACGTGGGGTATATCGTGACCGGACTGAAAACCTCCTCCGAGATCCGGGTGGGCGACACCGTCACCCTCGACAACCGGCGCGGCGAAATGCTGGCCGGATTCGAAGTGGTGAAGCCGATGGTCTTTGCCGGTATCTTCCCCCTCGACAACGACGATTTCGAGCCGCTGCGGGACAGCCTCGAGAAATTGCAGCTCAACGACGCCAGCCTGGTCTTCGAACCGGAAACCTCGGCGGCGCTGGGGTACGGCTTCCGCTGCGGCTTCCTGGGCATGTTGCACCTGGAGATCGTGCAGGAACGCCTGTTCCGGGAATTCAATATGGACGTAATCACCACCGTCCCCAACGTAACCTACCGCATCACCGACACCAAGGGGAACGTGACTTCCATCCGCAACCCCGCCGAACTGCCCGACGTCAATCACCGGGCCATGGTAGAGGAGCCGATCATCTTCGCCCAGATCATCACGACGACTGAATACATCGGCAGTATCATGACCCTGTGCATCGACAAGCGGGGTTCGCTGACCAAGCAGACCTACCTCAGCCCCGAGCGGGTGGAGCTGCACTTCGAGCTGCCCCTGGCCGAGATCGTCTTCGACTTCTACGATCGCCTCAAGTCGATCTCCCGGGGCTACGCCAGCTTCGACTACCAGCCCAAGGACTATCAGGAGACCGACCTCGTGCGCATGGACATCAAGCTCAACGGCGAAAACGTCGACGCGCTCTCCGCCTTGGTGCACCGCAGCAAGGCGGAATACGTGGGCCGGGGGATGTGCAAGAAGCTCCGCGAGTTGCTGCCCCGCCAGCAGTTCATGATCGCCATTCAGGCCGCCATCGGCGCCAAGGTAATCGCCCGGGAAACCCTCTCCGCGATGCGCAAGGACGTGACCGCCAAGTGCTACGGCGGCGACATCTCCCGCAAGCGCAAGCTGCTCGAAAAGCAGAAGGCCGGTAAGCGGAAAATGCGGCAGTTTGGCAACGTGCAGGTGCCTCAAAAGGCATTCCTGGACGTCCTGAAGCTGGATTAATAAGTAATGATTTGGACGTGTAGTCTGCCGGGTGGCCTGCCTGCGACACGGAAGCCACCCCGATACGCGTTACCCACTTGCCGACTTTCTATCTACCCGTATTCACAAGCACCGTAATGAGCAGGATTAAACGTTTTCTATTTGCCGGTACCACCGGGTGGCAGCGTACGGCGCTCGGGTTTTTCTGGTTGATCGTATTCGCCATTCCGGTCGGTGTCGTGCTCCTGTTCGCCGGCCTGAGCTTCACGGACCTTCCCTCGGTGACCGACTTGGAGACTCCCACAAAT
>JBBSPZ010000037.1:0-41099 GCA_038258275.1 Chitinophagales bacterium | reverse complement strand
ACTATGCGGTCGGCGCGATCCAGGAGTGGGGGGTGCTGAAGGGCAGCTGGCTGGCGCTCAGGCGCATCGGGCGGTGTCATCCGTGGGGGGGCTTCGGGCCTGATCCGGTGCCGAGAAAGGAGAAGTGATGGCGGTTGGCGGCCTCCAGCCGGGATCACTTCGGCCTTTAGCGGCTCGCGGCTTCCAGCCGCGATCAATCTCGGAATGACCCGGCTGGAAGCCGGGAGCCATCATACCCGACGATCCACAACGACCCGGCTGGAAGCCGGGAACCGAACCAAGCTCCAAACCACTCTACGACCTGCGCCTACCCTACCGTAAGACCTTGTAGCGTTGGCGACAAGCCAACCTGCAAGTGTCTGAACTGCAAGCCGTTTTCCGTAACTTTAATCCCATGCCCACCACCATCCTCCTCCTACTAGCCCTCTCCACCACCCTGACCGCCCAGGAGCAGGGCATCGACTTCTTCGCCGGTACCTGGCCGGAGGCGCTGGCCCGCGCCGAGGCCGAGGACAAGCTCATTTTCGTGGACGCCTACGCCGAGTGGTGCGGACCCTGCAAGATGATGTCAGCCAACGTATTCCCGGACCCGGAGGTGGGGGAATACTTCAACGCCAACTTCATCAACGTGAAGCTGGATATGGAGAAAGCGGAGTCGGAAGTGTTCCGGCAGGTGCACGCGGCGAGCGCCTTTCCGACGCTGCTGTTTATCGACGCGAAGAACGAGGTGGTGCATCGGCTGGTGGGGGCAAGGCAATCTACCCAGCTGCTGCGCGACGCGGCCGGGGCGCTGGCCCGCGTGGAGAATGTTGACGACTTGCAAGCCAGCTACGAAGCCGACAAGCCCGGGGCGGCCTACAAATACGTGCGCGCCCTGATCCGCAACGGGGAGTCGCACCTGCGCGTCGCGAACGACTACCTGCGCCGGCCGGACCTGGATTTCACCGCACCCGCGACCCTCCGCCTGATCTACCTCTCCGCCACCGAGGCCGACAGCCGGATCTACGACCTGCTGCTCGAACACCGCGCCGCCATCGATGCCCTGGAGGGAGAAGGAGCCACGGATATCCAGGCGCGCCGTGCCGTGCGGACTACCTTTGATAAGTCGCTCGAATACCGCGACGAACGCCTGCTGGCCGCCGCTGTTGACAAGCTCTCCGCCCTCAGCAAGGAGGAAGGCAAGCGGCTGGAATCCGAAGGGGAATTCGCCTTCGCCCTGCGCGGCACCGACCGCAAGGACGTCGAAAAGGCCACCAGAAACTACCTCAAAAAGGGCGCAGCCGGCGACCACGAGCGACTGGTCGGACTCTTCAGCGCCCTCGAGGCCACCGACTTTATGAACTACGGCGAGATCATCGACCTCGGCGTCGAAGCCCTCTCCTCCGCCGCGGAGCTCACCGAGGAGGGGTGGCGCGACGACTACCGCCTCGCCCGCTTCCTCCAGACCCGCAAGCGCTACGACCAGGCCCTGGAGGTCGCCGAGCGCTCGCTGTCCCGCTTCGGCGACGGTCCGGCCAACTACCGACGGGCGATCCAGGGATTGGTTGACGAGCTGAAGACCATCGCCAACTAGGGGTGCCGTAATTTCGCGGCCATGTATCCAGACCTTTCCTACCTCCTGCACGCCCTCCTCGGTACCGCGCGCGACAGTGGGTTCAGCATCGTCAAGACCTTCGGGCTCTTCCTGCTGCTCGCCTTCCTCGTCGCCGCCAAACTGCTGAAGTGGGAAATGCAGCGCCGGGAACGCATCGGTCAGCTGCAGCCGGAAAAGACCCTGCGGATTCCCGGCCAGACGGTCACCACGGCCGACTACGTCACCAACGGCATCCTCGGCTTCGTGCTCGGCTACAAGCTCCCCTACGCCATCGCCAACTTCGCCGCCTGGCAGCGCGACCCCTCCGGCGTGCTCCTCTCCACCGACGGCTACTTCCTCGCCGGACTCCTCGGCGCCGCCCTCTTCGCCGGCTACTATTATAACATCGGCCGCAAGCAGGGGGCGATCCCCGAACCCGTGCCGGTCGACGTGTACCCGAGTGACCGGGTCGGGCCCATCACCATACAGGCGGCCATCGGGGGGCTTCTCGGCGCCAAGTTCTTCGCCGTCATCGAGTACTGGGACCGCTTCCTCCAGCACCCCGTCCAGGAGCTGTTGAGCGGCGGCGGACTGGCGATCTACGGCGGGCTCATCGGCGGATTCGTGGCGGTATTCCTCTACCTGCGTCGCCACCGTATCCCCACCGTGCCGATCATGGACGCGGTCGCCCCGGCCCTCATCGTGGCCTATGGCATCGGGCGCATCGGTTGCCAGCTGAGCGGCGACGGCGACTGGGGCACGGCCATCGACGCCATCCCCGCCGGCTGGTTCCTGCCCGACTGGCTTTACGGCTTCGACTATCCCCACAACGTGATCCACGACGGCGTGCCCATCCCCGGCTGCACCGTCGACTACTGCACCCGCCTGCCCGAGCTGCACTACCCGACGCCCCTCTACGAGACCCTCATGGCCTTCGCGATCGGCGGCATCCTCTGGGCCGTACGCAAGCCCTTCACCGTCATCCCCGGCCTGCTCTTCAGCCTCTACCTTTTCCTGAATGGGGTGGAGCGTTTCTTCATCGAGTTCGTGCGGCTCAACGACCAGTACGACGTGCTCGGGATGAGCCTTACCCAGGCACAGATCATCGCCCTCGGCTTCATGGGGGCGGGGATCGCGGGTGCGGCGATCGCCTGGAAAATGCGGGGACGCCAGGGTCCGCTGCAGCCCGGTCCGGTAGCCTAGGCGAGGTAATTTCCTAACCTGGCGAGAAGCCGGACGAGCAACCGGCCGGAAAACATCGCACACCATGCCGGAAGGAACTGCCGTCGTCACCTTTGGAGAGATCATGCTGCGCCTCAGCACCACCATCCATCCCGGGCGACGTGAATCTCGTCACCGAGGAGGAAGTCATCACGCTGATGGATGGCGACGGCAACGGGCGGGTGCGCCGCTGATCAGTCGACGTAAAAGCCCATCTTCCCCATCCCGTAATCGCGCATGGCCTCCAGGATCTCGGTCTGGTTATTCATGACGTAGGGGCCGTGACTGACGACCGCGGCCCCGCCCAGATTTCCCGCTACCAGGTGTACGGTGGCTCCTCCGTCGAGGGTGACGACGAGGATGTTGGCAGCCTTGATGTCCTGATAGCGGGGTTGTACCATCTTGTTTTCCGGACTGAGGTTGACCCAGAGCTGGATGCCCTCGAGGGTGCCGCCGGTATCCATGAACTCGTTGGTGGCCCGCTCACTGTGGATGATGCCCCGCCCGGCGGTCATCCACTGGACGTCGCCGCCCTGGAGGTAGCCGGTATGGCCGCGGCTGACGCGGTGGGGGTGGGGCCCGAGGTCCAGCAGGTCGCGGCCTCCGGCTTCCATGTCGAAGGGGCCGAAGTGGTGCAGGAGCAGGAAGGGATCGATCTGGTCGACCAGCTGGGTGGGCAGCGGCTGGTATACGCGAAAGCCCTCCATCTCGATGGGGTAGGCGGGCAGGACGTGGGCGATGGAGCGGTCAGACATGGTTGCGCAGGCTGGATAGCAGGTGAACAGTGGGCGACAGAGGGGGTTGAACACGACGCCCTACTTGCACGGACCGGCAAAAAGGGGTAATTTCAGGAGCTTTCTACTTTGACACGACTACCACACCTCTCCGATTATGCTACGCCTTTCCTTACCAATTACCTTGGTATTTGCCGGACTACTCGTTTTTTCCTGCACGGAAGACACCGATCCGGCCATCCCCGTCTCCGGCATCGACGTGGAGGAGCTCGTCGAGGAATACAACAGCGAACTGGGCGACGTAACTCCGGAAAGCGGGGAAGGGTTCGTCTCCACCGGTACCATCACCGACGCGGTCATTTCTACCAATGCGGAAGGGGAGGAACAACTGACCTTCACCTTCACCGATCAGGAGGCCCGGCGGACCTTTGAATTCTTCTCCGAAGCGGACGTGGAATTCCCGCAGGCGATCGACCGGGCCAAGGTCGTCTATCTGGGACACCAAATGATCGTAGCCGATCTCGACGGTGAATTTTTCGTACACCTGCTGGTACCGAAAGGGGAAGGCAGGGAAAACCTGCTTCCCCAATTGCCCTACATCGAAGGCAAGGAACTGGAGCTGGAAACCGACCGGAAAATCTTCTCTCAGCTGTTGCCCGGCCGATAAGCTTCCCGACTTATTCGAAGCCTTCCATCCCGTCCCGCCAGTTCCAGATCACGAGGATCCAGTTGCGGCCGTCGGGGGAGGTGAAGCGGTTTAGCTCCTCAAATCCGATGCGTTCGTGGACGCGCTGGGAGCGGGTATTGCGGGCATCGATGGCCGTCACGCAGTAAGGAAAACGGAGGTGGTAGCAGGCGCGCAGGTACTTGTACATCCGGTCGGGCAGTTTTTGTGCGCGCGCTTCTTCCGCCACGCAAATTTGACCCATCACCAGGTAGTCGCTCTCACCCAGTAACATACCCCGGTGTTCAATGGCATCCTGGCGTTCAAACAAGGGAGCGAGTACGGGAACAACATGCCCGAATTCCCGGGTCATCGCCAGGCAGTACCCCACCACATTGCGGTCGCGCAGGGCGATGACGGAGGCAGCGGCGGTATTCATGGCCTTCAGCAGCGGCAGTTCGTGGGTCGCCGTGACGAATCCCTGGGAAACCGCCGTGCCGGCATCCACGCTCTCGATCAGGTTGGCGCGCTGCAGCTCGAGGATCTGCTTTAGCTGGGCGTCCTTGCGGGCCAGGGTTATTTTTATTGGATCCACCATCAGGGAATGAGGGAGGGAATGAAGGATTGAGGGGTTGAAGGAATGAAGGCCCCTTCAACCCCTCAATCCTTCATTCCTTACTTTTTCCGACCAACGGCCTTCTTAGCCGCGGCGATGATGTCCTTCACGCCCAGGCCGTACTTCTCGAGGAGTTCTTCGGCTTCCCCCGACTCCCCGAAGGTGTCCTTGGTGGCCACGTACTCCTGAGCGGTGGGCTGGTGCTTGCTGAGGCATTCGGCGATGGCGCTGCCGAGTCCGCCGTACATGTTGTGCTCCTCGCAGCTGACGACGGCACCGGTCTTTTTGGCGCTGGCGATGACGGCCTCCTCGTCGAGGGGCTTGATGGTGTGGATGTTGATCAGGTCGACGCTGATGCCTTCCTTCTCCAGTTCCCGGGCGGCCTCGACGGCGTACCACACGAGGTGGCCGGTGGCGAAAATGGAGACGTCAGTGCCTTCGCTGAGCGGCAGGGCCTTACCGATCTCGAACTTGGTGTCTTCAGGGATGAAGATGGGCCAGCTCGGACGGCCGAAGCGCAGGTAGCAGGGACCTTCGTACTCGACGATGGCCTGCACGGCGGCTTTGGTCTGGTTGTAATCGCAGGGGTTGATGACGGTCATGCCGGGGAGCATGCGCATCATGCCGATATCCTCGAGGATCTGGTGGGTCGCTCCGTCCTCGCCGAGGGTTAGTCCGGCGTGGCTGGCACAGATCTTCACGTTCTTGTCGCTGTAGGCGATCGACTGGCGAATCTGGTCGTAGACGCGGCCGGTGCTGAAGTTGGCGAAGGTGGTCGTCATGGGGATCTTTCCACCAATTGAGAGACCGGCGGCGACGCCCATCATATTCGCCTCCGAGATGCCCATCTGAATGAAGCGGTCGGGATAGGCATTGATGAATTCTTCCGACTTCATGGAACCGCGCAGGTCAGCGGTGAGCATGACGACGTTGTCGTGCTTGTCGCCCGCGGCTTTAAGTCCGGCACCGAACCCGTCCCGGGTAGCTTTCTTGCCGGAGGATTGTAATTTATCTAGAGTAAGCATATTATTCTTTGTTATTGTGGGGGGGAATGGTCGGACTATATTCCCTCTTCGGGAAAATCACCCAGGGTTTCCTCCAGTTGGGAAAGGGCATCCTCGGCCTGCTCTTTATTGGGGGCCTTGCCGTGCCAGTGGTGGGTGCCGACCATGAAATCTACGCCCATACCCATTTCCGTCTTCATGACGATACAGGTGGGTTTGCCGTTGCGCTTGGCCCGGGCTTCCTGGAGCACCTTGATGGTTTCTTCCATGTTGTTGCCATCCATCTGCATGACGTCCCAGCCGAAGGCGGCGTACTTGTCGGCGAAGCTGCCGAGGCGGAGTACCTCCCGGGTAGGGCCGTCGATCTGCTGGCCGTTATCGTCGATGATCAGGACGAGGTTTTCCAGCTTGTTGTGGGGGGCGAAGAGTGCGGCTTCCCAGATCTGGCCTTCCTGCTGTTCGCCGTCGCCGGTGAGGACGAAGACCGTCCGGTCGTCGCCGTCCATGCGCTTCTGGATCGCCATGCCGCAGGCGACGCTGACGCCCTGGCCCAGGGAGCCGGACGCGATGCGGATGCCGGGCAGTCCCTCATGGGTGGTCGGGTGGCCCTGCAGGCGGCTGTTGATGGCGCGGAAGGTCCGGAGCTCTTCCACGGGGAAGTAGCCGGAGCGGGCCAGCACGCTGTAGAAGACCGGGGAGATATGGCCATTCGAGAGGAAGAACACGTCTTCACCGTGTGCCTCCATGTTGAAGCTGGGATCGTGCTTCATGACCTCGAAGTAAAGGGCAACGAAGAGGTCGGTATTGCCGAGGGCGCCACCGGGGTGACCGCTCTGGCATCCGTATACCTCGCGTATAATGTCGCGCCTGACCTGTGAGGCGATTCGTTTTAGTTCTTGGATGTCTGCCATGTAGTGGGTGAAATTGATAAGATGCCGGCGGGGACCGGCGGATGCGCGAATTTAGTAAGTTTTGGGCCAAGTTCGACTCCGGTACCGCATGCAAACGCGGCTTTTATGGAACGGCCCGGAAGCAAAAATCCCCCTCCACCGCGGTGGAGGGGGATTTTTCGGATCAAAGGCTGGCGATCCAGTCGGTGACCTCCTGCTTGGTTTTTCCCAGCTTTTTCTGCAGCCGGCCGAGCAGCTCGTCTTCCTTGCCTTCTTCGTAGGCCACGTCGTCGTCCGTCAGGGAGCCATACTGTTGCTTGGCTTTTCCCTTCATCTGATTCCAGTTTCCTTTGATTCGATCGTTTGTTGCACTCATGATACTTGGGTATTGATGTATCGGTTAAACGTCGCAGCAATTTCGGTGTTCGATCCGGAATGGAAGACGGTCGCCACCTCGCAGCACTCACCGCCAATTACCGGCAGTATCGGGATGAGTACCTGCAATGGTCCGGACAATACCCCTCGGCGCGGGACGAGGCCCTCCCCCATTACCGCCGCGCGCTGATCGCTTGGTACGAGGCCCGCATCGATCCCGCCGATCCCTACCTCGGCGAAGTGTATCCCTTCCTGACGGCGGTCGCGGAGGATTACTTCACGGGGCAGCCACCCGCTGAAGACCGCGTATCCTTCGCCGGGGAGGACCCCCTCAACCATTTGCCGCACCCCATCCATCTCCAGGAGGCAGGCCAGTTGCTCCTGCAGCGTTTTCATGAGCAGGAAGTAGCGTGCCAGGAATTGCTTCTGCTCGCCGATTACCACCGGCTCGAACCTGACGCTATCCTGCGCGCCCTGGACCTGGAAGACCAGCCCGCCCAACTGGCCGCCCGCCTCCGGCAGTGCCGCCGTGACGTGGAGGGGCCCGACCCCGAAAGCCCCCTCCTCTGGACGCCCGTCCTCACCGTCGCCGGTCGCCAGGACCTGGTCCAGACCCTCACGCGGGAAGAGGCCCGTTCGCCGGAAGCGCCTCCCGCCGCTCCGGCCCGGCCGGAGGAGGCGAAGCCGGAAGCGATCAGCCTGAGCCGCCGCCGGAGCAACTTCAGCCTACCCGCCGTGCCCACGATCATCGCCGGACTCCTCTTCGGTTTCCTCCTCTGGCTGCTGTACGACACCTTCGGCGGGAAGTCCCCCGACCGCCTCTATACCACCTATTTCGAGCCGTATCCCAATATTTTCGCGGCCGCGCCACCCGAGACGGAGCCGGACCGCGACCTCCAGCGCATCCTCTACTACTACGACCGGGGCGACTACCGCACGGCCTATGACGAATTGTTGCCCACCGCACCCGCGTACCCCGCCAGTCCGCTATACCTGGGCGTCAGCGCACTGGCCCTCAACGATCCCCAACGGGCCCGCGACTGGTTGAATCAAATCCCTCCCGTCAGCAAATTCTATCCCCCCGCCCGCTGGTACGAGGCCCTTGCACTGCTGGGCTCCGGCGGGACCGCAGGTGCAACGACTATCCTCAAAGAAATCGCCAACTCCCCCAACCATCCCTACCGGCGTGAAGCATCAAACCTTTTATCCGACCTTTGACCCCCAACCAGCCACCAGCAACCAGCAACCCGTAACCACTTAACCAACAATTTGAAACCTTCCATCCCCAAAGGCACCCGGGACTTTCTCCCCCACGAAGTGCGCCGGCGCAACTACCTCTTCGACGTCATCCGTAAGCACTTCCACCGCTACGGCTACCAGCCGATCGAGACGCCGGTGATGGAAAATCTTTCCACCCTCACCGGGAAATACGGCGAGGAAGGCGATCGCCTGCTCTTTAAGGTGCTCAACAACGGGGACTTTCTGAGTAAGGCCGACGACCAGGACCTGGCCGGCAAGGACAGCAATGCCGTCCTCTCCCAGATCTCCAAGCGGGGACTGCGCTACGACCTTACCGTGCCCTTCGCCCGCTACGTGGTCATGCACCAGAACGAGCTCGCTTTCCCCTTCAAGCGCTACGCCATCGCCCCCGTCTGGCGCGCCGACCGCCCACAGAAGGGCCGTTACAATGAGTTCTACCAGTGCGATGCGGACGTGGTCGGTTCCGATTCCCTGCTCTACGAGGCGGAGCTCACCCAGCTCCTCGACGCCGTCTTCACCGAACTCGGGCTAAAGGCCGTCATCCGCCTTAACAACCGGAAGATCCTCGCCGGACTGGCCGAGATCGCCGGTCACGCCGACCGCATGATGGACATCACCATCGCCATCGACAAGCTCGACAAGATCGGCGAAGCCGGTGTAGAAAAGGAACTCCTCGAACGGGGCGTGGACGCGGGTGCCGTGGACGTGATCAAGCAATTCCTCGGCGTCACCAGCCTGGAAACCGTTGCCCCCCTCCTCGCCGACAGCGAAGTGGGCCGACAGGGCATCGCGGAACTCCAGGAAGTCTTTGATACGGTCGGTGACCTCAATTGCCGCCTCGAATTCGACGTCACCCTCGCCAGAGGCCTCAACTACTACACCGGCTGCATCTACGAAGTGGCCGTGGACAACGCTGCCCACCCCGGCATCAATATGGGCAGCATTGCCGGCGGTGGCCGTTACGCCGACCTTACGGGCATCTTCGGCGGCCGCGACCTGCCCGGTGTCGGGATCAGCTTCGGTGCCGAACGCATCTACGATGTGATGGAAGAGCTAAGCCTGTGGCCGGAAGACGCCAGCGAAAACCTGGAATACCTCCTCCTCTGCCTCGACGACGACAGCCTCGCCCACGGCTTCCGGCTCCTGCAAAAGCTGCGCCGCGCCGGTCACAATACCGATCTCTATCCCACCGCCGCCAAACTCGGCAAAATGATGAAGTACGCCGATCAGCGCAATGCCCCGCAGGTCATCATCATCGGCAGGCGCGAAGCGGAAACGGGGGAATACACGGTCAAGAATATGCGGACCGGGGAGCAGGATGTGCTGCGCGCTGACGCGCTTGTTTAGCGTATATCGGGTAGCATATAGCGTATAGCACATAGGGGCAGCGCCCACTGGCATCTACCCCTATGTGCTATATGCTGAAAGCTAAACCCTACTTTCCTTCCAGCTTGATCATATCCTCCACGATATTTACTGCCTCGCGAATGTAGACGTCCTTACTCACGCTCGTTTTGAAGTCGTCGTTGCGGGCGGTCTTGCTTTCGTCGGTGAGAATGGGCTCGAGGTCGACCTGGAGGTTGAGGACGCCGGGGTTGACCACGTCGTCGAAGAGGTCGTTGTACATCTCGGCTTCGGTACGGTTGGCGCGCTGGAGGTCTTCGAACTCCGTGAGGGCAAGGGGGTAGGTGGTACGGTCGCGCTGACGCTTGACGCGCTCGGCGTTCTCCATGATGCGGCCGAAGGTGGTGCTGCCCTCCACGCGGGAGGCACTGCGGGCCTTCAGGGCATCCATGTTGTGGATCTTGTAGATGTCCTGGCTGTAATCGGCGGGCTCGATTTCGGTCCAGGCGAGGGGCGAGGTCTGCTCCTTCTCCCCGGTCTCCAGCAGGGAGCGGCTATCGGGCAGGATGATGTCGGGCACTACGCCGCGCAGCTGGGTGGAGCCGCCGTTGATGCGGTAGAACTTCTGCATCGTCAACTTCACGGTGCCGAGGGGCTTGATGTCGTTGAAGCCGCTAATGGTGCGATCCATGTCGATGAAGCGCTGTACGGTACCCTTGCCGAAGGTGGAGTTGCTGCCCACGATCACGGCGCGGCCGTAATCCTGGAGCGCGGCGGCGAGGATCTCGCTGGCGGAGGCGGAGTACTGATTGACGAGCACGACCACGGGGCCGTCGTACTGTACCCGGCGGTCCTTGTCCTCCAGGACTTCCTTGTCCATGCCGCGGCCGGCGACCTGTACGACGGGGCCTTCGGGGATAAAGAAGCCGGTCATGTCGACCACGTCGCGCAGCGATCCGCCGCCGTTGTTACGCAGATCGAGAATGATGCCGTCGACGTTCTGCTCCTTGAGTTTATCCAGCTCGGTAGCGATGTCCTTGGCGGAAAAGCGACCGTCCTCGTTCTGGAAGTCGGCGTAGAAACTCGGCAGGGAAATGTAGCCGATCTTCTCGCTGCCGTCCTCGTCGTTGATGATGAGCGACTTGGCGTAGGTGTCGTCGATCACGATCACGTCGCGCTCGATGGAGATTTCCTTGATGGTGCCGTCGGGCTTCTTGGTTTTGAGAGTTACCACGGTGCCTTTCTTGCCGCGGATCTTGTCGACCACGTCTTCGAGCTGCATGCCCTTGATGTCGACGAAGTCCTCGCCCTTCTGGCGCACGGCCATGATGACGTCGTCCTCCTTGAGTTCCTTGTCCTTCCAGGCGGGGCCGCCGACGACTACCGAGGTCACCTTGGTGTACTCATTGTCGGTCTGCAGGGTAGCGCCGATGCCTTCGAGCCGACCACTGAAGCGAATGTCGAACGATTCCTTGTCCTTGGGCCGGAAGTAGCTGGTGTGGGGGTCGAAAACGGCCGTCATGGAGTTGAGGTACTGGGCAGTCTCAACGCTGGGCTTCATTTCCCGCATGCGCTTGAACCAATCGTGGTAGCGGTCGAGGATCTTGCCACGGAACTCCACTTCCAGTGAGTCGAGGGAAGGCTGTACGGCACCGGTGGTGTCCTTTTCCATGTCTTCCTGCCTATCGACGATCTGGCTGAGCAGTTCGCGCTTCATGTAGTCGTGCCAGTACTGCTTCAGTTCGGTGTCGTTGGCGACCCACTTCGACTTCTCGTCGCGGTCCTGCAGGTCACCGGCTTCCGCCAGGTCGAAGGGCTGGGCGAGGATGTCTTCGTACCAGCCCTGGGTCTTGTCGAGGGCGGCGTCCCAGTGCTGCTGCACGAGGTCATAGAACTGAAACTCGCCGGCCTTACTTTCGTCGTCGATCTTGTCGCGGTAGGGGGCGAAGGCGGCGATGTCTTCCTGGGTGAAGAAAAGGCGTCCGCCGTCCATGTCGTTGAGGTACTGCTCGTAGACGCGCTCCGAAAAGTCGTCGTCGATGTCAGTGGGCTGGTAGTGGTAGTTCTGCAGGTTGGCCAGCATGGTCTTCAGGATCACGGAGGACGCGTCACCGGGCGGCGTGTCGGAAGGACGTACGGCCGCAAAGAGCGCGAAGACCAGTACAAAGGCGGAAAAGAGCAGGGGGCCTCTGGTTTTCATAGATTTTATTTTATAAACTCCGATTTCACCCATTTGATTATTAGGCTGCCGGGGAGCTGTAGGTTATAAATGGTTGGCGGGCGCAGGTAGTTGACTGCCAAGCCCTTCTACTTTCCCTTTAACACGACATTAATCGTCCCGGGCAGTTAAGGTTCAGTGAGCCGCCGCTGGCGAGCCGCTGACGTATCTTCGCGCCGGTGCGCAAGTGGTACTACATACTCGCGGCGGTGCTGCTGTTTCCGGCCCTGCTGATTCACCTGGGGCTCATGGTGTTTATCGACGACGAGGCCATCCGCTCGCTGGTCGCCCAGGAGATGCTCTGGTCGGGCAACTACATCGCCCCCGCCATGCATGGCGATGCCTACCTCAACAAGCCGCCGCTCTGGAACTGGATCCTCTCCCTCAGTTTCACCCTCCACGGCGGCGCCAGCGAGTGGGCGGCACGGGTGCCGACGGTGCTGAGTCTGCTCGGCTTCGCGGCGACGACCTACGTCTTCAGCCTAAAGTACTTCGACCGCTACCTGGCCATCGTCCATGCCCTCACCGTGGTCACCTGCGGGCGGATGCTCTTCTGGGACAGCATGCTCGCCCTCATCGACGTCTGCTTCAGCTGGGTCGTCTATACCCAGATCATGCTGCTCTACTACTTCGGCAAGGACGGGCGCTGGTGGCGGGCCTTCGGCTGGACCTACCTGCTCACCGCCGTGGCCTTTATGCTCAAGGGGCTGCCCGCCATCGTCTTCCAGGGGCTCAGTATTTTTGCCATCCTGGGCTGGAAGCGGGCCTGGATCCAGCTCATTCGCCCGGCCCACTTGCTGACCGGCGTCGCCTGTCTGGCCCTGCTGGCCTGCTATTACGTGCCCTACCACCACTACATCGACCTGAGCCTCGTCGCCGAGCGGCTCTTCGAAGAGAGTGGCAAGCGTACCGCCGTGGCCTACGGGGCCTGGAACACCGTAAAACACGTCGTTGCCTTCCCCTTCGAGATGAGCTACCACTTCCTGCCCTGGACGCTGTGGCTGGTTTACCTGCTCCGTCCCGGCGGGTGGAAAGGTCTGCGGACCAACGACTTCACCGCCTTCTGCCTGGTGGCCTTCCTGGTCAACATTCCCGTGTACTGGCTGTCGCCTAACGTGTACCCCCGCTACCTGCTCATGCTGTTCCCCCTCCTGTTCGCGGGACTGCTGTGGCTGCACCGGGACCACGCCGCGCGCCGGACCCCGACTTACCGTTACCTGCGCTACGGCATCCTGGGGGCCATGACGGTGAGCGCGGTGCTGATTCCCTTCATTCCGCTGGTGCCCCAAACCTCCCTGGTGGCCTCCCCGTGGGTCAAAAGTCTCCTGTTGGGCGGGCTCGCGGGTGCAGTGGTGTACGTGGGCTGGCGCGACGAGCGGAACTTCCTGATCATTTTCTGCTGCTTTCTGCTGGTCCTGCGCATCGTCTTCGACCTGTTCATCCTCCCGCCGCGGGCCGCGGGGGATGAACGCGGCATCGCCGTACGGGAATCCGCCTACTCCGTCGTGGCCACCAACGACCAGCAGCGGCTGGCCATCTTCCGGCATACCCTCATCGAGCCCGCCACGGGCTACTACCTCAGTGAGGCGTACGGGAGCGTGGTGCGTCGGGACCTGGACCGCTACGATGCCGCGGCCGCCTACGTTGGCAGTCCGCTGCAGTACCCGGACTTACGCCTGGAGGCCACCGATTCGCTGTACCTGCGGCACCTGCGTACCCGCTACCCGGTCGGACGGCTGCTGAACCCACTCCCCACCCCGGATACGGAGGATAAAGAACTGCTCGACGGCATGGGCTCCGGCATTCCGGTTCATTAGGCGGGGGAAGCACTGCAACATACTTGCCCTTAACTTGTAAATCCTACGTTCCCTTACCTTGCCTGCATGCATCTTTCCGTAGTCGTCACCATCCTGAATGAGCTGGACAACATCCAGCCGCTCATCGACCGCATCCACGCGGCCCTCGCAGGCTACGACTACGAGATCGTCTACGTCGACGACGGCAGCACCGACGGCTCCGTTCAGCGCCTGAAATCTATCGAAGATTCCCGGCTGGTCGTCGTGGAGCTGCGGAAGAACTACGGACAGAGCCTGGCCCTGATGGCGGGCATCGATATGGCCCGCGGCAGCCACATCGTCACCATGGACGGCGACCTGCAGAACGACCCCGCCGACATTCCCGCCATGGTGGACCTGCTCGAGGCCGGAGACTGGGACCTGGTGGTCGGGGAACGCGTCAATCGCCAGGACGGCGCCCTTTTGCGCAAGGTGCCCAGCCGGATCGCCAATTGGATCATCCGGAACCTGAGCGGGGTCAAACTGCGCGATTACGGCTGTGCCCTGAAGGTGTTCCGGGCCGAAATTGCCCACGATATCGGCATTTATGGGGAGTTGCACCGCTTTATTTCCGTTCTGGCGAGCCTGGAGGGGGCCCGTATTACCCAGCTTCCCGTGCGTCACCACGCCCGTCGCTTCGGGCAGAGCAAATACGGCCTAGGACGGACCTTCAAGGTCGTCAGCGACCTGCTGCTCATGCTCTTTCTCAAGAAGTATTTACGGAAGCCCATGCACCTGTTTGCCCAGGCGGGGCTGATACTCTTTACCCTTGGTGCCCTGATCAATGGCTACCTGCTGGTACTGAAAGTGATGGGGCAGGATATCTGGGGGAAGCCCCTCCTGATTCTCGGTGCCCTGCTGGTACTGGCTGGCATTCAACTGGTTACGGTCGGCATCATCGTCGAGGTGCTGATGCGCACCTACTACGAGAGCCAGAATAAGCGGCCCTACAAGATCCGGGAGATCGTGCGGTCGGGCGAGAAAATGGAAGTGGAGTTGCCGGTGCGGCAGGCCGTGCGACGGTGAGGTGCCCTCAGGGCTGGTGACCGAAGAGGTCCGCCGTTTCGGCCCGCTTCTTTTTGGCGGGTTGGGTGGTCTGATCGAGCGCGGCGCAACCCGATTTACGGCTGCAACCGGTAGAAAATAAGACCGTTAGGCCCAGTGAAATAAGGAAAAGAGAATAAACACTGAGCTTTTTCATACGTTTGCACGGCTAACCTTAGGGAATTTGGAGTGGAAGCGACCTGCTTGCCCTAAGTTACCTAACCTTTCTATTTCACCATGGCGATCACCCATTGCCGCCCTTTAACAATCAAAAACTTCCTACAACATGAATAAAGGAGATCTCGTATCGGCCATCGCCGACCAAGCCAGCCTCACCAAAGACCAAGCCGAAAGCGCCCTGACCGCCATGATCGGTGCGATTGAAGGTGCCCTCAAGGACGACGACAGCGTAAGCCTCATCGGCTTCGGTACTTTTTCGGTGACCAACCGGCCCGCCCGTGAGGGACGGAACCCCCGCACCAATGAGACCATCCAGATCGCGGCCAAGAACGTAGTAAAGTTCAAGCCCGGTAAGAAACTCAGCGAGTCCGTCAACTAATTCGGCCCGCCCCCATTAGGCTCCAAAGGCCCCTAGCAAACGACCCGACTGGCACCCGCCGGCCGGGTCGTTTTGCTTGCAATTCCATTCGTTATGACCTACCTCATTATCGGCGGCAGTTCCGGCATCGGGCGCGCCCTGACCGATCAGCTCCTCGCTGCCGGCCACGCCGTCCACGTCTGGGCCCGCCAGGCCCGTGACCTGCCGGCCACCGTTACCTTTACCTCCCTCGACGTTACCTCCGAGGCGGCCGACCTAAAGTCCGCCGTTCCGGACTCCCTCGACGGCCTGGTCTATTGCCCCGGCAGTATCGACCTGCGTTCCTTCCGCAGCCTGAAGCCGGAGGCCTTCCGGGAGGCTTTCGAGCTCAACGTAGTGGGCGCCGTCCGCTGCCTGCAGGCCGCCGAGCGCAGCCTGAAGAAGAGTGCCGCGGCTTCCGTAGTTCTTTTCTCCACCGTAGCCGTGCAGCACGGCATGCCCTTTCACGCCGCGATCGCCTCGGCAAAGGGAGCCATCGAGGGCCTCACCCGCAGCCTGGCCGCGGAGTATGCACCTACGGTGCGCGTCAACGCCATCGCGCCCTCCCTCACGGATACGCCCCTGGCCGAAAAGCTGCTGTCGAGTGACGACAAGCGGGAAGCAAGCGCCCGCCGCCATCCCCTCAACCGCGTCGCCAGCCCGGGTGAGGTAGCCGCCATGGCCGCCTTTCTGCTCAGCGACCGGGCGGCCTTCATGACCGGACAGGTCATCGCCATGGACGGCGGTATCGGTACGATCTAGGGCGCCACCTTTTTTCCCAGGATCCCCGCCACCAGCTCCTGCAGGTGGGGGATATTGTCGGCCTCGAACCAGGCGTTGCGCCGCAGGTAAATGCCGTTGCGCGGACTGGGGTGGGGGATCGGGAAACAGTCGGGCAGGTACTCGTGGTAGTGGCGGACCGTTTCCGTGAGGTTCTTTTTCCGGCGCCCGCCCAGGTAGTGCTGTTGGGAGTAGGCCCCGATGAGCACCTTTAGCTCCAGTTTCGGCATCAGTGCCAGTAGGGACTCCTGCCACAGCGGTGCGCATTCCGGACGCGGCGGCAGGTCGCCGCCTTTTCCCTTGCCCGGGTAGCAGAATCCGATGGGCAGGACGGCGAAGGTGGGGGAGTGAAAAAACTCCTCATCCATTACGCCCAGCCAGTCGCGGAGCCGGCGGCCGCTGGGGTCGTCCCAGGCGATGCTCGAAAGGTGGGCGAGGCGACCCGGCGCCTGGCTGATCAGGGCAATACGTGCTTCGGGGTGTACGCGAAAGATCGGATTGGGCCCGAGCGGCAGTTCGGCGGCACAGACCGTACAGGCCCGCGCTCGCTCCAGCAGGGGGTGATCGTAGGTGGGGGTGAATCCGTTGGCCATGCCCTAGAAGGTGCGGGCGTAGGTGAGTACGAGCTGTTCGGTGATGCTTACCCGTTTGCCGAGGCCGGCCGTGCCGTTGGGCTTGGAGTAGTCGGTGATCTGCACCCGGATGTCGTCGTCGTAGAAGGCGTTGAGGTAGAGGTTCAGCTGGAAGTGCTCGGTGATGGCGTACGCCAGGCCGTTTTGCCAGTCGACGTCCACGTTCTGCGGATTGCGGAGGTAATTGGTGTACAGGCCGAGGGTAGAAAAGAAGGTCAGCCGGTCGTCGGGCAGCAGGGCGGTTTTGTACTGGATCTGCGCCAGGGCACCCAGTTGGGCATCCAATTTTTCGAATTCGGGGTAAATACCGCGGTCGTTCGGCTCTCCGCTCACCTGGTTGCCGTGCACGCCCCGGCTGGCGATGCTGTCGCTGGCCACGATGATAAACTTGGAGGAAAGAGGGGAAAAGAAGATGGACAGCTCCTCCGTCGGTTTGTAGTCGATACCCACCGAGAGGGTGGCGGTGGCCGGGGAAAGGAACTTGGAGAGCGGGCTGCGGCCGGTATCCAAGAAATCGCTGATGAAGTTGCCGGAGTAGAGGTCGGGAAACTGGTAGGTCGGCGTGAGCTGGCTTAGGAAGGTGGCATTCACGGAGTAATACAGCTCGCTGTTTTCCTTGATCTTGTAGCCGTACTTGCTGTTGAACCGGAACTCGTCGATGGTCTTCTGGAATGGGATCTTGTTATCGGTTCCCTGGGCTACCACCCCGGAACCGAGCCGTTGCACCCCAAACTGCCAGAGCAGGGTGTTGTCCCAGGCCCGGCGGTCCATCTTATAGCTGGCAAAGCCATTGAAGGCCCCGCCGAGACCGAGGCGGTTTTGCCCCGCCCCCTGTTTGGGGTTGATCTGCAGGAGCTGGGCTAGGTCGAGTCCGATCCCGGCCCCCCGGCGCCAGCCGTCGGGGATTTCTTCTTTCTGCTTGGCCTGGCCAAAAGCGACGGAGGACAGCGTGAGGAACAGGGCGAGCGACAGTACTACTTTCATGCAGGCAAAAATAGGAAAAGCGGTCCGTCGGGGGCGCAGGTGCGGGGTAAGGAGAATCGTTAGCGGCCCAGGTTCGGGGGTAGGGCGGGCCGGTCGGAGCGGCGGCTGTGCATCTCGAACCCGTCGCTGCTGAGCTTGCTGAAGGGGATGGTGTATTCCGAATCCTCGGCCTGCAGGGTGATGCTCACGTTGTTGAGCTGGATGACCTCGCCCCGCTTGCCGTCGATGCTGACCTCGTCGCCCACCCGGATTTGGTTGCGGTTGTAAAAGCTGCTGAGGATGTTGCTCATGATGTGCCGCGAGGCCATGCCGTAACCGATGGCAAAGGCACCCGCGATTCCCGCCAGAATGATGCTGATGTTGGTCTCCATGAAGTCCGTCTGCAACTGCGCCTGACTCAGGGCAATCAGCACGATGTTGAGCAGGATGAAGTAAAAGATGGCGTTGGCGATCAGGTTGCCCGAGGCGATGCCGAGGGAGCGGCAGGCGGTAAGGACCAGTTTTTTGACGAAGTCGGCCAGGAAAATTCCGCCGATCAGCACGATGAAGGCGATGATGGCGTTGGGCAGGTAAGCGACCAAGTGGGCCATCATCTCGGAAAGCATGTCCATGCCCAGGGCGTGCACCGCCGACATGGTGAAGACGATGAGGATGAAGTAGTACACGATCGCGGCGATGAGCCGGCTGGGCAGCAGCCTGAGCTTGGCCTTGCGAAACAGGTCGATGTGGAGCAAGTGTTCCGTGAGGCGGTCCAGGCCGGAGGCGGCGGTCAGGCGGCGAACCAGCTGGTAGAAGACCTTGGCCAGCACGTAGCCGATCGCGAAGATGGCCGCGGCCTTGAGGAGGGCGGGGAGGGCCGTGAGTACCTGGTAGGCCTGGAGGCGGAGTATGTCGAAAGCTGAATCCATAGGGCAAATTAACGGATGATCTCGGAGGGACCGCCCGGTGCGGCGTCGAAGGGATCATCATCTTCGGTTTCCCGGATCGTAAGGTAATCCGCTTTATTCAACAGTGAATCCCCCCCGCCCATAACATTGAGGGTGTCGGCCATGACGGGCCCGAAGAGCTGGACGATGCTCGCGATCAACTCGGCAGTGCGCAGGTCGCGTTCCACCTCCCGCTGTACCCGTACCCGCCGCTCCGGGGTGAAGGCCGTCAGGTCATGGTCCCGCAATGCTAGAAAACTGTTCATCTGCTCTTCAGGATATGGAAGCAAACTGACGATCGTGGATTCGCTTTGCTTTTTCTTTAATTCGTTTGAGCTGCATTTTTACCGCGGACTCGTTCTTGCCCAGCAACTCGGCCATGGCCTTGATCTTTACGCCGTCTTTGTACTTCATCAACAGGAGGGTGCGTTCGCCTTCGGTCAGTTGGCCGAGTACGTACTTGAGTTCAGCCAGTTGCATGGTCATCAGCGCTTCGTCGGGGACTTCCTCGGCGGTGGTGTCCGGTGGGTCCTCGAGTTCGGTAGCGAAGAGCTCGCGGTTTTTCTTTCCCTTGCGGATCTTATCGATGCACAGGTTGTAGGTGATGGAATAGACCCAGGTGGAGAACTTGGATTCCCCTTCGAACTTGCCCAGGTTGAGGAAGATCTTGGTAAAGATTTCCTGGGTGGCGTCCTCCGCCTCGCTTTCCTTGTGGAGCATGGTCACGGCCTTGCTGTACACTTTACCGGCGTAGCGGTTGTAGAGTACCTGGAAGCAGGTTTCGTGTTGCCGCTCGCGGTAGGCCAGGATGATGTCTAAATCCTCCATCGAGGTATCGCAACCTTTTGATGGGGGTGTACTCGGCATTTACTCGTCGTTCTTCGCAAAGGCTCCCGTCGACAGGAGCGGTTCGTAGGTGAGACGTCAATTTACGACACGGGTCACAACCCCACCAAAAAAGCGGGTTATTCCACTCCTTTGGTAGCCGAGCTGACGGCCGCCATGTTGAATACCCCCAGGGCGGCCGCTTCGGTATCCACGTTAAAGACGTTGCCGGGGGCGTTGGCTACGGGTACCTGGAAGATGCCGTTGTCGCCGTTCTGGATCTGGTCGCGGGCTACGCTGAGGTAATAAAAGGCCTCCGGGCTGAGCGACCAGATGTCTACCTGCACCTCGTCGCCGCTTTCGAGGGGTACGAAACTGCCGTCGTCGTCGGTCTTGTTGATGCTGAAGCGAATGGGGAAGATGTAGACGATGCCGTCCGTAGCGCTGCCCGCGTCAAAGGTGGCATCGAAGGCGAGGTTGAGCTCGGAGGGGCGGTTGAGCAGGGTATCGTTGATGGTGCTGCGGATGAGGTAAGCGTCGCCCAGCCCGGTGAAATCGCGGGCGTACACCTGGGCGTAGAGACCGGAGTCGAGCCCGATCCGGGCTTCCTCGTACTGAATACTGATGGAATCAATGGGCGGTACGCGGTTCATCGTGGTGCGGCTGGCGTACCGGTCTCCCTCCCGCTGGATGCCGAGCACGAATTCGTCGCCGACCTCCCCGAGGCTTTCCCCGGCCCCGGGCGTCCAGACGTAGCGGCCCGAATCCTGGTGCACGAAGGAGAAGCAGCGGGAGCCGTCGAGGCCATTGCAGACGACCACGTCGGCGTCCTCCACGCCGGTGGGCAGGCGGTTGGCGTAGAAGTCCTGGCTGAGGGACAGGCGGACCGTCTGGGGGGTAGACTGGTTGGTGAGCCAGGCGTCGACGACCAGTTCGGGGGTCTCGAAGTCGGTCTGGAGGTCGATAACGTCCGTGCAGTTCCAGGCGCAGAGGGCCAGGAGGAGGAGGGCAGGGAGGCGCATCATTGGAAGGTGAAGTTGTAGGAAACGGAGGGGATGATGCTGCCCACGACCGAGAGCCTGATGGCTTCGGTGTTGATCGGTGCCCCGGGGGCGGTGCGGCCGTCGACCTGGGTGCCGTAGACGGAAAAGGGGTTGCGGCGGGCGTAGACGTTGTAGAGACCGAAGATCCACTGTCCCTGCCAGCGGCGGTCTGCTTTTTCCTTCTTGGGGTCGAGGGTCATGGAGATGTCGAGGCGGTGGTAGTCCGGGATCCGGAAGTTGTTGCGGGCGTCGCCGGCGTTGTTGGGTACGAAATAGCCCAACTGGTAATAGCCGCTGTTGGCCAGGGTCAGGGGGGTGCCGGTGTTGTAGACGAAGGTGCCGCTGAGGGTGATGCGGTCGCTGAGCTCGTAGAAACCGGTCAGGTTAAAGTTGTGGGTCTGGTCGAAGCGGGTGGGGTACCAGTCGCCGTTGTTGATGCCGTCGACGCGGCGCTCGGTACGGGCCAGGGTGTAGCTGAGCCAGCCGGAGGCACGCCCCTTCGTTTTTTTCAGCTGCACCTCGGTGCCGTAGGCCCGTCCCTTGCCGCTCAGGATCTGACCTTCCACCAGCTCGTTGAGTACGAGGTCGGCTCCGTCGATGTAGTCGATAAGGTTGCGAAAGTCCTTGTAATAGGTTTCCAGGCTCAGTTCGTACTTGTTTTCCGACAGGTTACGAAAGTAGCCGATGGCGTACTGATCGGCGAGTTGGGGCTCGATGTTGTTGGTGCTCGGCGTCCAGATGTCGAGCGGAATGGAGGCCGTCGTGTTGCTCAGCAGGTGGATGTACTGCACGGTACGCTGGTAGCTGGCCTTGACGGAGCTGTTGGCGTCGAGGGAAAACTGGGCGGCTGCCCGGGGTTCGAAGTTCAGCCAGTCCTTGATGGTTTCGTTGCGGCTGGTGGGGGTGATGCCCGTCAGCGGGCGCGGGAAGCCCGGGCGCGGGGCGGCGCCAAAGTCGTACACGTTGCGGCCGCCGAGGTAGGCGAAGTGACTCAGGCGGAGGCCGTAGTTGAGCTTCAGGCGCTCGAAGAGGGTCACCTCGTTCTCTACGAACACGCTCGACTCCAGGGCCCACTGCCGGTTGATGCTGATGTCGATGCGGTCGCCGTCGCTTACGGCAACAGCGTTGGCGGGCTCAAAGCGGTAGTGGATAGCCTGTCCGCCGAAGCGCACTACGTTGGTTGGACGGAGGAACCAGGAAAATTCCGGTTTCACGCTGGTGTTGACGATGCTCGCGTCCCAGTTAAAGGCGTCCTCATTGGGGTCGTCGCCGAAGTCGATGGCGTAGTCGTAGTCGCTGTAGTAGGCGGTAAGGTTGGCGAACAGCTTGTCGGAGAAGAGGTGGTTCCACCGCAGGGTCGTGGTGGTGTTGCCCCAGCTGAAGCCGGCGGCGTCGCCGGGGCTGAAGACGTCGCGGCCCAGGTAGCCGGAGAGGAAGACCTGATCTTTGTCGCTGAAGCGGTAATTGGTCTTTAGGGTGAGGTCGTAGAAGTTGAGCTTGGTGCCGGCAAATTCATCGCTCAGGAAGGGCGCCGCCAGTACGTCGATGTAGCTGCGCCGGCCGGCGAGTAGGAAGGAGGATTTGTCCTTCACGATCGGCGCTTCGACGCTGAGGCGGCTGAAGATGGTACCGATCCCGCCCTGCACCTCGAAGTTTTGGTTGTTCCCCTCCTTCATCCGCACGTCGAGGATGGAAGAAAGCCTTCCCCCGTAGCGCGCCGGGATGCCTCCCTTGTAGAGCTGTACTCCTTTTACGGCATCCGGATTGAAAACGGAAAAGAAGCCGAACAGGTGGCTGGAGTTGAAGACCGGCGCCTCGTCCAGGATCACCAGGTTCTGGTCGATGCTGCCCCCCCGGACGTTGAAGCCGGCCGCCCCCTCACCCACGCTGGTGACGCCGGGGAGGAGCTGGATGCTGCGCAGCACGTCGACCTCCCCCAGCAGGCTGGGGAGCTTCTCGATGGTGCCCATGTCGAGCCGCTCCACGCTCATCTGCACGGTGCTGACGTTGCGGTCCTCCTCGGTGGCGGTCACGATGACCTCCTCCAAGAGGCTGCCCGCTTCCCCGAGGGAGAAATCGTAGGTCTGGTTGCCCAGTAGTTCCACCGGTCGCCGCTGGTCGCCGAAACCCAGGTAGCTGGCCACCAGGGTGTAGGTGCCGGGGGCCACGGTGAGGGAATAAAAGCCGTATTCGTTGGTGACCGTCCCCTTGGCGGTACCGTCGAGGTAAAGGGTGGCGCCGATCAGGGTTTCCCCGTTGGCGGCATCGCGCACGTATCCCTTGACGGTGACGTTGGTCTGGGCCGCAAGCCCGACGGCAAAGAGGGCCAACAGGAGGGTAAGTAAGGGTTGTTTCATCTGCGTGCTAAACGACGAATAGCGTGCGAGGGTTAACCCCCCGGCACGCTATTCGTCGAATGTGCGACAGTAGTAGACGGGTAACCGCCCTATTTCGCTTCTTTGCTCGTTTCGGCCTCGCCTACCTTCCGGAAGTGGCCGGCCTCGGTGATGGTTTTTTCCTGTCCGGTATCGGGATCGGGGTAGCTCCGCTCGTGGACTTCCACGCTCAGCTGCTTGCCCACCAGTTGCTCGGTGTCGAGGGTTTCTCCCTCCATCCCCACGGCGCGCATCAATTCGGCGAGGATGGGCTGGCTGGGCTCGCTGTCGTAAAAGCGCTGCTCGACGAAGGCCTCCTCGGTCTCCATGCGGGCGGCGAAGAAGGGAATACCCTTGTACTCACTCTTCCCTTCGGAAATCTCGGTGATGGTAACGACGTGGCGGCCGTGCTGGAGGCGGGGTTTCTCTTGGACTTGAACTTTCATGGCGGTTGCTTTCTTTCTGAAAGCTGATTTACAAACAATTTGTTCGTTATTTATGCGATAAATACAGGTGGCTTACTTCCGACCTGCCGTATACTGCAAGACGCCGGCCCTGTGGCGCTGCCTTGTGCCACTACTGCGCTCTCCGGCCACGGACAGGAGGACGTAGCCTGCCGCCTCCTCCAGCAGGAGGAATACCCGTCGTCGATCTAGATGTACCCGTTCACCGCCAGGTAGAAGAATCAAATGTTTGCTATTGTTTTTTTATAAACAAAATGTGTATTTATACCGAATGAACGCGCCGGTTCCCTAGCAATCCTTAAATTACCATGGAACTTAACGATGAAATGCAGAGCGAAGAACTATACGACCGACTGATGCAACGGCCCGATGCGGACCGGATCGTTGCACGGGCGGGAGAACAGTTGAAGCGGGAAGCCGTCGCGCGGGCGGAATTCCGCGAGTGGCTCACGCCTTCCATGAAGGCGGAGTTCATTAACGGAGACGTCCTGTTGCACTCCCCCGTTAAGCGGGCACACCTTACCGTATCCAAATGCCTGGTGCAGCTTCTCAACACCTCCGTGGTAGCCAATCAACTGGGGCAGGTGGACAGCGAAAAAGCCCTCGTAGAGCTGGGTAGAAATGACTTTGAGCCCGATATCTGCTTTTGGCGGGCTGACCGTACGATCAGTTGGGACGCGGATACCATGATCCACCCCGCTCCGGATCTGGTGGTCGAGATTCTCTCTAAAAGTACGCAGGCAAACGATCGGGGCATCAAGTTTCAAAGCTACCTGACCTACGGGGTCGGAGAGTACTGGATCGTGGACCCAGCCAAGCAACTTATAGAACAGTACATACGCACGGTGGACGAAGCGGGGGAACCTGACTACCGACTCATAGCCAAGCACCGGGGTAGCCATCAGGTCAGGTCGGTTTTGCTGGAGGGGCTGGAGTTTTCCGCCGAAACGGCTTTTTCAGAACAGCTGGCGCTGGCGTGGGTCAGGACCTTTCTCGGCTGAGCCACTCCACAAACAACCGCACCCCGAACCCCGTCGCCTGCCGGTCTTTGGCGTACGGTCCCTGCTTCAGGGCCACCCCGGCAATGTCAAAGTGGATGTAGCGCGCGTGGCCGTGGGTAAAGTTTTCCAGGAACTTGAAGGCGTCGGTGGCGCCGTGCAGCGGATTGCCGCTGAAGTTCTTCACGTCGGCCACGTCGCTTTCGAGTCCCTTGGCGAAATCGTCCCAGGGCGGGAGGGGCCAGACCCGTTCTCCACAGGCGTCTCCGGCCGCGCGGAATTGCTGCACCAGCGCCTCGTTTTTGCTGAGCATGGCCGCGCAGACGTAGCCGAAGGTGCGCACCGCCGAGCCGGTCAGGGTAGCTACGTCCATCAGGGTGGTGGGGGAGAAGTGCTTGACGGCGTAGCTCAGTCCGTCGGCCATGATGAGGCGGCCCTCGGCGTCGGTATCGATGATCTCGATGGTCTTGCCGGCGTGGCTCTCGATCACGTCGCTGGGCTTGATGCTCAGGGCGTCGACGCTGTTGTCGGTGGCCGGCACGATGCCGACGAGGTGGACGGGCAGCTTCAACCGGGCCGCCGCCTCGAGGGCACCGAAGGTGGCCGCCGCGCCGCCCATATCGCTCTTCATCAGGTGGAGGTTCTGGCTGCCCTTGATGCTCACGCCCCCGGTGTCGAAGGTGACGCCCTTACCGATGATGGCGATGGTATCCTTCCCCTCGCCGCCGCCGCCGCGGTATTCCATGACGATGAGTACGGCGGGGTCCTCGCTGCCGCGGTTGACGGCCAGCAGGGCGTGCAGTCCTTCCTCCAGGCAGGCGGCTTTGTCCAGCACCCTGACGTCGTAGCCGTAGGTCTTGCCGCTCTCCACGGCCCACGCCGCGAGGTCCTGGGCGCGCTTTTTATTGGCCGGCGCGTCGACGAGGGCCATGATGCGGGTCTGCACGTCTGCCAGGATAAGCGCTGCACCCGCGTCCCCGCCCCACTGGATTTCCCCGTGCAGGAGGGGGTGTTCTTTGAAGTCTCCCCGGCGCTGTCCGGCAGAGTAAGCACCCAGTTTGAGGCCACCGATGAAGGCTGCGGTGAGCGCATCGTCGATTTCCTCCGCTTCTACCGTGACGCCGCCGTCCAGGTAGTCCTTTTCGCCGTGGCTCAGTCCTTGGCCCAGGGTTTGCGTGCTCGCGGGTGCAGCGTCCTTGGCAAGGCGCACCAGGAAACCGGCCGGGTTGACGGTACGTAGGTAGGTTCCCGCTTTGAGGGCATCCGTGTAGTCGTCCTGTCCTTCGGCGGGGAGTAACTTGATCTTGGTCATAGTGCAGTAAGGTCCACAGTGCCCACCGGGTTCAATCGTCGGTTTATCGGGACACCCGGAGGAGGCTTGCGCCACGCTCCGGGGTCCCGGGTAGCGCAAACTATTTACCATCCGCGTGCATTTGAGTTACACCCTAAATTTAGGTTTCCGCAAAAGAAGAACTATGAAGATCGGCGTTGTCTGTTATCCTACCTACGGCGGCAGTGGCGTACTGGCTACCGAGCTGGGACTGGGCCTGGCGCGCCGCGGACACGAGATCCACTTCATCACCTACCGCCGGCCCGCGCGGCTGGGGTTTTTCCACGAGAACGTCTTTTACCACGAGGTGGACAGCGGCGCCGACTACCCCCTCTTCGAATTTGCTCCCTACGAAACCTCCCTGGCCTCCAAGCTGGTGGACGTGGTGGAAAACTACGGCCTCGACCTCCTGCACGTCCACTACGCCGTACCCCACGCCGCGGTGGCCTACATGGCCCGCAAGATCCTGGTGAGCCGGGGCCGCTACGTGCCCTTCGTGACCACCTTACACGGCACCGACATCACCCTGGTCGGTACCAATCCGGCCTTCGCGCCCACGATCACCTTTGCGATCAATAAGTCGGATGGCGTCACGGCCGTTTCCGATTCCCTGAAGGCGGCTACCCTGGAGAGCTTCGAGATCTGCCGGGAGATCGAGGTGATCTACAACTTCATCGACTTCAAGCGCTTCAAGCGCGACAACAAGGAGCACTTCAAGCAGGCCATCGCGCCCAACGGCGAGCGCATCCTGATCCACATCTCCAACTTTCGCCCCGTCAAGCGGGTCGACGACGTGATCTACATCTTCAAGATCATCCACGACCAGACGCCCAGTAAGCTGCTCCTGATCGGCGACGGTCCCGAGCGCGGCAAGTGCGAGGACCTCAGCCGCCGCCTCGGCCTGACCAAGGACATCCGCTTCCTCGGCAAGCAGGACGCGGTGGAGGAGCTCCTTGCCGTTGCCGACGTCTTCCTCCTGCCCTCCGCCAGCGAGAGCTTCGGCCTGGCGGCCCTCGAGGCCATGGCCTGTGAAGTGCCCGTCGTGTCCAGCAACGTAGGCGGTATCCCGGAGGTGAACATCGACGGCGTGACGGGCTTCACCTCCGGCGTCGGCATGGTCGACAAAATGGCCGAGGACGTCATGAAGATCCTGGAAAGCGACGAGGCCCTGAAGGAGTTCCGCAAGAATGCCCTGGAGCAGGCCGCCCGCTTCGACATCGAAGCCATCATCCCCCGGTACGAAGCCTACTACGAGATGGTGCTGGAGCGGAGCCGGATCAAGCCCGAGGAGCCGGTGATGGACTGCTAGGCCCACGCATGGAAGCACTCATCCGTCAGTTCCGCCTGTCGGGGGCCATCGATCGTACAGAGCCCTTCGGCGGCGGCCACATCAACGATACCTACCGGCTCACCAACCGGTTTCCCGCGGAACCGGATTACCTGCTTCAACGGATCAACCACCGGGTCTTTCCCGACGTGAGCGGACTGATGGAGAACATCGCCCTCGTGACCGCCCACCTGCGTCAGCGGATCGCCGCCGCGCCGCCTCCCGCAAATCTGCAGACTACCCTCACCCTGGTACCCACCCACACTGGAGCGTACTACTACCACGACGACCGGGGTTACTGGCGCATTTTTGTCTTTCTAAAGGGTATGCAGGCCTTCGATTTAGTATCTACCCCCGCGCAGGCCTACGCGGGCGCCAGAGCTTACGGGTATTTCCTGCGCTTCCTGGATGACTTCCCCCCGGAACGGCTCACTGCGGTCATCCCCGGTTTCCACAACCTGGCACTGCGGCTCTGGCAATTTCAGGCGGCCCAGTACGCGCCCGCGGCGGGCCGGGGAAGCCGGTGCCGGGAGGATGTCCGGCGGGTGCTGGGACTTGCCGACCGACTACTCGTCCTCGATACCCTTTACAAGCAGGGAAAAATCAGGAGCCGGGTCACCCACAACGATACCAAATTCAACAACGTCCTGCTGAGCGAGGAAGGCCACGGCAAGTGCGTCATCGACCTCGACACCGTGATGCCGGGCATCGTGCACTTCGACTTCGGCGACGGCGTGCGCACCGGCGTCACTACCGCCCAGGAGGATGAAGCCGACCTAAGCCGCGTCACGGTAGACACCGAAAAATTCCGCGCATTTGCCGCCGGCTACCTGGAAGTCACCCGCGATGTCCTTTCGGAGGTGGAACGCGTGCACCTGGCCCTTTCCGGCGCCTACATGGCTTTCCTCATGGGCGTGCGGTTCCTGACCGATTACCTGGCCGGGGACACCTACTACAAGGTATCCGGCCCGGAGCATAACCTCGTCAGGGCCCGCAATCAGCTGCGGCTTACGGAAGAATTTCTGGCGCGCTTGCCCGACTTGCAGGAACTGGTGAAGCGGGCCTGACCGCCGCTCAACCCACCACCGCCAACACCCCCACCATACAGCACCGAAGGGCGAAGCAGGCACCCCAGCCCGGTATAAAACGTAGCCGTCAGCGCCCCGTAGGGCACCAGCTTCGGATCCGTAGCCGCGAGGCCGGCCGCGACGCCGCTGGTCGTGCCGAGGAGGCCGCCGAAGACGAGGGCCGAGTGGGGGTTGTCGAGGCCGATGGAGCGGGCGATGAGCGGGGTGGCGACCGTGGTCCGCGCCCATGGCGGTGGCGACGACGGAGAAGTCGCGCAGCATACTGCCGCCCAGGAGGGCCATACCGGAGAAGAGCGGAAGGTCCGCGATGCCCTTCTTGCCGCCGAGAAAGGCCAGTCCCAGTCCGGCAAGGATAGCAATCGCCACGCCGGGGATGAAGCCCCGCAGCAGGGTCCGCGAAATCCAGAAGGAGGCGAGCAGGAGCAGGCCGACGAAGAGGAAGGCAAAGATCAGTCCGTTCTCGATGAGCAGTTCCTCGATCAGTACGGTCATGGCCGGGGGACTTCGGGGTCCGCTTCCCGGCCGATGCGCGCGAGGAGGGGGACCAGCGCGAAGGCCCCGACGGTGGCCAGGATGCCCGCCAGCAATGCCGCCCAACCGCCAGAGAGCGCCGCGCGGGCATTCTGCACCGATGACATGGCCACGATGATTGGGATGTACATGGCACTCCAGAAGAGGATGCCGCCCTCCATGAGGGGCGAAAGCCAGCCCCGGCGCTTGAGCCAGGCGTTGCCGAAGATGAGCAGGAGCATGGCGAAGCCCACGCCCCCCACGTCGCCGTCGATGCCGATCAGCACGCCGAGCAGGGTACCCGTCAGCTTGCCCGCCAGAAAGCAGAAGGCCAGGAAGGCTACGCCGTAGATAGTCATGCGAAGGCCTTTTTGACCTCTTGCTTGGTCACCTTGCCCATGACGTTGCGGGGCAGGTCCTCCTGGAAGAGGTAGCGGCGCGGCAGCTTGTAGCCCGGCAGCCGCTCGCGGAGGTAGTCGTCGAGCTTTTCCAGGTCGAGGGACATGCCCCGCACGATGAGGCTGGCCCCGATGATTTCACCCCACTCTTCGTCCGGGATGCCCACCACGGCGCACTCCCGGATGCCGGGATAGGAGCGCAGTACCTCCTCGATCTCGAGGGCGGAGATCTTGTAGCCGCCGGATTTGATGATGTCCACCGAGTTGCGGCCGAGCATGCGGTAAGCGTCGTTTTCCCAGACGGCCAGGTCGCCGGTGCGGAACCAGCCGTCTTCGGTGAAGGATTCCGCCGTGGCGTCGGGGCGCTTCCAGTATTCCAAAAACACGTTGTCGCCCCTCACCTGGATCTCGCCGGGCTGGCCGTCTTCCACCAGGCTGCCGTCTTCTTCCACGAGCCGGACGGCCACCCCCTTTAGCGGCTGCCCGATGTAGCCGGGCTTCCGCTCGCCGTCGTAGGGATTGCTGACGGCCATGCCCAGCTCCGTCATGCCGTAGCGTTCCAGCAGGGTGTGGCCGCTGATCTCCCGCCAGGTCTGCAGCACCGATACGGGCAGGGCCGCCGAGCCGGAGACCATCAGGCGGAACCGCTTCAGGGCCTTGGAAATCTCCCTCTGCTCCGGGGCCGGCAGGTCTTTCCAGTACGCGATCAGCTTGAAGTAGATGGTTGGTACCGCCATGAAGACGTTCACCCGCCCCCTAAGGAATGCCCGGAAAACCAATTTTGCGCGGAAGCCCGGCAAAAATTCACAGCACGCCCCGCTCCAGAGGGCACACGACAGCACGTTCACGATGCCGTGCACGTGGTGGAGCGGCAGGATGTTGAGGATGTGGTCCTCTTCCGTCCAGTTCCAGGCTCCCACCAGCGCCGTGATCTGGGCGCGCAGGTTGGCGTGGGTGGTCACGACGCCCTTGGGCTTACCCGTCGTACCGCTGGTGTAGAGGATGAGCGCCCGGCGGTTCGAGGTTACTTCGGGTAGCGCTCCCTCGCCCGTCGTCCCGAATCCTTCCGCAGGGTGAAAGTCCGTGCCGGAGAGGGAGCGGATCGGTTGCAGCAGCTCCCCGAATTCTTTCGTATAGAGCACCACACTGGCGGCCGTATCCTCGATCACGTACCGCAGGGAGGGCAGGGGATGCTTCTCGCAAAGCGGTACCGCCACGCCGCCCGCCCGCCAGATGCCCCACTGAATGGCGACGTAATCGAAGCCGGGCGGCACCAGAAAGCCGACGCGCGCCTCGTTCAGATCCTCCGCTCCATTCAGCAGCGCCCGGGCCACCGCCGCGGAGCGCTCCGTCAGGGTTTGAAAGGTATACGCCCGT
Source organism: Chitinophagales bacterium (assembly GCA_038258275.1). GTDB lineage: Bacteria > Bacteroidota > Bacteroidia > Chitinophagales > Saprospiraceae > Neolewinella. The sequence goes on along the minus strand of JBBSPZ010000037.1, from coordinate 10,687 downwards.
CCGTCGCTGACGACGGCGGTACGCTCGGGAAAGCGGTCAGCCCGCTGGATTAGCTCGATCACGGAAGATTCGTTTTGCCTGATGACTGGTTGGAAGGTACTGGTTGCTTGGCATTACTTGCCATCATGCCCGGAGAAGTGCGTCCTCACGCAGCAAGAACTCCGCGAACGCTGCGATTCAGTACCACGAGCGCAGCGAGCAGAGCCGCAAATCTTAAATGTTAAATCCTCAATTTAAAATTGCAGCAACCCATGCCGGATCCGGCTTCACCGTGGCCTCGGGGATGTCGTAAATGCCGCCGAAGGGCACCACGGGCATCACTTTTTCCTGGGCGCGGAGCGCGGGTGCAATGCAAGTGAGGAAAAGCAGGAAGAGCAGGAGGCGCATGGAGGCAGAGTTACACGTACCCCCTAAAGTACGCCGGGAACGGCTGGCAGGGGGGACTGCGGAAACCCACACTTTTTACGGCGGTGATTGAGCCTTTTCCAGGGCAAGCGGTACTAGTAGGGTACCCCTCACTTCCCCGACTAATGGGCGACCGGAAACGGCTCAATATTCAACGGCGTTCGATCGATCTGGTAAAGAACTACAACTTCACCAAGGGATTACTGATCGTACTCTCCATCATCTCGGTGATCACCGTATGCAGTTACGTGGCCGACCTCGCTACGGGCGTCAGTGGTGCCGTGGGCATCTTCCTGGTGTCGATCTGCGACCTGCCCGGCAACAAGGTGCACCACCTGAAAAATATGCTCTACGGCCTGCTGCTGGCCATGACCAACCTGGTGCTTATCCAGCTGTCCCTGGGCAATTTCTACCTGAACCTGGCGGTCATGCCCGTACTGGTGGTGTGCACCGCCTACCTTTCGGTCTTCGGCAAGCGGGCCAGCCTGGTTTCCTTCAGCGGGCTCCTGGCCCTGGTGCTGGCCTATGCCTTTCCGAAGACGGGCTGGGACATCGCCCTGGGGGCCGTCTACGTGGCGCTCGGCGGACTGTGGTTCATCCTCCTCAACATCCTGGTACACCCCCTGCGCTACCGCCGGTACCGGCTGGGATTGCTCAACGACGGCATTCGGCTCACCGCCGATTACCTCCGGCAGAAGAGTCGGCAACTGACCGCCGCCGACCCCGATCAGCTCTGGCCCGAGCTCATCAACACACACAATCAGATCAACGAGATCCGTAAGGTGCTCACCGACTACTTCCTCAACCAGTCACCGGACCGGGACAGCCTCGGGAAGCAATCGCGGGAAGGCGTGCTGTATCTGGAGTTGGTGGACCTGGTCGAACTGGGTACCGCGGTGCCCGTCCGGCCGGAATCCACCGCACCCGCAGCCGCTGCCCCCACCCACGCCCTGGCGGAAGTACTGGAGTCCATCGCCGAAGCCCTGCGCTGCGTGGCCTGGAAGTCGCGCAATTTCCGCTCCTCCACTCCGGAAGACCTGGGCCCCCGCCTCGCGTCAGTAGCGCAACTGCTGCATGCTGCCGACAACCCGATGACTGCGGATGAGCGCAACTACGTATACATGCTCTACGATAACCTGGAAAAACAGGTGACCAAACTGCGGTCCATCGAACGCTTCGCCGATACCAGGGAACCGGTCACCCATGCCCTGTTTACCCGGGAGGCAAAATCCCGCCTGCGGCCTCAGGAAGCCTACGGGCGGGGGGCCCTCACCGCTAATTTTACGCCGGATTCCGCCGTGTTCCGCCACTGCATCCGGCTGGCGGTGGTGATGGTGGCGGGCTACCTGATCGGCGGGTACCTGGGGGTACACAATGCCTACTGGATCATCCTGACCATCGTCGTGATCATGCGCCCCACCTACGTGCAGAGCAAGGAACGGTCGGTACAACGCACGATCGGTACGCTCGCCGGCGGGGTAGTGGCGGCGCTCGTCGTCACCCTCACCGACAGCCATACCGTCTACGCCATCATTGGGGCCTCCGCGATGCCCTTCGTCTTCATCTTCCTGGATAAGGACTACCGGATTTCGGCCTTCTTCGTCACCCTGAACCTGGTCTTCACCTATGCCCTGCTGCACCCCGACGCCTACACCGTCATCTCCTACCGGGTGGTGGATACGGTGATCGGCGCCCTGCTGGCCTTCACCGCCAGCAGGGTGCTGTGGCCGGCCTGGGACAGCCGGTCTATCAGTAAGCTGATCGTCCAGGCCATCGAGGGCAGTTGCGACTACCTCCGCAGGGAGTCGACCCTTTACATCAATCAGCACGACGACGACCTCGGCTACCGCATTGCCCGGCGGCAGGCTTTCGTCTACCTGGGCGAGCTGGACGCCAGCTATGTCCGTACGCTAAAGGAGCCCAGCCAGAAGAGGGTGTCTACCGCCCACTTGTACCGCATCGTGACGCTGAACCACCAGATCCTTTCCTCCATCGCCTACCTGGGCACCTACCTGCAGTACCATGCGGTCCGCGTATCTCCGGATCACTTTTCTACCCTGATCGACGACCTCAGCGCCAGGTTGCTTGCCTGCCGCGATCCGTTGCAGGAGCGGACCGCCACGGAAGCCGCCTCCCCGCCCGTCGATACGACGGCGGCACTCGCCTACTTTCGCCACCCACCCGCGGGGGCACGGGCGGGGGAAGAACTGCAGCAGATCCGGCTCTTTCTGCGGGAATACACCTACCTGGGCGGGCTGATCGGGGAATTGGGTCACTTTACCGCTTCCACGAACTTGCTTTCCGGGGGACCGAATGCTCCTGCGGGTTCGCGGGCTCATGGCTCACCGTGATCTGCGCCTGCGACAGCAGGGGAAGAACAGGAAAAGAACTTTCCTAATTGACGTAAATCGATGGCGGGGCGAATCGTCACCGCCGGCAGGCCCAGGCAACTACGTGTTTCTACTTGTATGGCCTGTCCCTTACTACCGTGGTGAATACTTATGTGAATTAAAGCACTACTTTTGACACTTAGGATCGGCCACCAGGTGTTTGTTAATGATGACGGCCGTACAGAAAGTCGCTCAACGCTACCACGTATAGTTACTGACGGTCTTGTTGACCTGAGGCGCGTTTAAAGAGTATACCTAAAGATCCAGTTGATGCGTACCGCCAAGAGCATAGTCTGTACCGTATTCGAACGACACTACCACCACGGCGTGGCGGCCCTGGCCAACTCCCTTCACGCCAGTGGATACCGGGGAATCATTCACGCAGGCTACCGCGGCCCGCTGCCCCCCTGGGCCACGAACACGGTAGTCGGTGAGGCGGGGTATACCGAATTCGAAGTGGCCCCGGGGCTTTTCATCCACTTTGCGCCCTTGGATACGGACGAGATGCTGGCCAACGTAAAGCCGGAACTCATTCGGCAGGTCTGGGAACGGTACGGGCCGGAGGTCGACAATGTCTTTTACATCGACTGCGACATCGTGGTCAAGGCCGAATGGCGGCACTTCGAAGAGTGGGCCCAGTTGGGCGTGGCGCTGTGCGAGGACATGAACTCCCCGGTGCCCACCCACCACCCCCTCCGCCAGCAGTGGAAGCGGTATTACGCCCAGTTTGGCATCGCCTACGAAGCGCGGGACAATGTCTACGTGAACGGCGGATTCGTGGGCCTGAATAAGCGCTATAGAGAATTTGCGGACCTCTGGGATGAGCTGCAGCAGTACATGAAGCGGTACACCGGCAAACAAGACCAGATCGGTATCGCGGATCGCTGGAACATGTTTCACTTCATGGACCAGGACGCCCTCAACGTGGCCAAGGACCTGACGCCCGAAGTCAGCATCATGGGAAAGGACGCGATGGATTTCGACAAGTTCGGCTACGTAATGTCGCACGCGGCGGGCCGCCGGAAGCCCTGGGACAAGGCCTACCTCAAGAACATCCTGATGAACGGGTCCCGGCCCACGCCTACCGACAAGATCTACTGGAAATTCGTCAAGCACCCGATCCGGCTGTATTCCGACGGTACGATCCGGCGCAAAAACCTGTCGATGCGGGTCGCTACGATTATCGGCCGGTTCTTTACCCGTACCTGATTTCCGCCCCGGTCAGGATGTTCGGAGGCATTCAGGCCGTTGGGGATCGGCGCCAGCTACCGGGAATCGATCCGCAGTAATCCCCCGGAATAGTGATCTTAACCAGCCGAACGCTCTTCGATCATGACCAATACCCCTGCCCTGCCGGCGCGTATCCTCGCCATCGACGTCCTGCGGGGCGTCGACATGCTGATGATCGTCGTGGCGGATCGCTTCTTCTACAGCCTCGATGAGGCGGCCGGCACCCCGGTCACCGCGGCGCTCGCCGGCCAGTTCGATCACCCGGAGTGGTTCGGATCGGCCTTTTACGACATCATCATGCCGCTCTTCCTATTCGTGGTGGGGGCGGTGATCCCCTTCTCCCTGTCCGACCGGGTACGGCAAACCCGCAGCACCGGCGCCATTTATGCGAAACTCCTCCGCCGCTTCGTCCTCCTCTTTATCCTCGGCTGGATCGTACAGGGCAATCTACTGGCGTGGGACAGCACCCGCTTCCACGTCTTCAGCAATACCCTGCAGGCCATCGCCGTGGGCTACCTCTTTTCGTGCATCGCCTGGCTCCACCTCAGCCGCCGGGCGCGCTACGGGCTGTTTGCGGCCCTGCTCGTCGCGTACGCCCTGCTCCTGACCCTGCCCCACGTACCCGGCGTGGGGCGCAGCGAGCTGCTCCCCGACCGCAACTTCGCCCTCTACGTCGACCGACTGGTCTTCGGGCGTTTTGACGACGGCCTCCAGTACACCTGGTTGCTCAGCGGACTCGGGTTCACCGCCACGACGCTTTCCGGCCTCTTCGCCGGGGAACTCATTAAATCGGACCGGCCCCGCGACCGGGTGGCCCGCTACCTCTTCCTGGCCGGTGTCGTGAGCCTCGCCCTCGGGCTGGTTTTGGGCATCTGGAACCCCATCGTCAAGAAGATCTGGAGCAGCACCTTCGTACTCGCTTCCTCGGGCGTCTGCGCCCTGCTGCTGGCCGGCTTCTACTACCTCATCGACGTCCGGGGGAGGACCGGCTGGACCTTCCCCCTCCAGGTCATCGGCACCAACGCCATCGTCGCCTACGTCCTCTCCCACGTCATCAGCTTTTCGGGGATCGCCGACCAACTGTTGTTCGGACTGGAGCCGTACGCAGGGGCGTACTACGGCGTGCTGACCATCCTCGGCGGTTTCGGTATCCTGTACCTCATCCTGTGGTACATGTACCGCAATGGGACCTTCATCAAGGTGTGACGGGCGCAGACGCGGGTGCAGTGGCCTCCGGCGTAGTGCCGAAGGTGGCCAGTTCGGTGGGGATGTCGTCGTCGGGTTGCCGGACTTTAACATGTTTTTCGTGCACCCGGGGCAACGTAATCCTACCCGCGTTCGTCCATGCTAAGCGGCTATTGCCGCACTGCCTTAATCAAACACCTAGAGAATGAAACATGTATTCCTGGCCCTCTGCCTCCTCGTAACGCTCTCCTTATCCGCCCAGGACCGACGGGGTAATTTTTACCTGAGTGGGAACACGGAGTTCGAGTACTCGAAACTGGGCAGTGAAAGGGTGAATTACTGGACCTATCCCACCAACCTCTTCCAACGCTTCGAAGGGGCGAGGTTTACGTCCTTCCGCAGCGGATACTTCCTGACCAATCGCCTGCTGGTAGGTACCCGGGTAGATTACGTCAATGCCGCCTCCGATCCAAACTACCAGTACAATGAGGAAGGTGCCCTCACGGTGAAGCCCTTCCTGCGCTACTACTTCCTCGACCTGCATTCCGCACCCCTCTCCTTCTTCGGCGAACTGGGTTTCGCCACCTTCGGATTCGGCGACGCCACCCGTTACGAAACCGACTTTCACCTCGGTCTGGGCGCCGAACTGGCGCTCGCACCCGGAGTACTCGGTACCGCCAACCTCAACTACGACGCCAACGCAGACGGCGTGAACTACACCAACCTGACCGTGGGCCTGAACGTACTGACCGGCCAATTGCAGGGCGATGCCGTAACCGCCTCCCTCGGGAGGGGCACCTATTCCACTACCGGGCGGTTCGGCAGCATTGCCTACGGCCGTAATCAGAGCGGAAATAACCTCGACTCCGACTTTCGACTCACCCTTACCCCCCGCATAGGGTACTTCGTGCTCGATGGCCTGATGGTGGAAGCAGCGGTCGAGTATACCTACAATCACTACGATTTCGACCGGGCGTTCAACAGACCGTTTAACGCCAGCGCAAGCATTACTGATATTGAAGCGGGAGCCCGTGCCCGCTACTACGTCCTGCAGCGGGGTAGGCTGCTGCCCTTTGCCAGTGCGGGCATCGGCTATTTCCGGTACAGGCAGGAGGCGAACGGCGCGCGGGGAGACCTGAATCTTGCGGCGAAATCCTTTGTCTGGCAGGCAGGTGCCGGGGTTTCCTACTTCCTGTCCCCCCAACTGGCCCTGGACCTCACCGCGGAGTACAACGAGGGGGACGCCCGGCTAACTAACGATTCCTCCGTACTTGGCGGCGAAGTCTCGGAGCGGCAGCTGCGCGGCTCGGCGGGCCTGCGCTTTTTCCTGCCGGCGCGGTAGGCGGACGAGCCTTCGCTATCCTACGGCCGGCCGACGGGGTTAACGGCACCCACCCCGTCGATCACGAAGCGGCTTTTCGGGATCGCCGGCCTACGGCTTAGTTTGATGGCCAGGTCCTGCTGCGGAATACGGTAGTCCATATCCCGAAAGTGAGCCTTAGTCCGGTCAGTCGGGTCCCACCACAGGTACCGAGAGCACCAGCAAACGGTGTCGTAAACCAGTCGGCGCACTTTTTTCCGGGACCCACGTCGCTGAACGCCGTTTATTCTATTGCCTGACGAACATCGATACGGTAGACCTGTCGTCCATCGTCGCCGAAGGTGGAATCAAAGTAGACATAGTCTCCGTTCGGACCCGACTTGGGGTGAAGATCGCAGCGCCATTCTCCCGCGAACTCGAGGGGTTGGTGAAACCGCCCCAACATCACTTTGGTATCCGTCGGTACGTGATAGAGATACAACTCCTGCAGTCGCCCGATGCCTTTGGGGTAGGTATCGTTGATGATCCATTCGTTATTGGTACCCGCCAGGTAAGTATTGTGCCCATTATCGGGCATGGCCACTGCGCCGACGGCGGATACCTGCTCCGTCCGGTCGGTGAACTCGTAAAATCCCCACGGTTTCCCGACGGGCTGCGTCCACATCGTAAGTATATCGTTACCCTTCCAGATGAAGTGGGAAGTGTGCCCCGATGGATCGAGAACGTACCGATCGCCTCCGTCTTTCGTATCGGCGGTGACCATTCGGGTCACGAAACCACCGCTCGCGCGGGCGGAGCGTTCACCGAGCTTCTTGCGCCACCGATGCAGGAACACGAATCGTTGGTCGTTTGGGCTGATCAGGAGGTGATTGAAGTAATTCCAGTACTCGCCAAGGTCTTCGCCTAAATTGGGGATCGCCGCCATGTCGGCAATGGAGATCAGGAGTTTGCTCTCGCCCGTTTGCAGGTCCATGCGGTAAATCCCAATCCCGGCGGGGGCTTTTACCTTTTCGGAGGGATCGTCAATGCCCGCATATCCGTAGCCCGGCCGTAAATTCTGGATGCGGTTGAATTCCGTGCCTAGGGCGAAGTCCCCGCCCTTACTCAGGGTGTAGATCGCCCGTGGAAGGGTCCGGCTTTCTCCGGTGTGTACGTTCATGATACGGCTCACGAAGTGATCTCCTGCGCGATCGTTCCAGATCACTTCCCCCCCGGAATTGGGAATCCACTGGAGCATGCACCCTTGCTGCCAGCCCCAGGCGGTGGAGGTGCCGAGCTCCCGCCAGGCATTATTTTGCCTGGTATCGATCACTCCAATCCGCAGCGTATCCCGGGCGGTAGGCGATCGGAAGAAAGTATCGGTACGCGCGGCCAGCACATACCGTCCGGTAGGATCCACCTGCTGTTTGTCGTAGTAGCCGAACCAGTGCTGGGCGGGCCCGGAAGTCAGCTTTTCCAGCGGGAAGTAGGGGCCTGTTGTAGTTGCAGGCGAAGGACTCGCTAGGGGCCTGCCTGTGCCCGAACAACCCGCTAAAAGCAAGGCACAAACCAGCATGGCCAGGGTTACCATTGTTGAAGTCCACCGGGCGAAGGCAAGGCAGGAGGAGATATTGGGCCCCCACTTGCTCAGTGAGCAAAAGTGCGTGGCAGGGTAGTAATTTAGGTAGTTTTGGCTATGCATTAGGTGCCGGGGTTGATCAGTGACAGGAGTGCCTCGGTCCGGTTTTGCATCTCCCCAACGTTCATATTTACTCCGCGGTACCGATTCTCATCGGCCGGAAGGGAGACGTAATTTATCACCTCCGGTGGTAAGTATATCGTTACACCGGAATCTTTTCCAAGTCGGAAGAATTCGGGTCAGCTCAGCTGAAGAGGGAACAGAATACCGCGGGGAGTAATTTCGGATCATACAGACTGGAGTATTAGGTCGAGGGAATCCCCGCAGCCTCACAAATACCCCGGAGGTAACCCAGCGCGTAAATCTTCCCCAGCATCCCGTAACCGACGGAGATGCCGGATTCGAATGCCCCCTGTTCTTCCCCGTACATCGTCGGGGCGTGATCGGGGCGGAGCGGACCGGTAAAGCCGTGAGCGGCGTAGTGTTTGAGTAAGTCGACCATATCCGTAGGCCCGTTATCGTGGAACGTTTCCCGGAAATCGTGCGCTGGCCCCACGATGTCCCGCAGATGCAGGAACGCGATTTTCCCGGCGTCCAACCAGCGACCGGAGACGGCCTTCAGGTCCTCGTCCATCGCCCGGAAGGTGGCCTGGCAGAAGGTGATTTTATTGCTGGGGCTATCGTGTCGGGCCAATACCCGGTCGAAAGCCGCGGCGCTGGTGAGGATACGCCCCACCCCGCGCAGTGGACTGAGCGGCGGATCGTCGGGGTGGAGGGCCATTTCCACCCCTGCTTCCTCGGCCACGGGGAGGACGGCATCGAGGAAGTAGAACAGATTATCCCAGAGTTTTTCCTCACTGACGCACAGCGCTGGGGGGAGATCTTCTCCCACATCGGACAGCCGGAAGGCGCTTACCGTAGCGCCCCCGCGCTCCCGCACGTCGATGGCCGTTCGGTACCACCCGATGCTGGCCATAAAGTTGTAACAATGCATGCGGATGCCGAGGCGGCCCATGTTGCGGAGGAGTTGCTGGTACCGCGCAATGGCCGCATCCCGGCCGGGCGTGCCCAACTTGATGGGTTGCATATCAAACTGATCGCCTTCGAGGCCGTAGACCTGGAATCCGGCGTGCTCGAACCGGCGTACCACCGTCCGCAGCGCGTCGTACTCATACGGCGGGGGCAGGCCGCTGAGATCGCTGGCGGCCTTCGTGATGACCTGCCGGACGCCCACCTGGGCAGCCAGCGTCCATTTGCGTTCGTCGATCCGGGGCGGGAGGAGGGCGGTGAAGATCATCAGAAATATCCCCCCTGATCCATAATGTCTTGGGCACTCTGCCCGTCCTCGACCCAGCCGAAAATTTTCTTCTCGTTCTCGCGAATCTCTTCGGCGCGTAGTAAAACCTCATAGGCCAGCTGGCGGGGGACCACCAGCACGCCGTCCACGTCGCCCACTACCACGTCGCCCGGTCGAACGAATGCCCTTCCGATCTGAATGGGAATCTGGAAATGCGTGATCAAACATCGCCCCAGGCTGCCATTGCTGCTGCGGTACTTGTACCAGACGGGAAAATCGGCGCCTACGATTTGGTGGGTATCGCGGATGCCCCCGTCGATGGCCGCCGCCCGGATGCCCTTGCCCTTTGCCGTCGCCGTCATGACGCCGCCCCAGGAGGTGCTTTCCTCATCGCCGCTGGTATCGTAGAGAACGAAGGCGTTGGCGTGCATCGCGTCCAGCATTTTAGTGCGGAAGCCCATCTCCCCCGAAACCAGGGTGCTGGGAGCGCTTTTCACGGTGAAGGCAAAGCCGGCGACGGTCAGGTATTCGCGCAGGGGGCGGATGCGGTGGGGCAGCGCCTGATCCAGGAGGGTGAACTCCCGCAGGACGTCATTGATGGCCCCGGCGTACAGCTGCTCGTAGCGCTGCAACAGTTCCTCATCGGGGATGGGAAAGGTGACTTCCGGGAGGTGCTCCCGGGCCTCGATGAGGCGCTCGAGATTCATCATGCCTACCTCCTTTTTGTATTTTTCTACGCTCATGATCTTAGGTTTAGACGCCGCTATCCGCCAGGAAGCCGCCGTCGACGGGGATGGTGACGCCGGTGAGGAAGCCCGAGGCCTCGTGGTCCAGCAAATAGTTCAGGGTTCCGGTGAGTTCGGGTGCTTCGCCGAAGCGGTCGAGAGGCGTCTGACGGATGATGCTTTCCCCGCGGGGGCTGTACCCGTTCTCGGTGAGCAGCAGTTTGCGACTGCGGTCGTTCAGAAAAAAGCCGGGGGCAATCGCATTGACCCGCACGCCGGCCGGGGCCAGGTAAGTGGCCAGCCACTGGGTGAAATTGGCGATCCCGGCCTTCGCCATTCCGTAGGCTCCGACTCTACTCAGGGGGCGGTAGCTGTTCATGCTGGCGATGTTGACGATCGCCCCGCTGCCCCGGCGGGCCATCTCGCGGCCAAAGGCGTAACACGGAATGACGGTCCCCATGGTATTGACCTCCACTACGCGGTGAAAGGCCTCCATGTCCAGGTTAAAGAAACCGT
>JBBSPZ010000036.1:0-41198 GCA_038258275.1 Chitinophagales bacterium | reverse complement strand
TTTCCCGCACGACGGTTTCCCGCACGACGGTTTCCCGCACGACGGTTTCCCGCACGACGGTTTCCCGCACGACGGTTTCCCGCACGACGGTTTCCCGCACGACGGTTTCCCGCCAAAACCATCCCCCAGCCCACCTGTTCCACTACCATGATCGGATGGAAATTCTCAAACTACCTCGCCGGCCAGGACGACGAAACCCCCTTTGAAAAGCTCCTCAAGCTTTTCCAGGAACTGCTAACCCACACTTCCGGAAACGTAGGCGAAGCCCTGCAGTGGCTCACCAACCTCGACCGACAGTACGAACTGACCAACGAGGAGTACAGCATCGGCGACTTCATCCAGGAGCTCATCGACAAGAACTACATTGAGCCCGGTGACGGTCCCGGCAGCCCCGGCTACGTCCCGACCGCCAAGATGGAAGGCGAGCTCCGCCAGAAGGCCCTGAAGGACATCTTCGGCGACATCAAAAAGACCAAACGCGGCAACCACAGCACCCGCTACAGCGGCCGCGGCGACGAAACCACCAGCGAACGCCGCCCCTTCGAATTCGGAGACGCCCTTGATAAAATGGCCGTCAGCGAAAGTCTCCGCAACGCCCAGATCAACCACGGCATCGACGAGTTTAAACTCACTACCGATGACCTGGAAGTGTACGAGACTCACTACCAAACACAAATGTCCACCGTGCTGATGATCGACATCAGCCACTCCATGATCCTCTACGGGGAAGACCGCATCACCCCCGCCAAGAAGGTCGCCATGGCGCTCAGTGAATACATCACGACCCGCTTTCCCAAGGATACGCTCGACATCATCGTTTTCGGAAACGATGCCTGGCCGGTCGAGATCAAGGATTTGCCCTATCTCCAGGTCGGCCCCTACCACACCAATACCGTTGCCGGACTCGAGCTCGCCATGGATATCCTCCGCCGCCGCCGCAACCCCAATAAGCAGATCTTCATGATTACCGACGGCAAGCCCACCTGCATCAAGCGCGGCAAGCGCTACATCAAAAACAGCATGGGCCTCGACCGCACCATCGTCAACCGCACCCTCAATCTGGCGGCCCGCCTGCGCAAGATCAGTATCCCGGTCACCACCTTCATGATCGCCCGCGATCCCTACCTCGTACAGTTCGTACAGAGTTTTACGGAAACCAACGGCGGAAAAGCCTACTACAGTGGCCTTCAGGGACTCGGTGATTTCGTGTTCCGTGACTACAAGCGCAACAAGAAGAAATAATGCGCACGCTGTTCATCGCCCTCGTTTTACTGGGTACCACCTCCGCCTGGGCCCAACTTCGGCTGGGCGGGGACGCAGGTGCAGGGAACCCCACCGGACAATTTTCCGACGATCTGATCAAGACACCCTTCTCCACCTACTATCCAGTCACCCTGGATTTCCCGGAAATACCCGGCACCCGCCTCCGTGCCCCCTATACAAAAGCTGCGCTCCCGTCCCTGGCTCAGCAACCGTTCAACTTTGCGGAAACCAAGCCCTACCTGGCGTTTTTTTGCCGCTTGGAGCTGAATATAGAAGAAGCTACCCGGTTTCCGGTACGGTTCCGCCTGGGCGAAGTTCGTACGTGGCAGCAGGAACTGAGCAAGCGGGATTAGGCTCGGAAATGCTTTCCCTTTGGGGTAAGCAAATTGCGAACAAATTACGTGTGACTACGTTGGAATAGGTAAAATGAACGTATGTCCACCAACCCCAACCTACTGTTTGTCGAAGAGAAGAAAGGTCAACACATTTACCACAATGTCTGGGGGGGAGACGATCTGCACATCGGTATTTACCGTCCGAAAAGCTTGAGCTTGTTCGAGGCCAACCGCAAGACCACGGAGCGGATGATCAAGTTGCTCCCGCGGATCAAGCGGGCTTCCAAAATCCTGGTTATTCAGTCCGGATTCGGTGGAGCGGCCCGCTTCATCGCCGAAGAATACAAGTGTAAAGTTTGGTGCCTCAACGACGATGAGAAGCAAAATGAATACAACGAGCGCCGCATTGAAGAACTTGAGCTAAGCAAAAAGGTGAAAGTTGCCAAGGGATTCGTGGAGTACATGCCCTACGACCCCGATTTTTTCGATTTCGTCATTGCCCAGGATGCCTTCAGCCTTACCGCCAAGAAGCGGGAAACGTTCCGTGCCATCCACCGGGTGCTCAAGCCGGAAGGTCGCCTGATCATCAGCGCCCTGATGCGTAGTGAAACCTGTGAGGATCCTGAATCCGAAAAGCTGATCAAAAAGCTTCCGCTCGAGGAACTGATTACCGAAGAGCAGTACGGCAGCGATGCCAAGCGCGGCTTCCTGCAGCAGATCTACAGCGTGGAGCTGTCCGACCAATTGGTCAATCACTACACGAAAGTCCTCTACACCCTCGAGGCCAACAAGGAAAAGCTGGTCGAGCAAAGCAGCGAACGCTTCGTCCAGGACCGCATCAAGACCTACCGCAACTTCATCCGCCTCGCCGAAGACGGCTGCCTGGACTGGGGTATCCTGATGTTCCAGAAAATGAATGGGTAGGGTAGGTTGTTGGTTCCCTAGGTGGACCCTCTTCACTGAACACCTAACTCACTCCTCCTCAAACGGCAACAACAGCTGTACCCCCTCGCCGCCCTCCCGCTCGAGGTTGCTGATGCTGAGTCCGAGCAAGCGCACGGTCGGTACTTCCTCGATATTTTCCTCGAGCAGTTGATGGGCAATTTCCTTGAGATCGCCCAGCTTGCGGATCTCTCCACTGAAGCTCCGGCTGCGGGTGTGGATGACGAATTCCGGACTCTTCATTTTTAGGGTTACGGTACGACCGAAGTTGTCGCGCTCCACCTGGTAGTCAAAGATTTTTTCCGCCAGCCAATCGGTCTTTGCCTTCATTTCCGCGAGGGTACTGACGTCCTCCCCGTACGTGCGCTCGGCGCCAATACTCTTTCGGTTGCGGTTGGGGTTGACCGGGCGGTCGTCCTGCGCCCTCACGATCCGGAAATAGTGGCGTCCGACCTTTCCGAAGCGTTGTGCCATCTCCAGCTCACTCAGCGGGAGCAGGTCCGCACCCGTGCGAAAGCCCATTTTATGCATGCGGGCAGCGGTCACTTTTCCGATGCCGTGAAAGTCCTCGATGGGCAGCGCGGACAGAAACGCCTGGGCCTCCTCCGGGTGGATGACCTTCATGCCATTTGGCTTATTAATGTCGCTGGCCACCTTGGCCAGGAATTTATTGAAGCTGATCCCGGCGGAGGCCGTCAACTGGGTAGCTTCAAAAATTTCCTGACGAATGGCTTTTGCGATCAGGGTAGCGGAGGCCGGGCCACGTTTGGTTTCCGTCACGTCGAGGTAGGCCTCATCCAGGCTCAACGGCTCGACTAAGTCCGTATAGGAGTAAAAAATTTCCCGGATCTGGTCGGAGACTTCCCGGTACTTTCCAAAGCTTGACTCGACAAAAATGAGGTCGGGACACAGGCGCTTCGCCGTCACGCTCGGCATGGCGGAGCGCACGCCGAATACCCGGGCTTCGTAGCTGGCCGCTGCAACCACGCCCCGCAGTTTACTGCCGCCCACCGCAATGGGTTTGCCGCGCAGTTCGGGATTATCCCGCTGCTCCACGCTGGCAAAAAAGGCATCCATGTCAATGTGGATGATCTTTCGCTCGTTAGTAAGGGGCAGCCGTCCGGCTTTTCGCTTCCATTTCATGCATCAACGCTTCCGTCTCGGAGGTGAGCCGATCCAATTCCACCCGGGTGAGTTTGGTGGATACCGTCCCGTCATTCAGTTGCTCCTCCAAGATTACCCGGCGTTTGCTGAGTCGGCCCAATTCTCCTAGGGCGTCGGAATCTCCCATGGCTTCCGCCTGCTCCTTCAGGCTACCGTACAGGGCTTCGAGCCGATCGAGCGCTCCGTCGTACTTCCCCTCCTTCATTTTCGTGCGTTCACTCCTCAGCAGATCCCAGGCCTCCCCGCCCAGTTCCTTTGCCTTACCGAGGATGACCCTGCTCTGCTGCTGCTCGTCCGGCGTGCCCAGAAAATAATTGTAGGCTAACAGGCCTATGACCAGTAAGAGCGCAAGTTTAATCAGCGTACGCATATCCCGATAATTTTTACCAAAGATACAGTTCCCAAACGGCGGGGCCGCAGGTGCAGCGATCACTTGTTTGATCCACCCGCCCGGCCACCTCCGGGCAGACCGCTAGGTGTTATCAATATACTTAAACCAGGGACGTAACCCGCTGATAATTGCAGGAGATTTGAGTAAGTTGATCAAAATAATTACACATAAATTGTTTTAAACTTGTTTTTTATTCCAACAGGGACTAAATTTGTGGCATCACCAGTAGGTCATTCTAATGGAACTTACTATTCGAATTAGCAGAAAGGGTACCAGAGTCGTAAAGGCGTCGGAACTTCACCGGGCGCTTGGTCTTGCCGATCACCACTACCAGGCCAATGTCCGGGGGTGGATCAAGGATGTGTACCAGTTTGCGGATGGCATCCGTACCCCCGAGGGATTGCGCGACTACGCGCGTTCCACGAACACCAAGACCGACGTAGTCCACGAATACTATTTCAACCTGGAGTTGGCCCGCCTGGTCGCCCTGGCCACCAAATCAAAAGTGAAACAGGCCGTAGCGACAAAGCTCAGCAAGGAAGAGGCGGTATATCCCGACCGCGTACAACTCACCGCAGAACAAACGCTGGAACTGCTGGAGCAGACCAAGGCCATGACGCGTTTTACCTGTCAGGCCGCCGCCGAGGAGCGCCACCTTCGGGCGTACGTAAGGCGCACCGGATCGGCCGATTACTGGAACCGGTACCGGGTAGACCAGGTGGTCAATACGACCATGGAAAGTCTGCGGGAGCAACTCGATGCCCGTAGTGTTCCCTACCTAAAGTCGCACCGGGTGCGTGACCTGCTCTTCCGGCACGATCCGCTGGAGTGTATCCGAATAGGTATCGTGGATCATTATTCCGGCCAGGGGTTCAGTATCTCGTATTCCCTTCAGCTGGGTAAGTTGGCCCGCGAGCTGGCCGAGACCATGCAGCTCGGGGTATCGGACGACCGGATGGGGGAAGGCCTATTTACGACTCCCGCGGATAGCGACGTGATCCGCCAGTTGCAACGGGTAGCGGCTTAGTGGTCCAACCTGTAGATATCGTTACTTTCAGTCGCCGGTAGGTTGGTGCTGACCGAGGCGCTGAAACCGGAGCGTAGCCGTAGCTACGTGAGGATTTGAGCAACGAAGGACAGGGCCAAACTACCCAAACTTGGGAACAACAGTAGTTTCGGGTTGGACTACTAGGCCGGTTTGCCCTCGATGTAGCGGAGGAACCAGTAGACCAGCAAGGCAGATTCTCCCGGGTAATCGATATCCCGCAGGCTTGCGCGGTAGGCCTCCATCACGGCTTCGTCCTCGGTTAAAAATGGACGGAGGGTCTGCAGCAGCTTGGTATACCGGGGGAAATCGGCTGCGGGTGGCACGGTACGGGCACCCAGCTTCTGGCAGATGGTTTGCAGGAGTTCGGTAGAGTAGGGGGCGTAGGTACTGGGATACTGTCCTGACAAATACAGGGAAACCATATTGTAATCGTCGTCGTGGTAGTGCGTCGGGATCCGGGCCTTCGGCTTGGCATCCCGGTAGCGATTAAAGAGCTCATTGATATAAAAAACAAAGCGCTGAATGCGCCCTTCCAGGTCGCGGTTTTCGCTAAACAGATCGCGGAAGGCATCGCGGACAAAATCAGGTTCCCACTCCATAATGGCCAGCATACTTGCCTTGGGGTCGTAGCCGCCGCGGCGGTAGTGGCGGCGGTTGGTTTTACTATCCAGGGCGGCGTCGTAGCTGCCGGCCAGGTCCTTGGATTCCACCTTGAAATGTGATTGCCAGTTTTGCTGCGTTTCCCAGAGGGGGAGAAATTCCCGCGCTTCGTCGCTCGTCATCCAAAGGGGAAACCCCTCGATGGCTTTTCTAATCTTAGGCACCTGCATGCCGGCAAATTTACGACCTTTATCAGGTGCAGATGTTCCAACCGTCCGATTCGCTTCCGGTTAGTCAACTCTATGAGCGCTACCGTGACTTTGAACTGGTGGTAGACAGTCGGTTAGTCGGACAGGCAGATACCTCGCTTTTTTTTGCGCTGGCCGGTGAACGCCGGGATGGACATGGGTTTATCGCTCACCTGATCGGGTTGGGGGTGCGAAATTTTGTGGTCGCTTCAGCCCAGTATGGGCAGTACCTGAACGAGATCCGGGAGGCGGAAGAATTAGTGGTGAACGGTAGTGGCCCGGAACCCGTCAATCTGGTCGTAGTGGAATACCCGATGCACGTACTCCAGCAACTGGCAGCCCATCACCGCCGGCAATTCGATATTCCGGTGGTGGCGATTACGGGCAGCAACGGGAAAACCATCGTAAAAGACTGGCTGGTCCAGTTGCTCTCCGCGGAGTTCGGGGTGTGTGGATCACCGAGGTCCTATAATTCCCTGATCGGTGTACCCCTTTCCGTCTGGCAACTCAAAAAAAGCCACGAAATGGCGGTGTTTGAAGTCGGGATCAGCCAGCCCGGCGACATGGATACCCTCTGGGGAATCATCCGGCCTACCTGCGGAGTGCTGACGACCATCGGCACGGCCCATCTGTCAAATTTTGCTTCCGTCGGGGAACTGATCCAGGAGAAACTGCGACTTTTCCAGGGTGCCGATTGGGTACTTCTTCCGGAAACCCTGAAGTCGCTGACTTCCGCTATTGAGTCCCTGCCCTCACCCGCTAAGGTGTATACGTGGTCGGGCAATGGTCGTACGGGATTACGGGTGGATAACCTACACCTGGAACTTTCCTTCCCCGAATTACCTGACGTATACCTTGACAATGCAAGGTCCGCCGCAGCCGCGGCCCGAATGCTACACCTGGAGCTTCGGTACCTCACGGCAGGCGTATCCCGCTTGTTGCCCCTGAAAAACAGACTGGAGCAGCGTACGGGCCGGGATGGAGGGCCGATCATCAACGACAGTTACAGCAATGATTTTAGTGCCCTGGCCGCCGCCCTGGAGTTTGCGGAAAACCAGGATCCCTTTGGGTGCCTGACCCTGATCCTGGGTACGGTACAGCCGATTCCCGGGCTGGCGACGAAACTCGCCACCCTGCTGAAGGGTCGGGTGGATCGCCTCCTACTGGTGGGCCCGGCCAACGAAAAATTACGGCTGGATTTCCCCGGGAAACGACTGTATCCCAGTGTCGATGCGCTGACCCGCGATCTCCATACCTTATCGTTTCACGGGGAGACCGTATTGATCAAGGGGGCCAGCTACGAGCACTTCGACCAGATCGCTGACCTACTGAGCCGCCAGTTGCACCGCACGACCCTAGAGGTAAACCTCGCGGCGATCCGGCAAAACCTTCGGTTGTACCGTCAGCAGCTGCCACCAAGCTGTAAGCTGGTCGTGATGGCCAAAGCGTCCGCCTACGGAAGTGGGGCGCTTCCCGTGGCCCAACTCCTGCAGGATGCTGGCGTGGATTACCTGGCCGTGGCGTACCCCGAAGAAGGCAAAGAGCTAAGAAGTGGTGGCATCACGCTCCCGATCATGGTACTGAACGCGGAAGCCTACAGCTACCCCTTACTGGTGGATTACCGCCTGGAACCCGTGGTTCACCAACCCGAGCAACTCCGGTTGGCCACTAGTTTGCACCTTCCCGTGCACATCGAACTGGATACCGGGATGGGTCGATTGGGGTTTCTGCCCAGTGAGTTTCGTCAGCTTGTAATCCCCCCGGCCGATGAAGTTGGTCAGGCCTTCGTTTCCTTGTTTACCCACCTGGCCGCCAGCGAGGACCCGGGGCACGATGCATTTACCCGGCAGCAGCTCGCACAGTTTGACCACGCTTACGACGACTACCTCGCGCGCGCGGGGAGTCCGGTGCTCCGCCACGCCCTGAATACCAACGGCATCTCCCGCTTTCCACAGGCTGCCTACGATATGGTGCGCCTCGGAATCGGCCTGTACGGAATCGGGGACGAAGGCCTCAAGCTGCACCTCCAACCCGTACTTACCCTGACCACTACCGTAACTTCCATCACTACGCGGCCGGCCGGTGCGACGGTAGGGTATGGTCGCCTGGGAAGAATCGGGGAAGAAAGCCGAATCGCAGTGCTCAGCATCGGGTACGCCGATGGGCTGCCCCGGTCTGCCGGAGGAGGCCGCTTTGCCGTCCGGATCAATGGCCACCTGGCTCCCACTATCGGGGCTATTTGTATGGATATGTGTATGGTCGATGTCACCTACCTCCCCGAAATTCAAGTGGGGGACCACGCGATAATTTTTGGTCCCGATCACCCGGTCGAGTTACTGGCGTCGGCGGCCAAGACCATCCCATACGAGATCCTCACCGGCATCGGCCAGCGGGTCCACCGCATTTACCTGGGGGAATGAGCATGGGCGGCAGTAAAACGCCTGCTAACTTTGTACCATGAAGATCATTTTTCTCGATAAGGACGCTCACCCCCACCTGCGGCAGGCCCTCGAAGCAGACGGCCATACGGTGGCAGATCACAGCACCAGCGACCGCGCCGAAGTGCTGAAGCTACTGCCCGGATTTGACGGACTCATGATGCGTTCCCGGTTCGATGTGGACCGGGAAATGCTGGATGCCGCCGGACCACGTCTGCGATTCGTAGCGCGCTGGGGAGTCGGTACCGACCACATCGATCTCGACTACGCCCGCGAACGCGGCGTCACGGTTTTCAACAGCCCGGAAGGGAGCAAGCACACCGTCGCGGAACATACCGTGGGCATGCTGCTCATGCTCCTGAATCACCTGGGCCGGGCCGACCGCCAGGTGCGTGCCGGCGCGTGGGTCCGGCGGGAAAATACCGGGACCGAACTGCAGTACCTCACCGTGGGCCTCATTGGCTACGGGAATATGGGGCAAATGACCGCCCGCCGCCTCTCCGGATTTGGCTGCCGCGTCCTTACCCACGACAAATACCGGAAGGACTACGGCGATGGATACGCCACGGCCGTAAGCCTGGATGAACTGCAGCGGGAGGCCGATGCCGTGAGTTTGCACATTTTTCTGGAAGGCAACCACTACTACGCCGATGCCAATTGGATGGCGGCCTTCGCCAAGCCGTTCTACCTGATCAATACCGCCCGCGGACAGGTGGTCAACACCGCAGACCTGGTCGCTGCCATGGAGCGGGGACAGGTACTGGGAGCTGCCCTGGACGTCAACGAATACGAGGAGCAAAGCTTTGTCAAGCTCGATCCGGATCAATTGCCCGAACCCTACCAATACTTACGCCGGAGCGAACGCACCGTGCTAACGCCCCACATCGCGGGCTGGAGCTACGAGGCGGAAGCGGGCCACGCCCGCACCCTTTACCAAAAGATCACGGGCGCTTTCGGCTAGGGCTGCCCGTAAAAAAATTACCTCATGAAACCATTGCTGATTCTTTTACTGTTGATTTCCGCACTATCGCCCGTCGTGCGTGGCGGCGATGGCATGTGGCTCCCCCTCCTGCTGGAGCACCTCAACGAAGAGGAAATGCAGTCCATGGGAATGGAGCTCAGGGCCGAGGACATCTACAGCATCAACCACAGCAGCCTGAAGGACGCCATGGTGCATTTCGGGGGATTTTGTACGGGAGAGGTGGTCAGTTCACGCGGGCTGGTGCTCACGAATCATCACTGCGGATACAGCGCCGTGCAGCAGTATTCCACCCTGGAGCGCAATTACCTGGAAGACGGCTTTTGGGCCATGGACGATGCAGCCGAGCTTCCCAATCCGGGACTGTTCGTAACCTTTATCGAACGCATCGAAGACGTTTCCCCGCGCATCCTGGAAGGAATACCGGACACGATCTCCGAGCAGGACCGGGCCAGGATGATTCAGGAGAACACGGCCAGGCTCAAAGCCACGTTCCCGCTGCAGCCCTTCGAGGAACTCCTCGTCAAGCCCTTTTACGAAGGCAATCAGTACTACGCATTCGTTACAAAAACCTATCCGGACGTTCGGCTGGTGGGGGCGCCGCCGTCTTCGGTCGGGAAATTCGGAGCCGACACCGACAACTGGGAATGGCCCCGGTACACCGGCGATTTCAGCCTGTTCCGCATCTACACGGCGCCCGACGGCGAGCCCGCGGCGTACAGCGCTGCAAACGTACCGATGGAAGATGCCCGCCACCTGGAGATCAGCACGGCCGGCGTACGGCCCGGTGATTTTTCCATGATCCTGGGCTTCCCCGGGACTACGGACCTCTATCTCCCCGCTTCCGCCATGGTCCAGCGTACGGAGGTGATCAATCCCATCCGTACCGGCATGCGCGACCTTAACCTCGCCGTGATCGACCATGCCATGCGCGCCGATCCCCAGGTCCGGATCGATTATGCCTCCAAGCAGGCCCGCATCGCCAATGCGTGGAAGAAGTGGCGGGGCGAGAGCCAGGGGGTCGAAGCAGTGGACGCCGTAGAAAAGCGCCGGGCCTTCGAACGTGACTTCACGCAGCGGCTGGATGCTAAGCCCACGGCAAAAGAAAAATACGGCCCCCTGCTCCCGGAACTGAACCACTTGTATGCAGAGCGGCAGAACCTGGAAATCGCCCGGGCCTACGTGGGGGAGCTCAACTACAACATCGACCTGTTCCGGATTGCCAACGTACTGGACGCGCGGATCGCGATCGCCGAGAACAACGGACCGGCCGCCTTCCGCGAACGAGTACCCGGCCTGTTGGACTACCTCCGTGACTTCTATACAAGCTACCGGTCTGACGTAGACCGGGAGGTGGCGCGTGCTCAACTCAGCGTGTATTACGAACGGGTTGATCCGGAGTACCAGGCGGCTTACGTGCTGGATCAATTGGACCGTGCCGTCACCTACGATGCATTGATTGACAGCCTATTCACCGGCTTCCTGTTGCGGCCAGACTCCCTGCTGTCGCTGCTGGAACAAGATCCCGAGGTGTTCATCCGGACGGTCCGCGGCGACCCTGCCTTTCAGTTCGTGCGGGAACTGAACCACTTTAACGAAGAGCGGGTGATTAACCCCTATAACGAATACGCCACCCGGATCAATGGGCTCCAACGCAGATACATGGACGGCCTGTTGCGCTTTTTCCCCGAGCAGCGCTTTTATCCGGACGCCAACAGTACCCTGCGGCTTAGCTACGGTAAATACGAAGGCTTTACCGGGCTGGACGGGTCCGAGAACTCGTATATGACCTACCTCGACGGCATGATGGAAAAGTACGTGCCCGGAGATTACGAATTCGACGTGCCGGAGAAATTGCGGGACCTCTACCAAGCAAAGGACTACGGACCCTACGCAACGGCCGGGGGAAGGCTGCCCGTTTGTATCCTTGGCTCCAATCACACTACCGGAGGGAACAGCGGTAGCCCGGCCCTCAACGGAAAGGGGCAGCTCGTGGGCCTCAACTTCGATCGGACCTGGCAAAGCACCATGTCGGATGTATACTACGATCCATCGATCTGCCGGAACATCATGGTCGACATCCGCTACGTGCTCTTCCTGATTGATAAACTGGGCGGCGCCGGTCACCTGGTAGCGGAAATGACCGTAGTAAACTAGTCACCTTCAGCACTTAGCCGGGCGTGACGATCACCTTACGGGTGACGAGCCGTCCGTCCAGGGTCAGGCGCAGAAAGTACAGTCCGGCTGCAAGCCTGTCCGTCTCGATCACTTCCCGGAAGCTGCCGCCGACGGTGCGGAGGTTGGAGCGTTCGGCAATTACCCGGCCGGCCGGATCAACCAACTGGTAGGAGAGGAGGTCCGTGCCGGTATTGGCGGCCGAAAGCTGAATCACCTGCCCGCCGGAAACCGGATTCGGGGAAAGGACCACCGCCGCATCCAGCTGCGGATCGATGGTGGCGGTCGAAATCGCGCCGTTTCGGAACTGGTAGGGTTCACTGAACGAGCCGCTAACATCGTAGCGGTTGACCGGCCGGACGCGCCAGTAGTAGCGGCGGTTGGGATCGAGGATGTCCCGTACAACCGCACTGGTGTCGGAAGTAAAGAAAGAGGTGAAGACATTGCCCTTAAAATTGGAGCTGATGTTCAGCTGCACGAGGTAGAAATCGGCCTGATCGACGGCATTCCATACCAGCGTGACCTCGTCGGAGTAGGGGACGCTGCTGCGGTCGGCGGGAGCGAGCAAATCGAGGTCCTCTCCCCGGGCGGCGTTGAATGCAGGCGGGATGCGATCCGTCAGTCCCACCCTTCCGCCCAGGTTGGTGATCATGGTGGTGGTCTGCTCAGGGGAGAAGCGGTCTACGCAGCCGTCGTTGGCGTAGGACATGATGTTCTTGCCGGATACGGCGAAGCGGGTGCTGTCGGGGTCCAGCAGGCTGTCGGGGTATAGGCCCAGGTTGTCGCACAACCAGCGACCGGGCAGGTAATCCGGGGCCGTATCGCAGAAGCCATCGGCGGCTTCGGTGCAGTTGCTGCCGTCTACCCGCTCAACCTCTACGGTGCTGCCAACGTAGGAGAGGGTAGCGGGAGCGGGCTTATCGAAGGCGTCGACTTTGGAAATATCTCCAATGCTTTCCCACCCAAAGAAAGTATGGGGGAGGCCCAAGTAGTGACCGACTTCGTGGCTCCAGGTGCGGTCGGCACCGTTGATGCAATTTACGCCAAGCACGACGGCATCCTCCGAGGGGCTGTAATAGCCACAGTTGCCGGCCGGATTGCCCACCACGAAGTTATTGAAGACCCCGCTGCGTCCGAAACTAGAGAGCAGGTCGCGACCGTCCTCAAAATCGTGGTCGTAATAGATGGAGCTGTTAATGTAATCGATGTCCTCATCGATGTAAAACTGCACGTTGATCTTCGCAAAGTCGGCATTGAGGATAGCAAAGCTGTTGAGCAGGGTGAGGGGGTCGGCATAGCCTCCGCCGTTGTCCTCTCCGACGATGGTCAGGTGGATGGGCACGTAGGTGGTTTCCAGCGATTTCGCGAGCGGGGGGATCTTGCCGGCCTGGTATTTATCGAGCCAGGGTGAACGCCCGACGGTTCCACACCCCAGATCGGCCAGGGAAGCCTGGGCCGGTGCGGCGGTAGGGATCAAAAGGTAAAGAAGGAAAAACGCAGAGAGTAGCCGTGCAGTCATCGGAACAAATTGGGGTTGAGTGCGGTAAAAATAACTTACAGACCCTCCTAAAACCGTCTTAGTGGCGGCATTAGTGAGCGTACGCACAAATTTGGCTACTTTCGCCCACCACACTAAAACAATTTCAGCCTCCCAGCCGATCGGGTGGGGGGTCCGGAGTAACTAATTAAGCAGTTAACTAATGAGTAAAGTAACCGTTGTCGGCGCCGGAAATGTCGGGGCCACCGTAGCCAACGTTTTGGCGCATAAGGACCTCGTACGCGAGGTTGTAGTTCTCGACATCAAGGGCGACATGGCGCGCGGAAAAGCACTCGACTCCTGGCAGCAGGCCAGCATCGACGGCTACAGCACCCGCCTGACCGGTACGGAAAACTATGCGGATACGGCAGACAGTGACATTGTGGTCATCACCGCCGGTATCCCGCGCAAGCCGGGGATGAGCCGCGATGACCTGATCTCGACCAACGCCAAGATCGTGACCATGGTGACTAAGTCCATCATGGAGTATTCCAAGAACCCGATCATCATCGTCGTGTCTAATCCCCTCGACGTGATGACCCATGCCGCCTTCAAGGCCAGCGGGCTTCCCCGCAACCGCGTGTTCGGAATGGCGGGTATCCTCGATACCGCCCGCTACCGCGCCTTCCTCGCTACGGCGCTGGACGTGAGCCCCAAAGACATCCAGGCGATGCTGCTGGGCGGCCACGGCGATACCATGGTGCCGCTGCCCCGCTACACCACCGTCAGCGGAATTCCCGTCACGGAAATGATCTCCGACGAGGACCTCGATGCCATCGTCGACCGCACCAAGGCGGGTGGGGGAGAGCTCGTCAAACTGATGGGCACCTCCGCCTGGTACGCGCCCGGAGCCGCCGCCGCCCAGATGGTCGCCAGCATTGTACGCGATGAAAACCGCATCTTCCCCTGCTGCGCCCAACTCGATGGCGAATACGGCATGTCCGACCTCTTCCTTGGGGTTCCCGTCAAACTGGGTAAGGAAGGCATCGCTCAGGTCATCGAGCTGAAACTCAACGACGCGGAAATGAGCCTGCTGAATGCCAGTGCCGACCACGTCCGTGAAGTGATGGCGGTGCTGGAAGGAATGGATATTTAGTCCCCTTGTCCTATCGTCTGATAGTCCCGTAGCCCGGTAGTGCGTCAGCCAGGGCAACGGGACTACCAGGCTACCGGACCACTTTTCTACCAACCTTTCTTCCCTCCCAGGCGTATAATGGATCATTCCTTACCAATCCTTCCGCGCCGTGTCCGATATCAAGCCTACCGTTATCAATCCGCAGGAAGCCGATAAGCTGGAGCGGATTGCCTTCATTTTAAAGACCGTGGCCCACCCGCTGCGGCTGGGCATCGTACATCTCCTGGAGCAGTATCCCCGCTTGAGTGTAAGCAGCATCACCGACGCCCTGGAATCGGAGCAGTCGCTGGTCAGCCATCACCTGCAGACGATGAAGTTAAAGGGCATTCTGAGCGCGAAGCGGGACGGTCGTTCCGTGATGTATTCGCTCAAGGAGCGGGACGTGAGCCTCATTATCGAGTGCCTGGAAAACTGCCAGTGCAACATGTAGGTTACTTCCCCATTGCCCCGCACCCGCGGCCCCGCCCGAGTACAAGGTGCCTCCTCCTTGCCTATATTTGCGCCCATGACGGAAAAGGTGCTCATCCTCGACTTTGGCAGCCAGTATACCCAGTTGATCGCCCGGCGCATCCGCGAGCTTAACGTGTACAGTGAGATCGTTCCCTACAATAAGGTACCCGAACTGGACGACACCTATAAAGCGGTCATCCTCAGCGGGAGCCCCTTCAGCGTGCGGGATGAGCGTGCCCTGCGTCCGGAACTGGAGAAACTGGTGGGTAAGTGCCCCGTACTCGGTATCTGTTACGGCGCCCAGTACGTCGCCGATTACTACGGAGGCACCGTCAGCCGCAGCCTCAAACGGGAGTACGGCAAGGCGAATCTCGGCCGGATCTACCGGAAGGATGGCCTGTTTGAAGGCGTAGGTACCGGCTCCCAGGTGTGGATGTCGCACGGCGATACCATCCAGGACCTTCCCGAAGGGTTCGAGCTGCTGGCCTCCACGGCGGACGTCGAAGTAGCCGCCTTCGCCAGTACCGAAGGCCGGTTCGAGCAGCCCGTATACTGCATCCAGTTTCACCCCGAGGTGTACCACAGCCTCGACGGCAAGCAGCTGCTCCACAACTTCGTGATCGATATCGCAGGGTGTTCGGGCGACTGGACGCCGGCCCACTTCATCGAGCAAACCGTCGGTGAACTGCAGGAGAAGATCGGTCCGGACGACCGGGTGCTCCTTGGCCTCAGTGGAGGAGTGGACAGCTCCGTGGCGGCGATGTTGCTCCACCGCGCCATCGGCAAGCGCCTCTTTTGCTTCTTCATTGACAACGGCTTGCTGCGCAAGGACGAGTTTGGGGAGGTCGAGCGGAGCTACGAAGGCCTGGGCCTCAACGTCACGGCCATCGATGCCAAACAAGAATTTTATTCGGCCCTGGCCGGACTTTCGGATCCCGAGCTGAAGCGTAAGGCCATCGGCCGCGTCTTCATCGAGGTGTTCGAGCGGGAGGCCAGGCAGCTGACCAATATCAAATATCTCGCCCAGGGCACCATTTACCCCGACGTCATCGAGAGCGTGAGCGTGCACGGGCCCTCCGTCACCATTAAAAGCCACCACAACGTAGGCGGGCTGCCCGAGAAGATGGGCCTCCTGATCGTGGAACCGCTGCGCAACCTGTTCAAGGACGAAGTCCGGCGGGTAGGCACCGAGCTCGGCATGCCGGCTCACCTCAGCGGACGTCACCCCTTCCCCGGACCGGGGCTGGCCATCCGTATCCTGGGCGATATCACGCCTGAGAAGGTGCGGTTGCTGCAGGAGGCGGATGCGATCTACATCAACAAGATGCGGGAGTACGGGCTTTACGACCAGGTATGGCAGGCCGGTACCATCCTGCTCCCCGTCCAGTCGGTTGGCGTGATGGGCGATGAGCGCACCTACGAGCAGGCCGTGGCGTTAAGGGCAGTGGATTCCACCGACGGCATGACCGCGGAGTGGAGCCACCTGCCCTACGAGTTTTTGGCCGCCGTCTCCAGCTCGATCATCAATAATGTAAAAGGAATCAACCGCGTCGTTTATGACATCAGTACCAAGCCGCCGGCAACCATCGAGTGGGAGTAACCCGCTGTTTTACTGTCTACTGGCCCTGCTGCTCACGACGGTAGCGAGCTCCTGTGAGCTCTTCAAACCGGTGGATTCTACCCGGCCGTCCACCACCAACCGTCCCCGGAAGGGGGATGACAACCTCGACCCTGTACAGGGACGCCGGGTCTTCGATGCCGAAACCGGAACCTACATCTACGTGAACGCTCCGACCGAGCCGATGGATACCCTCGAGTGGACGGATGCCTCCGCCACCGAAACGACGCCCATCAGCGAAGACGACAGCCAGGACTTCGTGCCCCCCCCCATTGCGGCCCCGGCCGCGCCCGGCCTTCCCCCGGTGCGCCAGACCGGTACGGGTCGCAACGGGTCCCGCCTCCTGACGGGCTACGGCGTGGACTTCGTGCTTCCCTTTCTGTCGGACCGCAATCCCGCCGATGCCCAAAACCTAGATGCCAACTCCCTCTGGGCCCTGCACTTTTACAGCGGTGCGGAAATGGCCCTGGACGAACTGAAGGCGGGCAGTACCTCATTCGACGTGCGGGTACAGGACTCCCGCGCCAGCAAGGAAAAAGTATCCGCCATCCTGGCCTCCCCCGAATACCAGCGCTCGCAGTTGATTATCGGCCCGTACCTGAAGCCCCAGGTCACCCAGCTGGCCGAGGCCGTGAGAGGTCAGGAGAAGGTATTGATCTCTCCGTACAGCGCAGCCACCGGCGTCAGTGAGTCCAACACGAATTACATTCAGGTCAATCCCACGCTGGAAACCCACCTGCGCAGTCTGCTCGGCCATGCTTACCGTACCCAGGGAGCAGACCGTATCGTTCTCGTAGCTCCCGCCGGACAGCGCAGCCGGCTTGCCTACTTCCAGGATGAATACAAGCTGCTTACCGGCGACGACCAGGTAAAGCCCCTCGAAGAACTCATCATCAGCGGCGAGGTCCCCGACCTGTCGCAATACCTGCAGGGGCGTCGGACCGTATTCATGGTGCCGGTCTATGAAGACGAGGCGTTCGTATCCAACTTTTTGCGGCAGGCCTACCAGAACACCCTCGAAGAGCGCGGCGACAACGTAGCCATTTACGGCTTGCCCCAGTGGGCCGACTTCGAGCGCCTCAACGCGGAGTTCGTCGAAGGGACCAACGTGCACATCAGCAGCAGCGTGTTCCTCGATCCCCTTGACCCCGAAGTGCGGGAGTTCCGCCGCAAGTTTTACGACCGCTACGCGACCCTGCCCCGCGACGAGGCCTACATCGGATACGACGTAACCAGGTACTTCCTCAGCATGGCGGCCCGTTTCGGTACCCGCTTTCAGTTTGAACTGGAGAGCAATCCGGAGGACGTGATGCACACCAGTTTCCGCTTCTCCCCGGTTGCGGTAGTTCCCGCGGACGCTACCAACCTCGAGGAAGCCGTGATCGACCGCTTCGAAAACAAGTTCGTGAACATCCTCCGGTACACCGACTACGCTTACCAGCGGGTAAATTAGGGCGTGCGGGTAGCCTTCAGTACGATCTACCGGTATCAGCTGCCGCCGAAGCACCGCTTCCCGATGGACAAGTACACCCTGCTGCCCGAGCAGTTGCTGTACGAGGGGACCATTACCGAGCGGAACTTCTTTGCGGCCGAACCCCTCAGCGAGGCTGCCATCCTCCGTACCCATACGGCGGAATACTGGGAAAAACTGCGCACGAATACCCTTAGCCGCAAGGAGGCGCGCGCCATCGGCTTTCCTATACGTCCCGACCTGATTGCCCGCGGCCGGGTGATCGCCCAGGGAACACTCGACTGCGCGCGCTTTGCCTTCCGGGACGGGGTGGCGCTGAACGTCGCCGGGGGAACCCATCATTCCTTCGCCGATCGCGGAGAGGGGTTTTGCGTCTTCAACGACATCGCGATAGCCGCCAACGAATTACTCTATTCCGGCGAGGCGAAACAAATCCTGGTCGTCGACCTGGACGTACACCAGGGCAACGGCACCGCCAGCATCTTCGCGGCCGAGCCGCGGGTCTTCACCTTCAGCATGCACGGGGCCCGCAATTATCCCACCCGCAAGGAAAAATCGGACCTGGACATCGGATTGCCGGACGGCACGGGCGATCAGGTATACCTCGATACGCTCAAGGGTCACCTCCCGGGGCTGTTGGACGGCATCCGCCCTGATCTCGTGTTCTACCTGAGTGGCGTCGACGTGCTGGAGACCGACAAACTCGGTCGCCTGGCGATGAGTATTCAGGGGTGTAAAGAGCGGGATCGGTTCGTCTTGCAGTCGTGCCTGGACCGGCAACTCCCGGTAGCGGTCGCCATGGGAGGCGGATACAGCGAGCGGCTGGCTACCATCATCGAGGCCCATGCGAACACGTACCGGGTGGCTACGGGGCTGTATGGGTAGGTAACTCCCTACATCAGGTAAAGCATCAGCGCGATCATTCCCGCGATGAAGAGGCCGACCGCCACGATCGGAAACTGGCTGTTGCGGTACTTATCGACCAGTCGTTCGAGTGCTTCATTCCACGTCAGGCGGGTACCGATGGCCTCACGGCAGAAGAAAAGGTAGCGGTTGGTGATGTTGGCGGGATTGCCGTGCTTGCTCAGGATAAGGAAGTCCGCATCGATGAAGGCCAGCTCGTAGAGGAAGCTGTCGCGCATGATGCTTTGCCCGATGATGATGCGTTTCCCGTTCTCCTCCACTTCGTAGGCCATGGCACTGACCACCCCGTCGGTCACCACGCGGATCTCCCCGCGGCCGTAATCCTGGAAATCGTACATCTCCACGGCCGTGGCGCCGGGCCGGTCGGTCATTTTTATCCAGTTGACGGTATAGAGGGGACTGTCTTCCTCGGCGACGCCGGCCTCGCCGAATTGCGCGACGGCGGGCAGGATGCCGTCAATCATGGCCTCCATCGATTCGTACTCGGGGAGATGGAGATTGAAGGGTTCCGCGATTTTATCCAGCAAGCGATCCTCCATAGGGTCGTTAAATTACGCCTTTGTCTTTTCCTGTGCCCACTCGCTGCGTTTGCCGAAGTACTTCTTGGCTACCAGCAGCAGACCGAAACTCTCCGCCCCGTCCTTTTTCGTCACCGCGTGGTGGTGGCCGTGGGCCCGCAGGATGCCGCGGCTGTAGCTGCTGTCCAGTTGCCGGAACCACGGGAACCGGCGGTGGATATAAACATCGTGGATCAGGAAGTAGATCGCCCCGTAAACGCTGATGCCGATACCCACAAAGGTGAGCCAGAACCAGCCGGGTACGCTCAGGCCGATCATGTAGGAGGCCGCGCTCGGGATGGCGAAAACCAGAAAAAAGAGGTCATTCTTCTCAAAAAATCCGGTCTTTTCGGGGTGGGGGCGGTGGTGGTCCTCGTGCCACACCCAGAGGGCGCCGTGCATGAGGTACTTATGCGCAGCCCAGGCTACGAATTCCATTCCGGCAATGGTGATCAGGGTGATCGCGGTGTAGAGTATAAGGAGCATAGCACCTATGAAACGACCGCCGGAAAGGATGGTTTAGGCGCGCACGCGGGTGCAGGGCAGTTCCCCTTCGGAAAGACAGTGTAGGTGTCGATTCGGACCGTTTACGCCCTTTCCTGCCACTGCGCACGGCGGTAGGTCAGGCTACCCATGCCGTGTCGCGGCTCCGGTAGCGGGGCAAAAGCGATGGTGGAAATCCAAATTTCGCGCATGGGGCCAAGCCACAAGTTGCCCCCCTGTGCATTTTTACCCCCGGAGGGTTTATTTTTGGGACGGTACTACCAGAGCTTCCCCACATTTTACCACCAACCAAGTCCCGCGGTCCCGCAGCAACAGCCGAAAAGCCGGGAGAATCTAAGCTGTTCATCCGATGTAGTTGTCACCTAAAAGCGAATATCTAAGTGGGTGAAAGCATAAAGTTTTCAAAGCCCGGACGGCGGCCGATCAATTCGGAAAAGACGGGTCGAAATCGGCAAATAAAGTGTCGGAAAGTGGTAAGTTGTGGGACAAGGTGTTACCTTAGCGCAAGCGGTGGGTAAGTGTACCCGCCGAGGATCGTTTTATGACACATCGGTACGATTTGTTGGGTGAGTTTTACGTAGCGCTTGATTCCAAGGGCCGCGTCCGGCTTCCCAGTAGCTTACTGAAGGGATTAGGCGACCGCGACACCCTGAAATTTGTGGTGAACCGCGGCTTTGACAACTGTCTCGTACTGTACCCCAAACCGGTGTGGGACGAGATCAAGGCCGAGGTAGACAACCTCAATAAGTTCAACCGGAAGAACCTGGCGTTTACGCGTCTTTTCTACCGGGGTGCCAGCGAGGTCGTCCCCGATTCGGCCGACCGGCTCCTGCTGCCAAAGCAGTTGCTGGCCTGGGTGAATGCGGACAAGAACCTGGTCCTGAACGCCATGAACGATCGCATTGAAATTTGGGCGGAAGCCGATTACGAAGCCCTGCTGAACGAGGAGTTGGAAGACTACCCCGCGCTGGCAGAAGCCGTACTCGGTGGTTCAAGTACGGGTGAACAGGAATCCATCTAGATGGCCTACCATGTACCCGTACTAGCCGGCGAAAGCGTCGGTTTTCTGGATCTCCGCCCCGGGGGAGTTTACGTAGATGCTACCTTCGGTGGCGGCGGCCACAGCCGCTTTATCCTCGAACAGGCCGGGTCGAAAGACCTCCGGCTGTTTGGTTTTGACCAGGATGAAGCAGCCGAGGCCAACGCCCTGGACGACAGCAGATTTACCTTCGTAGCCGCCAACTTCCGTAACCTGCGCAATTTCCTGCGACTCTACGGCGTCGACCGCATTGACGGCCTGCTCGCTGACCTGGGGGTTTCCAGCCACCAGTTCGATCAGGCCGAACGCGGATTCAGCTTTCGCTTCGATGCCGGGCTGGATATGCGCATGGGAACGGGCACCGACCGCACGGCCGCCGACGTAGTGAACCACTACAGTCCGGAGGACCTGCAGAAGGTATTAGGCGAATACGGCGAAGTACGAAACGCCCGGTCCCTGGCCCTCGCCATCGCAGAGGCCCGGGAGCAAGCACCCATCGCGACCATCCAGGATTTTCTCCAGGTGGTCAATCCCTGGGTGCGGGGGCAACGCCCGCGCTACCTGGCGCAGGTGTTTCAGGCACTTCGCATTGAGGTGAACGATGAGATAGGCGCACTTACTGAATTACTGGCACAAGCCACCGACTTACTGATACCACAACACGGCCATCTCAGCGTCATCAGCTATCACTCACTGGAGGATCGCATCACGAAGAACTACCTCAAAACCGGCAACGCGGAAGGAAGCGTCACCAAGGATTTTTACGGGAAGATTGACCGTCCCTACAAGATCCTGACGAAGAAACCCGTCTCGCCAAACGCTGAAGAAATTCAGCAAAACCCCCGCGCCCGCAGCGCTAAGTTGCGGGCAGGGTTGCGGCTCTAGTCAACCGCCGTCAGCCGAAGGCTTCCGGAGGTGCCCCACGGTACCTCCGGGAGTTCGACTGATGCCGGCGGACGGCCCACTGGTGTTTAACGCCCACTGATTTTCGGGGGCAGCTAAAAGGTGTGATTAACATGGCGGCAAAGCGCAAGCGTGCCACGGCTATCTCCGTGCCCTCGCTCATTCTGGAAAATCTCGGCTTCATCTCCTTTATCGGAGTGCTCGCCCTGCTGTACATCGGCAACGCCCACTACGCGGAGTACAACGTTCGGCGTATCCAGGAGCTCGAATCGGACATCAAGGAAAAACGCTGGCTTTACATGTCACTCCAGAGCGAGAACATGTACAACGGACTCCGCTCCGAGGTCGTCGACCAGGTCCGGCCGGCCGGACTGCGCCTCCACCGGGGGAAACCCAAGAAGATATACGCTCCGGTAGCGAAGTAACGCATCCCACCCTCCACTCATCCCACCCTCCACTCATCCAATCCCCCGTGGCCGTAAATTTTAAAGACGAGGTACTGATTCGCATCTTCGCCATCCTGGCGGTGATCATCGTACCCGTTGGCGCGCTGCTGGTGTACCGCACGGTCGATATCGCCGTGGTACGCCAGGCCGAGTTTAAGGAGCTGGGGGAGGAGCGCTTCCGGATCGTCACCGTCCAGGCCGAGCGGGGCAATATCTACAGCCACAACGAGAATTTGCTGGCGACCTCCGTTCCCTACTTCAGCCTTCACTTCGACCCTTACGTGGCTAGTCCGCGGGATTATTACGACAACATCGACAGCCTGGCGATCCTGCTTGCCCGCTACATCGACAGCGGCGTGACCCCAGGGGTCTGGCGCGACAGCCTGCTGATGATGCGAGACAGTGTTAACGGGGCTCCCAACCACTACTTCAAGCTGAAGGAAAGCGTCAGCTACAGCGAGCTTTCCCGCATCCGGAAGTTCCCGATATTCAGCCAGGGACGGATGGGCGGCGGACTCATCGTCGATAAGCGCGCGGCCAGGAAGCGGCCCTTCGGCTGGCTGGCCCGTCGCACCATCGGCTACAGTAAGGAAGAGGGCGCCAAAGTCGGCCTCGAGGGGGCATTTGACGAGCAGCTGGCCGGTCAGAGCGGGAAGCAGGAGATGTTCAACATGGGCAACGGGGTCTGGCTGCCCACCGACAACCTCGCCATCGTCGAGCCCACTTCCGGAGATAATGTCTACACCACCCTGGACGTGAACATCCAGGATATCACCGAAAATGCCCTCGAAAACGGCGTTCGCAAGAACCGGGCCGAATGGGGGGCCGCCATCGTAATGGACGTCAAGACTGGCGCCATCCGCGCCATGGCCAACCTCGGTGCGGTAAACAGTGCCCGCAACCGCTACGCCGAACAGTACAATTACGCCATTTCCCGGGCGAATGAGCCCGGCTCCACCTTCAAGCTTGCCACGATGATGGCCCTCCTGGAAGACGGCTACGTTGACCTGGACAGCGAGGTAGACATCGAAAACGGGAAAAAGGAGTTTTACGACCTCACCATGGAAGATTCCGGTTCCGGTAGCCGGGGCTGGCGCATCATCTCGGTACGCGATGCCTTCGAGCAGTCTTCTAACGTCGGAATGGCCAAGCTCGTCGACAGCCTCTACAAGCAGAACGAGTTCTCCGCACGCCTGAAGGATTTCCACTTGGACACCCAGAGCGGGATTGAACTGGAGGGCGAGCGGGCTCCCTTCATCAACGATACCAGCCGGGCTGAATTCTCCGGAATCTCCCGGGCGTGGATGGCCATCGGCTACGAGAGCCGCCTCACCCCGCTACAGATGCTCACCTTCTATAATTCCGTAGCCAACGGTGGCCGGATGATGAAGCCCTACCTCGTCACCGACATCCGCCGCAGCGGACGGATCATCGAGGAGTTCAAGCCTACGGTAATCGATAAGCAGATCGCCAGCACCGAGACGATCGAGCAGCTGCAGTCCCTGCTCGAAGGCGTAGTAGACCGCGGCACGGCCAAACGCCTCAAGACCGACCAGTACCGCTTTGCCGGCAAGACCGGCACCAGCCAGCAGAACTACGGCCAGAAAAACCGCAAGCACAATTATCAGGCGAGTTTCGCCGGATACTTTCCGGCCGAGAATCCGATGTACAGCATCATCGTAGTCGTGAAGGACCCCACCAACGGAGCATACTACGGCGGCGATGTGGCGGGCCCGATCTTCCGGGAGATCGCCGACAACATCTACAACAGTATGATCGAGGTGCACGAGCCCATCAACCAGGGTCCCCGCCCGGTGCTCTATGCCGGCGAGCTGCCCAGCCGCGACGCCGGTTACCTCCCGGAACTCGCTACGGTCCTGCAGTACGTCAACGTGGCGGTCGACTCGATGCCAAGCTCCGACCTGGCGGTG
Source organism: Chitinophagales bacterium (assembly GCA_038258275.1). Lineage (GTDB taxonomy): Bacteria > Bacteroidota > Bacteroidia > Chitinophagales > Saprospiraceae > Neolewinella. The sequence continues at coordinate 17,100 of JBBSPZ010000036.1, read as the reverse complement.
ATCAACGCGAACGAGACTAAGGTGGAGCTGTCCGCTATTCATCCCGCAGGCCAGCGTTTTCCCAATGTGCGGGGCATGCGCCTGCGTGACGCGATTTTCGTGCTCGAAAACGAGGGCTACGCCGTACACCCCCGAGGCGTAGGCCGCGTCGTCAACATGCGTTGGCAGAGCGACGGGCAGGGCCGCCGGGGTAAGGACGTAGAACTAATCCTCCACTGATCCGATGCAGCTCGACCACCTCATAAAACGCTTAGCCGGCAGCTCCCTTCACGGGGCCGGTGCGGGACGTGCGATCCGGGGAATTGCCTTCGACAGCCGCAAGGTGCAGCCGGGCTACCTCTTCGTTGCGGTGCCGGGGACGCAGGTAAATGGCCACGACTACATCCAGCGGGCGGTGGACGCAGGTGCGGAGGCCGTTGTGGCCGAGCGGGGCGAGTACCTCACCCGTCTCGGAGAAACCGGGGAAACGCCCGTCATCCTGGTGGACGACAGTGCCGCAGCCCTCGCCCTGCTCGCGGATGCCTGGTACGAATCGCCAAGTACCGCCATGCGGGTGGTCGGGATCACCGGAACCAACGGGAAGACGACCGTAGCCACCCTGCTCCATGACCTCTTCACCGCCCTGGGGTACCGGGCGGGACTGCTTTCCACCGTGGAGATCCGCATCGGAACCGACAAGCGCAAGGCCACCCACACGACCCCCGATGCGCTGTCGATCCAGGAAAACCTGGCCGCCATGCGGGACGCGGGCATCGATTACGTGTTCATGGAAGTCAGCAGCCACGCCGTGCACCAACGCCGTACCCGGGGGCTCCACTTTACCGGGGGCGTATTCACCAACCTCAGCCACGACCACCTCGATTACCACGGCACCTTCGCCGAATACCTCAGGGTCAAGAAAGCCTTCTTCGATGCCCTCCCTGCGGACGCCTTTGCCCTGGTGAACGCCGACGACAAGCGGGGCGGCGTAATGGTCCAGAACACCGCAGCGCGTGCCTACCGCTACAGCCTGCGAAGCAACGTGGATTTTCACGCCCGCCTCATCGCCGATACGCCCCAGGGCCTGCAGCTGGAACTTAACGGAACGGAAGTCTTCTTCAAGTTGATGGGCCGTTTCAATGCGTACAACCTCCTGGCGGTCTACGGCACGGCCGTCCTGCTGGGGCAAGAGGAAAAAGAAGTGCTGGTCGCCCTCAGCGGCCTGTCCGGTGCCGAAGGGCGCCTGGAGCGGGTGGCTGATCCGGCGGGTCGGGTCACTGCCCTGGTCGATTACGCCCATACCCCCGATGCCCTGCAGAACGTACTGGAAACCTTGCGCGCCCTGCTGCCCGATGGCCACCGCCTGGTCTGCGTGGTGGGGGCCGGCGGCGACCGCGACCGCAGCAAGCGGCCGGAGATGGCCCGCATTGCCGCCGCCCTCGCCGATCAGGCGATCCTGACCAGTGACAATCCGCGCTCGGAGTCGCCCGAAGCCATCCTGGACGAAATGGAGGCCGGCCTCACCGGGACTGCCGCCGGGAAGGTACTCCGCATCACCGACCGCCGACAGGCCATCCGTACTGCGGTGCGCCTCGGCTACGAGGTCGTGCTGGTGGCCGGAAAAGGACACGAAACCTACCAGGAAGTCAGGGGGGAGCGCCATCCCTTCGACGACCGGGAAGAATTAGCCCACGCCCTAAATGAGTCCGCCCGTGCTAATTGAACTCTTTGACTGGCTAAAGGCTAATTTCGGGGATTTCCCGGGCGCCAACCTGCTCGACTTCCTCAGCGTGCGCGCCGGGGTGGCCATCATCGTCTCCCTGCTGCTGAGTATCGTTACCGGAGGCCGCATTATCCGCTACCTGCGCAGGCAGCAGATCGGCGAATCGGTGCGCGACCTCGGACTGGAGGGGCAGCTGGAGAAGAAGGGTACGCCCACTATGGGTGGCCTGATCATCCTGCTGGCCGTTTTGTTGCCGTGCCTGTTGTTTGCTCACCTCAACAACGTCTACCTGATCACGATGCTGGTGGCCACGGTCTGGATGGGCACGATCGGCTTTATCGACGACTACCTGAAGATCAAGCACAAGAATAAGGATGGCCTGGCCGGCAGGTTCAAGATCATGGGACAAGTGGGACTCGGGCTGCTCATCGCTTGCATCATGCTCTTTAGCGAACAGGTGGTGGTGCGCATGAATGTATCCCAGGCGGAAGCGGACGGCATTACGGCCGAACAGCGGGTCGGGGATGTCCGGGTGTTAACCCTGGAAAACGGTACCCAGGTGGCCCGCGCCGATTATAAGACTACGCTCACCAACGTTCCTTTTCTGAAGGGCAGCGTACTGACTTACGCCAATGTTTTCGGCATTGGCCGCCAGCTGGCCTGGATCATCTTCGTGCCCCTCATCGTGTTTATCGTCACGGCCGTATCCAATGCCGCCAACCTGACCGATGGGCTGGACGGCCTGGCGACCGGCACCTCGGCCATCATTGCCGGTACGCTGGCGGTCTTTGCCTACGTGGGAAGTAACGCCATTGCCGCCAATTACCTGGGCATCCTGCACCTGCCTGGATCCCAGGAGCTGGTGGTGTTCAGCGGATGCCTGTTCGGCGCCTGCCTGGGCTTCCTCTGGCACAACAGCTTCCCGGCGGCCGTCTTTATGGGCGACACCGGCTCGCTTGCCCTCGGCGGGATCATCGCGGCGCTGGCTATTCTGCTCCGTAAGGAACTGCTCATCCCCATCCTCTGCGGCATCTTTGTCATCGAGAACCTGTCGGTGATCGCCCAGGTCGGTTACTTCAAGTATACCCGCAAGAAATACGGAGAGGGCCGGCGCATCCTGCGGATGTCGCCCCTTCACCACCACTACCAGAAGGCGGGCATGTCCGAGATAAAAATTGTGACCCGCTTCTGGATCATCGGCATCCTGCTGGCCGTGGCAACCATCCTCACCCTGAAAATCCGCTGATCGATCATGGCGAAGCAACTCCTCATCCTCGGTGCCGGCGAATCCGGAGCAAGTGCCGCCCGCCTCGGGCAGCGCGAGGGCTATGAGGTATTCGTCAGCGACGCGGGTTCCGGGGATCCCAAGTACCTGAAGGAGTTGGACGATGCCGGCATCCTCTATGAGGTAGGAGGACACACCCCGGGCCGGATGGAGGGAATGAGGGAAGTCGTCAAAAGCCCGGGAATTCCCGATACCGCCCCGCTGATCGAGCGCCTCGTGAAATCCGGCGCGACCATCCTGTCGGAGATCGAGTTTGCCGCCCGTTTCGTGGACGCCGCCGCGACCGTCGTCGGCATCACGGGTAGCAACGGGAAAACGACGACCACCCTCCTCACCCAGCACCTGCTGGAAACGGCGGGGAAACGGTCGCTTGCCGGTGGGAACCTGGGAGAAAGCTTCGCCCGCCTGCTGCTGGACCATCCCGTGCAGGATATTTACGTGCTCGAGCTGTCGAGCTTTCAGCTCGATGGGATCGTGGATTTCCGGCCGGATATTGCCGCCATCCTAAATGTTACTCCCGACCACCTCGATCGCTACGACTACCTCCTGGCGAAGTACGCTGACAGCAAGTTCCGCATCGCGCGCAATCAGAAGCCGGAGGATAAGTTACTGCTGCTACACGATCCCCTGACCATTGCACCGGCGCACCGCCGCAATACGGTGGCGGCTACCGTGAGCGTGATTGATCCCCGGGAGGCCATCCGGGGAAGCGACATCACGGTAAACGGAAACACCTTTCACCTGGCCGACGGACAGCTCCACGGCCGGCACAACGCGATGAATGCCCTCTTTGCGGTACGTATCGCCCTTCTGCTCGGAGTAGCCGTGGATACCGTACAGGAAGGCCTGAACACCTTCCGGCCAGCGCCCCACCGGATGGAGATCATCCCGACCCGCGACGGCCGAACCTGGATCAACGACAGCAAGGCCACGAACGTAGACAGCACCTACTTCGCCCTGGAGGCCATGAGGAACCCGACCGTCTGGATCGCTGGAGGCACCGATAAGGGCAACGATTACGGCACCCTGCGCGAAGTGATCAAAGCTCACGTGCACACCCTCGTGTGCCTGGGGGCCGACAACAGCAAACTCAGGGCGGCCTTTGCCGGCAGCATCGACCGGATCGTAGAGAGCGGTAGCGCGCAGGAGGCCGTCGACCTGGCCGCCCACTACGCCGGCATCGGTGACACTATCCTGCTGAGCCCCGCCTGCGCCAGTTTCGACCTCTTTAAGAACTACGTGGATCGTGGCGACCAATTCCGCGATCACGTCAAACGCACCACCGCATGAATGTTTCGACACGCATAGCGACCGAGCTGCGGGGAGACCGCGTCCTGTGGTCCATCATCGTGCTGCTCTCGCTCATCTCCATGGTGGCCGTGTACAGCGCGGTGGCCAACCTGGCGTACCGCAATTCCGGCGGTGCCGTAGGGGGCTACATCTTCAAGCACGGCCTGATCCTCGGGTTCGGGCTGGTGGTGATTTACGTAGGCCACCTGCTGGCGTACACCAAGTATTCCCGGTGGGCGCCATCCATGCTCATCATCGCAATTATACTGTTGTTACTCACCCAGGTCTTCGGCACGGAAATCAACGGGGCCCGACGGTGGCTGACGATCCCCTTCATCAACCAGTCGTTCCAGACCTCCGATTTTGCGAAGTTGGCCCTCATCATCTTCGTGGCGCGGTCCATCGGCTCCAAACAGGACGTGATCAAGGACTTCAAGGAAGCCTTCGTGCCGATCATCCTGCCGGTGCTGGGCATCTGCCTCCTGATCGCACTGAGTGACCTTTCCTCGTCCATCATGCTCTTCGTGATCTGCATCCTGATGATGATCGTTGGGCGGGTCGCGATCCAGTACATTATGATGCTGATCCTGCTGGGCATCAGCGTCTTCAGTATCCTGGTCATGGTGGGGTCGAAATACCCCAACCTGGTACCCCGGGCAGCGACCTGGGAGAAGCGGATCGAAACCTACTTCAATCCGGCCGCCGCCAAGGTGGACGACCGGCGGCAGATCACTGGCGCCATGATCGCCATTGCCAACGGAGGGGTCATCGGGGTGGGGCCCGGCAATTCCACCCAGCGGCACACGCTCTACAGCGCGCAGTCCGACTTCATTTACAGCATCATCGTGGAAGAGTACGGAGCGATCGGCGGCATCCTGGTTATCGGCATCTACCTGCTGCTCTTCGTGCGGGTCATCAGACTGGTCACGCGAAGTAGCAAAGCCTTCGGGGCCATGGTCGCCTTTGGGATAGGACTGTCCCTGCTGCTGCAGGCCTTCCTCAACATTGCGGTCAACCTGGACCTCCTGCCGGTCACCGGCCTCACGCTGCCGCTCATCAGCATGGGCGGTACCAGCACCTTATTCACCTGTATTGCGCTCGGCATCCTGATGTCGGTCTCTAAGTACATAGAAGCCGTGACCGCCGATGCCACCTAACGCACCCCGATTCATCATTAGCGGCGGCGGCACCGGCGGGCACATCTTCCCCGCCATCGCCATCGCCGACGAGCTGAAGCGCCTCTGTCCCGGCGCCGAGTTCCTCTTCGTGGGAGCGCAGGGCCGTATGGAAATGGAGAAGGTACCCGCCGCCGGCTACCGCATCGAGGGCCTGTGGATCAGTGGACTGCAGCGGCGCCTGACGGTAGACAACCTGGCCTTCCCGGTCAAGGTGCTGAGCAGCCTCTTCCGCTGCCGGAGTATCCTGCGGGAGTTTCGTCCGGATGTGGTGGTAGGCACCGGTGGCTACGCCGGAGGGCCCGTACTCTACGCCGCGGCGCGTATGGGCATCCCGACCCTCATTCAGGAGCCGAATGCCTTTGCGGGGCTGGCCAACAAGTGGCTGGGCGGCCGGGTCGATAAGATCTGCGTGGCCTTTGGTGGCATGGCCAGGTTCTTTCCCGGTGAAAAACTGGTCATCACGGGCAATCCCGTACGCGAGCAGTTGCTGGAGCGGGCGGTACAACTGTCCAGCAAGGCAAAAAACCGGCCAACTACCGTGCTGCTGATGGGGGGGTCGGGTGGCGCCAAATCGCTCAACCAGGCCATGGCACTCAGTACCGAGCTCATCCGGGCGCGGCCGCTGGTGCAATGGGTCTGGCAGTGCGGCAAGCAGTATCTGGGGACCTACGAGGGGAGCGATACGGCCGCCCTACCCAACGTGCACCTGTCCGCCTTCCTCGACAAGATGGACGAGGCCTACGCGGCCAGCACCGTGGTGATCGGCCGCGCCGGGTCCACCACGATTGCCGAGATCGAGTACCTGGGCAAGGCGACCATTCTCGTGCCTTCCCCGTGGGTGGCCGAAGACCACCAGACCAAAAACGCCGAAGCGCTGACCAAGCAGAACGCCGCGGTACTGATTCCGGATGCGGAAGTAGGGGAGCGACTGGTCCCCGAAGTCTTCAGTCTGCTCGACGATGCGTCGCGCCGCGAAACGCTGGGCCGCAACGCGCGCACCCTGGCCATGCCGGGAGCGGTAACCCGCATTGCCGAAGAGGTGCTTCGTCTCATTCCTTTCCCCCACCTACAACCTACGCCCCATGCAGCTGTCTGACGTCAAGCGCGTATATTTCATCGGTATCGGTGGCATAGGAATGTCGGCCGTGGCCCGCTACTTCCGGTATCGCGGGGTGGCGGTGTCCGGCTACGACAAAACGCGAACCGCCCTTACGGAGAAACTGGAGCAGGAGGGAATGCGTATCCACTACCGGGCGCTGGCCGGCGAGCTCCCCGCTCCCGATGACGACCTGTTGATCGTATACACGCCCGCCATTCCGAAGGATTTCCCCGAACTGGTAGCCGTCCGCCAGGGCGGCTACACCGTAATGAAGCGGTCGGAGGTATTGGGCCTGATTAGCCGCCACATGCGGTGCATCGGCATTGCAGGCACCCACGGCAAGACGACTACGACCACCTTTACGACCTACCTGATGATCGCCGCCGGGCTGGATCCCTCGGCCTTTCTCGGCGGCATTGCCCGGGACTTTGACGGCAACTACGTGCACGGCGACAGCGACTGGGTGGTGGTCGAGGCCGATGAGTACGACCGCAGCTTCCTGACGCTGAGCCCCGAGATCGCCGTGGTGCTGTCCACCGATGCGGATCACCTGGACATCTACGGCGATCACGAGAAAATGCTGGAAACCGGCTTCCGGGCCTACGCCCGCAACATCAAGCCGGGCGGCCAGCTGATCGTCCGCTACGACGTGGCCGAGCACTTTGCCGGACTGGAAGACGTGACGGTATCCACCTTCGGCATCGGCACCGGCGATTTCTGCGCTCAGAACATCCGCGTAATGCGCGGTGCATTCCACTTCGACCTGCGGGAACCCGACGGCCACCTGATCAGGGACCTGCGCACTTCACTGCCCGGTCGCCACAACGTAGAAAATGCGATCGCCGCCTGTGCCGTCACGCGGATGGCGGGGGGGGACGAGGAGCACCTGCGGGAGGGCCTGGCCAACTTTCACGGCATTGCCCGGCGGTTCGAGACGGTGTTGAATACGAAGGACCTGGTGGTGATCGACGACTACGCCCACCATCCCACCGAATTGCAAGCAGCGATCCGGGCGGCCCGCGAGCTGTATCCCGACCGGACGATCCGTGGAGTGTTTCAGCCCCACCTGTATAGCCGGACGCAGGATTTTGCCCCGGGCTTTGCCCGCGCGCTCGACTTGCTGGACGAGGCCATCATCATCCCGATTTACCCGGCCCGGGAGGAGCCCATCGAAGGGGTGACCAGCCAGCTGGTGTACGGCCTGATGAAGAACGAAAAACGGCGGTTGTTAACGAATAACCAGATGTTGGAGGTCACCGCAGAACTTAAGGACGGCGTTTTGCTGTTGCTCGGAGCGGGCGACATCGACACCCTGGTGCCCCGGGTAGTTGCCCGGCACCGCAAAACCTACGACCATGGCCATCAGTAAATCCGGATTCATCGGCCGGTTCTTTGCCGGCATATTCGTGCTCATCCGCCTCTACGGCTGGATCGTCATCGCGGCCCTGGTGGGCGTACTGGCGATCTCGGCCATCACCGAACGGGAAGCCTCTCACATCACCGGCGTTCGTCCGCAGGTCGAACCCCTGCCGGAGAATGCGAACCTCGTAGAGCCGGAAGAACTGCTGGAGTTGCTGAGTGCCAGCTTTACCAAGCCCCTGGATCAGCTCAAGCTATCGGACATCGACGTCGAGCGGGTGGAAGAGGTGCTGGAACAGCAAGCCTTTGTCGGAGACGCCGAGGCCTACGTCGATGCCGACCTGGTCCTGCACATCAGGGTGAACCAGCGGGTTCCCTTGCTGCGGGTAGTTGCCGATAACGGTCAAAACTATTACCTCGACCAGGAGGGCGTGCGCCTGCCGCTGAGTGCGAACTACACCGTGCGCGTGCCGGTAGTCACGGGAGAGGTGGTCGCCTGGTCGGAAGACTACGCAAGCAAGCCGCAACACCAGCTCACCCAGCTGATGGAGCTGGGCCATTTTCTGCGCAACGATGAATTTCTGGAGGCGCTGGTGGAACAAATCAACATCACCGAGAGCGGTGAACTGGTGCTGGCCCCAAAAATTGGCGATCAGGTGATCTACCTCGGCCGCTACGACAAAGAGGAAACCCCGGCTCGCCTGGAGCGACTGAAAATATTTTACCGCGAAGGACTTCCGTACGAGGGTTGGAGGAAGTACCGGAGCTTTGACCTACGCTACGCCGATCAGGTAGTAGCCAAAAAAGCATAATCATCTATTTCGGGGATTCGGACAATGACCCTGTCCGCCTACCTCAGCACTCTTTTCAAACCTTTGGATATAATGACTGATACCACTCAATTACAAACTATTGCCGCATTAGACATCGGCACCACCAAGGTCTGCGCCCTCATTGGCCGGCGCGACGAACACGGCCGGGTGGAAATTCTGGGCACCGGAAAAGTCGAATCGGAAGGCGTCATGCGCGGCGTAGTTTCCAACATCGAGAAAACCGTCCGGGCCATCATCGAAGCCCGACGCCTGGCCGAACAGGCCAGCGGGCAAACCATCGATACCGTTCACGTCGGGATCGCCGGCCAGCACATCAAGAGCCTGCAACACCGCGGAATGGTCATGCGCGACAACTCCCACTCGGAGATCGGGCAGCGGGATATTGACCGCCTAGTGGGGGACATGCACAAACTCGTCCTTCCTCCCGGCGACAAGATCCTACACGTCATTCCCCAGGAATACACGGTGGATAATGAGCAGGGCATTGTCGATCCCATCGGCATGTCTGGGTCGAAGCTCGAGGCGAACTTCCACATCATCACCGGCCAGATCACGGCCAGCAACAACATCAACCGCTGCGTCGAACGCGCCGGCCTCCGCATGGCCAACGTGACCCTGGAGCCGATCGCGAGCTCGGCCTCGGTACTCTACGACGACGAGAAGTTCGCCGGAGTCGCCCTGGTCGACATCGGGGGCGGCACGACCGACATCACCATTTTCCAGGAAGGCATCATCCGCCATACGGCGGTCATTCCCTTTGGCGGTCACGTGATCACCAAGGACATCAAGGCCGGCTGCACCGTAATGGAGGAACACGCGGAGAAACTGAAGATCAACTACGGCAGTGCCCTGGCCAGTGAGGTCTACGAGAATCGCGTGATCGTGATTCCGGGCCTGCGCGGACGCGAGCCCAAGGAGATCAGCGAAAAGAACCTGAGCCTGATCATTCAGGCCCGCGCCGAGGAGATCCTCGACCACGTACTCTGGGAGATCCGCCGCGCCGGATTCGACGGCACCCAAATTATCGGCGGCATCGTCCTGACCGGCGGCGGTGCGCTGCTGCGCGACCTGGATAAGCTCACCATGTTGCACACCGGCATGAGCGCCCGCATCGGATCGCCCGTCGAGCACCTGGCGCACGGCTACACCGAGAAACTGACCAGTCCGATCTACGCCACCGGAGTAGGGCTGCTGTTGCAGGGCTTTGCGGACATTGACGCCGGACGGGTACAACCCGCGCCCGTCAAGAAAGTAGAACCCGTGACCGAGATCGACATCGAAGAGCAAATCAAGGAAGAGGCCGCCGGCCCCAGTTGGTTTGACAACGTGTTCAAGCGCACCAAAGAGTGGTTTGAAGCCGAGCCCGACCGGGACTTTTAGTCCACCCCCTTTCCATCCAATTAACTGAAGAATCTCGGCCCCGGTCGATCTACAATACAACCAACCATGACTATCGACTTCCCACAGGGAGAATCCCCCATAATCAAAGTGATCGGCGTCGGCGGCGGCGGCAGCAATGCCGTGAATCACATGTACCAACAAGGCATCGTCGGCGTCGACTTTGCCATCTGCAACACCGACCACCAGGCCATGGAGCTCAGCCCCGTGCCCACCAAGGTCCAGCTCGGCCCCAACCTCACGGAGGGCCGGGGAGCCGGATCCAAGCCCAATGTCGGTAAGCTCGCCTGCGAGGAGAGCATCGAGGAAATCAAGAAATACCTCAACAACAATTGCCGTATGGTATTCATCACCGCCGGAATGGGCGGTGGAACGGGTACGGGAGCCGCCCCCATCATTGCCCGCACCGCGCGGGAAATGAACATCCTCACCGTCGGCATCGTCACCCTGCCCTTCACCTTCGAAGGGCGCCGACGGGCCAATAACGGAATGGACGGGCTCCAGGAACTGAAGGACAACGTGGACACCCTCATCGTGGTCTCCAACGACAAGCTCCGCCAGATCCACGGGAACCTCAACCTGAGCGACGCCTTCTCGAAGGCGGATAACATCCTGACCACGGCCGCCAAGGGTATCGCCGAGATCATCACCGTCGCCGGTTACGTCAACGTTGACTTCGAGGACGTCAATACCGTCATGCGCGACAGTGGCGTAGCCATCATGGGTACCGCCAGTGCCGACGGCGACGACCGCGCCCGCGTAGCTGTGGACCAGGCCCTCCACAGCCCCCTGCTGGAAGACAACGACATCCGCGGAGCCAACCACATCCTGCTCAATATCACGAGCGGTACCCGGGAAGTGACCATGGACGAGATCTTCGAAATCACCGAATTTGTCCAGGAGGAAGCCGGCTACGGCACGGACCTCATCTGGGGCAACTGCTACGACGAGTCGCTGGGCGATAAGATCAGCGTCACCGTGATCGCCACGGGTTTTGGCGATAAAAAAGCAGCCAACCGCAACGTCGCTCCCGAGCGCCAGGTCGTCCACCTCGACGAAAAGCGCAAGGACAAGCAGCAGCGCGCCAGCCTCGAAGACATCACCGGTGAAGACGATCCCGTCGGCTACAACCGGCCAGGTTCCCGCACCTTCGAGTTCGAGGATATGGAGGAAGCCAAGGCCCGGCTCAAGGCACGCCGCCGCGACAGCGGCAGCTTCACCCAAAGTTTCATGCAGGAAGAGGAGGATGCCCGCCGGGATGCCCAGCGTCGTGATATGGAGCTGCGCGATCAGGAACGCCGGGATGCCCTGCGCCAGCGCAGTGAACTGCCCAAACTGAGCAACCCGAAGGTGGTCAACGAACTGGAAAACCAGCCCGCCTACCTCCGCCGCAATATCCAGCTGGACAACGTCAATCCCAGTGACCACACGGAAATGAGCCGGTGGAACATTTCCGATGATGAAGACCGGCCGCTGCGGCGCAACAACAGCTTCCTGCACGATAATGTCGACTAGAATATACTATTGATAAGCGTTAGAATTAGTCTATTATATCTGTGTTAAAGCTGGTGCCTAATCCGCATCAGCCTTAGCAATCACACCATTTTAGCTTTGGAGGCGGGTAGTGGGGGGTCAATCCTACTGCCCGCATTTTTTTGTACCCGATCATACTGTTTGCTGACCCCCGCCCGGGTATACCGCCGCAGGAGAGTACGATCCGGACCGCCCTGATGACCCTGGCCCGGTCGGCGTCGGGTGGGTGAGCAGAAGAGAACGATAACCTTGCGTGTTTAACCGCACGATGTCCGGAGGCAGCGCAACCGATTTCGAACAATGTGCCTGCGCGCCCACCTATATGAAGGAGGTACCCAACAGGGCGTTACCGCGCTTAGCAAAAGATTTACTGTTATTAAGGCCCCGCAATATTAACCGTCGGGGCATGTAAAAGCCCCTCGTCAGTAATGACGGGGGGCCTTCTTGTGTACAATACCCTGGGCTGAATTTAGTTCAGCGTGTATTCCAGCGTGATGGTGGTGTTGAGCACCTTCGATATCGGACAGTTTTCCTTCGCGTCGGTGATGATCTTGTCGAATTCATCTTGCTCGATGCCGTCTACCCGGGCCTTGACCGTCAGGTGGCTTTCTACGATGGTCTGATTCTGGAAGTCCACCGCGCAATCGGTGTGCAGCATCGTGGGCGTATATCCGGCCTCTCCCAGCTTGAAGGTGAGGGCCATCGTAAAGCACCCGGCGTGGGCGGCGGCGATGAGCTCTTCGGGATTGGTGCCCTTACCGTTTTCGAAGCGGCTGTCGTAGGAGTATTGGGTGTGCTCGAGCACCCCGCTTTTGGTGGTCAGGTCACCCGATCCTTCCTTTCCGGATCCTTTCCATTCGGCGATTGCAGTACGTTTCATTGGTGTTGCTTTCTTGCTGCTTACGGTTATCGGGTAGCTTTTGTTCGGACCGCTTACCTTGCCGCCATGAAAATTGCAGTAGTCACCGGAGCTAATCGCGGCCTGGGTAAGGAAGTGGTCAGGCAACTTGCCGCGGCCGGTCACCGGGTCGTCCTCACCAGCCGGAATGAAGGTGGTGCCGGGGTGGCGGAAGCCTACCGAAAGGAGGGGCTCGATGTCATCTTCCATCCACTCGATGTGACCGACGAGCGGAGCATCACCGAGCTCGTAGATTTTCTCCGCGGCCGTTTCGAGACGATTGATGTCCTCGTCAACAACGCCGGAATCCACTACGATACCTACCAGTCTACCCTGAACGCGGACTTCAGCATCGTGGAAGAAGCCTGGCGGGTGAATGCCCTCGGTCCCTGGCGACTGAGTAAGGCTCTTTTTCCCCTGATCCGCAAGGGCGGCGGCGGACGCATCGTCAACGTATCCAGTGCCAGCGGATCCTTCGTCGATTCCTGGCCCGGGACGCCGGCCTACGCCGTGACCAAGGCCGCCCTGAACATGCTCACCCTCAAGTTATCCGCCGATGCCGCCGCCGATGCCGTACTGGTAAATGCCGTTTGTCCCGGCTGGGTAAAGACCGATATGGGGGGGGTGGAGGCGCCGCGGGAAGTAGCCGAAGGCGCCCGGAGCATCGTCTGGGCCGCGCTGATCGACGACGATGGCCCCACCGGCGGCTTCTTCCGGGACGGCCAGCCGTTGCCGTGGTGAAGCAGCGGGCGCGGGCGCGGGTGCCGGGAACCTCAGCGGCGGTACACGCGGTCGACGAGAAAGGCGTGGGGTAGGGTGATCAGCGAGATGAGGATGAAGAGTACGCCCAGGTCTAGACTTCTCCCGTCCATCCGCACGAGGTAGATATACACCAGCAGTAAACTCGCGAAGGCTCCCAGGGTAAGCGGCAGCAGTTGCAGCAGGTAGGCGGTCAGGTTCCGCGAGAGCTGCTTTTTGCTGAGGTATTTCCACTGCAACCGGGCGGCGGGCAGGGAATGCCAGAACAGGAAGTAAATGGCGAAGCCCAGCAGCAAATCGGTGGCGAGGTAAAGGGAGGTGAGCAGCACGAGATCCAGCCACCGGTATCCGGATTCCCGCCGCGGGAACGCACCCGCCCGCGGGCCGAAGAACGGAAGGGCGAAATTGACGGTGAGCAATACGAGGCAAGCTCCCGTAGTAACGGCAGGAGGCAGAGACAAGGAATGCCCTACCATATGGCTGATGATCGGCTCCGCCTGATCGAAGTGCAGCAGGATGGGAAAGAGCAAGACAAATGCACCCCATACCAGCGCTTCGACTGGTCCGTGGCCTTCGTAAGACTGCCCGAAGTGGTAGATACTAAGGCCGATAAACAGCAGGAAAGCGGGCACGGGGAAGAAATGCCAGAGCAGGCCGTAGCTCAGGATCAGTACCAGGTAATAGGCCGTAAAGGTCAGTTGAAACCGATCCCGTACCCCGGGCCGTACACTCCGGAAAATGAGGTGATCCGCCGCTCCGTGCGGAATACCGAGCGCCAGGAGGGTAACCGCCAGGCCCGTACTGGATACCAGCGGAACGTTCCCCTCAACCTGAATGAAGAAAAGCACCAGCAGGAGGGTAATTCCGCGGACGAGCCAGGAAAGGGAATTGCCGCTCATGGTTTGAAAGCCAGTAGTTCAACAGCTTAAGTGGTGAGTGCAATAAATGTTCAACGGGAGTCCTGTGGATACCCCGCACCACCTCATCATATATACCTCAGCTCACCAGCATCCGGCGAATCCGCGGGTCAGTAGACCATGCGGGTAAACTTTTGGTACGACAGTGGGTGATTTAGTGCAATAATTTCCTGGTGCCCATTTCGGAGGCGCAACCAAATGTGCCCCCTTCCATTTCGCGTACGATGACGCGACTGACCAGGGGATTCACCCCACTGCGCAAACTGTTGTTGGCTTACCTATCGCTCCTGGGGCTCGGCTGGGTATTGCTGGGCGTGCCCCTGAGCCGCACGGGTAGCGTATCCGTCATGGATAACCTGTTCATGGCTGCCTCCGCCCTTTCCACCACTGGCCTGACGACGGTGAACGTGGCGGAAACGTATTCCTGGGGCGGTGAACTGATCATCCTCCTCCTGTTACAAATAGGCGGCATCGGGTTCATGTCGGTGGCGGGGTACATCCTGCTGGAAAGCAATTACGGGGTACGTACGGATAGCGAAGTAGAGGAGCGCGACATGGTGGACATGGACTACACCGTACCCAGCGGCGATGACTACCGGCAGTTCCTGATCCGGATCTTACGCTACACCGCGGTGTGTGAGGTGGCAGGTAGCGCGCTCCTGGGCTTCGCCTTCTACCAGAACGGGGAAGAACAGGCGATCTGGAAGGGGGTGTTCACCGCCGTTTCGGCCTTTTGTACCGCCGGCCTCCACCTGTTTGACCACAGCCTGTTCGATTACCGGGATTCCATCCTGGTCAACGTGACCGTCAGCGCCCTGAGCCTGGCGGGATCGCTGGGGTTTCTATTCCTGATCGATGTCTACCAACGGTTGCGGGGGAAGCGGGATTCCATCCGGCTGACTTCCCGCGTGATCCTGTTAGTTACGGGCGTGAGCCTCGGGCTGCTGCTGGGCCTGCTGCTTGGCTACGACCGCTATTTCGCGGGGGGGGTAACGGGGAAAGTTGACGTGATGGCCGCGGTATTTCAGGTAGTGAGTACCGTTTCCACGACGGGCTTCAGTACCGTTCCCATAGATAAGTTATCGCTCGCCAGTCAGTTTCTGATGGTGGTGTTCATGTTCATCGGCGCATCACCTTCGGGCACGGGTGGGGGAATCAAGAATACGACGGCCGCCACGGCCATCGCCTACGTGGTCGCTGTAGTTCGCCGCCGGGAATCGTTGTTCCTGTTGGGGGGGAAGCTGCCGCCCGAGCGGGTACACCTGGCCATCGGCCTGCTGCTGGCCAACCTGCTACTGGTGATTATCGGCTCCGGCGCCCTGCTGATCTATCTGGACCGTACCGGCTTTGCCCCCGTCTTCGAGGTAGTCTCCGCCCTGGGCACCGTAGGACTCTCCATCGGGGATACTTCCGCGATCGGTGGGTGGGGAAAGGGGCTGCTGATCGTGTTGATGATTCTGGGTCGGTTGGGCACGCTTTCGGTAATCATGGCCGTACTGGGCTACTCCCCGGATTCAAAGGAAAAGGACGACGACGGCGAGCGGGAGGAAGACATTGCCATTGAAACGTAGCCCCGCACCTGCGTCCCCGCCCCTAGAACCCGAATTGGGCCGGTAACCAGGTGCTCAACTCTGGAATGAGGGTCACGATCAGCAGGGCTAAGAGCATGGCCCCGAAGAAGGGCAGGAGGGGCCGCACCACTTTCTGAATGGTAGTGCCCGCTACGCCAACCCCGATGAAGAGTACCGAGCCTACGGGCGGAGTGCAAAGCCCGATGCACAGGTTAAGGATCATGATGATGCCGAAATGGACGGGGTCGATACCGATCTGCAGGGCCACGGGCAGGAAGATCGGCGTAAAGATCAGCACGGCCGGGGTCATGTCCATAAATACCCCGACAAAGAGGAGGATCAGGTTGATGATGAGCATGATCACGATCGGGTTATCGCTGGTGGCCAGGAGGAAGCTGGTAATGTCCTGGGGAATGTTCTCGAAGGCCATGATCCACGACATGGAGATGGAAGTGGCGATCAGGATCATGACGATGGAGGTGGTGCCCACCGCGTTGAGAAAGATCTGCGGCAACTGGGAGACCTTGACTTCTCCGTAGACAAAGGACAGGCCCAGGCAGTAAAGCACCGCAGCGGCGGAAGCCTCCGTTGCGGTGAATATTCCGACTACGATGCCTCCGATGACGATGAACAGCAGCGCCAGGCTGGGAAGTGCAGCCACGAAACTGCGTCCGACCTCCGCGATGGAGAAGATCCCGCGGGTGGTGTAGCCCTTCCGCTTGGCCATGATGGCGGCCACGATCATCAACAACAACCCCACCAGCAACCCGGGTATGTACCCGGCCAGGAAGAGCGCCGCAATGGAGACCCCGCCGCTGGCGAGGCTGTAGACGATGAGGATGTTACTGGGCGGGATGATCAGTCCGGTGGTGGAAGAGGTGATGTTGACCGCGGCGGAAAATTCCTTGCTGTAGCCTTCTTTTTCCATGGCCTTACCGACCGTGCCGCCGACGGCCGAAGCCGCCGCTGCCGCCGATCCGGCAATGGCCCCAAAGAGCATCGCGGCCATAATGTTGACGTGCGCCAGGCCGCCGGGCAGGCTGCCGACCAGCGAGCGGGCGAAGGCGATGAGTCGTCGGGCGATGCCGCCCCGGTTCATGATCTCCCCCGCCAGGATGAAAAAGGGGATGGCGAGCAGGCCAAAGCTATCGAGGCCCGCCGCCGTCTGTTGGGCGACCGTGGTGAGGGCCGGGAGCGTAGGGATGCTGGCCAGCATGGTGATCGTGGCGCTGATGCCGATGCACCAGGCGATGGGCATGCCCAGCCCGATGAGGATAA
>JBBSPZ010000035.1:0-41623 GCA_038258275.1 Chitinophagales bacterium | reverse complement strand
TCTCGGGGGAGCGAGGCGGCGGAGAGCGGTATGGAAGATACCGTGCGTAGTCCCTCGCGTTGTTCCCCGTACGACCGATTTGCTCCTCCTGGCGGGGTTAGCAAACATAGCTGCACCTCCCGCGGCGACAGTATTTCTCAGGCTCGGGCCAGCGGCCGCTCGACCATTTAGGACGCGCCGGCCCCGGAGGGGACGTCTTAGGAGAGCGAGGCGGCGGAGAGCGGTATCGAAGATGCCGCGCGTAGTCCCTCGCGGTATTCTTCGACAACGCGCAAGGTCATTTTACTGGTACAGCAATTTTTACTGTACGCACCTACCGGTCCGGGTCATCATCGGTTACTGCGTAGTGTGTACCTAATGTATAGATGCCGCGACCAGGGTGGCGAACCAAAGAGGTCGGGGACCGTAGAAAAGCCTAATTGCATTCTTCGTATCTTTGCGGCCTTAAACCAACGCCGTTCCGGGGCATCCCGGGCACCCCAAGTCTGTTCCTCTCCCACGGCGGAACGCTATAAACGAGTTCTATGACAGAACGCAAGATCAAAACCGCACTTATTTCCGTATACCACAAGGAAGGCCTAGGGCCCATCGTCGACGGACTGATAAAGCTGGGCGTCATCATTTACAGTACCGGTGGCACCGAAACCTTCATCCGCGACCGCGGGGCAGACGTGACCCCGGTAGAGGAGCTCACGGGCTACCCGTCCATTCTAGATGGCCGCGTCAAGACCCTCCACCCCAAGGTGCACGGCGGTATCCTGGCCCGCCGGCAGGAGGACCACCTCCAGCAACTCGCCCAGCTGGAGATCCCGGAGATCGACCTGGTGGTCGTCGACCTGTATCCCTTTGAAGAAACCGTGGCCAACACTGAAGAAGAAGAAGTGATTATCGAGAAAATTGACATTGGAGGCATCGCCCTGATCCGCGCCGCCGCAAAGAATTACCACGACGTCGTGATCGTGCCCAGCCGGGAGGACTACGGCACCCTGCAGGAGATCCTCGACGCCCACGAAGGGGTATCCAACCTGGAGGACCGCCGCAAGCTCGCCCGTCGCGCCTTTGCCGTGAGCAGTCACTACGATACCGCCATATTTACTTACTTCAACGAGAACGGAGACCTGCCGGCCTTCAAGCGGAGTGAGATGAAGGCCAACGGCCTGCGCTACGGCGAGAATCCCCACCAGGAGGCCACCTTCTTCGGCCGGTTGAACGAAATGTTCACCAAGCTGAACGGTAAGGAACTGAGCTACAACAACCTGGTAGACATCGACGCGGCCGTTGCCCTGATGAAGGAATTCGAGGATGCCGACCCGGCCTTCGTCATCCTAAAGCACACCAACGCCTGCGGCGTAGCCGTGCGTCCCACCCAGCTGGAAGCCTGGAAGGCCGCCCTGGCCGGCGATCCCATCTCCGCCTTCGGGGGTATCCTGATCACCAACCGGCCGCTGGAACTCTCCGTGGCCCAGGAGATCGACAAGCTCTTCTACGAGGTACTCATCGCGCCGGACTTTACGGACTCCGCCCTGGAGCTCCTCAGCAAGAAGAAAAAACGCGTACTGCTGCAGTACCACCACCTCCAGCAGCAGCCCGAGAGCTTCAAAAGCCTGCTGAACGGCGTCATCGTCCAGCAGACCGACCTGCAGACCGAGAGCGCCGATCAGTTCGAGATCGTCACCGACCGCCAGCCCACCGGCCGGGAAACCGCCGACCTGGTGTTCGCCAACAAGTGCGCCAAGCACCTCAAGTCCAATACCATCGCCCTCGTGCGCGACAACCAGCTGATCGGGATGGGCTGCGGACAGACCAGCCGCGTCGACGCCCTCAAGCAAGCCATCACCAAGGCGAAGAACTTCGGCTTTGCGCTGGAGGGCTCCGTTTTGGCCTCGGATGCCTTCTTCCCCTTCGCTGACTGCGTGGAGATCGCCGCAGAAGCCGGCATCACCGCCGTGGTGCAACCGGGGGGATCCATCAAGGACCAGGATTCCGTAGCCGCAGCAAATGCGGGTAAAGTAGCCATGGTCATGACGGGTGTTCGGCACTTCAAGCACTAAACAGAATTATAACCTCCGGAATTTAACTTCCGCTTAAGAACCCCCGGCCCCGCTTCCTGCGTCTTATAGCCGACTTAAAGATGGGTACACCAGATCGTCATCTCGTCGTCGACGTCGGAAACTCCGGCACCAAGGCTGCTTGCTTTGTCGACGATGAACCGATGCTCCCCGTCTCCCGCCTCCCGGCGGGCGACTGGGCAGCGATCGATGCACTGGCAACCAACCTTGGGGCGAATAACATCATCTATTCCACCGTGGCAAACGTGCCATCCGACCGGTGGATCGATAAATGGAAACGTTCGGGAATCGGGGTGTACACCCTGGACCGAAGCCTGCCACTGCCCTTTACGTCTGCTTACGAGACGATGGAGACGCTGGGGCAGGACCGGATTGCGGCCGTCGCCGGCACCGTCGGAAGGATTGCCTCCTCCCGGCTCATTGTCGACGCCGGCAGCTGCGTAACCCTCGATCTGGTGAATGCTCACGACCATTACCTGGGGGGCAACATCAGTCCGGGAACGGCCATGCGGCTGCGGAGTATGCACGCCTTCACGGCCCGGATTCCCCTGGTGGAAGCGGGACAGCCGCGGGAGCTGATGGGGCAATCCACCCGGCAAGCTCTCCTCCACGGCGGGCAACTCGGAGTGGTTTACGAGATCGAGGGGCTGTACGGCCGCTTGCTTCCGACCTACCGCGATCTGCAACTGGTGCTGACGGGTGGCGATGCGCCACTCCTGCTCCCCTACTTTTCCATTGAGATTTTAAGCTACCCCAATTTGGTCCTGCGTGGACTCAATCAAATATTGTCAACTTATGTCAACACGTCTTCTTAATTCAAGCCTGCTCCCCTTTGCGCTGTTGCTGGGTCTCCTGACCTTCAGCACCGGGCTTGCCGCGCAAACGGCAACGAGCACGGACTTCGTTGACATCCGTCCCAAGCAAAACAGCCCCCTCAGCCGCTTCGGCCTCGGTGACCCCATCGACCAGGTGCACGCCGCCGCCGCCGGTATGGGCGCCCTGCAGTCGACCTATCAGGATGCCTACCACCTCAACCTGCTCAATCCCGCCAGCCTGGCGAGCCTGCAGGCAACGAGCTTCGAGATCGGCCTGTACGCTCGAAACGCCAGGCTGACCGACGCCAACGGATCGGCCAATACCTGGCAGGGCAACCTCAATTACATCGCCCTCGGATTCCCCCTTCGCAATCCCATCAACCTCGACCTCGAGCGACAGCTTAATTCCTGGAACGGCGGCATGGCCTTCTCCCTGGCCCCCACTACGCTGGTGGGCTACGACCTGCAGCTGACCGCCGACAACCCCGAAACCGGTCCGACCTCCAATCGCCTGAAGGGAAATGGGGGCGCGTACCGCTTCAGTTGGTCTACGGCCCTGCGCTACCGCGGCCTCTCGGGCGGCGTCAACGTCAACTACAACTTCGGCAAGATCACCAACAGCCGCATCCTGGCCTTCGACAGCATCCCCGCGGCCCTGGCCACGGAATTTTTGGAGGAGTTCAGCATCAGCGGCTTCAACCTCGGATACGGCGTCCAGTATGCCTTCAACTTTACGGAACCCAACGACGAGGGTGGGGTACAGGCCAACGGAAAGCGCATCATCGTAGGGGCCAACGGCAACCTGGGGGCCAACGTGAGTTCCGAATCCAGTCTCCTGTTCCGCAAGTTCAGTCCGCGTGGGAACCTTTCCATCCGGGACACCATTCGGTTTGAAGAGGGAATTACGGGCAACATCAACCTCCCGGCCAACTATTCCTTCGGCCTGGCCTACGAAGATATCGAGCACCTCTACGTCGGGGCCGAGTACGGCCGTTCGGCCTACGGTAACTACACCAACGACGCCCAGCCGGAAGCCCTGGCGGATGTCACGCGCATCGCCGCCGGTATCCAGTACATTCCTAACGCGGGCTCCTACAACAAGTACTGGCAGCGGGTGCGCTACCGGGCCGGCGTACGCCTGGAAGACGATCCCCGGGTCATCGACGGTCAACAGGCTCGACGAAATGCGGTAACTTTAGGCGTGGGCCTGCCCATTCGCCTTCCCCGGCAGCAAATCTCCTTTCTCGATCTTGCGGTCGAATACGGTAAATTTGGGGTGCCCGATGTGTTAGACGAGACCTATGTACAATTTACGCTAGGATTTTCCCTCAACGACAACTCCTGGTTCTTTAAACGCAAACTCAACTAAACCAATATGCAAACCATTCTTCGCACCCTTGTGCTCGCGCTAGTCTTCTGCGGCTCCGCAACCCTGGCCACTGCCCAGTGTGTGACCTGGGTGGACTCTCCCCAGAAGGAGCAGGCCGAGAACGCCCACGTGGCCTACCGCAACTTTATCAAGGGCAAGACGGAAGCCGATCTCGCCGCCCTTCCCGAGGGGGAATTCAACGACGCCTTCAGCAACTGGAAAAAAGCCTACGACATCGCTCCCGCAGCCGACGGCAACCGCCCCTTCCACTACCGCGACGGCCGGATGCTCTACAAGGCCATGGCCCAGAAGGCCACCGATGAGGCCAAGAAAAAGGAGTACACCGATATGATCTTCACGCTCTACGACCAGGAGTTGGAGTGCTACCCCAAGTACGAAGCCTACCTGCTCGGCCGTAAGGGATCGGATATGTTCTACCTGACCGGCTACAGCGAGGAGGCCATCGGCGTCATCGAGAAAGCCATCGACGAAGGTGGCAACGAGACCGAATACGTCGTGCTCGCCCCCCTCGGTAAACTCCTCAACTACTACTTCAAGGAAAAGGCCATCGACAACGGCCGCGTCCGCGAACTGTATGACAAGGCCGCCAAGGTCGCCGATTACAACATCGAGAACAACGAGACCTATGCGACCTACTACCAGGCCGGTAAGGACAACCTTGAAGCCGATATCCTGGAGTTTGCCGACGAGATCTTCGACTGTGCCTACTTCAAGGGCCTCCTCCTCTCCAAAGTGGAAGAGAACAAGGACAGCATCAACATTCTCAAGTACATCGTCACGAAGCTGAAAGCCCAGGGCTGTGACTCGACCGACGTGGACGTGGTGCGCGTACAGAACCTGTACGATGAGCTCTACGCCGAGAAAGCTGACGAGTACGAAGCCGAGCGCCGCCGCCTCAACCCCCTGTACGAGGGCAGCGAACTGTACAACGAAGGCCAGTTCTCCGAAGCCGTCGAGGCGTACCAGCGTGGAATCGATGCTACGGAAGACAACGAGAAGAAGGCCCAGGCCTACTATCAGATCGCCCAGATCCAGCTCGCCAAGCTCGGGCAGTACAGCTCGGCCCGCCAGAGCGCCAACCGCGCCGCGGAGCTCAACCCCGGCTGGGGTAAGCCCTACATCCTGATCGGCGACCTCTACGGCCGCATGAGCAGCAACTGCGGGGACGCCTGGGACCAGCGCCTGGCCGTACTCGCCGCCATCGACAAGTACAACTACGCCAAGAGCATTGACGGAGAGGTGGCCAGCGACGCCAACCGCCGCATCGGTAACTACCGCGAATCCATGCCCATCCGCTCGGAGGCCTTCTCCCGCAGCCTCAAGGAAGGGGACCGCGTCAGCGTAGGCTGTGGCATTGGAGAAACCGTAACCCTGCGGTTCTGATCCCCTGCCGCCGCTCTCCCGGCAAGCAAAGGCCCATCCGACGCAGTCGGATGGGCCTTCGTGCGTCAGGCCGCTGCCGGTAAAAGGCGTAGCTTGTTCCCCATTCCCCGCACCCGCGTTCCCGCCCTTCATTGGGTGAGAATGCAGCGGCTAGTCGATAATTTTGGGAAGCTGGTCGAGCGGGCCCAACCCGGCGGGCTTCCTGCACCTTTATATACGAAAGACGGTTTGTTATCTTTGACGACGGCCTCAACCTGATAGAAATATGGAAGCACCACAGATGAAACCAAAGTCCTTCTGGCAGCGCCCCGAAGGCGTCACCGGCCTGCTGTTCCTCGTTGCCCTCGTGGGGGTGCTGGGCTTTGTGGCCGTTACCTTCGGCGCGGCGATCCTGAGCTTCATCGGCACGACCATCGGGCTGGTGGTGGCCGGGCTGATCGTGCTGGGGCTGATCTATATGATCGCGGACCCGAGGACGCGCAACCTCGTCTTCTACATGTATAAGAGCGTGATGCGGGCCATCACGGGCATGTTCGTGCAGATCGACCCCATCGGTATCCTCAAGACCTACGTCGACGAGCTGCAGGGCAACCTGCGCAAGATGAACAAGCAGATCTCCCAGCTGCGGGCCCAGATGCATAAGCTCAAGGAGGTGATCGTCAACAACGAGCGCGAAATCAGCAGCAATCTGAAGATCGCCGGCAAGGCCAAGGAAACCAACAAGCGCAATGTGATGATCCTGAAGAGCCGTCGCGCCGGCCGCCTGAAGGACAGCAACATCAAGCTGGAGGAGCTCTACAAAAAGATGGAGGTGATGTACCGCGTACTGACCAAGATGTACGAAAACAGCTCCATCCTCGCGGAGGACATTCACGACCAGGTCTCCGTAAAAGAGCAGGAACGCAAGGCCATCCACGCCAGCCACGGGGCGATGAAGTCGGCCATGAGCGTGATCCAGGGCGATCCCGACCAGCGCGCCATGTTTGACATGGCCATGGAGAGCATTACCGAGGACGTCGCCAACAAGGTGGGCGAGATGGAGCGCTTCATGGAGGTTTCCGCCAATTTCATGGACTCGGTCGACCTGCAGAACGGCGTCTTCGAGGAAGAAGGCCTCAATATGCTGGAAGCGTGGGAAAAGGAATCGAACAGCTTCCTGCTCGGCGAGGAAAAAACCAGCCTCCTACTGCAGGCCAACAACGACAGCGACGTACTCGACCTCGATGCCCCGGTGCCCGAACGCCAGCGGCAAACGGGCAGCTCGAACCAGTACGACTCATTTTTTAACTGATTTTGCGGCGGCTACCCCCCATCAGTTACGCCATTATCCTGTACATGCTGCTGGCCTTCGGTTGGTGGTCCATCCTGCTGCTGCGCAAGAACGAGGAAGCACACAATGCCCGCGTCGACAAGCTGGCCATCGAGCTGGCCGTGCAGAAGCGGATCGAGCGGGCCAGTGACTTCCGGCGCACGGAGAACTACCAGTTGCTCACCGAGCGTTTCGAGCAGCAGCAGCGCATGATCCTCGGGGAAGCCCTGTTGCTGGTGCTCACCCTGGCCGGAGGCATCTACCTGCTGTTTCGCAACCTGGGCAAGGAGATCAGCGCCGCCGAGCAGCAGCGTAATTTCCTGCTCAGCATCACCCACGAGCTGAAATCCCCCCTGGCCGGCATCCGGCTCATCCTCGAAACCTTCCAGAAACGGCGCGAGCTGCAGCCTGAGATCCAGCACAAGCTCAGCACCAACGCCCTGGCCGAGACCGACCGGCTCACCGCCCTGGTCAACGACCTGCTGCTCAGCGCGAAGCTGGAGAACGTGTACCAGCTCAACCGCGAGCCCATCGACTTCGGGGAGCTGGTCCAGGATGCCGCCGACCGCGTGGCCATGAAGTACCGGGGCACCAACCTGCACGTGGACATCGAGCCCGACATCCCCATCATTTCCGGCGACCGGCCCGGCCTGACCAGCGTAGTCGTCAACCTGCTCGAAAACGCCGCCAAGTACAGCCAGCCCGACCCGGTTATCCACACCAGCCTGCAGCGCGGCGGGGAAAGTGAGATCGTCTGGACGGTGGAAGACAACGGCTTAGGCATCCCCGATAAGGAGAAGCGGCGGGTGTGGAGCAAATTCTACCGCGTGGGCAACGAGGACACCCGCAGCACCAAGGGCACGGGGCTCGGCCTGTTCATCGTCAAGCAGATCATCGACAAACACGGCGGCCAGATCGAGCTGTCGGACAACCAGCCCCGGGGTACCGTATTCCGGGTATACCTCCCCGTACGCTAACTTTGCGGCTTCCCTGACCAGAAATTTCCCATGCAGACCACTCCCCTCACCGAAACCCACCGTCGCCTCGGCGCCAAGCTCGTAGATTTTGCGGGCTTCGCAATGCCCCTGACCTATACCTCCCTCAAGGAAGAGCACCAGGCCGTGAGGGAGGCCGCCGGAATCTTCGACGTTTCCCACATGGGAGAATTCATCGTCCGGGGGGCGGGGGCGCAGGAGCTGGTGCAGTACGTGACCAGCAATGACGTGAGCAAACTCGTCGAGGGGCAGGCGCAGTACAGCTGCTTCCCGCGTCCCGGGGGCGGGATCGTCGACGATCTGTTGGTGTACCGACTGCCCGCCAACCCCCGGATGGGCATGACCGCCGAGCACCCCGCCTATATGCTGGTGGTCAATGCCGGGAACATCCAGAAGGACTGGGACTGGATCCAGGAGAACAACTCCTTCGGAGCCGAGCTCCTGGACATCAGCGACCGCACCGCCCTCCTGGCCGTACAGGGCCCCAGGGCCGTAGAGATCCTGGAGCCGCTGACCGACGTGGACCTCGCCGCCATTCCCTACTACAGCTTCGTACGCGGCAACCTGGCGGGGGTCGACAACGTGCTGATCTCCGCCACCGGCTATACCGGATCGGGTGGGTTCGAGCTGTACCTCGATGCAGACCGGGCGGAAATGGCGTGGGATGCCATCTTGCAGGCCGGCAAGGCCCACGGACTGATTCCCGCCGGCCTCGGGGCCCGCGACACCCTGCGGCTGGAAAAAGGGTACTGCCTCTACGGCAACGACATCGACGACACAACCTCGCCGCTGGAAGCCGGCCTGGGTTGGATCACCAAACTGACCGGGGATGACTTTGTCGGCAAGGATTTCCTCCTGCGTCAGAAAGCGGAGGGAATTCCGCGCCGCCTGGTGGCCTTCCGCGTCCACGACCGGCGGGCCCCCCGCCACGGCTACCCCATCCTCAACGAAGCCGGTGAAGCGATCGGAACCGTCACCAGCGGGACCCACGCGCCGAGCCTGGACTATCCGATAGGCATGGGATACGTCAAGACCGGCTACCACCAGGTAGGGACCAAGCTGGCCATCGACCTCGGGCGTAAAACCATGGAGGCCGAAGTAATTAAGCTCTAAACGGCGCGCCTATGATCATCTATAAATCCAACGGCAGCTGGTTCGGGCACGTCGCTCACCTGACTACCAGCTATACCATGAAGCGGATCCTGGTAATAGTGCTTTACATGGGCGGCTATTCCACGGCGATCGTGGGTACGATAAAGTACTTCGACCTCCACCGCTTCCTGCAGGTAGACAGCACCATCTTCTCCCTGCTGGCGGTCATCCTGTCGATCTTCCTGGGCTTTCGGACCACCACGGCCTACGATCGCTGGTGGGAGGCACGCAAGCAGTGGGGGGCCCTGGTCAATAACTGCCGCAACCTGGCAATCTACGTAGACAGTTGCTGGCCGGCGTCGGACACTGGGATCCGCCGCTTTATGGCCAAGCACATCGCGAATTTCTGCCTGGCGCTCTCCGAGCACCTGCGGGAGGGGACGAAGCTCGACCAGCTCGTCTACCTGGCCGAGGAGGAGATCGGCTACTACCAGACCAAGGACCACGTGCCGAACTTCATCGCCCTGCGCATTTACCAGCGCATCGCCGAAGCCCACCGGGACGGCACCATTAACGAGGGCGACTACATCAACATCAAGGCCCAGCACCAGAGCCTGCTGGACATCCTGGGTGCCTGTGAGCGGATCAAGAAGACGCCCATTGCCTTCAGCTACGCGGTGTACCTCAAGGTATTGGTCACCGCCTACTCCTTGTTGCTGCCCTTCGGCCTGTCGGAGCAATTCGGCTACGGGACCATTCCGCTGAGCATGCTCATCGTTTTCGCCCTCGTCGGCGTCGAGTTGATGGGTGAGGAGATCGAAGATCCCTTCGGCCTCGACTGCAACGACCTGCCCACCGGCGACATTGCCCACACCATCAGGCGTAACGTCTTCGAACTGCTGGAAGACCGCGCGCCTGCCGAAGCGCACCCGCGCGCGGAGTACGAAAAGGTGTTTTAAGCGGCGCGTCCATCGACAATCACCCGCATTCGTCGATGCAAACCAAGGAGCGCTCGAACTAATTTGCGGGGGGAGAGGTCAGCCACGACATTTGAAATATCAAAACGGAAAAGAAGCTAATCGCTTGTAAATCAGGGTGCAACCCCCTGAGTCTTTTGCCGTCCTTATTTCATCGTCACCCTTACGCTTTCCTACCATGTCACGCCTCTCCGCCCTTTTCATCGTCCTTTTTATTGGCTGCTCCCTGAGCGTCTCCGCCAAGCAGGGAGAGAGTATTTTCGACCGCTGGAGTGAAACCGGGGATAAAGCCATCACCCTGCGCCTGAACTTCGACAGCCTCCTGGCCAACCGCATGACGATTGCCACGATCGATGGCGTCGTCGTCGACAGCGGCCTGCAGTTCGGAGTAGCGATCAGCGTCCGGGGCAAGTACCGCCGCCGCACCTGCGCCCTGCCGCCCATGCTGCTGCAATTCGACAAGGACAACCTCCGCCTGGCCGGCCTCAATACCCACAACGACTACAAGCTCGTGACCCACTGCACCTGCGACCCCGCCGGACAGGAGGCCCTTCTCCGCGAGCAACTCGCCTACGAGCTCTACCGGACGGTCAACCCCACGGCCAGTTTCCGTACCCAGCTGCTGACCATCCACTACGTCAATACCGCCGACGAAAGCACCACGAGCAGCTACGCCATCCTCATCGAAGATACCGATGAGCTGAAGGAACGCCTGGACGCCGACAATTGCAAAGACTGCTACAACGCGCCCCTTACCGCCTACGCCAACGTTACCCAACTGACCCTCTTTCAGTACATGATCGGCAACGGCGACTACAGTACCCTCCAGATCCGTAACCTCAAGCTGATGCGCGACGACAGCGGCAAGCTCACCGCCATACCCTACGATTTCGACTACAGCGGGCTAGTGGATCCTACCTACGTGAAGGAGTGCGTGACCGTGCGTAACCTCGTCTGGCAGTTCGAGGAGCCCCTCGTCCTGGGCACCGCCGGCGACGAGTTCCTGTTGCTCAAGGATCAGCTGCTGCAGCAGGTAGAGGACTTCGAGGCGCTCAGCAGCGACAGCAAACGGGAAATCACGAAGTACCTCAAATGCTTCTTCCGCGAACTGAAGGCTGGGAAGATCGGGGCCTGACGGACTACCTTCGCGGCATGAACACCGCCCGCCTCCTTACCTTTTACCTGCCCATCGGGCTCATGGCCGTCAGCTTGCTGGCGGCCATCGGTATTGGGGGACTGTTCTTCCTCAAGCGCAGCGGGGAACTGCGCGCCAACCGCCTCTACGGCGCCCTGCTGATCGCCGGCGGACTCACCCAGCTGCATTTTCTCCTGTTGTTTTCGGGACTCGCCCTCCGGAGGCCGGAACTGGAATTTCTGCCCATCTACCTGACGCTGTGGCTGCCCGTGCTGCTCTTTTTCCACGTCAAAATCAGTCTGTATCCCGGCTACCGCTTCCGCATCGGCGACCTGAAGCACTTCATCTTTCCGGTCGCCCAGCTGCTGTTTTTCATATCCATCTGGCTCATCCCGTCCTTCCGCATACCGGAGGGCCGCTACTTCTACAGTCCGTTCTACGGGGGGCTGGAGCAGGCCCTTTACCTCATTATCTGGCCCGCGTACATCATTTTTGCCTACCAGTACCTGCGCCGCCGGCGGGCCCAGCTGGGACGCCGGACCCTGCCGCGCCTGCTCTGGTACCTGCGTAAGCTCCTCAAGGGCAGTATGCTTTTTGTGATCGCCTACGCCATCCTGGCCGTGAGTGATTTCGTAAGCTTTAATTACTTTTTCGTGGACATGCGCAGCCAGCAGTGGTACGCGGGCGCCCAGTCGCTTTCCTACACGGTGCTGCTGCTGTGGCTTACCGTTTACGGCTTCCAGGTGCTGCTGTGGGGCCGGCGCCTGCTGCGGGCGGGAGAAACCCGGTAAGATGCTTACTTTATGGCACCCAAACTCCACTACCCATGCCACTCGACCGCCGCAAATTCTTCAAAGCCTCTCTGGGAACCCTCGCCGCCGGAGTCTTACCCCTGGGCGGGGTCGCGGGTGCGGGGGTCAGCCAGGACGGCCCCCTGCGGGTAGGTATTCTCGGCAGCGGGTTCCGGGGGCAGAGCCACATCCACGAGTTGCTCGGACAACCGGGCGTGGAGGTCACCGCCATTGCGGACATCGATCCCGAGATGGTAGGCCGCACGAAACTGATCTTCGAGAAGGCCGCCCGGCCCCATCCGACCGTTTACGACAAAGGGCCGGAGGACTACCAGCGGCTGCTCGCCGAAGCCGACGTGGACGCGGTGATCATCGCGACCCCCTGGCGCTGGCATACCGTTATGGCCGTAGCCGCCCTGCACGCCGGAAAGTACACCGGCCTGGAAGTCGGTGGCGCCTTCAGCCTCGACGAGTGCTGGGAACTGGTCCGCGCCCACGAAGCTACCGGCACCCACCTGTTTTTTCTGGAGAACGTCTGCTACCGACGCGACGTCATGGCCGTACTTAACATGGTGCGGCAAGGGGTGTTCGGGGAGTTGCTGCACCTGGAGGGGGGCTACCAGCACGACCTCCGGGCCGTGAAATTCAACGACGGCAAGCAGGCCTACGGTGGGGGCGTGGAGTACGGTCCGAAGGCTTTTCACGAGGCCCGCTGGCGTACCCAGAACTCCCAGTTCCGCAACGGAGACCTGTATCCTACCCACGGCCTCGGCCCCGCCGCCAACCTGATCAAC
The DNA here is from genome assembly GCA_038258275.1 of Chitinophagales bacterium. Taxonomy (GTDB): domain Bacteria; phylum Bacteroidota; class Bacteroidia; order Chitinophagales; family Saprospiraceae; genus Neolewinella. Next base: position 28,873 of record JBBSPZ010000035.1, on the reverse strand, counting down.
ATCAACCGCGGCAACCGCTTCGTGGGGCTCACCTCCATGGCGACCAAGGCCCGCGGCCTGCACAAGTACATCGTCGATCAGGCGGGGGCCGATCACCCCAATGCCAAAGTAGAATGGAAACTGGGCGACGTGGTCACCAGCATGCTCTCCACCCAGAACGGCGAGGTCGTGGTGCTCCACCACGATACCAACCTTCCGCGCCCCTACAGCCTCGGCTTTCGGGTGCAGGGTACCAATGGCATCTGGATGGACGTCAACGATTCCATCCACATCGAGGGGAAATCGCCCGAGCACGATTGGGAGCCCGCCGCGGCCTGGCTGGAAAAATACGATCACCCCTACTGGAAGAAGGACGGGGAACTGGCGGCCGGGGCCGGTCACGGGGGCATGGATTACTTCCTCATCAACGATTTCGTGCGGTTCGCGAAGGCCGGGATCGCGCCTCCCCTCGACGTGTACGACGGGGCCACCTGGCTGGCGGTGACGCCCCTTTCCGAGCAAAGCATTGCTGCCGGCGGCAGCCTGCAGACCTTCCCCGATTTTACCCGGGGCCGGTGGATGGACCGGGCGGCCGATTTCGCTACCGTAGAATCGTAACGCTCCCCGTTTGGCGCAACTCCTCGCCGTCGCAGCGGTAGACGGCCCGCCAGAGCATCACGCCGGGGTTGACGGGTTCCCCGCGGAACGTGCCGTCCCACCGTTGCCGGGGGTCCGTGGTCCTGAATACCTGACCGCCGTAGCGGTCGTAGACCTCGAAGCTGAGCAGTTCGCCCACGGCGTAGGGATTAGCGATGCCGAAGGTTTCGTTGGCCTCCGGGCCGATGCCGTTGGGGGTGAAGGCTTTGGGGACGAATACCTGGCGGCAGTCGAGGGAATCCGGGTCGATGACCTCCAGCACGATGCTGTCGCGCGCCACGCAAAATCCCCGCCCGTCGTCGATGTCGACGTAATAGGTTTGGGTGCCCGGACTGCCGGGCGTAATAGTCGGCTCCGCCTCGGTGGGGCTTTCGACACCTGCGGTCGGCGTCCAGCTGAAGGAGGTACCGCAGTTGCTGTTGAGCGAAATATCAACGCTTTGGCCGAGGAACAGGGGAGTGGGGACCGTCAGGATGCGGTCGGGAAAGAGGTAGAGTTCGCCGACCTCCTCGGTGGAAAGGGCGCGCCCGTAGATGCGAACCTCGTCGAGGAGTCCGGTAAAGCTCTGTTCTCCGACGCTCAGGCAGGTGGAGGAGCCCAGCAGCAGATCGCCGGAATTGTCCACATCGATGCGGTCGGCGGTCGTAGCGGAGCCGACGGCCCTTCCGTTGATGAACAGCCGCAGGCGGGTGTTGTCGCGCACCAGCACGAGGTGTTGCCAGCAGGCTGCATTGTCGATGGCGTAGTCTAGGGAGACGGCCTCCCCTTCCTGCTGCAGGCTTGCGGTGACGGTGCGGGTAGCCGGAAGGTAGCGGACGTAGAAGTAGGCGGGATTGGCGCAGGCCGTGTCCCGTTTAGAGACCAGGTATTGGGTCCCGGAGGTGGCCAGGGGCTTGAAGTAGAGGCTGACGGTAAAATCCTCATCGTCGAATTCCCGGTTCACGTTATTGGAGGCGCCGCCGGGAATACGGAGGTAATCGCCGGCACTGGTGAGCAGGACGGCCTGCCCCATGACGCCGCAGTCGTAATCGACCACGCCCTGGGGCACGCCCAGATTGGTCGCATCGCCGCTGGCGTCGCCGGGGTTGCTCTCGAAGGGGTAGTAGGCCGTGAGCCCGAGGGGGGACTGGGCGGTCAGGGCCAGGGGGCAGAGCAGGGAAAAAACGAGAAGCAGGCGCATGGGAGGGGCGGGCTAGACGGAAAGAAAGCGGGATTTCCACTCCGGGCGGGGCAGGAGGCAGGATTCCCGTTTGCCGAACCAGCGGTAGCGGTTGCGGCCGACGAAATCGTAGACCCCGTCGCGCAGAAAACGCGGAAAGATGCGAAGGTAATACAGCCAGGCGAAGGGACCGCCCATCAGGCGGGCGGCCCGCAGGGCCCCCTCGCTGCGGGTGAAGATGCGTCCGTCGTCGTACAAAACCAGGGAGGTGAGGGCGGCCGGGTCGACCCCCAGCGGGGGCAGGAGCTCGGCGGCCAGGTCCGACTGCAGGCTGGCGAAACGCAGGAGCCCCCGGCGGTCGTTGAGCAATACGGTCTGTACGGCGCCATTGCACAGGTTGCAGCGGCCGTCAAAAAAGAGGATAGGGTGCGAAAGGTCCATTGTTGGGGAAACGTTTGGGGTTTGGGAAGGTTAATTTCGACAGCCACCGAACAAATGCCCTTTTTTGTGGGCTTTAAAGGCGTACTTCATCACAAACAAAACACACACGCCTTATGGGAATTCTTTCCTGGATCATACTCGGCCTCGTAGCCGGCGCCCTTGCCAAATGGATCATGCCCGGACCAGACCCCGGTGGCTGGATCGTGACCATCCTTATCGGCATCATCGGTGCCATTATCGGCGGCTTTGTCAGCACGGCCCTCGGTTACGGAACGGTAGACGGGTTCAACATTGGATCGGTCATCGTTGCCGTTATCGGAGCCCTTATTCTCCTGTTTGCTTACCGCAAACTGGCGTAGCACGGCCAATCACCCGAATTAAGCGACCTTTCCGCACTAGCGGGGAGGTCGTTTTTGTTATATAACTTGACCAAAACTACTTCCGCTTCGTGGCCCTGCGCATCGTACAACTTACCGATCCCCACCTGCTGACACCCGGAGAAGAACTCATGGGCCTGGATGTCGGTGCGCGATTCGAGGCCGCCCTACAACTGGCCACGAAGCTGCACCCGGATGCGATCTTCCTCACCGGCGACTTCTGCGCCCACGAGCCCGTGGCCGAGGTGTACCGCCGCCTGCGCCGCCGGCTTGACGGGCTCCGGGTACCCTACTTCGTGACCGCCGGCAACCACGACGACCGCCGGATGATGCGCGAAGCCTTTCCCCTGCCGGGGTGCGGCGACGAAGCGCTCAATCAAGTGGTGGAACTCAAGGGACGGGCATTCCTTTTCCTGGATTCCAGTCCGGGGTACGTGGACGATCAGCAACTCGACTGGCTCGCCCGCGCCCTGGCCGACTACCCCGGCGCGGACATCGTGATGCACCACCCGCCGCTGCCCCTGGGTATCCAGTTTATGGATGAGACCTATCCGCTCCGGGACACGGATCGCCTGCTCGCCTTGCTGACCGCCGACGGAAACCGCCGCCGTATTTTCTGCGGTCATTACCACGCGAACTGCGTGGTAAGCCACCGGAACCTCGAAGTAATGTTGTGTCCGCCCACCAGCTTTTTTATCGATCCCTCGGCTTCCGGCTTTGAACTGGAACCGCACCCGCCCGGCTGCCAGCTGATGGAATGGACGGACGAGGGCGACTTTCTCTACACCGTGTACGCGGCCCGGGCCAAAGCGGAATAATCGCTCAGGCAACTTCCGGGGGCGTGAAGGGGGTACAAATTTGCCGCCCTACTTGTGGGATTATTTTCCCCTCCGTATATTTGCGGCCGCTAACGGCACTCAGACCTATGGTGTAATTGGCAACACAACAGATTTTGGTTCTGTCGTTCAAGGTTCGAGTCCTTGTAGGTCTACATTAGCAACTGAGAAGGCCCCTGACTATCAAGAAGTCAGGGGCCTTGCTGCGTTTACGGGGGACGTTTTAGGGTTTGGGGCCCCTGCGCCGCGCCAGAAAACCGGCTGTCGCACGTCAATTTGTGGATAAGGCGACGAGGCCCGGGGCAAGCAGCTGATTTCCGGGAAGGTGCCACGAGCAAATGGGGGAGGCGAAAAATAGTTCGTCTGATGGTTCAGATAACGTGCCCCTGTTCTTAGATTCATGGTTCCACCATCCGCATGCCTCAACGCTAAATTTCGGGGTCCACCTTAAATCACGGTTATCCAACCTCTTGCTGGTTCGTGGAAGCGGGGCCGCCGTATATTTTTGTACTAAAGAGCGGATGGGCGGCAAGAGACCGGGGGCGGCGCACCTGGACGGGGCCGCTGGCTTAGGAAGCGTGGTTTTTTGTTGCGGTAATTTATATATTTGTCAGCGCAACGGCTGGCGGAGAAAGTTTTATTACTTACCGTTGTGACAGCATCTTAATCGGGAAAACTTTCGGTTTCTACCAAATCCATTCATCAACAGCTCACGCAAATTAACTTTATATGAAGCAGCTTTTACTCCTATTTATCCTGGTCCTTATGGTCGCCGCGGGCAACGCCCAGGTCGTCTACGTGGATGCCACCGCCACCGGCACGGCCGACGGATCGTCGTGGGACAATGCGTACACCGACCTTACCATGGCCCTGGACAGTGCCGATACCGGTAGTTCCCTGTGGATCGCCGCAGGCACGTACGTCACGCCGGACTCCTCCGCTTTTTACATCGACCGTCAGCTCTCCCTTTACGGGGGCTTCGCCGGAAACGAAACGGAGGCTAGTGCCGCGAACCCCACCGTCAACGAAACCATTCTAAGCGGAGACGTGCTGGGCAACGATATGGAGGGGGCCTTCGACAGCCTCCTGATGTCCGATAACAACCGGGTCTTCCTCATCATCGATACGGCTGAAACGAGCCAGTTCACGGTTACGCTTGACGGGTTTACGATCCGGGATGGTGCCATCGCCGATGATTTCGTCGAGGGCAGCCTCCTGCCATTTGCGGGCGGAGGACTGTACTCCGAGGCCCGGGTGAACGTTAGCCGCGTCACCTTCACCGCCAACCGCGCGCCCTTCGGTGCCGCTTCTACCCTCATCTTCGGCACTACCGGCGGGTCCACCTTCGACTCCATTCAGAGCTACGGCAACTATACCGACATCGAAAGCGACTTTTACTTCAGGCTGTCCGACTCGATCAGTATCTCGAACAGCTCCTTTACGGGAACCACCGACTCGGTGGGATCCGGCCTGATTTCGGCCGTTTCGCTGGATGGTTTCTTCGTCAGCAACTCTTCCTTCGAAGGCCAGTCGGCGATGGGCGGCCGTGGCGGTGCCATTAATACCTCTAACGTACTCGGTCATCGCATCACGAACTGTACGTTCGATGCACTCAGTGCCGACCTCGGCGGAGCGCTCTATCTCCGCAACTCGAATGACTTTAAGCCCGACTCGCTGATGGCCGACGCCATGGACTGTGTGATCGACAGCTGCACCTTTACCGATGTGGAAAGCCTGCGGTGGGGTGGTGCCATCTTCTTCGGCAACCTGAGCCATACCATCACCAACTCTACGTTTACGGATGGCATCGGAGCCCAGACCGCCGGTCTTGGCGGAGCCGTTTACGCCCAGGCGGGCGACACGCTCATGTACGAGTACATGCAAGACGGTAACGCCTATACGCGCAACAGTGCAGGTGGCAGCGGCGGTGCGCTCTTTTACTTCGCCGACAACGTCGAGGTGATGATCTCCAACACCAGCTTTACCGATAACCTTACGCAATCCTCCGGAGGAGCGTTGAATATCCAGGGGGCCAGCGAAGATACCGTCACCATGACTCACCTCATGAACTGTGAGTTCACGGGTAACTCTTCACCAGGTTTCGCCGCTGCGGCGATTTTTCTGGCGGAAGATGTCAGAATCTACGGAACCACGTTCGCGGAAAACAGTGCCGTGAACGGCTCCCTTTACCTGGGATCTGGTGGAAAGACTTTCCACGTTTCCAACAGCATCTTCGAGAACAACGGCAACCCGACCAGTACGGCCTTCAGCCGCGGTGCGGGCATCTGGGGCGGCTTGTCCGGTGGCGACAACCCCGACAGCATTATCATCGACAGCACCATATTCAGGAACAACGTCGTCACCAGCGATGACTTCATCAGTGGAGGCTCGGCCATCTACCTGAGTGGAGACTCCGGCATGGTGCCCGGTGTCCGCGTGCTCAATTCGATCTTCACCGGCAATGCGACCACTGATCAGGCCGACGGCACGATCGAGGCAGTCAACGGGGTCGACCTGACCGTCGTTAACTGTGACTTCCTGAGCAACAACAGCGCCGGCGCCGGTGGTGCCATCAGCGTCACCCGCACTTCGACCCTCGATACCCTGGACGGCGTGCCCTTCCGTTACTACAATACCGACGACGAGCCATCGCTCACCGTCGAGCGCAGCCTCTTCGTCAACAACATCGCCGGATCGCAGGGCGGGGCCATCAACCTTTTCTCCGCCAGTATCAGCATGACCAACTCCCTCCTGATCGGCAACAGCATCTCCGACGGAGGAGGCAGCGGTGGTGCCCTCATCATCAACGGCAGCGATGTCCTCGGTGCCGAGCTCGACAACTACCTCATCAACAACACCTTCTACAATAACGTAGACGGCGGACGCGCTGACGTCGATACCACCACCGTAGCGGCGGGTAATGCAGTGGCACTCTTCCAGCCCGGCAATACCCTGGCCGACACCAACTCCCTAGTACTGACCATTCAGAACAACGCCTTTTTCCAGCTGGGCGCAGACCAGGAGGCCATCGGTATCGAGTACAACGTAGGTGATGCCGCGGACGTCACCGGCGTAGGCGCCCTGTCGGTCGTCTCCCTCGGCGGTAACTTTTTCAACAGCAACCTGGAAGGCAGCTTTGACTTCGATACCCTGGCCGGAGTGAGCGACATCGTCAACACGACCATCGACGTTGAGACCATCTTCAAGGACCCGAACGAAAACGACCTCAACAGCGACTACCCGGACCTGGACCTCGTTTCCAACGGCGGCAATAACCCGCTGGTAGACGGGGGCACTACCGGACCGCTCGTCCCCGAAGTGGACTTCTTCAATGCCGAGCGCGATCTCCTGCCCGACATCGGAGCCATCGAGATCGACACCATGCGTACCGACGTCGCCGAGCCCATCCAGGACAGCGGCCTCGAACTGACCTTCTTCCCGAACCCTACCACAGACGTGGTCAACATCGTAAACAACGACCCCAGCGTCGGTCGCTTTACGGTGCTGGTTTCCGATATGCAGGGACGCTTCCTGTCCGGCCGGCAGTTCTCCGCCGCCAGCAACACGCTGAATCTGAGCACGCTGCCGAAGGGGGTTTACAACCTCTCCCTGCTGATCAACGGCAAGGTGTACAGCAAGCAGGTGGTCAAACAGTAAGCGGTTGACTACCTGCTGAACCGGGAAGCCGGGCCGCCGACGAGGGGGCCCGGCTTCCTACGTTTAGGACGCTTTTTTACGGTGGCTAAGGCGTGCGCGCTGCACCCGCGTCCCCGCCCATAGTCAACCGGGAAGGGGACGACTTTGTATAAATAGCACTAACTTTGTCCCATGCTTAAGGTATCCCCCCGCATCCGCCTGCTCAGGCGAAGGATCTAATACGCTTCCCGCTGCGGCCCGGAAGCGCCCGGCCGTCGCTGCCGTCGAACCCCCGCGATACCACCTCCCCGATTTTCCCATCAGACCACGCCCGTAAGGCGGTCGTTTTTCCCTTAGTTATGCAGATCAAGATACTGGTGGCCCAGCCGGAACACACCGTATACGCCCAAGCCATTTGCGACCTCATTGAAGAATCCGCCAAGGCCCGCGGCACCGGCATCGCCAAGCGGGAACCTTCTTACGTCGAGGAAAAGATACTCACCGGCAAGGCGATCGTAGCCCTCGTCGACGGGGAGATCGGCGGCTTCAGCTACATCGAGACCTGGGAGCACGGCAAGTACGTGGCCAACTCCGGCCTCATCGTCAACCCCAAGTTTCGCCGCCACGGCCTGGCGCGCCGCATCAAGGCCGCGGTCTTCAACCTCTCTCGGACAAAGTACCCCGAAGCTCGCATCTTCGGCATCACCACGAGCCTGCCGGTGATGAAGATCAACCACGACCTGGGCTACCGCCCCGTTACCTTTTCGGAACTGACCCAGGACGACGCCTTCTGGAACGGGTGCAAAACCTGCCCGAACCACGATATCCTCACCCGCAACGACCGCCGCATGTGCCTCTGCACGGCCATGATGGCCCCCAGCGCCGTAGAATCCAGGAAAATGGCCGTCGATCTCTCCGACATGATCGTGGAGGGGTAAGGGTGAGATATTGGATGACGCCTGCGGCAGATATCCGATGACCGCCCTTATCCCCTTAATCGCATAACTCCATAACCCCTTATCCCTTGAAGAAGATAGTCCTAGCCTACAGCGGAGGCCTCGATACCAGTTTTTGCGTCAAGTACCTCACCGAAGAAAAAGGATACGAGGTGCATGCCCTTACCGTGGATACGGGCGGCTTCTCCGGGGAGGAGATCAAGGAAATGGAGCAGCGTGCCCGCTCGCTCGGCGCTTCCTCCTACCAGCGGGTCGACGTGACCGACGCGTACTACGCCGAATGCCTGCGCTACCTCGTGTACGGCAATTGCCTGCGCTACCAGACCTACCCCATGTCGGTGAGCGCCGAACGCATGTTCCAGGCCCTGACCACCGCCCGCTATGCCGTAGAGATCGACGCCGACGGCGTGGCCCACGGCAGCACCGGTGCGGGCAACGACCAGGTGCGCTTCGACCTGGCCTTCGAGCTGAGCGGTAAGGAACTCGAGATCATCACCCCCATCCGCGACCTTCAGCTCACGCGGCAGCAGGAAGTCGATTACCTCGCCAAGCACGGCCTACAGTGGCCCGAAAAGAAGGGCACCTACAGCATCAACGCCGGCCTCTGGGGTACCTCGGTGGGCGGCCGCGAAACCCTCACCAGCGACCAGCCGCTCCCGGAAGACGCCTGGCCCGTGCCCGTCACGGAGACGGAGGCGCGCAAGCTGGACCTCCACTTCTCCGCCGGCCAGTTTACCGGCTTCGACGACCAGGAATTCGCCGGTCCGGTTGCGGCCATCAAGGCGCTGGAAAAGCTGGCCGCTCCCTTCGGCGTCGGCCGCGACGTCCACGTGGGCGATACCATCATCGGCATCAAGGGCCGGGTGGGCTTTGCCGCCGCCGCCGCCGTGCTCATCATCAAAGGTCACCACCTGCTCGAGAAGCACACCCTGGGCAAGTGGCAGCTCTTCTGGAAGGAGCAGCTCTCCAACTGGTACGGCATGATGTTGCACGAGGGGCAGTTCCTCGACCCCGTCATGCGCGACGTAGAGGCCTTCCTCGAAAGCTCCCAGGGCACCGTCAACGGTACCGTCCACCTGACCCTCCACCCCCACCGCTACACCCTCGACGGCATCAGCTCGCCCGACGACCTCCTCGGCGCCGGCTTCGGCTCCTACGGGGAGATGAACAAGGGCTGGACGGGCGACGACGTGCGCGGCTTCACCAAGATCCTCAGCGTCCCCGGCCGCATCCGCAACGCAGTAGCAACTAAGCAGTCATGAAAAAGGTAGGCATCATCGGGGGCGGCGGCTACACGGCGGGCGAGCTGCTGCGGCTACTGGTCCACCATCCGGAAGTCGAGCTGGCCGTCGTCGAAAGCGGCAGCCAGGCCGGCAGGGCCATCGCGGAGGTCCACGACGATCTCGTAGGCGAAACCGATCTCCAATTTGTCGGGGCCGCGGGTGCCAAGCTGGAGGAGCTGGATGCCCTGTTTCTCTGCATGGGCCACGGCAGCTCGAAGGGCTGGGTGGAAACCCACCGGCCCAGGAAGAGTACCCTTGTCGTCGATTTAAGTACCGATTACCGGATGGACGAGTCGTGGGTCTACGGCCTGCCGGAGATCAACCGGGAAGCCATCCGCGGCGCCACGCGCATTGCCAACCCCGGCTGCTTTGCCACGGCGATCCAGCTGGCCCTCCTGCCGCTGGCCTCCGCCGGACTGGCCGAGGGCGAGGTGCATATCAACGGCATTACGGGCAGCACCGGGGCCGGGCAGAGTCCTTCCCCGACCACCCACTTCAGCTGGCGCAACGCCAACGTGAGCGTCTACAAGGCCTTCGACCACCAACACCTGGCCGAGATCGGCCGCAGCGCCAAAAAAGTGGGCCGGATGGCTACGGAGGGACTCAATTTCCTGCCGGTACGAGGCCCCTTCGCCCGGGGCATCCTGGTCACCTGCTACCTCGACGCCACCGCCACTCAGGAGGAGCTCCGGGCGATCTTCCGGGAATTCTACCAGGGAGCGGCCTTTACCCACGTGACGGATGAACCCATCAACCTCAAACAGGTGGTCAATACCAATAAGGGCCTCATACACGTGGCCAAGCACGGCGACAAGGTGCTCGTTACCACCGCCATCGATAACCTCCTCAAGGGCGCCAGCGGACAGGCCGTACAGAACATGAACCTGGCCCTCGGGCTGCCCGAAACCATGGGACTGAAGCTCAAGGCCTCGATGTTTTGACGGGGCTACACATCGGATGACGCCTCCCTGCGGCGGGGCTACACATCGGATGAGGCCCCGCTTAAATCCTTCAATCCCTCCTTCCCTCCCTCAATCCTTCAGTCCCTCCCTCCTTCAATCCTTCACCCCCTCAATCATGGAACTCTTCGACGTCTACTCCCTCTACCCCATCGAGCCGGTACGCGGCGCGGGCGCTTACGTATTTACGGAGGATGGGGAAAGGTACCTGGACTTCTACGGTGGGCACGCGGTGATCAGCATCGGGCACGCGCACCCGCACTACGTGGAGCTGATCTCGGATCAGGTAAGTAAGCTGGGCTTCTACAGCAACAGCGTGGAAAACCCCCTGCAGCTGGAGCTGGCAGATAAATTGGGTCGCCTCTCGGGGATGGACGATTACCAGCTCTTCCTGGTCAGTAGCGGCGCCGAGGCCAATGAGAACGCCCTGAAGCTGGCGAGTTTCCAGACTGGTCGCAGCCGGATCATCGCCTTCCGGGGCGGTTTTCACGGGCGGACCTCGGCCGCGGTGAACGCCACCGACAACGAGGGCATCAAGGCCCCGATCAACCGCAACTACCCGGTTACCTTCCTGGATATCAACGACCTGGACAGCCTGCGCCGGGAACTGGAGCACGGCGACGTGGCCGCGGTCATCATCGAGGGCATTCAGGGCATCGGCGGCATCCACATTCCCGACGCCGATTACCTGGAGGCGCTGCCGGAGCTCTGCCACGCCAACGGCGCCCTGTTGATCCTGGACGAGGTACAGTCGGGCTACGGGCGCAGCGGCAAATTCTTCGCCTTCCAGCACAGCCGGGTACGGCCCGACATCGTGACCATGGCCAAGGGGATGGGCAACGGTTTTCCCATCGGGGGGGTCCTCATTGCACCCGAGATTCCCGCCAAAAAGGGGATGCTGGGCACCACCTTCGGGGGGAGCCACCTCGCCTGCGCCGCCGGCATTGCCGTGCTCGACGTCATCGAGCGGGAAAACCTGCTGGAGAACGCTACCGAACTCGGCGAATACTTGAAGAACGAACTGAGCGCCACCGGCCTGTTCCGGGAAGTACGCGGGGAGGGGCTGATGATCGGCCTCGACCTGGACGAATCCATCGGGGAACTGCGTAAGGAACTCCTCTTCCGGCATCACGTTTTCACCGGCTCGGCCAAGAGTGCCCATACGATCCGCCTGCTGCCGCCGCTGAACGTGACGCGGGAGGAGTGCGACGAGCTCCTCGCGGCCTTTGCTGCTGCCTTGCAACCAGATACGGCAAACTAAATAACCACCAGGTCGGCGGACGAGCGCCGCTCGGCCGCCGACCTTAGACCATGAAAAACTTCCTTTCCGTCCACGACGTCGACTCGATCGACTACCTCATCCGTCGCGGGCAGCACCACAAGCGCCATCCCTTCGGGGCCAACGCGACCGGCCGGCACAAGACGCTGATCAACCTTTTCTTCAACCCCAGTCTGCGCACCCGCCTCAGCACCGAGAAGGCCGGCCACCAGCTGGGCTTCCAGGTGATCACGATGGACATGGCCGGCGGCTGGAAGCTGGAATTCGAGGAAGGCGTGGTCATGAACCTCGACCGGGCCGAGCACATAAAGGAGGCCGCCGGCGTACTGAGCCAGTACTGCGACATCCTGGCCGTGCGCTCCTTTCCCGGACTCGAAGACCGGGTGGCCGACTACGAAGACCGCATCATTAACGCCTTCCGGAAGTACGCCACCGTACCCGTCGTGAGCCTGGAATCGGCGATCCGCCACCCCCTGCAGAGCCTGGCCGACTGCATTACGATTTCCGAGCGGGCCACCCAGGCGCGGCCGCGGGTGGTGCTGACCTGGGCCCCGCACCCCCGTAAACTGCCGCAGGCCGTGAGCAATAGCTTCGCCGAGTGGATGGTCGCCTGGGACGCCGTCGACCTGGTGATCGCCAATCCCGAGGGCTTCGACCTGGCCCCGGAATTCACGCGGGGTACCGAGGTGATGCACGACCAGGCTGCCGCACTGGACGGTGCCGACTTCGTCTACGCGAAAAACTGGTCGGCCTACGCAGACTACGGTACTACGGCTGACCTGCTCGCCTGGACCGTCACCGCCAAACGGATGGCCCTCACCAACCAGGCTTACTTCATGCACTGCCTGCCGGTACGCCGCAACGTGGTGGTGGCCGACGCCGTACTCGACAGCGACCGCTCGCTGGTGTTGCAGCAGGCCAACAACCGCACCTGGGCCGCCCAGGCCGTGTTGGAAGCACTGGCGGGCTAGCGCTGGCGGTACGAGCGAAGCGAGCTGTGCCGGTAAATTGTAAATGGTACATTGTACCGCGTAAATTGTAAATTGATATGGCCCGCCAGTTACTCGAAACCGAACAGAAAGCCCTTGAGATCAACCTCAATCCCCGGATCTACGGCACCTTCGCCGAGATCGGGGCGGGGCAGGAGGTGGCCCGCCACTTTTTTCAGGTAGGGGCGGCGGCCGGCACCATCGCCAAGACGATGAGCGCCTACGACAAGGTGTATTCCGACCAGATCTACGGGGTGGAGCCCAGCGGCCGCTACGTCTGCGAGAGCCGTATCCACAAGATGGTCGACCACGAATACGACCTGATGATGGACCGCCTGCGTCACGACCGGCCGGATACCAACTTCTTCGTGTTTGCCGATACGGTCGCGGCCATCAACTACACCCGCACCATCCGCGGCAACGCCTGGCTCGGACTGCGCTTTCAGCTGACCCCCAACGGCGGGGCCAACGACCTGCTGCTCCACGCCCGGATGCTCGACAACGATAATCAGCTGCAACAGCAGGCCATCGGGGTACTCGGAGTGAACATGATCTACGGCGCCTACCACCTTTTCGACGACCCCGAGATGCTGGTGGAGAGCCTGCTCGACGGCCTCAAGGGGCGCATCGCCATCGATATGATGGTGGTCAGCGGCCCGGACTTCGCCGTCGACAACCGCCTGCTCAGCCTGTGGATGGTGAAGCATGCCCTTACGGACATCACCATGTTCGACCCCCGGGGCCGCAGCATCCACCCCAGTGAGTTCCTGTACAAAAAGGCCGTGATGGTGGTGCGGGGAAGCTTCCGGCCGACCACCCTGGTGAATGCCGACATGCTGGAGGCCGGCTACAAGCAGTTCCGCTCCGAGGAGCACATCGACCCCGCCAAGAGCTTCCTGCTCACGGAGCTGACCCTCGACAACCTCCAGGCCAGCTCCGAACTCAACGAGCGCGACTACCTCCACCGGGCCACCCTGCTGAACGCCCTCGGCCAGACCGTCATCATCAGCAACTACCACCGCTACGGAGACCTCATCGAGTATCTCTCCCTCTACAAGGTATCGCCCCTCGGTATCGTCGTCGGCGTCAACGACCTCCTGCAGCTCATCAGCGACAAGTACTACGCTAACCAGGACGGCCGCCTGCTCGCCGCCTTCGGCGAGATCTTCACCCGCAACGTAAAGCTGTACGTCTACCCCGCCCAGCAGGAAGGCAGCGCCGACCTGATGACGGCCGAGAACGTGCCTATCCCGGAAGGCGTCAAGTTCCTGTACCGTCACCTCCTCGACAGCGGCCAGATCGTAGACATCGAGGGCTACAAGGCCGACAACCTCCACATCTATTCCCGGCAGGTGCTCGATATGATCCGTGCCGGTGAAGACGGCTGGGAGCAGATGGTGCCGGATCGGGTCGCGAAGCTGGTAAAGTCGGATTGTTTATTTGGGTATCCTAGTGAGAAGTTGGAATTCGAGTATTGATTGTTGGGTTGTTGAATTATTGTTACCCTTCTTGCCCTTGCCCCTCGCTACGCTCGGGTGTTTATCGGACCGAAGGTCCTCTGCCCAACCGTATGCGAGCGGCAGCGGAAACGTAAGTAACCCAGCAAATCAACAACCCAACAAATCAATACCCCACGCTTCAGCAACCCGGCCACCCGATCCCAACAACCAAACCAGCCCGCAAAGTGTAGATACACCAGCACCCAAGTGCATTCCACCAGAAAAACTACCCTGTATGTATCCCGTCGAGCTTACGATCCCGATGTCCAAAGACCTGACCAATTTCGGGTTTGAATCCCTCACCACGCCCGAAGCGGTGGACAATGCCCTGGGACAGACCGAGGGTACCGCCCTGCTGGTGGTCAACTCCGTCTGTGGGTGCGCCGCCGCCAACGCCCGCCCCGGCGCCAAGCTGGCCGCCCAGCATGAGCACAAGCCGGATCACCTCTATACCGTATTTGCCGGCGTAGACCAGTCTGCCACCGCCCAGGCCCGTGAGCACCTGTTGCCCTACCCGCCCAGCAGCCCGAGTATCGCCCTGTTTAAAGACGGCAAGCTGGTCCACTTCCTGGAGCGCCACCACATCGAGGGACGCCCGGCCGAAGTGATCGCCCAGAACCTGAAAATGGCCTTCGATAAGTACTGTGCTTAGAAATATTTCGATATCATTAACGCCCCGCGGACACCGATCCGCGGGGCGTTCGTGTTTATACGTACGATATTTGCAGTCACACCCAACCATAACCGCTTGCCCTACCTGATCGCTTTCCTTTTCCTGGTCACCCTATCCGACGCCCCCCAGCGGGTGAACGTGGAAGTCCTCAGCTCCACAGCCGGAGGCAAGGTCTACCTAGCGGCCTACGACAGCGCCGACGGGTTTAAGAATGAGGACTTCATCTCCAATGCCAGCAGCCCGGTGAACCCCGCGGCGGCTAGCACCGAGCTCGCCCTGCGCTTGCCCGGAACCGGCAATTACGTGATCGCTGCCTTCCAGGACCTCAACGGCAACGGGGAGCTCGACCGCAACCTCTTGGGCGTGCCGACCGAACCCTACGGGTTTTCCAAACTGCCACCGAGCAAGTGGCGGGCTCCTTCGTTCGGAGAGGTCGCCACCCGCCTTGCGGGTAGCGACAGCCTCACGATCGAGGTGCGGCACTGGCGCGACTATTAGTACGTGTATATTAGGGCATGACCAAGCCCCTCATCTCCGCTACCGAGCTATCCGATCTCCTGCCCGAGAACCCCCTGGTCCTCGACTGCCGCTTCGACCTGATGAACCCGGAGCAGGGCCGGCAGGACTACCTGGAAAGTCACATTCCCGGAGCCCAGTACCTCCACCTCAACGACGACCTCTCCGGCGAGATCATCCCCGGTACGACCGGGCGGCACCCCCTGCCCGGCCGCAGCAGTTCTGCCCTCTTCCTGGGTAGACTTGGCCTGACCCCCGGTCGCCCCGTAGTCGCCTACGACGACAAGGGTGGCGCCATCGCCGCCCGGGCCTGGTGGTTGCTGCAGGACCTGGGGCACCAGGAAGTCGCCGTACTCGACGGCGGATTCCCCGCCTGGGAGGCGATTGCCGGACGCGTAGCCTGGGGCCCGGAACCGCCCCGGCAGGCCGGACCGTATCCGCTGGCTGCTACCGGCTTGCTGCGCACCTGCGACCGCGCCCAAGTGGAACAGGTGCGGACGGACGTGGACTACGTGCTGATCGACTCGCGAACCGCCGACCGCTACCGCGGGGAGAACGAAAACATCGATCCCGTAGCCGGAGCCATCGAAGGGGCGATCAACCTGCCGTGGCCGGAAAACCTGGAAAGCGGGAAGTTCAAATCGAGGGAGGCGCTGCGCGAACGCTTTGCCGGGCTAAAGAAAAAGCCACAGCAGAACGTGTTCTACTGTGGCTCCGGCGTGACCGCCTGTCATAACATTCTGGCGTACTACTACGCCTTCGGGGAGCTGCCGGCGCTGTATCCGGGCAGCTGGAGTGAGTACCTGCTAGCTAAATAGCGGGGTCGGGTAGGTGTTCTCGGCCACGAGCATGGCGAAGGCTTCCTGGACCTTGGGCTTGTCTTCCTGGTAGGTGACGCCGTACCACTTGTCTTCGCTGACGAGGACCTTGACCGAGGCGCTGCCGTCCTTGATCATGCCGTCTACGAGTTCGGGGATGAGGTACTCGGCACGGGGGTTGTCTTTGTTGTCGCGGGCAAACTCCTGGAAGCCCTTCTCGATCCGGTCGAAAATGGACGGGTGGAAGCCCCAGAAATTCATGGACACCACGGAGTCGTCGGCCAGCTCGTACTGGTGGCCGTCTTCGCCCAGGTAGCGGACCTTGCTGTCGTCGCCGCGCTGGATCTTGAGACGTTCATTAACGTCCCGCAGCAGGTAATCCTCGGCCACGACGGTGACTCCGCGGTTGACGTGGCCATGGTCGGAGAGGGTGCGGTGGAGGATGTAGCCGACCATCGCGAAGGTTTCCTCGTCCGCCTCAGCGACGAGGAAGGAGGCCATTTTCTGGAAGGCTTCGGTGCCGTAGTAGTCGTCGGCGTTGATGACGGCGAAGGGTTCGTGGGTCACTTCCTTGGCTACCAACATGGCGTGGGTGGTACCCCAGGGCTTCTCCCGCTTGGTGTAATCGACGTCGTCGGGGACGTAGCTGTCCATCCCCTGAAAGGCGTAAGCGACTTCGATCTTGTCACCGAATTTGCCGTCGAACTTTTCGCGGAAGGGCTCCTCGATGTCCTTGCGGATCACGAAGACGACCTTGCCGAAACCGGCGCGGATAGCGTCGTAAATGGAATATTCAATAATGCCCTCTTCGCTGGGGCCGACGCCGTCGATCTGCTTAAGACCTCCGTAGCGGCTGCCCATACCGGCGGCTAGAATGACTAAGGTGGGTTTGGTTGCCATGAGCTACTTGTTTTCTATGAGAGCGGCTAATTCCGCCGTTTGTTTATCTGAGCCGCCCGAAAATGGGCGGCTTCCCGGTTGGTAAGGTAATATGCGTAGCCGTAGGCGCCAAAGAGCGACAGCATCCCGGCGAGGAATATCCCGAAGCTCAAACCGGTGAGTAGGGGGGCGTGCTGGGGGAAGAAGTTTTTGACCACCAGGAGGTTCAGCGTGACCACGAGGGCCGTCAGCAACATGCACAGAATGCAGGCGGCGCGGCCGAACTGCAGGATGCCGGTCTGCTGCCGGAACAGGGTGGTGCGCAGGAGGCGGAAGTAGAGGTATTCCTGCGGGCGCATCCGGATCAGTTCGCGCAGCACGTGCTCCGTAGTCCCGTAGTCCTGGATGCGGAAGGCACTGGCGGCCTTGCGGAAGAGCTGGTACACGTAGATGTCCTCCTCCCGCCCGGGCACCCTGCGGATGTCATGACGGATGCTGGCGTGGATGATCAGGTCGACCATCAACTGGTGCTCGCGGTAGGCCCCGGTTTCGAAGAGGGCATCCACATACGCCACCGTGATCTCGAAGTTTTCCACCACATCGAGTCGGCCGATCTCCAGCTCCCGCTCCTCGTACATCCGGATGATGCGGTGGTAGTCGGCCGGGTCGACGGCACGCAGTTCGCGGTAGAGTTGGGAGTAGTGGCGGGGCATGGGGGGATTTACAATTTACAATTTACAATGTACCATTTACAATTTTGCGGCTTTGCTCGCTTCGCTCGTGCCCGCACCGCTTTGCGCCTATGCTCGCTATTGGGGCTCGTGTACGTAGGCACAACTGCGTTTGGGGGGCTTGGGTTTTGGAGACGTAGCGGACAACACAGGCGGTGGTGATCCGCACACTCGGAGGTGCTGGGGCACGCTCCGAGGTCCTGCGGAGTTGGTGAAAGACCTCCAAGTGTCGGCGCCGAGCCGACCTTGGAGTGTCTGGGTCGACGCGCGGCATCAGCCCTACGCGCCAATTTTAAATTTTAAATCCCAAATTTTAAATTCTCCCCTACGCCAATGATCAATGGTATACCGTAAATGGGAATTGGTAAATCCCATTTCCCAGTACCTTCGCCCCATGGCTTCGCAAAAACGCAGCACCCCCCAGCTGGTCCCCTTTGTAATTGTTTCCCTCGTCACCCTCTTCTTCATGATCTGGGCGATGCGGCAGTGCAGCGCCAACGACGGCGACTACGCCATGATCGAGGAGCAGACCACCCGGGAAGATTACCTCGAGCGCCGCGACAGCATCCTGCGCGACAGCATCCGCCGCCTGCTGGAAAGTCAGGGACCCACCGAACCGGGCAACGTCCTGCTCTCGGAAGCCCAGCAGGAGGCCATGGCACGCGAGGCCGCCCTGCTCCGGGCCCGCACCCAGCCCCTGCCCGGCGACAGCCTGGGTAACCTGCCCGGCGGCCGCATGCCCCAGCAGATCGTGGTGCAGAAAGCGACTACCCTGTACAGTACCATCGATGGCCTCAACGTCCGCGTCCGCCCCGAGCTCGGGGCCCCGATCGTGGGCCGGCTCACCCTCTACGCGCCCGTTACCTTCATGAACGAAGTCACCGATTCTCTCTACCGGATCGATCTCGGCGAGATTACGCCCACCGAGCCGTGGGTCAAGGTGCGTTTAACGGACGGAAAGGTAGGCTGGGTCTACGGGGCCGGCGTACGCTACTACAAGTATAAGCTCGAAGGGGTAGTGAACTAGTGGACCAACCCGTAGCTACTAAGTACTCCCAAGGCTTGGTATTTTAGCCCTGTCCCTCGTTGCTCAACTCCTCACGTAGCTGTGGCTACGCTCCGGAACCTTAGCTACGGTTTAGCCCACTAGCCTCCCCGGGCATCATGCCTTCAAACTTTTCCCTATGCGACTTCCCCATCCCACTACCGCAGCGGAACTCGCGGCCCGGCTCGGTGCTCAGCTGATCGGCGACGGCAGCCTGCCCATCACCGGCCTCAACGAAATTCACCACGTGGAGCCGGGCGACCTCTGCTTCGTGGACCACCCCCGCTACTACGCCTCCACCCTGGCTTCCGCCGCCTCCGCGGTCCTCATCGACCGGGTTACCGAATGTCCGGAGGGGAAGGCCCTGCTGGTCCACCCCCAGCCTTTTTCCTCCTACAACCGCCTCGTCTGGGAGGCGCGGCCGCAGGTGCAGTGGAAGTCGGAGGAGCAGACGATACGGGTAGGGAGTGGCACCTACATCGCCCCGGGAGTCGCCATCGGTAAGAACGTAGTGATCGGCGAGCACTGTCACCTCGAGCCCAACTGCGTGATCGGCGACGGCTGCGTACTGGGTAACCGCGTCACGGTCAGCTCGGGCACCGTCGTGGGCGGGGAGGCGTTTTACTACAAACGGACCCCCGAAGGCCTTATTCCCTGGCGCAGCGGGGGCAGCGTTCGGCTGGAGGACGACGTTTTTCTCGGGCCCTGCTGTACCATTGCCCGCGGCGTATCCTCGACAACGGTCATCGGGCGCGGCAGCAAGCTCGATGCCCAGGTGCAGATCGGCCACGATTGCAAGATCGGTGCCCACGTGCAGATGGCCGCCCAGGTCGGGGTGGCGGGAAACTGCGTGATCGACGACTGGTCCATCCTCCAGGGGCAGGCGGGCGTAGCCCAGAACGTGCACTTGGGAGAGCGTACGGTCATTATGGCGCAAAGTGGCGTGGGCCGCGATACCGAACCCGGAAAGTCCTGGTTCGGCTCCCCGGTGCAGGAGGCCCGCAAGGCCTTCCGGGATATGGTGCTCGTACGGCAGCTGGCGGGAAAGCAGGAAAAGCGCCGCCCATCTCCTTGAAATGTCGTGGGGTAACGCCAACGGCAGGTTGAAGGCCCGGGGAAGTCCCGGGGTTCATCCGATTATCGCGTAAATTTGTTAATAACCCCCATGGCAGAAGTACTCGACATAACGGTAGAAGAGCAGCGCGCAATCCAACGGGCCTACGATGGGATGATCGCCACCCTCCGCAATCCCCCGCCGGAGGACCGCGAGCAGATGGACCGTGCCTTCAAGCTGGCCAACTTCAGCCACCGCCACCAGCGCCGGAAGTCGCACGAGCCCTACATCTTCCACCCCATCGCCGTGGCCCGCATCTGTGCCGAGGAGATCGGACTGGGCCCCACCGCCATTTGCGCCGCCCTGCTGCACGACGTGGTCGAGGATACCCCCGTGACTATTGCGGAGCTGCAGGACGAATTCGGCGAGCGCATCGCCCAGATGGTCAACGGCCTGACCAAGCTCGACAGCGCCTACCAGTCCGAAAGCCAGCAGGCGGAGAACTTCAAGAAGGTGCTCAGTACGTTGATCGTCGACGTCCGCATCGTGCTCATCAAGATGGCCGACCGCCTGCACAACATGCGTACGATCAAGAGCATGCCCGAGCACAAACAGCTCAAGATCGCCGCCGAGACCAGCTACATCTACGCCCCCCTGGCTCACCGCCTCGGCCTCTACAATTTCCGGTCGGAGTTCCTGGACCTGTGCATGAAGGTGCTGGAGCGCGACGAGTACAATGCCGTGGCCCGCAAACTCCAGGAGACCAAGGCCGCCCGCGAGAAATACATCGAGAGCTTCATCGCCCCGCTGCGGTCGAAGC
Source organism: Chitinophagales bacterium (assembly GCA_038258275.1). Lineage (GTDB taxonomy): Bacteria > Bacteroidota > Bacteroidia > Chitinophagales > Saprospiraceae > Neolewinella. The sequence goes on along the minus strand of JBBSPZ010000035.1, from coordinate 8,287 downwards.
TCGATGACCTGGGCTATCCCTACCGGGTCTTCGGCCGCCCGAAGTCGATCTACAGCATCGCCAACAAGATCAAGAAGAAGCAGGTCCCCTTCGAGCAGATCTACGACCTCTTCGCCGTGCGCGTGATCCTGGACGTGCCCCGCGACAAGGAAAAGCTGGCCGCCTGGGCTACCTACAGCACGATCACGGATGCCTACCAGGCCGTCCCCAGCCGCCTTAAGGACTGGATCACCATTCCGAAGTCCAACGGCTACGAAAGCCTCCACACCACCGTCGTGGGGCCCGGTGCCCGCTTCGTCGAGGTGCAGATCCGCAGCGAACGAATGAACGAGATCGCCGAACGCGGCTTCGCCGCTCACTGGAAGTATAAGGGCATCAGTAATCAGCGCGACGTATACGAGCAGTGGTTCGAGAGCGTACGCGACATCCTGGAGAACCCTAACAGCGACACGGTACAGTTCCTGGGCGACTTCCGCGCCAACAGCTTCTTCAACGAGGAAGTCTACGTGTACACGCCCGACGGCGACATGAAGGCCCTGCCCAAGGGTTCCACCGCCCTCGACTTCGCCTTCAGCGTACACAGCATGGTGGGCTACCACTGCCAGAGCATCCTGTGCGACGAGCGCATCGTACCCATGTCTTACGTGCTCCGCAATGGCGACCGCCTGCAGGTGAATACCAGTCCCCAGCAAAAGCCGAACCCCAACTGGCTGGACATGGTGAAGACGGGTAAGGCCAAGGCCAAGATCCGCCAGTCGCTGAAGGAAGAAAAGCGGAAGCAGGGAGAGCTGGCCCGGGAGGCCCTCCTGCGCAAGCTGAAAAAGCTGCACGTCGAGGACGACAAGGCGGCCATCGAAACGTTGGCCCGTCACCATACCGAGGGCAGTCACGTCGACCTCTTTTACGATATCGGACGCGAAGCCCTCAGCATCCACCAGGTGCTCAAGCCCTTCAGCGTAGAGCACGGTAAACTGGTGATCGCTCCCGTTACCACCCCCGACGCGGCCCCCGTACAAGAAAAAGAACCCGAAAGCAAGGGGCGCCGCAACCCCGCCAGCAAGGTCAAGGGGCACACGAAGCTCCTCATCAACGGCGAGCCCGGCGACCAGCTGGAGTACACGATGGCCAGCTGCTGCAATCCCGTGCAGGGCGACCAGGTATTCGCCTACCTCACCTCCACGGCCGGCCTCAAGATCCACCGCGTCATCTGCCCCAATGCGGAGAACCTGATGGCTAACTACGACTACCGCATCATGAAGGCCGAGTGGGTGAGCACTACCGAGCACAGCTTCGTGGCCGAGCTCCGGCTTACCGGCCGCGACAGCGGTAAGGGCGTCATCGAGACCATCAGCCACGAGATCACCCAGATGGACCTCGACATCCGCAGCTTCCAGATCGCCGCCGAAAGCGGCACCTTTACCGCCCGCATCAGCCTGCTGGTGCGCAATACCGACCAGTTGCGGCTGGCTTCCAGGGCATTGCAAAACTTAGATAACGTCTCAACCGTTTCCCGGGTGGAGTAGGTTCTTAGTTTTTAAGTCTGTTAGTCCGGGAGCGCGTCCGTCGCTGCTCGCGCTGGTCTAACAACCTGGAAGACCAATGGCCTAAAAGACGAACCATGCAGACCAACCCCACCACCGACATTCAGCAGGTCAAGGATATTTTTTCCGAACACCTCCGCGAGCGCAAGGCCCGCCGGACGCCGGAGCGTTTTGCCATCTTGGAGGAGATCTACAGCCGCGACGACCACTTCGACGCCGAGTCGCTCTACATCCACATGAAGACCCACAACTACCGGGTCAGCCGCGCTACCGTGTACAATACCTTGGAGCTCCTGGTCAGCTGCGACCTCGTCAAGAAGCACCAGTTCGGCAAAAACCTGGCCCAGTACGAAAAGAGCTACGGGTACAAGCAGCACGATCACCTGATCTGCAACTCCTGTGGCAAGGTCCTGGAGTTCTGTGACCCCCGCGTACAGCAGATCAAGAATATGATGGGCGATATCCTCAACTTCCGGGTGACGGGCCACAGCCTGAACCTCTTCGGAGAGTGCGCCGGCGCCTGCGAACGTACCCGCTAACCGGTAACAAACCACTTAATTTGCGGGTGGTCCGAACCGGAATACCCGTATTCTTGCTAGATATAAAATTCAGTTAAACAATCACCTATGTCATTCGAAATTACCGGAAAACTCGTTAAGAAATACGAAACCGAAACCAAGGGAGAAAGCTTCCGGGTACGCGACTTCGTCATCAGCACCCAGGACGGACAGTACGAGAACTTCGTTAAGTTTCAAACCACCCAGGATCGCACCTCCATCATCGACGACATGAACGAAGGCGATGAGATCAAGGTCCATTTCGACCTGCGCGGCCGTCAGTGGCAGGATAAGTACTTCACCAACCTCAACGCCTGGCGCGTAGAGGCCACTACGGCGGACAGTGTCCCCACTCCCGCCAGTTCCAGTGACACCCCCGGCAGCTTCCCTTCCGCCAGCGACGAACCGGTGGTCGAAGCGGACGACGATCTGCCCTTCTAATAAAACTAACCCCAATGACCAGCCAAACCACCCAGCGCGTTACCGTAAGTGCCGAGAGCTTCTACCAGGAGCAGTACTCCCAGCCGGAGGAAGGGCAGTACGTACACGCCTACCGCATCAAGATCGAAAACAAGGGCCCCGTTGCCGTAAAGCTGCTCAGCCGCAACTGGGAAGTGATCGACGCCACCGGAGAACGCCGGCACGTAGAGGGCGAAGGGGTGGTGGGCAAGCAGCCGCTGATCGGCCCCGGCGAATCGTACGAGTACAACAGCTGGGTGCAGTTCTCCACGCCCATCGGTGCCATGGAGGGCAGCTACGTCATGACACGGACCACCGAAAGCGGACGGCAGAATTACTTTGAAGTGAGCGTTCCCCGCTTCCTTCACATAGTACCCAGTGTACTCAACTGATCATTCTTCTTCGTCCGTCGCTGCTTCCCCAGTGGGGGCTTCCAGCCAGAAATCATTGAAACCACCCCCCGGAATCAGCCGCACCTGACCCGCATTCAGTAGCTCCAGGAGTGCCAGAAAGGTGACAATGGCGTGCATGCGGGTCAGGCATCCGCCGAACAGGTCCTCGAAGCCCGGTCGCGGCTTACCGAAGCGCGTAGCTTCCACCAGTTCCAGGATGCGGTGCTGCTCCTCCTCAATCGTGTGGGTAAACTGGGCGATCTCGTGGACCATCGGTTTCGCATTCGCTTCCTCCAGCCGCCCCAGCATGCGCTCGTAGGCCCGCAGCAGCTTGAAGAGGGTGACGCGTTCCAGTTCCACGTCCACCAGGGCCTTGGTCGCCAGCTCATCGAGTTCGTCGGTGAGGTTACCGCGGTAGTTCCGCAGTCCGCGCTCGGTTTCGAGGGTCCGCAGTTCCTTGAGTACGCTTTTGTAGCGTTTATACTCGAGCAGGCGGCTGACGAGTTCTTCGCGCGGGTCGATCTCGTTACCTTCCTCGTCGACCGGCTTGCGCGGAATGAGCAGCTTCGCCTTGATGCGGCAGAGCGTAGCCGCTACGAGTACGAACTCACTGGCCAGGTCGATGTCCATTCGCTCAGCTGCCCGCATATAATCGAGAAAGTCCCTGGTGACCTGGGAGATCGGGATGTCGTAGATATCCAGCTCGTCCCGCTCAATGAAGAAGAGCAGCAGGTCGAACGGCCCCTCGAACTGGGGAAGCTTGATGGTATAGCCCAAGGAAGGAGGGGTTATTTTCCAAAGGTATCCCTTAATATTCGTTCCAGCCACTGCTGGTCCACGGCATCGAAGGAGCCCTCCTCGGTGCTGTCCACGTCGAAGACGCCGAGCAGGCTGCCGTCGGGACGACGGACGGGCAGTACGATCTCGGAGCGGCTGTTGGGGTCGCACGCAATGTGCTCCTTGCCCTGCTCCAGGGCGTGGGTGTCGGCGACTATGCGGGGTTCCCCGGACTCGGCTACGGCACCGCATACGCCCTGCCCGAAGTTGATGTGGAGGCAGCCCAGCGTTCCCTGGTAGGGGCCCACCACCAGCCGGCGGTGCCCCCGCACGAGGTAAAATCCCACCCAGTAATAGTACGGCAGGTACGTTTTGAGCAGGCAGTTAATGGTCACCATTTTGACGACCTCGTCCGTCTCCCCGGTCAGGGTGGCCGAGATGGCGGCTTCGGCTTGCAGGTAGGCGGATTCTTTCGCGGCTCCGTCGAGGTTGACGGAGGGCTTAATGAAGTAAGGCATTTCGGCAGTAGCGGACATGTTCACACGAACAATCGCCCCCGCGGGTCCGGTTGTGCAGAGTAGAACCAGTTAACGAAAATACTATGAAAAATTCAAGATTTCAGCGTCCCTGCACCGTCGTGATCACCGGCGCGTCCGCAGGTATCGGCCGCGCTATCGCCCGGGAATTTGCCAAGAGCCACGCCCGTATCGGACTCATTGCCCGCAATCAGGAGGGACTGGAAGGAGCCCGCAAGGAAATCGAAGCCCTCGGTGGGGAAGCCCTCGTACTCCCGCTGGACGTCACCGACTTTCAGGCCCTCGATGAGGCGGCCGGTAAGGTGGAAGAAACCTTCGGCCCCATCGACGTATGGGTGAACAATGCCATGACCTCCGTCCTCGGGCTGTTCAAAGACATCGAGATGGACGAGTTCAAGCGCGTTACCGACGTGACTTACCTCGGCACGGTCTACGGCACCAAGTGCGCCCTCAAGCGGATGCAACCCCGCAACCGCGGCAGCATCGTCTTCGTCGGTTCCGCACTGGCCTACCGCGGTATCCCGCTGCAGACCGCCTACTGCGGCGCCAAGCACGCCATCGAGGGCTTCTACGACAGCCTCCGCTCCGAGCTGAAGCACGAGAACAGCAAGATCATGACCACCATGGTGCAGTTGCCGGGCATCAATACCACCCAGTTCAACCTCGTCCGCAACAAGTTAGACAAGGAACCGCGCCCCATGGGCACCATCTACCAGCCCGAAGTAGCCGCCCGGGCCGTAGTCGCCGCCGCCGCGACCAACGACCGGGAGTACTACGTGGGCCTGCCCGCCGTGCAAACCATCATCGGCAGCAAGCTCTTTCCCGGGCTCCTCGACATCTTCCTCGGTAAAACGGCCGTCAGCGGACAAAAAACCGATAAGCCCGCCACCCACAACCGGGACTACCTCTTCGAAGCCGTACCCGGTGACCACGGCAGCCACGGCAACTTCGACGAACAGGCCAAAGACAGCGGCATTGTCATCAAGGGGTCCACCGTGCGTGCCCTGGTCTCCATTTTCGTATTTGGCACGGTGATCGCCGCCTCCAGCCTGATCACCAGTTCCCTTCACCGGCGGTAATTTTCCGCTTGGCACCAGACGTAAAAGGGCGCGATGGAATTCCATCGCGCCCTTTGTTTTCCTCACCCCCAGCCCCTCTCCGGGAAGGGTCGAAGGAGTGAGAAATGAACTACTTCATCCACTCCTCGATGTCCTTCTCGTTCATGCGAACGTAGTCCATATTACCGGCTTTCTCGGCGAGGTCGCGGGACTTCTTCGCGGCGGCAACGGCCCCCTCCTTCATGCCCAGTTGACCCAGGATGACGGCCTCGCGGCGTACCATCCAGTAGGCGGGGTTCTCGGCCATGCCGTTGGCCTTGCGGATGTACTCGAGGGCCTTCTCGTTGTCCTCACCGGAGTCGTTGAGGAAAACGGCGGCCTGGTAGTAATCGTTGGCGCTCGGCCCGGCCATGACGCGGTCGATGGCGGCCATCACGCTCTGCTTGGCGTTGGACACAACGGGCAGGGCCACGACGGTATTTCCCCATTTCATCAGCATCTCCGCTCCGTCGAAGGAGTAATTGGCGATGTCGATGGTGAAGGTTTCTACGGTCTCTTCCATCGTTTTGGGCGTGGCGCTCACCGTGACGGCGGGTTCCATCTTCGTGTAGCTGGTCCAGTCGCCGGTAGCGTAGGGGAAGAACATCACGTCCCAGCTGTCCTGGGCGGGCTTGCTCAGGATGGCGTAGCTGCCGGCGGGGACTTCCTTGCCGGCAACCGTGACGGGCTCGCTGAAGGTCACCTTGGTGGCCTGGTTAGCGCCCGTGCGCCAGATCTCGCCGAAGGGTACGAGACCGTCTTGCGCGAAGAGGGTACGTCCCTTCATGCCCGGGCGGCTGTATGCGAGGGCCACGTCGGTCAGGCCGATGGTGGTTTCCATTTTTACGGTGGGGGAGGCGGGGGGCGACTGCACTTGGGCGGTCAGGCTACCGGCCAGCAGAAACAGGCAAAGGGTAAGGATACGGAAGTGCATGTAGGCGGTTGATTTGTTTTGGCCCGCAAAGGTACGCATCTATCCCAAGGCGCTTCCGCGGGTGCAAGGGCGAGGGAAGATTTAGTGCGCAGACTTATTCGGGGCCGGAGCGGCGGCGTGGAATTCGTTCGCAATACGGTGGGCGTAATGGTCGAGCAGCTCCCGGATCCGCTGCGTCGACTCGGAGGCGACAATGAGGCCGATGTGCTGCTGCTTATCCATCCGCCACACGATCTCCGCATCGGTGAAGGAGGAGGTATCCGGATGCTCGAAACGGGAGAGGCTCACTACGATTCCCGCCTGGTCGTACCGGCGGTCCGGCAGCTGGTACGCGCCTCCGGAGGCCATGGCCGTCTCCAGCTTGGCCCATTCCGCCCACAGGCTGATGCCGGTCGCCGCCTCCACCATCTCGGCGAGGTGCGCCCCGCCCACCCGGCTGGCCGTTTCCAGGAAGACGAACTCGCCCTCCTGCGTCTTGATGAACTCGGTGTGGGAAGCGCTGAACTGCATGCCAAAGGCGTGCATGACGCTTTCCGTGAGCCTGCGTAGGGTGACGGCCTCCTCGTCGCGGTGGGGTACGGTCACCGAACGGAAGATACCGCCGCCGTGGGCCACCTCGAAGGGCGTACTGAGGTAGCGCGAGACTTGGCAAAAAACGACCTCCCCGTCTACGGACAGGGCATCGACGTGGTAGACGTCGCCGGGCCGGAACTGCTCCACGAGGTAATCCTTGCGCCGTTCACCCAGTCCGTGCACCCGTTCCCACAGCTCCTCGGCGGAGTGCACCTTGATAATCCCGGTCGCGCTGGCTTCGCCGCGGGGTTTCAACAGGCAGGGGTATTCGATGGAATTGGCGTATTCGGTAAGGGCGATGTCATTGAACAGCGAAGAAAAGGCGGGTACCGGAATGCCGGAGTCCCGCGCCCGGATCCGCATCGCCAGCTTGTCGCGGAAGTAGCGCGCCGTGGTCTGCCCCATGCCCGGCAGCCGGAACTCCTCGCGGAGGTAGGCGGCTTTTTCCACATCGAAGTCGTCCAGCGCCACGATGCGGTCGATGGGCCGGCTCTGCAGCATCCAGGCTACCCCCTTGGCAATGTTGGCCAGGGCGGTGGGGGCGTTGCTGTCGCTTTCCACGAAAAAGAATTCGTCGATGGCCTCCCGGGGCCAGGGATCGTGCTCCAGCTTTTTCACGGTCAGGAGGTACACAGTGTTGCCGGCCGCTTTACAGGCGCGGAGGAAGGGAGCTCCCTTGAAGTAGCAGGAAATGCAAAGAAAGGTCATGGGTAGTTTGTTAGTTCTTCAAGCCACGGACATCGGATGTCTGCCGTAGGCGTCATCCGATGTCTCGTGGCAGCGTCATCCGATGTCCCGGCGCAGTCAACCGAAACCGACGGAATTACCTTCTAGTAAAAGCTGACAGCAAGCTACTCAACAACCCACAAATCTTACCCCTATGGCACTTACGGAATCCACCATGGTCGAAATCGGCACCTCCGCTCCCCCCTTCGAGCTGGTAGACGCCATGTCGGGCGCCAAGCTCAACTACGACGACGTGAAGGGCGAGAAGGGCACCCTGGTGCTGTTCATCTGCAACCACTGTCCGTACGTGCTGCACACCATCGAAGCCCTCATCGACGTCGCCAACGACTACGAGCCCAAGGGCATCGGCACGGTCGCCATCAGCAGCAACGACGTCGAGAAGTACCCCGTCGACAGCCCCGATAACATGGAGGCCTTCGCCCTGGATAACCTCTTCACCTTCCCCTACCTTTACGACGAGACCCAGTCCGTCGCCAGGGCCTACGATGCCGCCTGCACCCCCGATATCTACCTCTTCGACGGCCAGCGCAAGCTCTACTACCGCGGCCGCCTCGACGTAAGCCGTCCCCGCTCGGGCAAGCAGGTCACCGGCGCCGACCTCCGCTCCGCGATGGACGACATGCTCGCCGGCCGGCCCAGCCCGGAGAAGCAGTATCCCAGTGCGGGGTGTGGGA
>JBBSPZ010000034.1:0-42716 GCA_038258275.1 Chitinophagales bacterium | reverse complement strand
GCTAATGATATGCATGAGTGAGATGGTTTTATACTGTGAAAATAGGCGCGGCTCATGGCCCTGCCACATTTACTCGACCTAGGGCCGTTTTGCATCGATATTGGACGCGCCACCATCCCGCGGGGGCATACCTGGCACGATAATTTATACATACCGCTGATTTTGAGAGACTTATAAAAAATTCGGTGCGCAAATCAAGCCGCGTCGCCGGGAACGGAGCGGGGGAAAGTGTCCTTGAACGGCCGCCGGCTCGGGCGGAGATTTGTGGAAACCAAACCGCTCATGTCCGCTACTACCTTTCCTACCCGCATCCACTTTTTCATTTTACTCCTGCTCTTTATTTGTGGGCAACTGACGGCCGCGATCGTTGTGATTGCCCTCTCCGCAATTGTCGGGAATCCCCCGGGCGGCGGGGTACCCGACTGGTCGATTCCGCTATTGGGTATTTTGGGTACGGGGCCGGCGGTCGTATATGCCTGGCGACAGGCCGGTAAACCCAGGATGAAACTGCGGGCGGCGGAGGTTTCTTCCGCGCGCACCTTGTTCCCCATCCTGCTGGCTACCCTGCTGATCAGCTTCGGCGTCGGCGCGCTCACCGGTTACCTGCCCACGTCAGAATACATGCCCCAGATTGGCGAGAGCCTTACTCCCGGCGTGGGAATGTTTATCGGGGTGGTACTCATCGCTCCCTTGGTGGAAGAAGTGCTGTGCCGTGGCATATTACTGTCCAGCCTGCTGAAAACCCGCTCCCCGCGCACGTCCATCCTCCTCTCCGCACTCTTCTTTGGAATATTGCACCTCAACCCGGCGCACGTGGTCGCTGCCAGCGCCCTCGGACTCGTGCTCGGGTATGTCTATTACCGGACCCGCTCCCTGACCCTCGTGGTGATCCTGCACGGGTTCAATAACCTGGTAGCTTACCTGGGCGGAGTCGCGCGGTTGGGAGATGAAACGATGCAGGAATTATCCGGTGCCGCAGTAGTGGTGCCTTCCGCCATAGTGGCGGGTTTTGTCGGGTGGCGCATACTGGTGTGGGCGCTGGACAAGCACTACTCCAGCACCACCGACGCGAAGCAGGATAGCCCGTCCGAACTGGCCCCGGTTCCCGTGCGCGTAGAGTAAATTGCGGACCATGGACCGTAGAACCTTCACCGGCCGCCTGGCGGCTACGCTTGCCCTGCCGATCCCCGGAATCCTTGCACCCGCGCCCCGCCGCCCGGTGCTGCCCGCGCGACTCCGGGTAGGGGATACCGTTGGCCTGATCACCCCCGGAAGTTTTCTGGACGATGCAGGGCTGGAAAAGGCGGTAACGCAGGTGCAGGGACTGGGACTCCGCGTCAAACCCGGTCAGTACGTCCGCGCGGAACGGGGATTTCTGGCCGGTACCGATAGCGAGCGACTGGCGGATCTCCACGCCATGTTTGCCGACCGGGAAGTAAAGGCCATCTGGTGCGGAAGGGGAGGCTACGGGTGTGGCCGGCTGCTTCCCCTGATCGACCTGGAGCTGATCCGGAAAAATCCGAAGGTACTGATCGGGTACAGCGACATCACCGCGCTGCTGAATTACATCTCCCGGGAGACCGGCCTCGTCACCTACCACGGCCCCGTGGCGAGTAGTGCGTTTCCGCCGTACACCCAGGAGGGGATCCTGAACGCCGTAATGGAAGGGAGGACGCTGCAACCGATTGAGCTGTCCGATGCCACTATCGATCGCTTCGTGATCCGACCCGGGATGGCGAGCGGTAGACTGTGGGGCGGGAACCTGAGTCTACTTGCCGCCGCGGCGGGCACCGACTACGCCCCGCCCATCCGTGATTCCTTGCTGTTCATCGAGGAGATCGGCGAGAAGCCTTACCGCATCGATCGCATGCTCACCCAATTGCGGCAGGCCTGGAAACTGGAGGAGGCTGCCGGGATCATGCTCGGTACGTTCGCGGACTGCGAGGCGGACGCCGCCGATCGCTCGCTGACGCTAAAGGAAACGCTGATCGACCGGCTCGGCGACTTGGACCTGCCCGTCGCCTATGGATTCCCGATCGGGCACATCGACGATATGTGTACCCTGCCGGTAGGGCTTACCGCAAGCATGGATACCGCAAGCATGGTAATCGAATTTAGCTGACCGGGGGCGAAGCGCGTTCAGCCACGTGCTTTTAATGGTACCTTGTTCGTGGTCATTTAGGCGATATCAATTCATTAGCTGGTATGAGTAAGGTGTGGTGGCTTGCAATTGCTGCAGTGCTGGCGGTCGGCGGATTCCTCTATGCGATGGGGATCTTGGGGTGGATGGGTGGTGAACCCCGCATCCCCGCATTGCTCGCAGCAGAAGATGAACCGGTTCGGGCCAGGTTTGTATTTCCTCCTGCTGCGGATGGTCAGCTAGTGACCAACATGCGCCACCTGAAGGTGGAACTTCAACAGCGCGACGATTGGGAATTTCCAACGGAATTCTCCATTTTTCCGGAAGACGGACAGGAACTGCTATTGACGCTCGAAACCTGGGGAACGAACCAGTTCAACACCTACGACAGCAATCCCCTGGTGGACATTGCCCAGGGAGATTACGACGGCAGCATCCGGCAACTCTGCCGGCAATTGCCCCGGCAGGGGAAAGGTATTTATCTGCGGTTAAATCCCGATATGGAGGTGCCGGTGAGCCGCTACCCCTGGCAGCAGTTCCCCAGTATCTATCTGGAAGCCTTTCGCCGGTTTGCCGATCTCTGTCACTTGGCCGCCCCTGCCGCTAAGGTCGTGTGGGCCCCGGCCGGCTACCCGGGGGCTATGGAGTTTTATCCCGGAAGTGCCTACATCGACGTCGCGTCCGTCACCGCACGGAGCGCTTCGGAGACCACCCTGGATGCTTACCCAGTGTATGATGACCTGAGCTACGACATTTTTCGCCGGCTGCACCGATTACGGCTGCTTCAGGTTCCCATTTTGGTGCTGGGGGAGGGTATTGCAGTGGGTGATTCCATCGATCAGGCTGTGCTCCATGACGTGAACGAGCATATGGTGAGGGGCCGGGTTCGGGCATATGGGGAAAGAAACACGGTCTCTCCGTCGGAGAAAGTCGAGCTTCCCAGGAGAACGGAGGCCATTATCATGGGGCTATACGATCCGTCGGAGCGGTTACTGGGGACTCCCGAGGTAAGCGTGGAACACCTCTTTGCCGACTTCCGCAGCCTGCAGGACGGCATCTTTCAGAAACAATTTGATGACGTGATCGGGCGCGGACACGATGTGATTGTCACTTTTGAGCCCTTCTATCTCCCGGACGGAAGTAGGGACCCGGATGTCCTGGAGCACGTGATCCAGGGGCAGTACGACGGGTACATTCGTGACCTATTTATACTATTGGCGGGAACGAAGCAGCGCATTTATCTTAGGTATGCCCACGAGATGGAGATTCCGATCGAGCGGTACCCTTGGCAAAGTGAGGACCCGTTGACCTACATCGAATCCTACCAATATTTCATGGCTGCTGATACGGTTTCCGACAACATTGCCCACGTCTGGGGACCCGCCGGGGATCGGGGATCGGAGGAATGGTACCCGGGAGACGATTGGGTCGACTATGTGAGTATTGCCATTTATGGCCTTCCGGATAAAGACATTACGGATCCGACCAAGCAGGAAAGCTTTGCCCGCATTTTTAGCCGAAAAATGTGGCGAATGCGCATGATCGACAAGCCCGTTTTCATTACCGAATTCGGAGTCAAGGGTCCCGAGGATTACCAGACGGACTGGATGGTAAAGGCCGCCGGGGTACTGAATGACGACCAACGCGTGGTGGGCATCAACTACTTCAATATGTCGGATACGCCTGAGGCCTGGGGTGCAATTAAGCCGCCGGACTGGAGCATCTCCCAAAATACCCTGGACGCATTCCTAGCCCTCTTACAGGAGTAGGCATAGATAGCATTACAACGTAGTGAGGTTTATTATCCCGGCAGCCTAATTTGGGGCGGACAATCAGATTCCCATGTAGACGTGCCCACCTACTCCACTCCGCCGGCCACCCCAACCGCTTTACCCTGGAAACCGGCCGTAGTTCCCATGCCGCAGCGGAATACTTTTTCTGCCTAGTGACGCTGAAAACGGGAGACGGCTACCAGCGTCGGGTAACCGGCGTACTGTGGCGATGAATTGCCAACCGCTGCACGCGATTGGTCCGCCAGCTTACCTATTTTTTATTCAGTGGGAGAACGGTGTTTAGCCTGGGTGACAAATGTGTGTATCTTGCTTTGGTGAGTTTCGCCAGTAACACCCTCGACCTCGTGATCATCGGCCGCTCGATCCTGAGCAGCTACAGCAATCCCGCTGCGGAGCTCTACCGTGGCCTGATCAACGAACTGGCGCACCACGGTCACCGGACTACCTTCCTAGAGCCGTACGACTTTGCCGGTATTGCCCACCGCGACATGCTGCGTTCCCCCTACTGTGAGGTCTGGACCTACGGCGATATCGACACCCTGTTGGAGGAGTACCTGCCGGCAATTCAGTCTGCCGATGTCGTCATGCTGGGTACGGGGCTGGCCGAGACCAACCGCATCGCCGACTGGATTTGCCAGGAAGCGCGTGGACTGACCATCTATTACGACACCGAGCTCGGCGAAACTGCCGCCAACCTCGCCGACAGCTGTAGCCATTGCAACTCGCTTTCCAGGGAGTGCATCAAAAGCTTCCACCTCTACCTCTCTACTACGGGGGGCACTGCTCTACAAACCCTGGCGGCTGCCTACGACATCCGCTGTGCCCGGCCACTGTACGAAAGCATCGATCCCTTCTCCTACTACCGGATGGACATGGAGAAGACCTACGACCTGGGGTTCATGGGCAATTTCCGGAGAGAACGCAGCGACCTGCTCGATGGCCTGCTGCTGACCCCGGCGCGGAATACGCCTAACCGCCAATTCGTACTGGCCGGGGACAACTACCCCCGCCACTACAAATGGCCCCGGAACCTGACCTACCTGGAGCACCTCCCCGGAACCAACCACGTAGATTTCTACAACCGCCAGTCGTGCAGCCTCATCCTCGGCCGCAGCGACCGCAAGTTGCTGGGGCATACCCCCTCCCGGCAACTCCTCGCGGCCGCAGCCTGTGGCGTGCCGATCCTGACCCAACAGTGGAAGGGGCTGGAGGATATCTTCGAAGACAAGCGGGAAGTATTCTGCGTGACGGACGAGCAGGATGTGCTGCAGATCCTCTATGGGACGGACGAAGCCTCCCGTAGAAAGGCCGGAAACCACGCGCGGGAACGCGTCCTCGCCGAACATACCACCGCCCACCGTGCCCAGCAACTGCTGAGGTACTGGGACGAGGTGGCGGATTAGGCCATGAGGTAAACCCAGTCGGTTTCCGTACTCAATTCAGCGCGGAAATAGTGATCGTTGACCACCAGTTCCCGAAGTGGGCCGGCGGTCGTGATCCCCTCCAGGGTGATCAACCGGGCCATTTTTCCCCGCGCGCGCTTCGCCGTAAAGCTTAAAACTTTGGGCGTGCCATCGCGCATCTCCTTAAAGTGGATGGTCAGTACGCGTCCGGTAAGCTGCGCGGGATTGATACTCCGGAAATATTCCTGACTCGCAAGATTAAGCACGAGCCCGGAGGGATCCTTAGCGAGATCTTCGTTCAGTAAGTTGGTCAGTCGGTTTCCCCAGAAGGCATAGAGATTTTTTCCCCGTCGAGTAGCAAGTGACGTACCCATTTCCAGGCGATAAGCTTGCATCAGGTCGCGGGGCCGCAGGAGTCCATACAAGCCCGATAGAATTCGGAGTTGCCGATCGGCAAAGTCAAATTCGCGGTCTGAAAAGTCGTGGGCTTCCAGATCCTGGTACACATCCCCCTGAAAGGCAAGCAGGGCGGGCTTCGCGTTTTCCGTAGTGAAGGGAAGGGAAAATTTCTGGAACCGCTCGTAATTCAGCGTAGCCAGGTGTTCGCTGATGGACATCAGGGCCTGCAGTTTTTTCTCAGACTTTCGCCTGAGCGACCGCATCAGCAATTCGGTATCGTGGAGCAGGCGGGGTTGGCTCGCTTTCCCCGGGACGGGCGACATGTCCAGCGTTTTAGCCGGAGAAAGTAAGATGAGCATGGGTTAAATTTTCTCCCGTAGACGCAGCAGGTAGCGCCGTTTCAGGTAGTAGTCGGTGAGGGCCTCCACTTCCGCATCCGAGACGGTGGAATCGTCATACTGCTCCAGGGTACGCGCAACGGTCTCCCTCAGCTCGGCGTCCAGTTGGTCGATGAGTCCGGAGACTTTCTCGCGGACGATGGGGTCGTCCTCGAATTCGAGTTCCATGAGGGCTTCGTTGACTTCCATGATTTCCATAAGGAAATCCTGGGGCACCCGGTTGGTTCCCTCCGCGCCGAGCGCGCCCCGCAATTCCAGCAGGTGCTTGAGGCGCAGGTCTTCGTCGGCCAGGATCTGGTACCCCTGGTTATTCAGGGTGCTATTCTCCAGCACTTCCTGCTGCGCCGCTTCGGTTTCCAGGGTGTGAAAATCCGGGTGGAAGCGCTTACTGTTGGCGTAGAAGGATTTCTTCAACGTGGCCTGATCGAGGGTAGGGGAGGGCCGTAGCCCGAAAAAGCTGAAATAGTCCGTCATTATCCGTTGATCCAGCGCCAGATGTCCAGTCCGTTTGCGAGTACGACCAGTCCAAGGACGATCACGAAGCCGACCATCGTAGCGCGTTCCATAAATGTATCGCTGGGTTTTCGGCCACTGACCACCTCATAAAGGAGGAACATGACGTGTCCGCCGTCCAGGGCAGGAATCGGGAGCAGGTTCATGAACGCCAGGATTAGCGAGAGCGAGGCCGTCATGTACCAGAACCGTTCCCAGTTCCAGGTCTTGCCAAACATGGATCCGATGCTGGCGAAACCGCCGAGGCTTTCCGTGACTTTGATCTTGCCGGCAAACATCTGACCGAAGGCCTTGAATTGGTCGCCGAGGAAGTTGACGCCCTGGTCGATACCGGCGGGGATGGCCTCTCCGAAAGAGTAATCCTGCCGCTCCGTCTGGTAGAAGTAGTCGGGTCCCGCAGGTGCCACGAGGATTTGCCCGTTTTCATTGAGGGTTACCGGAACCTGTTGCACGGAAGTGCTGCCCTTGTGTTGCACCCCGAGAATCAGTTCTTCCTCCTTTCGGCCACGGACTGCCTCCTGAAAGTTGTCGTAGAAGGGGGTGGGAGTATTATTTACACTGACGATTTTGTCCTCCGTCACCAGGCCGGCCGCGTCAGCCGGACCCCCCTCTACCACCTGTCCTACTACGAAGGGCATACGCATATAGAAGAGGCGGCTGTTCTTGTTTTCGTAGCGGGTGAGCAGGTCGACCCACTTTGGATCGACGGACACGGTAGTGGGACGGTTGTCGCGTTCTACTTCGATGGTCGAGGCGTTGTTGATGGCGATCTCCCGCAGCACGACGCGATCGTTAAACCTGGTGAAGGGTACCTCGCCGACCCGGAGAATCTTGTCGCCGCTCTGCAGGCCAATCTCCTGTCCGAGACTGTCTACGGCGATGCCGGCGGTGACGTTTTCTGCGGGGAAGTATTCCTCCCCGTAACTGAAGAGAACGAGGGCGTAGATCAGGAAGCCCAGGATGAAGTTGACGGTTACGCCACCGAGCATGATGATGAGCCGCTGCCAGGCCGGCTTTGAGCGAAATTCCCACGGCTGGGGCTCCTGTGCCAGCTGTTCCTTGTCGAAGCTTTCGTCGATCATCCCGCTGATCTTCACGTAGCCACCGAGCGGTAGCCAGCCGATGCCGTACTCGGTTTCCCCGATCTGTTTCTTGAACAGGCTGAAGCCGGGGTCGAAGAAGAGGTAGAACTTCTCCACCCGGGTACCAAAAAAACGGGCCGGTAGGAAGTGGCCGAATTCATGAAGCACAATCAGAATAGAAAGGCTCAGGACCAGCTGCCCAACGGTAATCAAAGTATCCATACGGTAAAGTTAGCGCACCCATTATTTGTCAGGGATCGATTGAATAACCAGCGGAACGGGTGATGGTTGACCCCGCCGCCGTGACGGAGTCGTCACCGTTCCCCAGATAATTTTACATTTGCAGTCTATGCTTCAACATAAGCCGGTACAGGTTTACGTTAAGCAACCGCTAAACACACCGAGATGCTCCTGAGCCACCTGATTCTATTCCTGCAAGCGCAGGGCAACCTTGACCTTGATCCCATCGAACCCGCTGTGAAGAGCGAAAGCTTGCTGGACGTGCTCCTGGAGTCCGGCATCCTCACTATGGTGATCGTCGGTATCCTGCTGGTACTTTTCGTCATCGGCCTCTACATTTTCTCGGAGCGCTACATTACCATTAAGGCAGCGGGGGCAGACGACGAGGGGTTTATGGAGCGTATCCGCCGGGAAATTTCTACGGGAAATATGAGCAACGCACGCGCCCTTTGTACTACGACCGACAGTCCGGTCGCCCGGATGGTCGACAAGGGACTACAACGCATCGGACGGCCACTCCGGGATATCGATGCCGCCGTGGAGAACGTGGGTAACCTGGAGGTCTTTCGTCTGGAAAAGGGACTGAGCACCCTGGCCAGCATTGCCGGCGCTGCGCCCATGATCGGCTTTTTCGGTACGGTAACGGGTATGATCAATGCCTTCTACGAGATGTCAAACGCCCAGAACATTACTCCCGACGTGCTGGCGGGCGGAATTTACTCCGCCCTGCTCACCACGGCCGCCGGACTGTTCATCGGTATCCTGGCCTTCGTAGGCTACAACCTCCTGGTCGCCCAGGTCGAGCGGGTCGTGTATAAAATGGAGCGGTCGACCACCGAGTTCATGGACCTACTCCAGGAACCCGGGTAACTTCTATTTCCCGGGGGGGATCACTTACCTGCCCCACGCGTGGGAAGGGGAACAAAGCGAGAACGAATATGGCACTGAAACGATCAAACCGGGCAAACGCGGAATTCAATATGTCGTCCCTCACGGACATCATTTTCCTGCTCCTGATTTTTTTCATGCTGACGTCTAACTTTGTCCAGATCCGTCCCTTCGACCTTCCCAAATCCGACAGCCAGACGGTGGCCCCCACCAACATCGTGGTGGAATTGCAGAAAGACGGGGTCGTCCGGGTCAACAGCATCGAAGTACGCGGACCGGCCGTCCTCCAGGCCCTGGGCGATGCCCTGGACCAGGCGGATAACAAAGAAGACGCTACCGTGACCATCGTGGCGGAAACGGGAGTCCCCTTCAGTCGACTTACTCCGGTCATGAACCTCGCCGCCCAGCGTAAAGCCCGGGCGATTATCGCCACCCAGCCCCGCAGGAGCTAAACTTCCCCCCAACATGGCCCTCAAAAAACGATCCAAAGTCAGTGCGGAGTTCAACATGTCCTCCCTGACCGACATCATTTTCCTGCTGCTGATCTTCTTCATGTTGACCTCCACGGTGGTGGCCCCCAATGCCCTGAACCTGAAAATGCCCGGCCGGGCGGATACGCCGGCCAGTCCGGACGCCGACCGACTGGACGAGGTTCGCATCGATGCCGACGGCGCGTTTTTCTTCAATGACCGGCGGATTGATGCGGGGGAATTAGAGGGGCAGTTGCGGGGGAGGTCCGGTACCGGTTACAGCATGCTGATCGCCCCGGACCGGGAGGCGCCCGTAGAGGGGGTGGTCACCATCATGGACCTAGCCATGCGGCTCGATATCAACGGCGTCCTCGCCGCGGAGGATAAGTGAGGCCACCTTTATCCGCCGCTTTAACGTGATGGATCCTGGCACGCAGGGGCCGTATGCACTGTTTCCCCACCACGGGCCGGTGAGTACGAGCTCTCCCTGCCGGTAATCCACCCGCAGGTCATACTCCTTCATGCACCAGGAGACCTCCAAACCCGCCTTGTTATTTCGAATGATTTCGGTCTCTGAGAGGCGCCAGCTGCCGTTGAGGGTCTGGTAACCGCTGACTTTCATCTCCGCCTGCAGGTCACCGAGCTTCACGTAGGCGGTCCCCTTGAGGGTAAGTCCGATCTGTTCCACGTCGAAGTAGAGCTCAAACTGATCGGCAAAGCCCCCTTCGTTCTGCAGCAGTAAACCAGCCCAGGTGCCGGAGAGGTCCTCGGAGAACTGGGCGTGTCCGGAAAGGGGGAGTATGCAAAACAAGATAGCGAGTACTACGGAGCGCATCCATGCGGTTTTCGGGGGGGAAGATATGACTTTTAGGGCGCGCCAGCTCCGCCGAAATGACGAAGCGCCCCCCGGCATTGCCGGGGGGCGCTTCGTCGCGGTGGGGGATCAGGGTGACTTAGTTGCGTCCTTCCTCGGGTTCTACTCCTGCCGGGGCGGAGTCTTCCGTGGCACCGGTCAATCCGGTCAGGAATTCTACGCGGCGGTTTACCAGACTGCGGTCCAGTGGCACGATCGCTTCCTCTTCACCCCGGTACTGGAGGATGAGGCGGCTGCGGTCGATGTTGTGTACGGTGACCAGGTGGTCGATCACGTTGCGTGCGCGGCGGTAAGACAGGTTTACGTTTCGCTCGGAATTTCCGGTCCGGTCGGTGTATCCGCGTACGACCACGTTGGCCTGCGGACTAGCCTGCATATAGCGGGCAATGCTGGCCAGCATACCGTAATCTTCGTACTTCACCTCAGCGGAGTTGAGGGGGAAGTAGATCATGGGCAGGTACATGGCGCCGTCGCGCTTGAAGATGCTGTCTTCCCGGAACCGATCGATGCTGGAATCGATAAGCGTTTGGATCTCACCCTCGGTGAGGGGAGCGTCGATGCGCTTGGTGACTACGCCATTGGCGTCGACCACTTCGCCTTCCCGGGGAGGGAAGAAGGGCTCCTGGTCACGGTAGTCGGGTACGCCGTCCTTGTCGCTGTCGAGGGTGCGGCCGCGGCTGTCGACAGGAACGCCGGCCGGGGTATCGGATTCCTGATCGACGGAATCCATGATACCGTCGCCGTCGGTATCCGTGGTTGCGGCATCAACGCGGGTGTTGAGACCCATCAGGTCCTCCTTGATGGGAGTAAAGGCGTTGGTCCAGTAGCGGGGCTCGGTTTGCTTTTCCTTATTTCCAATGTTGAAATTGAAGGCGATGCCGGCTACGTTCTGTATATCGCGGAACTGTCCGGATTGGTAGCCGTCCAGCAGGTCGGCGCGGTTGCCCAGGGGGACGAAAGTCTGGTACTCGAGGCCGATGTTTACCCGCGCGTTGAGGCGGAAGTTCAGGCCAAGGCCGAACGCAGCGTGGGTGCGGAAGGTGCGGTCGATTTCACCGTTCCGGCCCGATTCGAAGGGTAGCCCGTTGGGGTTGTTGCTGGGGCAACCGTACCGTCGAGCATCGCTGTTGCACTGAAACTCGGTGGAGTAGTAGTTGCCACCGGCACCCGCCATAAGGAAAACATTCACCTTGCGGATATCTCCCTTGAAGGTGAAGTTATTCATCGTGACTACGCCGTAAGCGGTACCGCTCAGCCAGTTCGATTCGAAGCGGCGGTTAGAGGAGTTCTCACCGGTCTCGTTGTCGCCCTTGCTCTTGGCGTACATGCCATCAAGACGGATGGAAAACAGGTGGTCGAGAGATTTACGCAGGTGAATTCCGGCGCCATAGCCGCCTTTAGCGTCGACGTCGCTGGAAAGCCAGGAGTACACGGGGGTGATACCGAACTCAAGCATCGAAGGTTGGTCGCGCTTGTTAAGTGGAGCCTGCATTTCTCCCTCCATCATAGTGGTGGAGGTGGTTGCCGGATCTTCCGTGGGAGGTACGGGTGTGCCCTGCGCACGAAGGCCGCCGCCGATGCAGCAGCACAGGCAGAGAAGGAAAAGGTTATAATTCTTCATAGAGATGGGTCTAAAAATTAGTTTAATGGGTTTTTTTACCGCTGGGAGTAGCGGAAGTGTAGGACCTGGTGGGTGTGATTGCCAGGTCGCTCGGTCAACCTCAAGTTTTATCGGCCAAAGGTAATGTATGTTTAGAAAACATAGGGCTTTTTGTAAAGTGTAGGGCTGATTACCTTTGAGGCCCTTACCGCTTATGTACGAATCCTGGTTAAAACCCCCTGCGCGCCCCAACGATCACGCATCCCCCCGGTCGATCGCGTCCCGGATTCACGGGTCCGCAACGGGCAATACCCGCGTTGGGCTGGTGGGACTCGACCCCGTGACCGCCGATCGCGTCCGCGATCACCTCTATTCCCACCAATGGGACTTCGGTGACCTGCAACTTGCCGACCTGGGTAACTTACGGAAGCAAACGTCCGAATTTATTATTCCGCTGCTTAGGGAGCTGCACAACGGGGGGATTCTTCCGGTCCTGATCGGAGGGCGCGGACGACTGTTGCCGGCCCAGTACCTCGCCTTCGGGGAGCTTAACCGACAAGTAGGGATGTTCTGCATCGATCAGGAGATCCGGCTGAGTGCGCAAGCCCCGGAAACCGGTGCTCCCGGGGTACTCGATGGGGCCCTCCACCGGGATCGCCCACCCGTCTACCACCTGGCCCACGCCGGCTCCCAGCGCCACCTGACGGATCCGGCGCTGGAATCCTTATTCTTCGATCGGCACTATGAGTCCTACTCCCTCGGACAGGCACGGGCGAATCTAACCGACCTGGAACCCTCGATCCGCGACGCAGACCTGATGATGCTGGACGTAGGCGCCGTGCGCTGGGCGGAAGCGCCGGCCCAGGCCGGATACAACCCCTCCGGATTCTCTCTCCAGGAAGCCGGCCAGTTGTGTTACTACGCGGGGAACAGCGACCGGCTTTCCTCCTTCGGAATCTACGGCATCGATCCCGGGCGTACGGGCGCAGAGGCACAACAACTTACTGCTGCGGCCTACGCCCAGCTGATTTGGTACTTTCTTCACGGCTTTAGTCGCCGCAGCGGCGATTTCCCCGTCAGCCTCACCGGCATGCTGGAATACGTGGTGGATACCAAGCTCACCGAGCGACTGACCTTCTGGCGCTCTCCCCGCACCAACCGCTGGTGGATACAGGTGCCGGCCGATCGCCACACCGCAGAGGCACGCAATCGCCTCGTTGCCTGCAGCTACCAGGACTACCTTTCCACCAGCCAGGAGGGGCACCTTCCCGACCGCGTGGTGCGCGCGTTTTCCAGGTATTAACACCAGGTGCCGGGCCGGGGGTTCTTCAAGTTGCGGGCCGGGGGTATCTTTGGGCTCACTAGTGGATAGTACACCAAACACCTTCGCCACCTGGGCGACGGGGATACGGGCTTTGCACGGCCCGTATTTTCCTTTTGCACGAAGGAAGTTCCGGTACGCTCCCAAACTAGGTATGACAACCACTCCCGGCCTTCCTTTCGTCGCTTTCTATCGCTTACTTACGCTTTTTGATGTACCACACTATTCCCCCCGTTCTATTCACGCTGCTGCTGCTGGCGTGTTGGTCTCCGCTGCACGGGCAGTCCGCCTGTGCGGAAGACGACCCTTTTTTGGTCCCCCCCTCCCGTACATTTTGCGTGGACACCAACGGCATCGCGGTGGTCGCGTTCACCTTACGTAATTTCGGAGATCCGGGCAACTACCTGGTCAATTTTCCCGACGGCAGCGATACTACCTACCTTGCCGTGGAAACGGCAGTCCAAATCGAGCGGCAGCTGTTATTCAGTTGCAGCAGTCCGCCCGGCAATCCCCAGCCGCCCACCCGGGATGCGCCCTTTTACGACTACCGGGGGCAGCTGACCATTACGCGTACCGATTGCGTAGACGAGCAGGGCGATCCCCGCCGGGGCTCTTACGATTTCAATATCGTTCCGAACCCCATCGTAGACATCCGGACAAATGACCTTTCCTGCACCTCCGCCCCCTTTATCGTTGATCTCACCGCTTCCCTCTGTAGCCCGGAATTGGTAGATACCTATACCTGGTACGTGGACGGCGAACGTGTCCCCGGTACGCAGAAAGACGTACTAAAAAATTATGTTTTTACCACCGCGGGGCTACATCTGGTCAGGCTGGAAGTCACGAATTCCAAGGGGTGTGATCCCTACGCGTTCGAGAAAGAGATCCTCATCAGTGGCCTTCCGGCGATCGATCTCTCGATACAGCTCGACAGCAGCAGCCTCTGCAGTCCCCAGGTCATCGTCCGCCCCACCGCGCGGGCCCGCTACGCCACTGACTTTCAGTGGGTAAGCAATTCCGCCGATGTTTCTTTTTCCGACCCTACGATCCTCAATCCGGTCATCACCATCATCAATGAGGAGCCGAGCACGCGCGTCATCACCCTGATCGCGAGCAACCCGAGTTGTCCGGCGGTGGAGGAGAGCTTCGAAATCACGACCTACAGCGGTCAGACGATCAACGTGCCCGAACCCATTCGCACGTGTACCGATACCCCGCTGCCCCTCTGTGAACAGTTGACTTACGCACCGCCGCCGCAGTCGATCAGCTGGTCCGGTTCCGATCCCTCCATCAGCCTGCAGCGGGCTACGGGCAAATGTCCTGTAGTCACCTTTGCCCGGGCGGGCAACTACGTGCTGACGGCCAGCGGCACCGACATATGCGGCCTCAAATTTTCCTTTGACCTTCCCGTCTACGTACGCGACGGTACTCCGCTCGACCTGGACTTTTCCGCCGTCGATACCCTTTGTTCGGCTGACGCACCGATCCGCCTGCTCGATTACATGGCACCCGCCAGTATGGTCAGCCGCATTATCGGGGCGGGAGTAGCGGAGGCAACTTTCGACCCGGCGGGCCTCAGCGGCGAAGTAGCGCTGCTCATCACCGACAGCTGTGGGGTAGACTATCCCGTGGTGCTTTTCGTCCTGGAGCAAGGATCGGCCTCCCTGCCGGACCTGACCGTTTGCCGGGGCGATCTCGTCAATCTGGCCGGCCGGACCCCGGGCACCTATACCGGTGCCGGTATCCTGGACAATGTCTTCGATTCCCGTGGGCTGGCAGTCGGCGACTATCCGGTCAGTTACGTCGGAGGAAATTTTTGTGGGAGCACCGGCAGCTTTACCGTATCGGTGGTCGATTTTCCCCTGGCGGGCTTCGCTATAACTACCGATAGTTGTTCGGTCGGGGACGCGGGTGCAAGGTATCCGGTCAACGTGCCGATCACGTTCGAGAGCAGCTCTCCGAATCCCGTAAGCTGTTACGTGATCCTGGAAACCGGCGATTCCGTCTGTGACCAGGACAGCGTTTCTTTCACCTTCGGGCTTCCCGGTACCTATACGGTCCGCCAGGTGGTTTCCGCGGCCGGCGGTGACTGTACGGATACCCTGGAGCGGAAGCTGGAGGTGCTCGGCGATTTTACTCCCCGCTTCGAGGTGGGGATCGATAGCAGTGACTGCGATTCGCTGCAACTGTTTTTTGCCTCAGCCGATCCGGCGCCCGGGGTGAGTTACCGGTGGCAATTTTCCAGTGGCGACAGCAGTGCGAGCGCCGATCCGGTCCTGCGGATGGCCCGTCCGTTTTCCGCAAGTCCCCTGCGGGTAACCGTCCGGTCGACCAACGGGTGCTTCACCCACCTGGATACCCTGTTCGTCGACCTGCCGCGCCGTTTCCAGGTGGCCTTCGGTTTCCTGAACGACAACAATACGGTCTGTTCCGGAGATACCGCTTACCTGATCGACAACTCCGTGAACGTCAACCTCCTTACGGTGACCTTTCCCGACGGCCGACAGGCCCCGGCCTTGCCCTCTACCCTGGTGATCGACAACCCCGGCCAGGACGTCCTTAAATACGTCCTCCGCCTGGACGGCACCACCGAGGGGTGTCCGGATCAGTCGGTAACCGATACCCTCTACGTGCTGCCCGTGACCACCCGGGCGGCGTATACGCTGTCCTACGCCGACAATTGCTCGCCTTCCGAGGTTCGCCTCACCAACCTCTCCACCCCGGGCAGCACGAACTACGTCTTCTGGGGAGATGGATCGACGCCGCAACCCGTGGGCAGCGGCGATACCCTGGTGCACGTATACCGGGTGGCTGCCGACACGGTATTCTCCATCGTGCTGGAGGCGGCGCTGTGCGGGATCGATACCTTCAGCAGCACATACAGTGCGCGGGCGGGGGCAAATGCTGCGTTCTCCGTCGATACGGACGCCGCCAGGTGTACGGGGAATCCGGTATCCTTTCACCCCGAATCGAAGGTAGCGGGGTACAGCCTGGAGTGGAACTTTGGCGATGGCACCTATTCGCTGTTGCCGGACCCCCTCCACGCCTACGCCTCCCCGGGTACCTACCGGGTATTTCTGGAAGCCACCAATCCGAGCGGCTGCGTTGCCCTGGATAGTGCCGACCTGGTGATCAATTCGTACAACGGTCCGCCACTGGTCGTCGAGGTGCCGGCGGCTACCTGCGTTGACGCGCCCTTCCGGGTGGGAGTGTCGGGCTTTGCTACGGGCATCGCCTACGACTACGGCAATCAACTGCTCGCTGATTCGCCCATCGATCGGCCCTACCAGGAGGAGGGGACCTACGGCCTTACGGTAAGCGCGACCGACGAGAACGGTTGCCGGACCGACACGAGCACCGTGGTGACCGTCTACCCCGCGTTTCAGGTAGCGATCCAACCCGACGTGGCCGACACCACCATCGAACTGGGGAATATCCTTCTGCTAAGCTTTCAAATGGATCCCCTCCGCAACCTGGACAGCATACGGTGGCTGGGCGATGCGGTAAGCAACTACAATACCCAGCAGACGGTCGTCGCGCCGCTCGAAGATGGCTATTACCGACTGGAGGTTACGGATCTGTACGGGTGTTTCGCTACGGATTCCCTGCGGGTAAGGGTGTCGAAGGATTACGCACAACGGATTTACGTGCCCAATATTTTCAGTCCAAACGGGGACGGAACCAACGAAACCTTCGGAGTGGACGTCAAGCCCAATACCGTAGCGGCCATTCGTTCACTGCGTATCCTGAATCGCTGGGGAACCCTGGTCTACGAATGCAGCAACTGTCCGCCCGGAAACGTCGGTACCGGATGGGACGGAAGAGTAGGGGGGCGACCTGCTGCGGAGGCCGTTTATTTGTGGACGGCGGAAGTCGAGTTCCTGGACGGCAGCCATCAACACTTTTCCGGAGACGTCACGCTGCTGCGCTAGGCATCCCGCTGCACCCGCGACCCCGCCCCCGATCTGAAGTTTAGTGTTAAAGTTTGCTTCGCTGCGGCAATATTAAGGGCGGCTGCACCGATTGAGTAATAGCATTGGCGAAGGCCGGTGGTGCGTTGTGTTGATCGCCCTGCGGGGCGGCGATTTTAGGATATTATTATTTCCTGGTCAATTACTGCCAGCGTCTCTCAAACACAAAATCACTTCAGCCAGCCGTCTTTTGTCGGTTCCTGAAGGCAGCGGGCCCGATCAATGGTGATCGGCGCCGGGCATCTTTTCCCGCTACCCGTTTGTGTAGGCCTGACATAATTGAGCAAAAACGCCTCGATTATATGTCCCATTTTACGAAGCTTTTTTTTCTACTCTCTCTCCTCCTTCCCTTTGCCTCCGACCTGGCCGCCCAGTCCAGTTGCGGCACGGATGAGCCCTTCCTCCTCCCCCCGACGAGCACGTTCTGTGCGGATAGTAGCGGGCAGGTGACCATCAACTTCAAAATTTACAACAACGGCGCTCCCGGAACCTATAAGGTAATCTTCCCCGACGGCAGCGATACCATTTACAGCAACGTGATCAACACGGCCACGGTGATCAAGAGTTTTGCCTTTGATTGTGGTGCGCCTCCCGGTAAACCCGTTCCACCGAAGGCCAGTGCCCTTTTCTTTGAGTACCAGGGTGCACTGACCATCACCCGCCAGGACTGCGTGGACGAGCGGGGAGATAACCAGAAGGGATCCTACGATTTCCGCGTGGTGCCCAACCCGATCGTGACCGTCAAAAACAGTGACCTGACCTGTATCGAAGAGCCCTTCGTGGTCAACTTCGAGGGCAAGATGTGCAGCGAGAAGCTCGTGGATTCTTATCAGTGGTTTATGGACGGCGAGCGTATCGAAGGCGCTACCGGCAATAAATTGACTGGCTACACCTTCGGCGTACCCGGTGCCCACGTGGTCAAACTCGAGGTGACTACCTACAAGGGCTGTAACAAGTATTTCTATGAGAAGCCCATCGTGATTCGCCCCGTGCCGGTCATCAACCTGGAGTACACGATCGACACCTCACAACTTTGTAGCGATAACCTGCAGGTGGAGACGAACACCACCTACCGATATGCCACCAAGTGGCAGTGGAGCAGCCCATCAGCCGGCGTCAGCTTTTCGGATGCCACGGCACCCAACCCGGTGATCAACATCGTCAATAACAAAGCGGGCTCCCGCATGATCATCGTGAACGCGTCCAACCCCTTCTGCTCGTCGGTGAAGGACACCTTTTACGTGAATACCCTGCGCGGCCAGGCCATCCGGGAGCTCGAGGAGATCGTGAGCTGTACCGGGTATGAACTGGACCTGGGTAAAAAGATTCGCTATACCCCCCAGCCGGATAATATTCAGTGGACGGCCGACAAGGCGGGAGTGACCATCAAGAACCCCAACTCCGTTTCCCCCAAACTCACCTTCGATACCCCGGGTGAGTACAACATAACGGCGACCGGCTCCGACGCCTGTGGGGAGAATTACTCCATTCCCGTCAAAGTGCGGGTACGGGACGGTACGCAACTGACCATCGATATCTCCAGCGTCGACACGGTTTGTAGCACGGTTTCCCCGATCAACCTGCTGGACTTCATCACGCCGGTCGCGAACGTGCGCCGTGTTAGTGGAAAAGGGGTGGTTAACAACGTATTCGACCCTTCGGTAGTGGAGGGCGGCAACCACAGCCTTACGGTCACCGACAGCTGTGGCGAGCAGTACCCGCTGCAGATCTACGTCATCCCCCAGGAGCGTTATCAGGGAGAAAACCTGGACATCTGCCAGGGTGATTCCATCAATCTCTTTGCCCTTCAACCC
Source organism: Chitinophagales bacterium (assembly GCA_038258275.1). Classification (GTDB taxonomy): domain Bacteria; phylum Bacteroidota; class Bacteroidia; order Chitinophagales; family Saprospiraceae; genus Neolewinella. The sequence continues at coordinate 23,810 of JBBSPZ010000034.1, read as the reverse complement.
GGCGCGTACAGCGGTAGCGGGGTAATCAATAATGTCTTTGCCTCCGCCGACCTGCCCGTCGGATCCTACAAGATCGGCTTCACCAGCCTCACCTTCTGTGGCGGCGTGGATAGCCTCATCATCCGGGTACAGGAATACCCGAAGGCAGCCTTCATCATAGTGACCGACAGCTGCGCGGGGCCCGATTCGTTTACCGAAGGCACCATTTACGCCGGTCTGGATCCCATCAACGTCGAGAACCGTTCTACGGCCCGCACCCTGTGTTACGAGGTTGTTGAAACCGGCCAGAAGGCCTGCAACCGGGAAAAGGCCCGGTTCATCCTCCAGGAGCCGGGAGTGTATACCATTCGTCAGATCGTGGCTTTCCCCGGCGGCCAGTGCACCGACACGACCACCCAGCAAATCAAGGTGCTGTTCCCGCCGAAGCTGAATTTTTACGCGGATATGGACAGCAGCGTCTGTGACTCCCTGGCCATTGGTTTCTCGGTGGGCGTACACCCCGCCGAATGGACTTACGATTGGTCCTTCACCAGCTCGGACAAGCGTACCGGGTCTGACCCGATCCTGAAACTGATCCGTCCCCTTTCCCCTGAAGTACTCGGCGTCAACGTCGGCGTATCCAATGCCTGCTACACCACTAAAGACAGCTTCGGGGTGGTGTTGCCGCTGCGGTTCCGCGTGTCCTTTGACATCCTGAACGACAACAACACCGTCTGCTCGGACGATACGATCTTCCTGTCCAATACCTCGGTCAATGCTTTCAATTACCGGGTGACCTATCCCGACGGGCGGCAGACCACCCAGCTGCCCAAAACCCTGACCATCCAGAATACGGGCAACGACGTGCTGCGGTATCCCATCAAGCTCGAAGGGTCTAACGTAAGCTGCCCGGATGAGAGCGTCACCGATACCATTTATGTCCTCCCCATCACCACCGAGGCGGCCTTCGGCCTGAACTACGACGACGTGTGTTCCTCTGCGGAAATTCAACTCGACAACAGTTCCACGCCCGGAGCCCTCACCTTCGTAAACTGGGGAGACGGCTCCACGCCGCAATTGATCGACGACCTCGAGCGGCTGACGCACACCTACAGCGTCGATCAGGACAGCACCTTCAACATCAGCCTGACGGCTCAGCTGTGTGGGGTGGATACCTTTCGCCACAGCGTGACCGTACGCCCTTCCCCGGATGCGGCCTTCGAAGTGATCGCTACGGAAGTCAACTGTGTGGATAAAGAAATGCTCTTTATCCCGACCAGTCAGACGAATGCCTACGGAATCAGCTGGGACTTCGGTGACGGCACCCAGTCACAGGACGAGGAAACCGGTCACACCTTCACCGAAGCGGGCAACTATCGGGTAAAATTGGAAGTGGCGAGTCGCAACGGCTGTACGACCACCGACAGCGCCCTGGTAGAAATCGGGGAATACAACGGCGCGCCCCTGGACTTCACCATGCCCCGTTCGGTGTGTGAGGCGTCTCCCTTCGACCTGCAGGTGAATGCCCCCGCTACCGGATGGCACTTCGATTACGGCAACGGCCTCGTTTCGGAGGTCCCCCTCTACGCTCCCTACTTCGAGCAGGGCGCCTACAGAATGGTGATGAAGGCCACCTCGGCAAACGGTTGCAGCGTCGATAGTACTACCATCATCAAGGTGATCCCGGGATTCATTGCGGAAATCCAGACCACGGAACTGGATACCCTGATGGAACTCGGCGACAAACTCGACCTCAACGTTCACGTTTCGCCGCCGCGGAACATTAAGCACCTGCTCTGGACGGGAGATTCCATCGTCAACCCTGCCTCTCCCTACACCTCGGCGCTGCCCCTCAACGACGGATTCTACCGGGTAACCCTGACCGACGAGCATGGCTGCGAAGCGAGCGACTCCATCCGGGTACGGGTCGAAAAGGACTACCGGAGCCGGATCTATGCCCCCAACGTCTTCAGCCCCAATGGAGACGGCTATAACGAATCCTTCGGCCTGGACGTCAAAGACAACACCGTCGTCGCGATACGGTCCATGAAGATTCTCTCGCGCTTCGGCTCCATGGTCTACGCGTGCACCGACTGCGCTACGGGGGCGGTTAACACCGGCTGGGATGGCCGCCTGGGCGGCCAGCCCCTCGAAAGTAATGTCTACATCTGGGCTGCAGAAATCGACTTTGTCGACGGAACCAGCCAGCTATTTACTGGTGATGTCACCCTATTGCGTTGACATCCGGGGACCAGAGTAGATTATTTTTTATCAGGGGGCTTGTCGGAATATCCGGCAAGCCCTTTTTTATCCCCCTACCGTGGCCAGGTACACCGTAGTGCCGGGGGTGGTGGCCAAATCCAGACGCTGGCCGGCGGGGACGAACACCGTGCGGTGCTCCTGATCGAGTCGCAGGGCATCGCCCCGGGCGGATCCATCGAGTAGCAGCAGAATGGCCGGGCCGGAGGCGGTGTCCACGCTTACCGAACTGCCGCTTTCCGTGCGGGCCACCGAAAGTTCGAAATCCGGAGCCGGAGTAGCGTAGTGGCTCCAGCCCGATTCGGAGGAAGTGACGGAAAGGATGGCCGGAGTGACAGCGTCGAAGCGGGTCTTCTCCAACAGCTCCGGAACGTCGATGTGTTTGGGGGTCAGTCCACCGCGCAGCACGTTGTCGCTGTTGGCCATCAACTCGATGCAGACGCCCTCCAGGTAGGCATGGGGAATGCCCGCGTCCTGGAAGATTCCTTCCCCGGGCCGCAGGTGAACGAGGTTGAACCAGAAAATGGAAAACATTCCGCGGTCGTGGTGGCCGTTGGTCGTATACTGTTCCACGGCACGCTGCGCCCAGAACTCGGGCTGGTCGCGGGTAAACGACTGACCGGGTAGGTGGTCGGCCAGGGGCTGGAGTAGCTCATCGACGGCCGACTGATCCGCGTACATGACGTGGGCGTACAGTCCCTCGACGCCTTTTTCCTTCAAGGTGGCCGACAAGCCCTGCCAGCCGGGGACCCGGCTCAGGGTGTCGCCGATCACGGACTCCGACTGGAAACCGTGGAGCAGGTAAAAGTCGGTCAGGGCTACGCCGAGCTCGGGTTTGTGGTTGTCGTCGCGGTAGTTGCGGTCCGGGGCGTCCCGCGCCGGACCGTTCTGTTCTTCCCGTGCGAAGCCCGCTTCGGCAGCGGCCTTGGTGGGGTGAACCTGGATCGACAGCATTTCCCGCACGTCCAGTATTTTGAACAGAAAGGGAAGGCGGTCTTCGAAGCGCCGGGCTACCTGCTTTCCGAGCATGGAATCCGGATCCCGGTCGATCACCTGGTCGAGCGTCAGCGGGGAGTCGGTCACCTTGCCCGGACCTTTGGCGTGGGCGCCCATCCACAGCTCTGCCCAGGGCTCCTGGTCGGTATGCGGTCGGTGAAGTAAACGGGGAAGGTACTCGAAGCCCCCCCATGCATAGTGCTGAATGACGCCTTCGAACGGATAGAGGTTGGACAAGGTCAATGAATTTAGTAGGCTGGTAGTCCGTGTAGCCGCAGGATATTCACCGGCCGGTACGCGAACCGCGGCTGCAAAATACGCGTAAAGCGGCGGAACCAGCGGAGGCAGGGCGGGTGGCCGGGCGTCGCGGTCACGGGAAGTTTCGGAGACTGGAATCCCGGGTGACTGGAGATGGTGCATATGCCCAAATCACCTACCTTGCGGCACTTTTAGAATAAACTGCTACTCATGCCCTATCTCTTCACTTCCGAGTCCGTATCCGAAGGCCATCCGGATAAGGTTGCCGACCAGATCAGCGACAACCTGGTCGATCACTTTCTGGCCTTTGACCCCAGCTCGAAGGTCGCCTGTGAAACCCTCGTAACTACCGGACAGGTTGTCCTGGCGGGAGAGGTAAAGTCCAATACCTACCTCGACGTCCAAACCCTGGCGCGGGACGTGATCCGGAAGATCGGCTATACCAAATCGGAATACATGTTCGAGGCCAACAGCTGCGGCGTACTCTCCGCGATCCACGAGCAGTCGCCCGATATCAACCAGGGGGTGGAGCGGCAGCTGGCCGAAGATCAGGGTGCCGGCGACCAGGGCATGATGTTCGGCTACGCGACCGACGAAACGGAAAATTATATGCCGCTGGCGCTGGATTTGAGCCACCGCATCCTGAAGGAGCTGGCCGAGGTGCGGCGGGGCGGGGAAAAGATGACCTACCTGCGGCCTGACGCCAAGTCCCAGGTGACCATAGAGTACGACGATAACCATCGCCCGATTCGGATTGACTCCATCGTGGTGTCGACCCAACACGATGAATTTGGGGAGGACGAGATGATGCTGGCGACCATTCGCCAGGACGTCATCGATTTTATTATTACGGCCGTACGCGATCAGTTGAAGCCCGAGCTGCAATCCCTCTTTACGGATACCATCACTTACCACGTCAACCCGACGGGTAAATTCGTGATCGGCGGACCACACGGGGATACGGGGCTGACCGGACGCAAAATCATTGTCGATACCTACGGCGGAAAGGGAGCCCACGGGGGCGGCGCCTTCAGCGGCAAAGACCCGAGTAAAGTGGACCGCTCGGCGGCCTACGCCACCCGCCACATCGCCAAAAACCTGGTGGCCGCGGGCGTAGCCAGTGAAATCTTGGTCCAGGTGAGTTACGCGATCGGCGTGGCCCAACCCACTAACATTTACGTGAACACCAACGGTAGCGCAAAGGTCGACCTGACGGACGCCCAGATTTCTCAGCGCATTTCCGAGATATTCGACATGCGGCCCTACGCCATCGAGCAGCGTCTGAAGCTTCGCAACCCCATCTACCTGGATGCCGCCTCCTACGGACACATGGGCCGCAAGCCCGAGGTCAAGACGCTCACGTTCCGCAACGGCTCGGGAGAAACCAAAACGGTCGAGGTGGAAACCTTCACCTGGGAGAAACTCGATTACGTGGACCGGGTCAGGGAAGCCTTCGGGATCCAGTAAGTCGGGTACGTACTCCACGCAAGATTGCCCCTCCGCAGGGAGCGGATGGCGGGGCGCGTTATCCTTCGCCCTCCCGCTTCTTCATGGCTGCTGCGACGAAGGATACGAACAGGGGGTGCGGTACTTCGACGGTGCTCTTCAGTTCCGGGTGGTACTGCACGCCTACGAAGTAGGGGTGGTTCTTGATCTCGATCACCTCGACCAGGCCGGTTTCCGGGTTCGTGCCGGCGATGGTGAGCCCGGCCTCCTCCAGTTGGTCCAGGTAAGCATTATTGAATTCGTAGCGGTGGCGGTGGCGTTCGCTGATTTCGGTGGTCCCGTAGGCGCGGGCCGTGCGGGTACCGGGCTTTAAGTGGCAGGCGTAGGCCCCGAGGCGCATGGTTCCCCCCTTGGTCTCCAGGTCCTTCTGGTCTTCCATAATGTCGATCACGGGAGACTCCGTGAGCTCGTCTACCTCGGAAGATCCGGCACCGGGTATGTGGGCGACGTTGCGGCTGAACTCCACCACCGCGCACTGCATACCCAGGCAGATACCGAAGAAGGGGATGTTGTTTTCGCGCACGTAGCGGACGGCCTCGATCTTGCCCTCGATCCCCCGTTCCCCGAAGCCCGGCGCTACCAGGATCCCGTCGAAGCGGTTGAGGAAGCTGCCAACTTCCGCCAATTCGCCCTCGAGCTGCTCGGAGTGGATGGGGACCACCCTCACCTTGCACTCGTTGACCGCGCCGGCGTGGATGAACGACTCGTAGATGGATTTGTAGGCATCCTGCAGTTCGTTGTACTTGCCGACCAGGCCGATGGTCACCTCGTGGGTGCTGTTCTTGAGTTTACCGAGAAAATTTTTCCAGCGGCGGAGGTCGGGATTCTTGCGGTCGGGTAGGCGCAGCTTGCTGATGACGGTGGTGTCCAACCCTTCCTTAAGCATATGGAGGGGCACGTCGTAGATGGTCGCCGCATCCATCGCCTCTACGATGCAGCTCTTTTCGACGTTACAGAACAGGGCCAGCTTGCGGCGGATCGAGTCGTCAATGGGGTGCTCGGTGCGCACCACCAGAATATCGGGCTGTATACCCGTCTGGAGGAGTTCCTTTACGCTGTGCTGCGTCGGCTTCGTCTTGAGCTCCTTGGCCGCGGCGAGGTAGGGGATCAGCGTGAGGTGCACGGTGATGCAATTATCGCCTCCCAGCTCCCAGCGTAATTGCCGCAGGCTTTCGAGGTAAGGCAGGGACTCGATGTCGCCGACCGTCCCCCCGAGTTCCGTGATCACGATGTCGTACTCGCCCGTATTGCCGAGCAGCTGAATGCGGCGCTTGATCTCGTCGGTGACGTGGGGGATGACCTGGACCGTTTTGCCGAGGTAATCGCCGCGGCGCTCCTTTTCGATGACGCTCTGGTAGATCCGGCCGGTGGTCACATTGTTGGCCTGACTGGTCGGGGTGTTCAGGAAACGTTCGTAGTGACCAAGGTCGAGGTCGGTTTCCGCGCCGTCGTCGGTGACGTAGCATTCCCCGTGCTCGTAGGGGTTCAGGGTGCCGGGATCTACGTTCAGGTAGGGGTCGAACTTCTGAATGGTGACGGAGAGCCCGCGGGCCTGCAGCAGCTTCGCGAGCGAGGCGGCAATAATGCCTTTACCGAGGGACGACGTCACCCCGCCCGTAACAAAAATATACTTGGTCATATGCCTGGATTACGGGATCCAAAGGTACAAAAACTTACCGCAAGGCGGGCGGGGAAGTGAATGCTGCGGGGGAGGTAGCACCGCACGCAACCGCTGCAAAACTAGCAAGTTATGTTAAAACCCTTCCCAATGTTAAGTCTGTGTAAATTAATAGTTAACTTCGGATTGTTATTCCGACCAAATGTTAAGCCAATCTTATCCTCTCCGCCACCTTAGCTGCCTCCTGGTCCTTGTATGCCTAGTATGGAGTGGGGAGTGCGTGGGGCAGCGAGCCGTCGGTTTTTTACGGGGGGATGCGCCCGTGGACAAGGGCGACCGGCGACCCGCGGATCCGGAGAGTGCCGTGGAGAACTTTACCTTTTCCCGCAACCTGATCTTTTTCGAGGCGGTGGTGGATGGCCGTACCGGGAAATTCATCCTGGATACGGGGGCTCCCAGCCTGATCGTGAACGACCGGGGGGCAGGGGCCGGACTACCCAGCCGCGCCGGACTGGGTGCCGGGGGCGCCGTACGACTCACCGATCACCGCGTAGCGCACTTCGAGATCGGCGGGCGTTCGATCGACAACTACTGGGCCGTCGGGCTAGACCTGCGCCCGATGGAGCGCCGGACAAATGAGCGAATCGATGGATTTGTGGGCTACGACATGATCAACTCCGGGGAACTGCGGATCGATTACGGACGGCACACCTTTCAGCTCCTTCCCTCCCGCCGCCATCCAACCTACGACGGGAATTCGCCGCGTGCCGTACTGAAATTCACGCTGGTGGACCACCTCCCCGTGGTGCAGGTCAAACTGGCCGGCAAAAAATACTACTTCGCGATCGATACCGGGGCCGGCTCGAACCTGGTTGACGCTTCCCTAGCCCGGGGCGACCTAGCCCGTGCGACCGGGGAGCTGATCAATATTCAGGGGCTGGACGGAAATTCGGTGGACTGTCCCATCGTCACCCTTGCCGCAGCGAACGACCTGGTGGGGGCCACGGCGGGACTGGAATTCGTGGGAATCGACCTGACCCACCTGCAAAGTGAAGGGAGCCTTCCGCTGGCCGGTATCCTCGGATCGGTGTTTCTCAGCCGCTACACGGTGGGCATCGACTACCGGCGCCACAAAATCTACCTCTGGTAAGCATCCCCGGTGCGGACTTGGTGCGGACGTTGCACCCGCGGCCCCGCCCCGGTGCACTACCTTTGTGCGCTCACTAAGTATACCGCCCCGATGAAATTTGACGTACAGGCCCTGGACAAGAAGTGGCAGCAATACTGGAAGGAAAATAAAACTTACGCGACTGCCGACGACACCTCCCGGCCGAAATTCTACGTGCTCGATATGTTTCCATACCCCTCGGGTTCGGGCCTCCACGTCGGCCACCCGCTAGGCTACATCGGGTCCGACATCGTCGCCCGCTACAAACGGCAGCAGGGATTCAACGTCCTCCACCCGATGGGTTTCGATTCCTTCGGCCTGCCCGCCGAGCAGTACGCCATCGATACGGGCGTGCACCCCTCCGAATCGACGGCGATCAATACCGCCCGCTACCGCGAGCAGATGGATACCCTGGGGCTGAGCTTCGACTGGGACCGCAGCGTAAATACCTCCGACCCCAACTACTTTAAGTGGACCCAGTGGATCATCGGCCAGGTCTTTGAGCACTGGTATGACCGGGACGCCGGCCTCGCCCGCCCCGTCTCCGACTTAGTGGCCCACCTGGAAACACACGGAACCCGGCAACTGCAGGCCGCCCAGACGGAGGGGCTGGACGTAAGCGCGGAGGAGTTTGCCGCGATGGATGAAAAGCAGCGCAGCGACCTGCTGATGAACTACCGCCTGGCCTTCCGCAGCGTAAGCTACGTGAACTGGTGCGAAGCCCTCGGGACCGTCTTGGCCAACGATGAAGTGAAGGACGGCCGCAGCGAACGCGGCAATCATCCCGTCGAGCAGCGCCCGATGCTGCAGTGGAGCCTGCGCATCACCGCCTATGCCGAGCGGCTGCTGGCGGGACTGGATACGGTAGACTACAGCGAAGGACTCAAGGCCCAGCAGATCAACTGGATCGGGAAGTCCACCGGGGCCCTGGTGCACTTCGACATCGAGGGGCACCAGGAGCAACTGGACATCTTCACCACCCGTCCGGACACCATTTTCGGTGCCACCTTCATGGTGATCGCTCCCGAGCTGGAACTGGTGGACCGCCTCACCACCCTGGAACAACGCAAGGAGATCGACGACTACCTAGCCTACGTGGGCCGGCGCAGCGAACTGGACCGCATGAGCGAGAATAAGGTCACCGGGGCCTTCACCGGGGCCTATGCCCTCAATCCGCTGAACGGCGCGCGGGTGCCGATCTACATCGCGGAGTACGTCCTGAAAGACTACGGTACCGGCGCGATCATGGCCGTGCCCAGCGACGACGACCGCGACAAGCGCTTCGCCGATAAATTTGGCATTGAGGTGATTGACGTGGTCGACAAGCGGGACTACCCCGGCGCGACCCTGAAGGACAAGGTGGGTAAGCTCTTTAATTCCGACTTTCTCAACGGCATGGATGTGCCGGAGGCCATCGCGGCGGCGACCGACCGCATCGAAGCGCTCGGCCGCGGCGAGCGGCAGGTCAATTTCCGCATCCGCGACCTCGTATTCAGCCGGCAGCGGTACTGGGGCGAACCCTGGCCCATTATTTACGACGCCGACGACGTGCCCCGGCTGGTCCCGGAAGATCAACTCCCCGTCACGCTGCCCGAAATGGAGGATTTCCGCGCGGTCAGCGGGGCCTCCCCCCTGGAGCGGGCCGAACAGTGGGTGAACACCCCCGACGGCCGGCGGGAGACCGATACGATGCCCGCCACCGCCGGCTCCAACTGGTATTACCTCCGGTACATGGATCCTCACGACGACGAGGCCTTCGTGAGCAAGGAATCCGTAGACTACTGGCAGGACGTCGACCTCTACGTGGGGGGAGCGGAGCACGCCGTAAGCCACATTCTGTACAGCCGCCTGGTCCATAAATTCCTCTTCGATATCGGCAAGGTACCCACCCGGGAGCCCTACAAAAAGTTGCTCAACCAAGGCATGATCGGGGGGCCGATCAGCTACGTTCACCTCGGGATCCTGCTCACTGACGACGGGCAGCGCCACCCGATCTGGATCGGCAGCGACGTGGCGGAGGGGACTCCCCTGGCGGTCGCCGGTATCGGGACCGGCTACCTCGTGCTCGACGAGAGCACCGGTACCCGCCTGACCCCGCTGCGCTTTGTTACGGAGACCTCGGTGAACAACGAAACCAGCTTCCGGCTCTACCACAGCTCGGTGGAGGAAGCCCAGAAACTGGAGCACCAGGACGCCGCCTACTTCCGCACCATCTTGCAGCAAGCCGGTGCCTTTGCCTGGGAGACCGACAAGGAAGGACGACCGTACCTGGAACTGAGCGTGGAGCAGGGCAAGATGTCCAAGCGCAAGTACAACGCCGTCAATCCCGACGACATCTGTGCCCGCTACGGGGCCGACTGTTTCCGTATGTACGAGATGTTCCTGGGGCCGATCGACCAGGCCAAACCCTGGAGCGTGTCGGGCATCGATGGAGTATACCGATTCCTGCGCCGCTTCTGGGGCCTGTACGTCGGCACCGGCGACCAACTCAGCGTAAGTGAGGAGGCCGGAAGCAGGGAAGAACTCAAAATATTACACACCCTCATCAAAAAGGTGAGTGTAGACATCGAGAAGCTCAGTTTCAATACCTGCGTCAGTGCCTTCATGGTGGCGACCAACGAGTTGCTGAAACTTCACTGCAACAAGCGGGAGGTGCTGGAGCCCGCCGTACGCCTGATCGCGCCCTTCGCCCCCCACCTGGCCGAGGAGCTGCACCGGGCGCTTGGTGGCGAGGGGAGCGTGCACCACGCGGCCTGGCCGGCGGTGGAGGAAGAGTACCTGGTGGAGGACAACTTTACCTACCCCATCGCCTTCAATGGCAAAACACGACTGACGCTGGACTTTCCCGCCGACGCCACTAAGGCAGAGGTGGAGCAGGGGGCCCGGGCGCATACGCAGGTGCAGGGCTACCTGGAAGGAAAGCACATTCGTAAGGTGATCGTCGTGCCGGGACGGATGGTGAATTTCGTCATCGGGTAATTGTAAGCTGGTGCGCCGCTATTCCAGCCAGCGGGGAAGCGGTTCGTTTCCCGGGCAAAGGCCTATCTTGGGGCCGGTGAATACCTATGAAGAAAGCGACCTACAGCTGACCTTTCCCGCCGATTGGATCGTCCGCAAGTTTGACGATACCGCCGCCTATCACAGCGTAAGCGGACACGGCCTGAAGGGAGTGGACTTCCTGTGCCTGGTGCCGCGGGACGGCATCTGGCTGGTGGAAGTCAAAAATTACCGGTCTCGCAACCCGCTGCATACTACCGTGCGCCGGAGTCCGGAAAACCTGGCGGCTCACGTAGGAAAAAAATTCTCCGACACCAAGCGACTCATCCGCCTCGTCAACCGCGCCATCCGGCGCAAGTGGTGGGCCGGGCTGTTGCTGTCGTGGTACGCATGGGTAAAGCGGGACCGACCGAATTCGACCTACTGGTTCTGGGCGGAAGCCGAGCGGCGGATGGGGAATCCCCGCACCCTCGTCTGCCTGCTCTGGATGGAAACCCCGGAACGTGGACCCGACTACGAACAGGCGACCCGGGAGGCGCTGGACGAGTGGCTGGAGCCCGGCAACGTGCTGAAACTTGCGGAGATGGACGCACCGGGAGGCGTGCCGCTAACCGTCATACAACTTCCTCAATCCTGACTTATGGCCGGACACTACGAGCTGGACGAGCTCGACCGAAAAATTCTCGCCCTGCTGATGGAAAACGCCAAGCGGCCCTACACCGAACTGGGGGCTAGGCTCTTCGTCTCGGGCGGCACCATCCACGTCCGGATGAATAAACTGATCGCCGCTGGCGTCGTAAAGGGCCAGACCCTGATGGTCGACCATTCGCGGCTCGGATACGATGTTTCGGCCTTCCTCGGCATCTACCTCAAGGGCAGCGGGCTCTATAACCAGGCCGCGGAATACCTCAAGGGGATCCAGGAGATCGTTTCCGCTCACTACACTACGGGAGTGTACAGCATCTTCGCGAAGGTCGTCTGCCGGGATACCGATCACCTGCGCGACGTGTTGCAGCGCATTCAGGCCTTCGATGGCATTCAGCGCACCGAGACCTTCATTTCCCTGGAGGAGACCATCGACCGGCCCGTACAGGTGATCGGTCAGGAGGAAATGGACGAACTCCGGGAAGGAAACGGTTAAAGCCGGTCGAGCAGGATTTGTCCGGCCAGGTAAGTGATCGCCTCGCCTCCGATCTTGACTTTCTTGCCGCGCAGCTCACAGTGAAGGGTACCTCCACGGGTGGACAACTGGCGGGCGGTCAGCTTCTTTTTGCCGAGGCGTTTGGCCCACAGCGGCGTGAGGAGGGTGTGGGCGGAGCCGGTCACCGGATCCTCGTCGATCCCGTAGGCGGGGTAGAAGCAGCGGCTCACGAAGTCTACCTCGTCGCCCGGAGCGGTCACGATCAATCCCCGTCGCTTGAGCGAGCCGATGATGTGAAAGTTTGGCTTGAGTGTTCTGACCTGCTGCTCGTTCTTGAGCACGACTACGATATCGTCCTCTCCGGCATAGACCTCCACGGGCTTAATGCCCGCCAGGGCGCCGCGGATTTTTTTGGAGGACTTGCTCTTTACCGGCTTGTCGGCGGGAAAACTGATGGTATAGGCCCCCGCTTTTTCCCGGGGGGTAACGACCAGGGTGCCGGCTTCCCGGGTCCGAAAGCGCATCTTTTTGAGGTTCTCCCCGCCCGAGCAATAGAGGACGTGGGCGGCGGCAAGGGTCGCGTGGCCGCAGAGCCGCACCTCGGTGGTGGGGGTGAACCAGCGAATGTCAAACGTTCCTTTGCCCCGGATGGCTACGAAGGCCGTTTCGGAGAGGTTATTTTCGGCAGCGATGTGCTGCATCAGTTGATCGGAGGGAAAATCGGGGACCGGGACAACGGCAGCGGGATTGCCGCCAAAGAGGTGGTCGGTAAAGGCGTCGACCTGATAAAGGGGTAGATTGTGCATGGTAGATTTAAATTAAACCGGTCAACTTTGGTTCGCCGGAAAACCAAAAAACAGAATTCATCGTAAAATTAGGGGGCGACCAGCCTGCATTTAGTGGGGATGGCCGTTTCACCCGTTTTTACGCTACTTGTGCCCCGTCATATACCCTGACCAAACAGTTATGAACTCACTCAATACCCAATTCATGGATCACCTTTTCCTAAGAGAAGGCACCACCTATACGAAGATCCCCCTGACCGATATCCATTACATTCAGGCCGATGGCAACTACGCTTACATCCAGACTAAGGATAAGCGTTTTGCCGTTAAGCGCAGCCTGGCAACCATCGCCGACGAATTGGAAGCGGGGGACTTCGTTCGTGCCAGCCGTGGGCTTCTGGTAAATTTCTCCCAGGTCAACCGCGTCAGTTTCGCGGAAGGAACCATCGAAATGGACGATCACCAGCTCAAGATGGGCAAGGCCTACCACGCCGACATCAAGAGCCGCATGCCGCGACTGTAGACCGTCCGCTCCCTTCCAATGAACGTAGTCGACCGCTACCCGTTCTCCCCCTGTGAAGTTCATCGTGTACGACATCGAGGCCAGTTGCTGGGAGGGCCGACCCCCCGGAATGGTGCAGGAAACCATTGAAATCGGAGCGTATGCAGTAGATGCCTACGGACAGGTTGAGAGCGCGTTCAGTCGCCTGATCAAACCGCTCCTGCATCCCCAGCTCAGCCTCTTTTGCCGGCAGCTGACGCAGATCGACCAGGCGGACATCAACCGCGCCCGCGATTTTCCCCGGGTGATTGCCGACTTTCAGGATTGGATCGACCTCGATGGAGCGCCCTACCTGATGGCCGCGTGGGGTAACTTCGACGAGCAGCAACTCCGGCAGGACTGTCTACTCCATGACCTGGACGAGAGCTGGCTCGATGCTTCCATTAATTTGCGCGCTCAGTACCGGGATCTGCGGCAGTTGCCGAATAAGCGGGGCCTGGCCTCCGCCGTGCGGCACGAGGGCTTTGACTGGTCGGGAGAACAACACCGGGCACTTGACGATGCGGAAAACACCGTAAAAGTCTTCCGTAAGCTCCTTGACGTGTGGAGGTACTGAATGTGGGGGCGGAGTTACTGCTTATCTTTGCCGAGCCTTGTTACACGCGTCGATCATAATCCTCCTCTTAATCTGCTGCCTCACTTCCTGCTCCCGGGAAGCCGAACACGTGCCGCCGGACGAAAGCAAGCGCTTTTCCTGGATGACCGCTCCGTCAGTGACACCAACCGGTATAGACTTTCGCAACGACCTGACCTACACGGAGGCCCTCAATCCATATACCTACCGCAACTTCTACAACGGCGGGGGAGTAGGTATCGGAGATTTCAACAACGACGGCCTGGTCGATATTTACTTCACCGGCAACCTGGTGGAAAACCGGATGTACCTCAATCGGGGAAACTTTTCCTTCGAGGACGTGACCGACCGCGCCGGAGTAGGGTGTCCCGATTCCTGGAGTACCGGCGTCGCCGTTGTGGACATCAACGCGGATGGACTGCAGGATCTCTACGTCTGCAAGGCCGGTCCGCCGGCCGGAGAGCAGATACCCGGTATGACCGGGGTTCGGCACAACGAGTTGTTCATCAATGAGGGAGACGGGAAGTTCCGGGAGGCCAGCCACGCCTACGGCCTGGACGTCGTCGGGCTGTCGGTACATTCCGCCTTTTTCGATTTCGACGGCGATGGCGACCTGGATTGTTACCTCCTCAATAACTCTACCCGGGCCACTACCGGCTACGACCTGAAAGCCGGTCTTCGGGATATACCTGACCTGGAAGGAGGCAACAAGCTGTTTCGCAACCTTTTGAGCGAAACGGGCACCACCAAATTCGAGGACGTTACTCAGGCCTCCGGCATTTATTCGTCGGGCATCGGCTTCGGTCTGGGGGTAACCGTAGGCGATGTCAACACCGACGGACTGCCCGACCTGTTCGTAAGCAACGACTACTTCGAGCGGGATTACCTCTACTACAATCAGGGCGACGGAACCTTCCGGGAAGCGCTTCCCGCTCACCTCCAGGAAATTAGCAAGGGGAGCATGGGGGCCGACTTTGCCGACCTCAACAACGACGGCCTCCCGGAACTCTTCGTGACCGAAATGCTGCCCGTCACGGAACGGCGCTACAAAACGAAGGCCGCCTTCGAGGGCTGGAACCGCTACCAGTTGTACCGCGACCAGGGCTATCACCAGCAGTTCAGCCGTAATGTCTTGCAACTCAATCGCGGCGGCGGCAATTTTTCCGAAGTGGCTCGAATGGCGGGGGTAGAGGCTACCGATTGGAGCTGGGGCGCCTTGCTTTGCGACCTCGACAACGATGGCCTGCGCGATATCTTCGTCGCTAACGGGACCGGAAAAGACCTGCTGGACCAGGATTACATCAACTTCAACGCGAACCCGGACGCTATCCGCCGGATGATCTTTCAGCAGGGAATGGGGATTACTGATATCATAGACCAGATCCCCAGCGAAGCGCTGCCCAACGCCGTGTTCCGCAATCGGGGTGACCTGACCTTTGAAAACGTATCCGCCAGCTGGGGTTTTGATCAACTTACCTTCAGTAATGGATCCGCCTACGCCGACCTCGATAACGACGGAGACCTGGACCTGGTCGTCAATAACGTCAACGGCGTAGCCGGTCTTTACCGCAACAATAGTGCCGAACCCTCCCGCATGGTCCGCCTGCGGTCCAACCAGCCCGGCAACCCGGATGCGATCGGGGCAAAAATAAGTGCCCAGGGACCTGCGGGAACGACGATCAGTGAACTCTTCCCCATGCGCGGCTTCGAAAGCACGGTCGATAAGCGCCTGCATCTCCCGGGGACCCCAACTACCGTACGGGTGGGGTGGCCGGACGGGCAAGCGGAAGATTTCGACCTGCCCGGTGAAGCCGCCGTAGTCGAAGTAATACAGGGAAGCGGACGGAGCGCGGCCCCGGTCATTGAAGCTTCGCTGGCAGTAAGCCCAGGGCCCCGCGCGGTCCTTTCGGAGGTGGACGGTCAGACCGGGCCGATCACTCACCGGGAAAACGCGGCCGCGGATTTTGACCGCGACCCCCTCCTGTTCGTCGGGCTGAACAACGAGGGACCCGCCCTGGCCGTGGCGGACGTTAACGGGGATGGAAGCTCGGACCTCTACCTGGGCGGAGCGGCCGGTTTTCCGGGGCAACTGTTTGTCGGTCAACGGGGCGGATCGTATACCGCGGTAGCGACCACGCTACTCGCTGAAGACGCGGCGAGTGAAAACGTCGGCGCCACCTTCTTCGACGCGGATGGCGACGGGGACCCGGACCTCTACGTTGCCAACGGAAGCAATGCCTTTGGCCCCAGTTCCACCGCCCTGCTCGATGTCCTCTACTTCAACGAGGGAGCGGGGCGGTGGCGGAAAAGTGATCAGCTGCTGCCCGACTCCCGCCGCCTGGTGGCCAGCTCCTGCGTACGCGCGCGCGACATCGACGGAGACGGCGATACCGACCTCTTCGTCGGCGGCCGGTTACGGCCCGGCACCTACGGGGTTCCTACCGACAGCTACCTGTTATTCAATGACGGAGCCGGCAACTTTACCGTTCAAGCCCTGCCCCGGCTGGGAATGGTGACCGACGCGGTGTGGCTGGATACGGACGGCGACGGAAGTGTCGAACTAGCCGTCGCCGCGGAGTGGTCACCGATTCGCTACCTCCACTTCGACCGGGAGGGGAGGGTGATCCAAACCGACACTGTCCCCGGTACCGCCGGCCTCTGGAACGCACTGGCCTCCGGCGATTTCGACGGCGACGGCCGGATGGATCTGGCGGCGGGCAACCACGGACTGAACTCCCGGCTTCGCGCCTCGGCCGCACAACCGCTGCGGCTGTACGTCAACGACTTCGATGGGAACGGGAAAGCTGAGCAGGTCCTGACCCACTATGCGGAGGACGGCGGCTCGTATCCTTTGGTCTTGCGGGACGACCTGGTGAAGCAACTTCCCGGGCTGCGTAAGCTCCTGGGCCGCTACGCAGATTATCCGGGCAAGCGCATGGAAGACCTCTTTCCTCCGGAAATCCTGGCACGATCGGTGATCGGGGTGGCAGAGGAGCTGCGGTCGGTGGTTATTCTCAACAAAACCGGGGGGGCGCAACTTAGCTTTCTTCCCGCGGAGGCCCAATTCGCTCCCCTTTATGCGTTACTGGCCCGGGACCTGAACGGAGACGGGAGGGTAGATCTCCTGGTGGCGGGCAATCAAACCGTAGGCCGCCCGGAACTGGGAATTTACGCAGCCGGTTTCGGCGCAATTCTGCTGAATGCGGGCGACGGAGCATTTACCACGGTGTCCCCGTTAGATTCTCATTTATACCTGAGTGGAGACGTGCGGGGCATTGCACCCGCGTCCGCGCCCGGAAATTACCTGATAGCCCGGTCCGGTGGGAAACTGCTTAATCTTAAAATTGAATGAAAACAATGCGTTTCACTGTAGTACTGCTGTTTATTACCTGTTGCTTCGCAGGGTGCAAGAAGGAAGATACCAGTCCGCTTGGTCGCTATAAGTCTGCCCTCGAGCAAGGCCTGGAAGCCGAACGCGGACCCGAAGAAACCGTGCTGGGCATCGAGCTGGGTATGAGTGACCAGCAATTTTACGATCGCTGCACCGAGCTGAACCGGCAGCAGCTCGTCACGATGGGAGGGGGAAGTAACCTGGTGGATCACTACCTGGCCAACGACCTCGACCGGCCGGCCACGCTCACCTTTCGTCCGAAGTTCCTGGGAGAGAATCCGCGACGGATCCAGGCGATGGAAATCACCGTCATTTACGAAGAATGGGCACCCTGGAACAAGTCCGCCTATGCGGACAAGCTGCTGCCCGAGGTAGTCGATTATTTCAACCGGACGCTCGGCATCGAACTGCAACAGGTGCATAACCCACTGTACGGTACCACCTACTTCAGCGTGGAAGGCTACCGACTCCTGGCCCTATGGGTAAAGGATGACAGTATGGTCACCGGCATCATCACCGATCTTTCCACGATCTCCTCCGATCCACTTGGCTTAGTTCAGTAACCTATGCGCATCGGCTCAGTTTATATCCTTGCTCCTTTGGCCTTGCTGTTGTGCGCGGCCTGCGGACAGGAGCGGGTGGAAAACAACGCGCCCGAGTGGGACGGGAACACCCGGTTCGAGGCCCTGCCGCCCGCGGTGTCCGGCGTGGAATTTGCGAATACGCTGGACTTCAACGAGGACTTCAATATTTATACCTACCGCAACTTTTATAACGGGGGCGGGGTGGCGTTGGGCGACGTAAATAATGATGGGCTCACCGATATCTACCTCAGTGGCAACCGGGTCGCGAACCGCCTGTTCCTGAACCGCGGAGGCCTCAAATTCGACGATGTGACGGAGGCCGCCGGCGTAGGCGGTAAAGGAGCCTGGAGTACGGGCGTGACGATGGCCGACGTCAACGCCGACGGCTGGCTGGATATTTACATCTGCAACTCGGGGGACATCCAGGGCGATAACCGCCGGAATGAACTGTACATCAACAACCAAGACGGTACCTATACCGAAGCCGCGGCGGAGTACGGGCTTGACAACGAAGGACTCAGTACCCACGGGGTATTCTTTGACTACGACCGCGACGGCGACCTGGACTTTTACCTACTCAACAACAGTTACCAGGCGATTGGCTCTTTCAATTTGGAGAAAAACGAACGGCCGAAGCGCGATTCCGTCGGCGGAGACCGGCTCTACGAGAACCGCGAGGGCTTCTTCCACGACGTCAGTGCAGCAGCGGGCATCTACGGTTCGATCATTGGATTTGGTCTTGGAGTAACTGTGGGTGACGTCGACCGGGATGGCTGGCCCGACATCTTTGTCAGCAACGACTTCTTCGAGCGGGACTATCTGTACATGAATAACCAAGACGGCACTTTCCGCGAAACCTTGACGGACGCAATGCAGTCTATCAGCGCAGCCAGTATGGGTGCCGATCTGGCAGACATCGACAACGACGGCTACCCCGAGCTCTTCGTGACCGAGATGCTTCCGGCCAGTAATCAGCGCATGAAGGAGGCCACCACCTTCGAGAACTGGAACCGTTACCAGTACAACCTGAAAAACGATTATTTCCACCAGTTCACCCGCAACGTGCTGCAGCACAACAACGGCGACGGCACCTTCTCCGAGATCGGACGGATGAGCGGCGTGGAAGCGACCGACTGGAGCTGGGGGGCGCTCATTTTCGATATGGACAACGATGGCTACAAGGACCTTTACGTAGCCAACGGCATTTACCAGGACCTCACGAACCGCGATTTTCTCGACTACCTGGCCGACGACGAATTTAAACGCAAGGTGACCGCGACCGGCAGGGTCGATTATCAGGTACTGGTGGATGCCATCCCCTCGAACCCGGTCCGCAACTTTGCTTTCCGGAACGAGGGGCCGGAGCGGAATTACCACTTCCGGAGCGTAGGTAAGGAATGGGGTCTCGACCTCCCGGGCTTTACCAACGGCTCCGCCTACGGCGACCTCGATAACGACGGCGACCTCGACCTGGTGATCAACAACACCAATGCCGCCGCCCTGGTGTACCGCAATCACACCACGGCCAATCACTGGCTGCAACTGGAATTCCGTGGCCTGGGCGCAAATCCCTTCGCCGTAGGTACCAAAGCTACCGTTGTAGCCGGCGATCAAACCTTTTACCAGGAGTATATGCCCATGCGGGGATTTGAATCCAGTATGCAGTACCGCCTCCACTTCGGGCTCGGCGCCGTCGACCGTATCGACCGCATCGACCTGGAGTGGCCCGACGGCAAACGCTCGTCCATTCCCGGACCGTCCGTGGACCAGCGCCTGATGATCGCCGAGGATCAGACTACGTCGTCGGGTACCGTGCCAGCCGTGGTCACAACGCCCGGACTGTTCCGCACCGGAGCATCCGCCAACTACGGCATCGACTTCGTACACGCCGAGAACCGCTACAGCGACTTCGACCGCGATCCCCTGACCTACTTTATGCTCAGTGCCGACGGCCCGGGCCTGTGCTCCGGCGACCTGAACGGGGATGGACGGGCGGACATCTACCTCGGCGGGGCCCGCGGACAGGCCGGGGCACTTTATCTCTCTTCCGGTACGGGCTTCCGGCCGGCGGCCGCCGAACTGCTGGCGGGCGACCGGGAAAGCGAGGACGTTGCCTGTGCCTGTTTCGATGCCGACGGGGACGGCGACCCGGACCTGTACGTGGTCAGCGGCAGTAGTGAATTCGGGATGGGCTCTTCTGCCCTCTTCGATCGCCTGTACCTCAACCAGGGTGGCGGGCAGTGGACGAAAAGCCCACAGATCCTGCCCAGCAGCCGACAGACCGCCGCCGGGAGCACCGTCGCTCCCAATGACCTGGATGGCGACGGCGACCTCGACCTGTTCGTCGGCGCCCGCCTCCGACCGGGATTCTACGGAACGCCCGCCGACAGCTACCTGCTCACGAACGACGGTAAGGGACACTTCACCGAACGGGTGATGGAGAAGCTCGGCATGGTGACCGCCGCCGGCTGGGTCGACCTGACTGACGATCCGGGTAAGGAGCTGGTGGTGGTCGGGGAATTTATGGCCCCCCGGGCCTTCACGGTCACGGCGACCGAGGTGAAGGAGGTTGAACTGCCCGCTGACATTCAGGCCCTGAAGGGCTGGTACACCGCCCTCGAGATCGCCGACCTGGACGGAAACGGCCGGATGGACCTCGTACTGGGCAACCACGGCCTGAACAGCCGCTTTCGGGCCAGCCCGGAAAGTCCGGTTAGGATGCACGTCAATGATTTTGACGGCAACGGCACGGCCGAGCAAGTCGTCTCTACGTATGAGGACGGCCAAGAATTTCCGACCCCACTGCTACACGACCTCGTCAAGCAACTGCCGGGGCTACGTAAGCGCTACCTCAAGTACTCCGACTTCGGCGACAAAACCATGCAGGAAATCTTTGGGCAGGCCGCTCTCGACCAGTCCATCTATTACGAGGCTACGGAGTTTCGTTCGCTCGCGGTGCTCAACCGGGCCCCCGGCGACCTGGAAGTGGTCTACCTGCCCGTGGCCGCCCAGGTAACGCCGGTGCGCGCTATCCTGGCGGATGACGTGGACGGCGACGGCGACACGGACCTGCTCCTCGGTGGAAACTTTTACTACGTGAAGCCGGAGATCGGGCGCTACGACGCCGGCCGTGGTCTCCTGCTGGAAAACGATGGCACGGGCCACTTCCGGGCCATTTCCGCAGCGGAAAGCGGGGTCAACGTCCCGGGGGAAATCCGTGGGATCGCCCGCATTGCCCCGGGTCGTTATCTGGTTGCGCGTAATAACGCCGCTCCCATTATCCTGCAGCGATGACCGGGAGCCCCTGCGCCATACTACTGTGCCTGGTCGGCACCCTGCTGCTCTCGGCCTGTAACGGGGAGGAAACTACCGACCCTTCTCCGGAGACCAGGTTCTACGAGCGCACGGGTACGGGCGTCCTGAGCAACAATACCCTGCATCCGACCGAGGACTTCAACATCGTGGAGTACCTCTACTACTACAATGGGGGTGGGGTAGCTGCCACGGACATCAGCGGGGACGGCCTTCCCGACCTCTACTTTACCAACAACGAGAGCCCCAACACGTACTACGTCAACGTGGGCAATTGGCAGTTCCGGGATGCGACTGCTTCCAGCGGGGTCGCGGGTGCGGGGGACTGGTCCACCGGGGTAAGCGTGGTAGATGTCAACGGCGACGGGCGCATGGATATTTACGTTTGTAACGTCAGCGGCTATAAGGAGCTGGGCGGCAAAAACGAGCTGTTCGTGCAACGGGCCGATGGCACCTTTCTGGAGGAAGCGGCGCTGTACGGCCTGGATTTCAGGGGGTTTAACACCCAGGCCTACTGGTTTGATGTTGATTTGGACGGAGATGAGGATATGTACCTGCTTCGCCATTCGGTCCACAACGACGCTTCGTACGGCGAGGCCCGCTTTCGCAACCAGCCGGATTCGCTCTCCGGCGACCTGCTGCTCCTGAACCAGGACGGGGCATTCACCGACGTAAGCCGCGAGATGGGCATCTATTCTTCCAAAATCGGCTACGGACTGAGTGCGGCGATCGCCGATTACGACGGTGACGGGTACCCCGACATTTACGTCTGCAATGATTTTTCCGAGAACGACTACCTCTACCTGAATGAAGGAGGAAAACACTTCCGGGAGTCGGTGCGCGAGCGGACGGGGCACACCTCCAACTTCAGCATGGGGAGCGACGTCGGCGACTTCGACAACGATGGCCGTCCGGACCTCATCACCCTGGATATGCGTCCCGGCGACGAACAGGTGTTGAAGTCTACCGCCAGTGCCGACGCTTACAACCTGTACCGCATCAAACGCCGGGCGGGATATTACGACCAACTGCCCCGCAACAACCTCCAGTGGAACCGCGGCGGCGGCCACTTTTCGGAGATCGGGGAGCTGGCCGGACTGGCTGCGACCGACTGGAGCTGGTCGGTACTCGTGGAGGACTTTGATCTGGACGGGTATGCCGAAGTGTTCGTTGCCAACGGCATCGAGCGACGTCCCAACGACCTGGACTACTTGAAATTCGTCAGTTCCTCCCTTGCCCGCGAAGCGAGCAACCTCAACGTCGTGGATCAAATGCCTTCCGGACACGTAGCTAACCAGCTGTTCGTACGAACGGGTCCGCTTACCTACGCGGAGGCCGATTGGGGGCTTGATTACGTGGGCAGCTCCACCGGAGCTGCTGTCGCCGACTTTGATGCGGACGGCGACCTGGACCTGGTGCTAAATAACGTCAACGCACCGGCAAAGCTCTACGAAAATCGGACGGTACAGGCTGGAAAGGGCATGGACAGTACCGGTAGCAGGCAAGCAGTTTACGCCTATACCGGCGTGACGAACCAGCGGGGGTTTATGTCTCAGTCCCAGTCGGTTGCGGCACCTGGTCCGACACCTCGGGAAAGCATGGATACCGTGTCCTACACGCTACAGGTGGTGGACACGGTACCGCAGGAGGGCGGTGCTGCGTCCCCTTCTTTTGACCGGGAGCCCCTGCAACCGTACGCCGGAGCGGGTAGGGGGGAGCGGGGTAGTGAGCTCATCACTGAATTGACGGATCGGATAGGGGTCCTGGCCGGTATGTGGATGCCCATACGCATTGGCCGCTCCCGGGATGCGGAGGGCTATGATTACGAAGATCTCCCGGGTACGGGCGGATGGTGGCAGTCGGTAAGCGTAGTAGATGGGGTTAACGGGCGCGATCTTATTCTGGGCAACTGGGGCCTCAACAGTACCCTCGGCCAACCCGATGCCGGGGCTCCTCTCCGCCTTTACCTTCCGGACATCGACGGCAACGGGCGCATGGACCCCATCATCACTTACGTCCGGGAGGGCAGGGAGTACAGCCTGGCGGGAAAGGATGACCTCGCTGGCCAATTTCCGTCCTGGCGCAGGAATAACCTAAGCTACGCCGCCTTCAGCCAGCGCAGTTTCGTGGAGAACTTCCCGGATATTTCCGTGGAGCCGAAAGTAGCGGAGACGCTGGCCCACCTGCGCCTGAGTCGGAACGCAGCGGGGGACTTCAGCGTGACCCCCTTGCCGCCGGCCGCCCAGATCACCCCCCTCAACGTGGCGCGGCAAACCCCGGTGGGCATCCTCCTGGGCGGAAACAAGCTGGACGTTCTCCCGAGTATCGGTCGCCAGGACGCCGCGGCCCTGCAACTGTTGCGCCCGGACGGTACCGTGCAATTTATCGATCTGGGCGGCACACGTAATCGGGCGGAAGTGCTAGCCATCGAGCCCACCGGGGGGGGCGCGTGGCGGATTACCCTGCACACCGGTGAGGTAGTGGAAATTCGCCTTTAGCTTGTGCACGGTAGCCAAAGTCATTTGACCTAAATTCGCGTCGTCAATTCGTCGCCCCATTACACGCACTCACCACCTACTGCACACCCGGATCGCCGTGGCCCTGACCTTTGCGATCAACGGCTTTGTCTACGCCAACTGGACGAGCCGCCTGCCCCGCCTCCAGGAAATTTACGCCATCG
>JBBSPZ010000033.1:0-43192 GCA_038258275.1 Chitinophagales bacterium | reverse complement strand
GCCGATGGTACTTGGACTTGATCCCGGGAGAGTAGGTCGCCGCCAATTTTACGAATGCCTCGTCGCTACCCAGCGGCGGGGCATTCTCCGTTCGGGGGGCAGCAGCAGAGTACCTGCAGTCTCCAGGTGCGTACGGTATTACTTGCTAAATGGCTTCCGGGGGAATTTCAGGATCGCGGTAGCGGGTAATTTCAACCGCAGATTGACTGCGTCGCGCCCCGACTTAGTCGGGGCTTCACTCTGGCACAGATGGCCACGGATTGTCTACCTGACCACGGCATGGGACATTCCCCTGCACTCAGCAATACACGGGTAGGCCCCGGAGCGGGCCGTCCTACCCTAGCGAGGCGGCTCAACACCCGACTACAACTCCCTACGCTAGCGAGCGTATCTTCCACCCGTCCACCAAGGCAGGGCCATAATGCAACACCCCCCCGACTACTTCATCAGCTGCGACTGGGGCACCACCAACTTTCGCCTCCGGGTAGTGGCTATTGCCACGCTTGGGGTGGCGGCCGAGCAGGCCACGGATCAGGGCATACGCGATACGTATGATCTATTCCGGGGGAGCGGTGAGGGGGATCAATACGCTTACTTCGCCGATTATCTCTTCAGCCAGGTGGAAAGATTGCCCGTTGAGTATCACGCTTGCCCGGTCGTAGCATCCGGTATGGCCTCCGCAAGGATCGGCCTGAAGGAGCTCCCCTACGCACGGCTCCCCATCGGCTCCGAAGGCAAGTTCCTGGTGACGGAATGGTTGGAAGGAAAGGGTAAGCGGCAACTGCTGCTGATTTCCGGAGTGTCCGATAGCGACAACATCATGCGCGGGGAGGAGGTGCAGGCGCTGGGACTGATTCCCTTTCTACGGGAGTACGGCGATGGCACGCTCATCCTGCCCGGAACTCACAGCAAGCACCTGCGCTACTTGAGTGGGGCGTTTATCTCCTTTGATACCTACCTGACCGGGGAGCTCTTCGAGGTCCTGTCTCGCCGCACCATCCTCGCCAATTCGGTACTCCAGGGGCCCCTCGATGCGGCTGGCGTGGCTGCATTTAGGGAGGGCGTAGCACTGGGGGCCGCCGGTAAGCTCAGCCGCAGCCTGTTCTCCGTACGGGTCCGGGACGTCCTCAACGCCGTACCGCTAATAGAGAACTACTATTTTCTGAGTGGATTACTCCTGGGCGAAGAATTGCGCGATCTTCCGGGTCGGCGGGGGATGGTGTACCTGGCCGCCCCGGAACCGGTACTGACGCTGTACCGGATCGCCCTGGAGGCCTTGCTGGAACCGGATCGCCTGGTCTGCTACAATGGAGTCACCCTGCAACGTGCCCAGCTGTACGGCCAATTAAAACTACTGCTACGCCATGACTGATGTCCCTCCCTTTTCCTGGACCCTCTTTCGCCAGCTTCCGATCATCGGCATTTTGCGCGGGCAGTCGGCCGAGGTCTGTATGCAAATCGCGCAGGTGTGCGTCGATACTGAGTTTTCTACCCTGGAGGTAACCATGAATACACCCGGTGCCACCGACATTATTGCAACTTTGGCCCGGTGTTTTCCGAACCTCAATATCGGAGCCGGCACCGTTTGTAACCTACGGGATTATGAGGAGGCCGCGGCCGCGGGTGCGCAGTTCATCGTGATGCCCATCCTGGACGAGGAGGTCATCCGGGCTTCCGTCAGCGGCCGCCTTCCCGTGTTCCCCGGGGCCTATACTCCCACGGAGATCTACCGGGCCTGGTCGCTGGGCGCTGCGGCGGTCAAAGTCTTCCCCGCCGGGCAACTGGGACCGGAATACATCAAACACGTACGGGGTCCCCTGAACGATATTCAATTGCTGCCCACGGGCGGCGTGACCCGGGGGAACCTCCGTGCCTTCCTCGAAGCCGGAGCAGCCGGCGCGGGCATGGGAAGCTCCCTGCTGGATAAGGACCTCATCCGGAGGAAGGACTATGCGGGACTGAGAAGCCACTTTCTGGAAATTAAGGCCGGTATCGCTGATCTACTTACTGCTTAGCCTGGCCCTTGCACCTGCGTACGCGCCCTACCGCGCGCTTTCTTCTACCCGGACGATCTTGCCCACCAGTAGTACATAGCTGCACACTCCCAGAAACGCCACGCCGCCGACGTAGAGGAGGGCGGGCGAAAAATCCCCGTCCTGCACGAGGTAGCCGATCACCGTGGGCGTGACCACGGCCGCCAGTCCGCCGATGAAGTTGAATACGCCGCCCACGAGGCCGATCAGCCGCCGGGGGGCGAGGAGGGAAACGAAGACCCAGGTGATGGAAGCCAGGCCGTTGCCGAAGAAGGCGATCGCCAGGAAGAAAATGATGAGGGCGGTGTTGTCCGTGTAATTGGCCCCGATGATGAGGACCGACAGGAGCATACCACCGATGATGGGCCCCTTGCGGGAAGCCTCCTTGGAAATACCGCGCCGGACGAAGAAATCGGAAAAGAAACCCGCCAGCAGCACGCCACAGAAGGCGGCCAGGAAGGGAATGGACGCCAGGAAGCCTGATTTTATGAAGTCCAGCCCGCGGAATTCCACCAGGTAAGTGGGAAACCACGTCAGGAAAAAAGTGAACAGGGAAACCAGGCAGAACTGTCCCAGGTAGATGCCCCAGAGCTTGCGGTGCACGAAGGCTTCGCGAAGGTCCCCGAGGCCGAAATCTACCCGGTCTTCGGTGGGGCTGCCCGCTTGCTTGCCGACCAGTCCGCCGCCCCGCTCGATGAAACTGAGCTCCTCCGCGCTTACGGTCTCGTGATCCCGGGGATGGCGGTAGAAGTACCACCACACGGCCGCCCAGAGCAGGCCCACCGCTCCGGAAAAGATGAACAGCCCCCGCCAGCCGAAGTACGCCTGAACGGCCACCAGTACCGGTGTAAGAAAGGCCAGTCCGATAAACTGCCCGGAGGTGTACACCGCGATGGCCGAGGCCCGCTCTTTTTCCGGGACCCAGCTGGTGACGATCTTATTGTTGGTGGGGTAGGAGGGGGCTTCGAAGACCCCGATGGAAGCCCGTAGACCGATCAGTGCGGCCAGCGAGCTGACCAGTCCCTGCAGGAGGGTAGCGACAGACCAGAGGGCCAAAATGATGGGGTACAGGAGCCGGGGTTTCAGGTGATCCGCCAGGATACCCCCGGGAATCTGGAGCAGCGAATACGTAAGCCCGAAGGCGGAGAAGATCAGGCCGAGCTGCACCTTGGTGAGCTCCAGTTCCTCGCTGATGGCCGCGGCGGCGACGGAGATGTTGCTCCGGTCCATGTAGTTGATGACTACCGTGACGAAGACGAGGGCGAGGATGTTATACCGTTTGTGGGTCATGAAGACTGAAGCTACCATTCCGTCACGGAGCCATCGGGGTTGCGCCAGATCGGATTTTTCCAGTTGTGACCAGTTTCGGCGGCGGCCCGGACCTTGTCTTCGTCGATCTCGATGCCGAGTCCCGGCCTGGTCATCAGCGGCACGTAGCCGTCGCGGACCCCGAAGCCGTCGGCATCCAGCAGGTAATCGGTGAGGTCGGCGCCGACATTGTAGTGGATGCCCAGGCTGGATTCCTGGATGAGGGCATTGATGCAGTTGAAGTCGATCTGCAGGGCCGCGGCGAAGCTGATGGGGCCCAGGGGACAGTGGGGCGCGATCGCTACATCGTAGGCCTCGGCCAGGGTGGCGATCTTTTTGACCTCCGTGATCCCGCCCGCGTGACTGAGGTCGGGCTGTACGATGTCCACCGCGTTTTGCTCGAGGATGCGTTTGAAGTCCCAGCGGGAGTACATCCGCTCGCCGGTCGCGATCGGGATGGAAGTAAAATCGTGGAGGGCCTTAAGGGCATCGTTGTTTTCGCTGAGTACCAGTTCCTCCAGGAAGAAGGGATGGTAGGGCTCCAGCACGCGGGCGATGGCCTTGGCCTGCCCCTTGTGTACGCGGCCGTGGAGGTCCACGCCGATCAGTACCTCATCGCCAACGGCCTCCCGCATCGCGGCCATTTTATCGCCGACCTCCGCTACCTTACGGGGGCTGTCGATCCATTCCAGCTGGTCGCAGATCGTCATCTTCACCGCCGTGAAGCCACTCTCCACCCGTTTTTTTGCCGCGGCGGCCAGGGCTTCCGGGGTATCGCCACCGATCCAGCCGTAGATGCGCACCCGGTCGCGGACGGCCCCTCCGAGTAGTTGATAGATGGGCACGCCAAGGGCCTTGCCCTTGATGTCCCACATCGCCTGGTCGATCCCCGACAGCGCGCTCATAAGCACGGGGCCGCCGCGGTAGAATCCGCCGCGGTAGATCATTTGCCAGAAGTCCTCGATCTTATGGGCGGAGTGCCCGATGACGTGCTCCTCCAGTTCGCGCACGCAGGCTTCCACGGTGGCGGCGCGGCCCTCCACGACGGGTTCTCCCCACCCCTCGATGCCCTCGGCGGTGGTGAGTTTGAGGAAGAGCCAGCGGGGGGCGACCCGGAAGAGTTCTACGGTTGTAATGATGAGGTCTTGCAAGGCAGCGGGTTTTGCATGATGGGTCTCCGGTTACCGGAGAGCATGCCTTCAAAGTAGCAATTCCTGTAGTAAAAAGGGGGGACCCATGGCCAGGCCGCCCAGGTTAGGCACGCTTCTCCTCCCGCAACCCGACTTACTCCATCGCCTGGCGCATGAACTTCAGCAGCGGCTCCATTTTTCGGTAGGCTTCCAGGACGACCGCGGAGAAATCATCCGAGATCACCTCTTCCTGGGTGATGCGCCTGGAAACCGTGAAATTCTTGCGGCGGAGCAGCTCGATGTGGGGGTGATCCTGAGCGTAGCCCTGCGGGCTGGTCTTCAGCATCTTCGGGTCCTCCTCCAGGCCTCCCTCAAAGTACCCGGTGAATTCATCGCTTTCCAGTATGCCAGCGAGCGCATCCCCGTGCTTATCGATGGCGGCGCGGATCTTTTTGAGGGCGTCATTGTCCGGATTGTGTACGCCGCCCCCGATCCACGAATAGCTGGGAGAAATGGAAACGTAGAGCCCGGCGCCCTTTTCGTTGCCCGGCGCGAAGCCGAAGTGATGCTTGTAGGTCGGCCGGTCGGGATGGTACAGCAGGTTGTTATTGATGCGTTCGATCGTGTCCTTCGGCTCGATTTTGGCGTAGTAGTCGTCGTGCCTGGCCAATTCCTTGAGGAGAATGCCGCACTGCTCGATCCAGCCGGCCTTGGCTTCCTCGTACCGGTCACGGTGGGCGTCCATCCACCGTTTGGAGTTGTTGTCGGCGAGGTCGCGGAGGAAGTCGTAGATCGTTCGGTTATTCATGGTCGGGTATGCTTAGTCAGCTACCATTCTCCGGTGGAGGGGGATATTATCCCATCGGTGCCGTTTCACCACTCAATAACCATACTCCCCGTAGGGTTCACCAAGGCATGCGGCGGTCCGGTGTTCCCTGTTCCGGTAGGCGGCTTACAGGTACTTTCCCGTGTAGCTTCCTTCCACCCCCTTCAATTCCTGCGGCCGCCCCTGGAAGATCAGGTGCCCGCCGTCGCGCCCGCCTTCCGGGCCGAGGTCGATGACGTAATCGGCGGACTTGATCACGTCGATGTTGTGCTCTACGATCAGTACCGTATGTCCATTTTCCACCAAGGCGTTGAAGGCGGTCAGGAGTACCCGCACGTCGTCGAAGTGAAGGCCGGTCGTGGGCTCGTCGAAAATGAAGAGGATGTGCTCCCCCTTCTTCTCCTTCGTGAGGAAACTGGCGAGCTTGACGCGCTGGGCCTCCCCGCCGGATAGGGTAGAGCTGGACTGGCCGAGGGTAACGTAGCCCAGTCCTACGTCCTGCAGGGGCTGCAGCTTCTTGATGATGTCGCTTTCCTCGGAGAAGAAGTCGATGGCCTCGTTGATGCTCAGGTCGAGGATCTCGGCGATGTTCTTGCCGTTGTACTGCACGTCGAGGATCTCCCGCTTGAAGCGGGCGCCGTTGCATTCCTCGCAGACGAGCCGAACGTCGGCCAGGAACTGCATCTCCACGACCTGTTCGCCCTCGCCCTTACAGGTAGGACAGCGACCGCCGTCCACGTTGAAGCTGAAGAAGCTGGGCTTGTAGCCGCGGATCTTTGACAGTTGCTGCTTGACCATCAGGTTGCGGATGGCATCGTAGGCCCCGACGTAGGTCACCGGGTTGGAGCGGCTGCTCTTGCCGATCGGACTCTGATTCACCATCTCCACCTGCGTCAGTACCTTGAGGTCGCCGCCGAGCTGCGTGAAGGGGCCGGGAGCCTGGGAGGTCCCCTCCCCCAGCTCCCGCCGCAAGGCGGGGTAGAGTATGCCCTTGATCAGGCTGGTCTTGCCGCTGCCCGACACGCCCGACACCACCGTAATGGCGTTCAGCGGGATCTGGACGTCGACCTTCTTGAGGTTATGCATGCGGGCGCCTTCCAGTTTGATCCAGTTCGTCAGGCGACGGAGCTGAGCGGGGGGCTCGATCCGCAGGGTGCCGTTCATGTACTTGGTGGTGAGGCTCTCGGTCGCCTCGTCATAAATGGCTTCGTAGGGTCCGGCGAAGATCACCTCGCCCCCGTGCACGCCGGCTTTCGGTCCGATATCGATGAGGTAATCCGCCGCGGAGATGATGCCCGCTTCGTGCTCGACGACCAGGACGGTATTCCCGAGGTCCCGCAGCCGCCGTAGCACCGCGACTAAACGCTCGGTATCCCGGGGGTGAAGGCCGACGCTGGGCTCATCGAGGATGTACAGGCTCGCCGTAAGGTTACTGCCCAGGGTGCGCGTCAGGTTGATGCGCTGGCTTTCCCCGCCGGAGAGGGTACTGCTCAAGCGGTTGACGGTGAGGTAGCCGAGTCCGAGGTCCATCATGCTCTGGAGCCGGTTGTTGATCTCGATCAGGATGCGCCGGGCGATGGTCGCATCGTGCTCGTTGAGGCGCAGGTGGATAAAGTGTTGCTGCAAGAGATCTATGGGCAGGTCCACCAGTTCGGTAATGGCCGCGTCGGCGATTTTCACGTAGTTGGCTTCCTTACGCAGGCGACCGCCGTGGCAGGTGGGACAGATCGTGCGCCCACGGTAGCGCGCCAGCATGACGCGGTTCTGGATCTTGTACAGCTTCTTCTGCAGCTCATCGAAGAAGGCGTGGATGCCGGATACGTGGCGGTTGCCGTCCCACAGTTCGCCCCGCTGCTCCGGCGTCAGGTCGCCGTAGGGCGTATGCACGGGAAACTGGAAGCGGTTGGCGGCGCGGAGGAAGTCCGTTTGCCACTGTCCGTAGGAGCTGCCCGACCAGGGGGCCACGGCCCCGTCGTAGACCGAGAGGCTCGGATTGGGGACCACCTTATCCTCGTCGATGCCCATCGTACGGCTGAAGCCCTCGCAGGTCGGGCAGGCACCGTAGGGGTTGTTGAAGTTAAACAGGGCGGGGGAGGGCTCCAGGAAGGTCATCCCGTCGAGCTCGAAGCGGTTGTTGAAGGCTTCCCACGCGCCGCTCTCCAGGCTCACGATCACCTCGCCGTCGCCTTCACTGAAGGCCGTCTGTACCGAGTCGGCGATCCGCTTGTTGTTTTCCTCGTCCTCCGACTTAACCGCGAAGCGGTCCACCAGCACCATCATTTCTTCCTCGGTTTCGAGGGCGTTGAGCACTTTGTCCAGGCTCTTGCGGTGACTTTCGAGGACGTCCTCGATCTGCCGGGGCTCATCGTCGACCAGCACGCGGGTGTAGCCCTTTTGCTGCAGGAGTTCCAGTTCGCGGCGCAGGGTGCGGTCGCCGTAGGCGCGGGATACCGGGGCGTAGAGGTAGACCCGGCTGCCTTCCTCGTGGCCGAGGATGTAGTCGACTACATCCGTGACGTTGTGCCGCTTCACTTCCTGGCCACTGATGGGGCTGTAGGTACGGCCCACGCGGGCGTAGAGCAGGCGCAGGTAGTCGTAGATCTCGGTCAGCGTACCTACCGTGGAGCGCGCGTTCGTCGTCGAGGTTTTCTGCTCGATCGCGATGGCCGGGCATATGCCGCGGATGTAGTCCACCTCCGGCTTTTTCATCCGCATCAGGAACTGCCGGGCGTAGCTGCTCAGGCTCTCCACGTAGCGCCGCTGGCCTTCGGCAAAGAGCGTGTCCATCGTCAGGCTCGACTTGCCGCTGCCACTCACCCCGGTCACCACCACGAGCTGGTTTTTGGGGATGGCAATGTCAATGTTCTTGAGGTTGTTGGCATTGGCCCCCTTGATGAAGATGGCGGTGCGGAGGTCGGCGGCGGTTTGCGTCTGGTGGTTCGTGGACATGGTAAAGCAAACGGCCGGAGGGATGCAGGGGTTTAGGCCACCGGTGGGGTTATCCAACAAATCGTTGGATGCCCTGGCGTAGGCAGGGGCGGGGTCGCGGGTGCAAGGAAGAAGGCATTCGATCCATTCCAGGGCCGTTGCTATCGGCCGGCGATGAATCCAAGTAACGCTACACTTCCCCGGACCCCGGCCTTCCGCAGCAGGTTCTTGCGGTGGGTACATACGGTATTGTAGCTGATGAACAGGCGGGCGGCAATTTCCTGGCTGTTGAGGCCGTCCGTAATCAGCTGCAGCACCTCCCGTTCCCGGCGGGAAAAGGAGACGCCGGATTCACAGTGAATTACCAGGGTCCGCCGGGTTTCCGCCCGGCCGGGAGTAGCGGGCGAGCAAATATGCAAAACGCAGAAGTGTGGCGGGTTCAGGGCCGAGATATCGTAGACCATAGTGAAAGCTGCGAGGGGGTGACCGGCCGCGCAAAATCCCTGAAAGGTCAACTGGTGGTTGAGGTGGAGGTAGGTGCCGCCAACGTTCCTTACCCGGCAAGTGAAAGCGAAGCTCAGTTCGCTACGGGCCTCGATGGGGTGGAGCTTCAGTTCATGGTGTATTTCCGCGCATATGCGGCGGACACAGCCCTGATCTTCCGGGTGGATACATTCGAATGCCTTTTGGGGTCCGCCAAACTGCCACGCCTCCCGATCGTAGCCCAGGACGCGGCGGATGCCCGGACTTACGTACCGGAAGCGGCCGGTCCGGTAGTCCACCGAGTAGCAGTAGGTATTGGACTGGGCGATGAGTGCTTCAAAGGCCGGATTGGGCGTCAGCGGCGGAAGGGCATCAATACGGTCGTTGTTCCGGGGCAAAGGCCGCGGCTGCAAGTCCAGGAGAGGTTTCATAGTGATGGGAAATTAGGTAGCCTGTAGATATTTACTGCACATACAGCGGTAATCCCGCCCGGGCAGGTCAATCAAGTTTTATGCACATATCGGATCAGGTACTGAGTCGGGCCGGCGGTCAGTTGCAGCCGGGCCCCGCAACAAGAATAGTACCATAATGTAGGGCTTGCCATGCTCTAACGCAAAATTTAGTTGCGCCAATTTTAGAAGCCTACTCTTGTATCCCCCGTAAGCCCTGCTGCCCGTATGGCTGAATCATGTGGGTGCACCGTGCACCTGCGTTCTCACCATATGGGGATGGTCGAGGCAGCGCTTTTCCGGACGGTCGAACGGTATGGGGGATGTACGGCTGGAACAGGGTTTGAAATAAGGTGGTAAAATTTCCCTATGCCAGGTCGGGGAATCCAGCCAAGTGATGGGTGTGGCCAAATAGTATACTATATATCATCCTCTTTTACAACAATTGTTCTAAAATTAGCCGATCCTTTAATTTTTTATTTTTAAATGTATACAAGTGATTGGGGTGTTCATTACCTTAAAATAGCAATCACCTTTTTACGATTAAGTCACGCACTATGAATTACACCTTTACCCTAAGTATTAATCTGCTGATCACTGCTTTGTTCCTCTCCGTCACCACTTTTGGTGGGTATATGCGGGGAACGACTACCTCCGGAGTTCAGGACAACTCCTACTGGCTGGAAGCGGAATGTGCGGAAATCGGCGGTCGCTGGTATACCGTTGCGGATACGGCGGCCAGCGGGGGCAATTACGTCGTAACCCAATTTGCATCGTCCACCGTACCCGCCGATGTACCCCTCAACCGCGTACGCTTTACCCTCGCCGATCCGGTTTTGGGAAAGCGCTATACCATCTATGCCCGTGTAAATACACCGAACCGCGTTACCGATTCCTATTATGTCCGGGTAAATGAGGGACCCTGGATCGAAAAAAACAAGGGATTTGATACCGGGACCGGGTTCAACTGGATCGAAGCCACTACCGCTGACCTACAGGCTGGGGTGAATACCATCGACTTTGCCTACCGGGAAAGCAATACGGGACTGGATAAAATTTTGGTGACCGATCAGCCTTCCCTGCCTACCGGTTTCGGCGCGGCAGTTCAGACCTGCACCGACAATCCGCCGCCGCCGCCGGTGGACAAACGTATTTTCTGGCTGGAGGCGGAATGTGCCATAGTGGGAAGTAGCTTCCTGACCGTGGAGGACCCGAGTGCTGCTGGAGGGGCTTACGTTTCCGCCCAGAAGTCCATTGTCAAAAGAATGCCCCTCGACGTGCCGAGCAACCGCATACGGTTTATTGTCGATAATCCGGATGTGGAGAGCGGGCCATTCACTATTTGGCTGAAGCCCGTTGGGTCCAAAATCTATGGCCGCTATTTCGTGCGCGTGAACGGAGGTCCGTGGATGTACCAGGGCATCAACGGAAATGTATTCCCGGGTTCGATGTGGCGCAAAAGCTACGCGTGAACTTGCAGGAAGGGATAAACTACATCGATTTCTCGTACGAGCGTTCACTTGTCCTGGATAAAATCCTGGTGACCAATTATGAAGGATTCACTCCCCGGTATTTAGGGGGGGCCGGAGAAGACTGTGAATTGACCCCGCCACCCATGGCTACCGACCAGAACACCTTCTGGTTAGAGGGGGAGTGCGCTGAGGTGGGCGAAAACTGGAGCAAAACTTCCGACCCGGCAGCCAGTGGCGGTCAGGCAGTGGTAGTGTCAGGACGCAATGCCATGGAGGCTCCGCCAGCTGATGTGCCCGCCAACCTGATCCGGTTCACGGTAGAGCAGGCCGATTCCGGCAGTTACAATCTGTTTGCCCGGATCAAGGCGCCGTCGGGCTACGACGATTCGTATTACGTGCGGGCCAACGGGGGGGAGTGGTTTAAATGGGCCATTGACATCCGCCAGGGGAGTGGCTTTGTCTGGAACCAGATCCCCACGGCATTTTCCTTGCACAAGGGCACGAATACCCTGGACTTTGCCTACCGCGAAGACGGAACCCTTCTCGATAAGGTTTACCTGACTACGACGGCAGAGGAGCCCGTGAGCGGAAGCTTCGGGGAAACGGTCGACAACTGCGGTGGAGAAATAGCGGCGGTTACCCGGCAATCTGCGAAAACGGATGAACTGGCGAGTACCGCGCCGTCAGCTGATGGCCAGGTCAGTCTGTTCCCTAATCCCGTATCCAGCAGGCTCACCTTTTCCATCGAAAGCCCCCGCGTGGGGGAGGTGCGGGCCAACGTGACCGACAATTTGGGCCGCCTCCTTCAGACCTTCCTCTTTGAGAAACAGGACAACGTGCTGCAGGCCGAACTAGACCTGAGCGCCCTGCCGCCGGGGATGTACTACTTGCGGATTTTCGAAAAGGACCATCAGACTACGCGATCGTTCATCAAAAACTAGTGGACTAAGCTGTAGACACCACCGTCGGACGCAGGACGTGCGACCGACGGTGACGCACATTTCCGGCATCTTCGGTTGGGCCGGTCTTATGCTCGCGCCCGATCATTTCGACCTGGCGGAAGGAAAAGTCCCTTCCGTCCTTGAGTATGGACAAGCAGTACGCCAGCAGCCGGCAGGCGCTTAGTCAGATTACCCACCACCGGGCGCAACTGGGGGTGTATTATCGCTTACCGGGGATGCCGCTGCCGAGTAGTTACGGGCGGTCTGCTGATGAGCAGAGGTTTTAAAGCGAGCCGGCTACGGCATCCTGGCGGGGGTGCCCAGCTCCCCAAAATCGAGGGCAGAAGGAAGAAAGAAACGGCTTGCAGCAGGCGGTATGGGAGACCGATGGCGGCCCGGAACTGAATAAATTGTGTGAGAGTCAACTCGTTCTAGTAATTTAACGCTTTCGTAACGACTGGACCCCACAAACCTTCAACTACATGCTTTGGACTTCTATGTTTAAAACCAACCTACTGGGCACCACTCCTTTGCACGGGATAGCGGCCCTCCTACTCTTCACGCTTTCGGGCGTCCTCAGCGCCACCCCGGGCCTTCCGGCGGAGGTGGCGGCGGCGCGCGTGCGCATTGAAAACCTCACCAAGGTACCCGGCAGTGACCGGGGATTCCCGGCGGATGACTTCTTCACCTTCCACCGAAGTGATCGCGTGAAGAACTCCAACAACCAAACGGTGAAGTACTCTGAAAGCAGCAAAATGCGGATCCACAACGACGGGGATGCTACGCTGGTGATCACGAAGCTCACGACTACCAACACCTCGAAATTTACCATTTCGGGGGTGTCTATCCCTTCCGGCGGACTCAAGGTGGCACCCGGCAGCTACGTCGATGCGGTGATTTCTTTCGTGGCTACGGGCTTGAACGCCAAGACGCTCCATACCGAAACCCTGGTCATGCAGAGCAACGCCGCAAATGCCGGCAGCGTGAAGGCCACTTTTCGGGGGGCCTTTATGAGAAGCCTCGAAGGCAGCAGCGAGATCGATGTCCTGCAGGTATTCGAGTCCTTTGGCTTCGGCACCCAGCTGGGACGCAACAGCGACGGGAGCATCCAGTACCGGCCGAGTTCTAACTACCCGACGGACGCAGAGGTGAATTCCGGTAAGCTCGGTGACCTCATTGTATCCAAGTACTTTGTGCAGGCCGACGCTTCCAAGCCCCTGCAGATGATCCAGCTGGCCGCCTTTCACTCGCCCGGAGGAGCGCCTTCGGAGTTGCGGAGCACCAAAAGCGCCGTGGTCGGGGATATGATTTACAACCACGGGGCACTGTACCATCAGACCTTGTTGCCCCACCTGACAAATACCTCCAGCCAGATAGCGGGCGACTTTGCCAAGAACATCGACGAGCCTTTTCAGATCCAGATAGCCGGCTACCGGACCACCGGCGGCAACTACCAAAACCAACTTAAGGATAAACTGCTCGGCATCCGGGTGTACCGCGCCAGCGACGCCAGCGGGAAGGTGATCCCCAACGAGTACATCATCGTACAGGACTATATCGAAAACGGCTGCGGTGCGGGATCGGCCAACTGCGACTGGAACGACAACGTGTCGTACATCATCAATGCCCGTCCCCTGGCGGTACCTACCTCGACCACGATTCCCAATATCGTGGCTTCGGCCGGCGTGACCAAGGTCTACGCGGTGACTGACTACTTCAACCGGGGTTATGGCGGAAACAAACTCACCTACTCCGCCCGGCTTGCCAGTGGAGGAAACCTGCCCGGCTGGATCTCCCTGAATGCCGAAACCGGTAGGTTCACCTTTGCAACCCCCGGCAATATCGGTGATCAGACCATCCGCATCAGCGTGACGGCGACGGACTACAACAAGCTCAAAACCTCCTCCACCTTTAACGTGACCATCGGGGGATCTGCTCCGCCACCCCCACCCCCGCCGCCCACGCCTACCCCGACTCCGACCCCCACCCCTACACCGGGTGCGAACGCGTACTGGCTGGAAGCCGAATGTGCGCAAGTAGGGTCGAAGTGGACCAAAGAGACCTCCAGCTCCGCTTCCGGCGGCAATTACGTGGTGGTACAGCGGGGTAGTGCCACTGGTGCTCCGCCAGCAGACGATGCTGCCAACCGGGTTCGCTTCGTGATCAGCAGTGCGAAGGCCGGCGGCTACCAGTTGTTTGCCCGGATCGATGCGCCCTCGGGTGCCAGCGATTCCTACTGGGTACGGCTGAACAACGGCCCCTGGTACCAGTGGAAGAGCGGAATGGTCCAGGGTGGTGGATTTGCCTGGAACCAGCTCCCCGGAGCGCCCCTCGCCCTGAAGGAAGGAACCAATACCATCGACTTTGCCTTCCGCGAGAGCGGTACGCGCCTCGATAAGGTTTACCTCACGGGCAGCACCACTGCTCCCACGGGAATAGGCAGTCCCGCCACCAACTGCGGCGCGGTGGAAGATGCCACCAGCTTCTGGCTGGAAGCCGAATGCGGCAGCATTGGCAGCGGCTGGACGGGTGACACCGACGCCGGAGCCTCCAACAGCGGCTACGTAGTATTCAATGGTGACCGCAACATCAGCGTCCCCACCAGCAATGTACCCGCCCAGCAAGTGACCTACCAGGTTAACCTGACGGCGAGTGGCACCTACCATCTGTTCCTGCGCGCCGACGCGCCCGACCCGACCCGCAACTCCCTGTGGGTGCGAATCGACGACGGCAACTGGATCAAGATGTGGGAAGAGATCGGGGGAGCCCAGTGGCTGACCTCCGGTTTCCAGTGGCGGAAGGTCAACCAGGACGGCAAGGATATCTCCTTTGCGCTCAGCGCAGGCACCCATACGATCCGCGTGGCTAACCGGGAAAACGGGACGAAGCTGGACAAACTGTACCTGTCGCCCAATAGTACGGTACCCACCGGCTTTGGCAGCAGCGCCACGAACTGTACTTCCGCTTCTTCCAGCCTGGCCGCGGCAGCTCATCCCCAGTCGCCCTCCTTCTCCGGGGTCGCCGAGCAAGCGCCCCGGGTTGACCTGTTCCCGAATCCGGCGGTTAGTCAGCTGCAGGTGAATCTGACCAGCAGCTACGAGGGCCGGGTGCTCGTGATCCTCACCGACCTCCATGGCCGCCGCGTCCGCGACCTAGTCTTCGAGAAAGCGGGCGAGCAACTCCGCACCGAGATCGACGTGGTCGACCTGCCGGCCGGTGTCTACCACCTCCGCCTGCTGGAGGGCGACCGGCAACTGGTCAAACCCTTCGTTAAGCGGTAATCCGATTTTGCCTTCCGGCAAGTATTAATTCGTCAGGGCCACGCAGGATTGCGTGGCCCTGACGCGTTTGGGTGCTATCCATCCCCCAATCGGATCGGTTAATTTGCCCCCTATGCGCCGCTCCTGGTGCTCCTACTTTACCCCTGCGTACCCGCCATGTCTTTACCCCGTTTCCTGTTCATTTGCAGCCGTAACCTATGGCGCAGCCGCACGGCGGAAACCATTTTCCGCAACGACCGGCGGGTCGAGGTGAAGTCGGCGGGCACCTCGCCCTCGGCGCGGATTCGGGTGCGGGAGGACTTGCTGAGGTGGGCCGACCTGGTCTTCGTCATGGAGGAACACCACGCCGAAAAGCTCGTCAGCCGCTTCGGGCGGGAGGGCCTGCGGGAAAAACTGGTAGTGCTCGGTATTCCCGATGCTTACCTCTACATGGACAACGAATTGGTGGACGAACTGCGGGACAGCGTGGAGCCGTATCTATGAGTGCTCCGCCCCGGTAGCTGCCCGAGGAGCAGCGTCCGGAAGTGGAAGCCTTTCTGGATAAGTCCCTGCCGGGTAAGACCGGCGTGGATACCGAGGTGACCCGGCATCCGTTTCCGGGCACGGATTACGCCCGGTGGATGACGTGGGCATCAGGCCATTAGGGCATTTTAGAGGCCAGCAGGTCTACCTTTTCGATGACGGGATCCTTGGCCAGGAGGTCGGGGGCGTGCTCCATCAGGGCGGCGGCAATGGGTCCGTTGAGGTGAGCATCGCGGGCGGCTTCGTCGGGGAAAGTATCGAAGATGCCGAAGGTCGTGGCGTCCAGTTTGAGGGCGTGCCAGCTGATGGTGCCGGCCTCCGCCCGGGCCAGGGGCAGGGCGCCCGTGAGGAATTTTTCCAATTCAGTTTCTTTGCCGGGCTTGGCGATGAGGCGGACTAACAGGGCATACTTGACCATGGGGGTGGGGCTTGAAGGGTAAAGGAGACAAAGTCTCCAGAGACAGAAGCGGCAGCGGCAGCGGGTGTTCACCCCGCGCTTATCATTCCCTGACATTCAGGTGTAAATAAGGGGGAGTGCACCTTCGGCGACCGATCACGGCCGGTCACCGCCCGATGTGACGGTGAAGGAGTACCTTAAGGAGACGATTTCACCAAACACAAGATCATGCACGGCTTAATGATGGATTACCCCCTCACCACCAACACCATCCTCGAGTACGGAAACCGGGTTTTTCACCACAAGCGCATCATTTCCCACCTGCCCGACGGGACCCGCCATGCGTACACCTTCGGCGAAATGTACCTGCGCTGCAAGCAGCTGGCCAACGCGCTGACCAACACCCTGGACATCGTGCCCGGCGATACGGTGGGAACCTTTGCCTGGAACCACGGGCCCCACCTGGAACTGTACTACGGGATCTCGGGAATGGGGGCCGTTTGCCATACGATCAACATTCGCCTCTCCAGCCAGCAGATCGAGTACATCATCAACCACGCGGAGGACAAGGTCATTTTTGTAGATGCGACCCTGGTACCCCTCCTGGAACGGATCGCCGGCCGACTGGAAACGGTGGAGCACTACGTGCTGATCAATGCCCCCGAGGGATTTTCCACTACCCTGCCGAATACGGTCCACTACGAGGACCTGCTCGCCGCGGAACCCGATGAGTTCGACTGGCCGGAACTGGACGAAAAGCACGCCTGTGGCATGTGTTACACCAGCGGTACGACGGGCCAGCCCAAGGGCGTGCTGTACTCCCACCGGTCGACCTACCTGCACGCCATGTGCATCCTGTCGCCGAACGCCGCCAACGTGACGTCCAGCGACGTGGTCTTGCTGATCGTACCCCAGTTTCACGTTATGGCGTGGGGTTTTCCCTACCTCTGCGTGCTGGCCGGGGCGGATATGGTCATGCCGTCCTCCAACCTCCAGCCGGCCGCCCTCCTCCGGATCATGCAGCAGGAGCAAGTGACCAAGGCGAACGGCGTGCCGACCATCTGGCTGGGTATCTACCAGGAAATGAAGCAGCACCCCCCGACTCCGCCCCTGGCCCTGCGGGAGTACGCGGTCGGCGGATCGGCCCTACCCAAGAGCCTCATCCGGGGCTTTGAGGATGATTTCGGCATCCAGGGGGTTCACGCCTGGGGCATGACGGAGACCTCACCCCTCGGCACCCTCAGCCGCCTGCAGGCGAAGCATGCCGACCTGCCCCGGGAGCAGCAACTTACCATCCGGGCCAAGCAGGGTACCGCCTTTCCCGGCGTGGAGCTGCGTATCGTCGGCGAAGACGGCACGCCCCTGCCCCGTGACGGGCAGGCGATGGGCGAGCTGCAGATCCGCGGCGCCTGGGTCATCAATTCCTACTTCAAGACCGCCAGCAGGGAGAGCTTTACGGACGACGGCTGGTTCCGCACCGGCGACGTGAGTACGATCGACGCGGACGGTTATATGGAGATCAAGGACCGGACCAAGGACCTCATCAAGAGCGGCGGGGAGTGGATCTCCAGCGTGGCCCTGGAATCTTCGCTGATGGCCCACCCCAAGGTGAAGGAAGCCGCCGTCATCGCTATTCCCGACGCCAAGTGGGTCGAGCGGCCCCTGGCCTACGTCGTGCTGTTCGACAACGCCGGGATGGTCAGCGATGAGGACCTGATCGATTTCCTTGCGCGGGAATTTGTGAGCTACCAGATTCCCAAGGACTACGTGTACGTAAACGAGGTACCGAAGACCAGCGTAGGGAAGTTTGATAAAAAGGAGATCCGGCGGCTGTACGCGGAGGGCCTGCAGGTATAAACCGAAACCGCCCCGCGCGATCTTCCGATCGAGCGGGACGGTTAGGGCCGGATGGCCGGACGTGCTTACCGACGCATGAAGGATTGAGTGGTAGCGCGGTCCCCCTCGATCACCCGCAGCTGGTACATTCCGCTGGGTAGGGTGCCGACGGAAAGTTCCGTGGAGGATTCCGTACCGTCCTTGAGGAACTGCTCCTGGCGGACGCGGCGGCCATTCATGTCGTAGATGATCAGGTCGACCGCACCGGTGTGGGCGCTGGTGAGTTCGAGCGTAAGGCGGTCGACGGTGGGGTTCGGGAAGATGCTGGCCACGGGCGTGACACTAACTTCGGCTTCCGGGGTGGAGAGGGTGCTGGAGAACATCGTCTGCATGTTCACGCTTTCCGTGCCGTTGCCGCAGGGAGCTGCTTCGGGACCGGTACCGGTGGGAGCCGTAAGGTCCGTCGTCAGGTACAATTTATCAATCTTGGTGCCGGATTCCCGGTTGACCAGGCGGATGGTGTGCTTGCCCTCGTCAAGATCGAAACTGATGGCCTTGCCGTCGTTGTTGACTGCGCGCCACTCGAAACCCTTGGTGAGCATTTGATTTCCGCTGGCCTCCTTCCAGAACAGGATCCAGCCATTGTTGTCGACCTGTACCCATACGCTGTTGCGGGTGGGGTCGGGTGCATCGACCCGCAGGAAGAGCTGGTAGGTACCCGCCTGGGTAGTTACCACTTCGAAGCGGAGTTCTTGGCCGGGACTTGCATCCGTAGGCGTGCTGAGGTGACGATCGCCGGTGAAGACCAGGTAATTACCGCCCGCCGCGGAGGAAGACGATCTGGTGCTCCAGCCGGTGTTCAGGAGGGCACACTCCGCTTCCACGGCGGTTTCTGGCGTAACGTCGGGTGTGGTTTGATTGCTGACACAGTTGCTGGCCTCCGCACCCATTCCGGTGGGCTCCGTTCCGTTGAGTGCCAGGTAAACCTTGTCGAGTTGGGTGCCCATTTCGCGGAAGGCGAAGTCGACCGTGTTGTTACCGGCAGCCAGTTTGACGCCGATGGGCAGTTTGGTCCAGTTGAAGCCTTCGCCTCTGTGGACGCCGCTGCTCCACTTGTACCAGGATCCGCCGTTTACCCGTACCCAGTAGGAGTCCATTGCATTCGAGGGAGCATTGACCCGGGCAAAGAGGCTATAGGTGCCGGCTGTGGCGGCCGCAAGGGTAAAGCGCACCCGGTTGTCGGCCACGTCGGCCGGGGCGGTAGCCGTGGAGTTGCTGTTGGGGACCACCACGTACACCCCGCCGGAAGCACCGGTCGCCGTGTTTTCAATCCAGCGGCCGCCTACGGTAGCACATTCGGCTTCCAGCCAGAATTCATTGGAATTGCCGGGTATGGTGGGCTCGGAAGAGGTAGGGGGAATGGGGGGTGCAGGGGGCGCGTCCACTACGATCAGGAGCTCGTCGTGGTCCGTCTCGCCGGCGTTGTCGGCCACCGTCAGGGTTACCATATGCGATCCGACCGGAAGAGTGACCTGCGCATTCATACCCTTGGCGGAGCCGCCTGCCCACGCCCACTGGTAGTCGACGATGCCGCCGTCGACGTCGGTAGAGGCGCTGCCGTCGAGGGTAACCGTAAAGGGAGCGATACCGTAGGTGGCGGCCACCGACGCAATTGCCACCGGAGGCTGGTTGGGTACGGTACACGTCTTGTCAATCTCCCCCATACCCGCCGGAGTTTCATTCGTTGCGGTCAGGAACACCTTGTCGAGGCGGGTTTTGGCTTCCCGGTAAGCGACTTCTACGGTGTTGGTGCCCGCGGTCAGTGCAAGCTGCCGAGGCATTTTATTCCACTGAAAGCCCCGGCCCTGAATGATGCCGGATGTCCAGGCGTACCAGCTGCCTCCGTTGACCCGCACGTAGTATGAATCGGTGGTGTTGTTGTAGGCGTCCACCCGGGCAAAGAGTTGGAAGTTTCCTGCTTTAGCCTCGGTCACGGTGAAACGAACCAGGTTTTCCGGCACGGCTGCGGGTGCAGAGGAAGTGGAGCTACGCAACGGCATCGCGTAATCCCCGCCGGAAGCCTTCGTGCTGGAGGCTATGGTCCAATTGCTACCGACCTGGGCGCATTCGGCTTCCAGCCAGTAGCTGGTGTAGGCGGGGGGGGGCAGGGCGATGATGGTGACGCGGTCCGTGGCCCGGGCACCGTCGTTGTCGGTTACGGTGAGGATCACCTCGTGTTTGCCTTCCGGAAAGGTAACGACGGGCTTTACGCCGGTGGCGTAGCCACCGTCCCATGACCATCGGTAGCGCAGCACGCTGCCGTCGATGTCACGGGTGCTGCTGCCGTCCAACCGTACGGTCAGCGGACCAACGCCGGTCGTCAGGTCAGCCTTGATGAGCACCGTAGGAAGTATGTTGTTGGCTGTTTCCGAATTGCAGTTATCGAGCTTGAGTACCTCCACGATAGCAGTGGTCGGGCAACTGACCCGGGCCGCGGCGTCCGTGGTCAGGACGTAAATTCCCGGGACGGTTACTTCGGGCTCTTTTTCGGTGGAGGTGAATCCGTTAGGACCGGTCCAGCGGTAGTTACCGTTATGGATTTCGCCCCGCAGTTTGATGGTGTTCCCGGCACAGCTCAGGATTTTTCCCAGGCGGTCGCTGTTGGCGTCCACGCGGCAGTCGGGGCTGTTTTCTGCGACGGTGAGGTGAAAGGAAGTGGCGGCCGAAAGTCCGCTTGCACTGTATGCCGTAACGATGATGTGGTACACCTCACCCAAGGTGGAAGCCGGGGCGAACATGCTGAAGGTGGCATCGGCATCCGAGAACTTCATCCAGTAGGCCAACCCCTTGCCGTCGGCCAGGGTGGCGGAGTACCTCAGGTCATCCCCGGTAAAGGAGCCGTTGAGGACCAAGGTTTGCGGAGTCAGGGTGAAAATGGTGAGGGGGGGGACCGGCCTGGCGGCGGGGCCGGAAAATGAAGCAGTGGAAGGGAGCGCAGTAGCGGAAACCGTAGTCGTCAGGAAGAGAAAAACAAACGTAAGAAGGCAAAGTGAAGGCAAAGCGGTGGCCCACACTCGCTGGAGCGTTGTAGAAAAAACCATAGTAGAGAGAGAGTTACGTGAGAGTTAGGTCCAAAAAGCGAGCACACGAATGCGCGGAGTGAATAGCAGGAAAAATCATGCTATCCGGCTATTTAACG
This sequence comes from Chitinophagales bacterium, assembly GCA_038258275.1. Taxonomy (GTDB): domain Bacteria; phylum Bacteroidota; class Bacteroidia; order Chitinophagales; family Saprospiraceae; genus Neolewinella. The sequence continues at coordinate 22,387 of JBBSPZ010000033.1, read as the reverse complement.
GCGGGACCCGGAGGTTCATTCGTGTTACGCTCATCTTAACACCGATATGTTCGAATTCCCGCAAAAAAAGTCAGGCTGAGCCGCGAAATGTAATGTGTATGACATTTTTCGGCTTCTCGCTTGTTGCTCTGCGCCGATAAATCGCACAAAATGGCACGATTTATCGGCGGATTTCTTCCCTGGCCCTTGGTTCCAGGTCCGGATATTCTTAACCGTACAGTGAGTTTTCTCGCTTCGGGTCCTTGCGCGCGGCCAGGATAGTCCGCATTTCGGCCCACTCTTCGCAGATCGAGAGTAGGAAGGCCTCTACCACACCGGCGAACAGGAGCCAGTTGCCGGAGACCCTGCTCCTGCGCGCCGCCGCCCCCTTCCCCGTGATCTAGTGGCGGCGGTTCACGGGTGGGGCGCTTAGCGGACGGGGGAGAGCAGGAAACCGTAGCGGTAATCGCCGGCGGGGATGGTGTACTCGGGGTGCACCCTGGCGCCCCAGCTGTCATCGCCGCCGATGCCCATCTGCTTGTAGTCGATGTTGACGTTGACCAACTTGCGTTCGGGCACGTCGTAGGTGTGGCGCTGCACCTTGGTGTCGCCCTCGTCGTAGTCGCTGTTGAGCTGGTGCGACGCGCTGAAGCCGATCAGGTCGGTATCGGCCGAGAACGCGATGCCCTGGCCGGCCGCATTGACGAACTGCACGTGGCGGACGTCGGTGCGGTACCCGTTCTCCTGGGGCCGGATGTAGGCGTAGGGGAGGTCGCCGACTTCCGCGGTGTAGGTGTCTACGAAGGCGGCGGTGTTACGGTCCTGGTAGTTTTCCCAGGGCCCGCGGCCGTACCAGCTTACCTGGTCGTATGCTGAATTCAGGATCAGGTTGTCGCCGAGGCGGGGGATCACACCGAGGGAGTCGGAAATGCCGGTCAGTTGGTTCTCGATGCGGATAGTTCCGTTACCGTCGATGGTATAGGTCACCGCGACCGTTCCGCCGGTACCGGCGAGGGCGTAGCGCGCGGAGACCTGGTGGAGGCCATCGACCACCTGCGTCGTAAAGCCTTCGAGCCGCTGCTCGCGGGAGGCGAGTTTCCAGGGGCGGGAGGTTTCGGTCATGCGGAAGCCGAAGTCGTTGTCGGTCGGCGCGCGCCAGAAGTTGGGCCTGATCGGCGCCTGCAGGAGGTTGCCGTTGCCGTAATCGAGGGCGTAGAGCAAGCCGGTAGCCCGGTCGAAGGTGGCGGTAAAGGTTTCCCCCTTCAAGACCAGCATGGCTCCGGTGGAGTCGACCGTCACCTCGCCGCGATCGGCCGGCCGCTGCTTCGCGTAGGTTGGCTGCGATAATGGGAACTCTTCGGTGGCGACCGCGTAGCCCCTGGTCAGTAAGGGTGCATCGGCGGCCAGCTTCGCGCTCACCTGCACGTAGTACTCCGTGTTGGTGCGGAGGGGCGGCAGGTCCAGCCGGACGGTCGTCTCGGCGTGTGCCTCCAGGTCGAGTTTGCCGAGGTCACCCGTAGCCACCTCCGTGCCGTCCTGCAGCAGACGCCATTCGAGGTCATAGCCGCTCAGGTCAACGAAGTCGTAACCGTTGTAGACGGTCAGGGTGCCCGTCTCCTTATCGAAGGCCGGAAACTTGATGTACTGGTACACCTTTTTTACCTCGTAGAGGGAGGGGTGGGGCGAGCGGTCCGGATTGACCAGGCCGTTGAGGTTGAAGTTGCGGTCGTTCTGGAGGTCCTGTCCGCCGAGGTCGCCACCGTAGGCGTAGTAATCGACGCCGGTGGGGGTCTTCTCCGTGAGGCCCTGGTCGACCCAGTCCCAGATGAAGCCGCCCTGCAGGACGGGGTGCTTTTCAATGACGTCCCAGTAATCCTGCAGGTTCCCGACGCTGTTGCCCATCGCGTGGGCGTACTCGCACTGGATGTAGGGCCGCTGGGGATCGTTCTCGGCGTAGGCGACCATATCCCGGATGCGTGCGTACATCGGGGCCTGGATGTCGGTGTTGGCGTAGTGGGTGGCGCCTTCGTACTGGACGGGCCGGGTGGGGTCGTGCTCCTTCAGCCAGTTGTAGGTGACGGTGAAGTTCTCGCCGTTGCCGGCCTCGTTGCCGAGCGACCAGATGATGATGCTCGGGTAGTTCTTGTCGCGCTCGAACATGCGGATGGTGCGGTCGAGGTGCATGGCCCGCCACGCGGGGAGGTAGGCGGGGTGGATGGCCTTGGCCGCCTCGTTGTTGTCGAGGCCCTGGTTGGTGGTGCCCATGCCGTGGGTCTCGATGTTGGCCTCGTCGATGACGTAGAACCCGTACTCGTCCGCCAGGCGGTAAAAGAACTCGTTCTTGGGGTAGTGGCTGCAGCGGATCGCGTTCACGTTAAACTCCTTCATGCGCTGCATGTCGAGGCGGGTAAGCTCCTCGGAGATCACGTGGCCGGTGGTCTCGTCGTGGTCGTGCAGGTTGACGCCCTTGAGGTAGACGGCCACGCCGTTGACGAGCAGCTGGCTGTTCTCGATCTCGACGGTCCGGAAGCCGACCCTGGACGTAGTCGCCTCGATCAGCTTACCGTCGGCATCCTTTAGGCTGATCAGCAGGGTGTAGAGGTTGGGGGTCTCGGCGGTCCAGGCCTTCACGCCGTCGATCGTACCCGTGAAGGTCACCTGCGTGTGGTCGCCGATCGCGATGGCTTGCTCCTCGTCGAATTCCAGGACGGTGGTTTCGCCGTCCAGGAGCCGGGCTTCCACGTGGTAATCATTCGCGAGCGCACCACTGGTATTCCGGTAGATGAGGTCGAGACTGAATTCCCCGTTGCGGTAGGCATCGTCCAGTCCCGCCTGTACGGTAAAGTCGTGGAGGGTGACCGGATCGGTCGCATACAGGTACACCTCCCGGTCGATGCCGCTGAGGCGCCAGAAGTCCTGGTCCTCCATATAGCTGGCGTCCGACCAGCGGTAGACCTCCACGGCCAGGGTGTTCTCCCCCGGCTGGAGATACTTCGTGACGTTGTACTCGGCGGGGGTCTTGCTGCCCTCGTTGTAGCCGACGCGCTGGCCGTTCACCCAGATGTACATGGTGGAGCTTACGCCGCCGAAGTGGAGGTAGACCTCCTTGCCCGCCCAGTCCTTATCCACCGAGAAGGTGCGCCGGTAGCTGCCCACGGGGTTGTCTGCGTGGTCGATGTAGGGCGGGTTTTTCGGAAACGGATAGACGATGTTGGTGTAGATCGGAATACCGAAGCCCTCCAGTTCCCAGTTGGAGGGTACGGGGATATCGGACCAACCGGAGACGTCGTAGTCGGTCCGGTAAAAGTACTCCGGCCGGTCGGCGGGCATCTTCACCCAGTTGAATTTCCAGGTCCCGGCGAGGGACTGGTAGAGGGGGGAGTCGGTATAGGATTCGTTCGCCAGCGCCCCCTGGGTCGTCGGATAGCGGTAGAAGGAAGCGGTGGGGTACTCGCGGTTGATCTGGAAGATCTCCGGATTCTCCCATTCAGGTACCTGCTGGGCTGCGGCCACGGACTGAACGAGCGCCAGGACGAGGGCGGAAAAGACTATTCTATACATAAGGTAGTTAAGTTCGGGCCGGTCGGCCGGCTAGTTCGCAAGTTGCTGGTAGCGGTGCATCGCTTCCACAAAGTAGTAATCGGCGTACGTAAGCGGTACATCCACCTCGCTATTCTGCGGCAGGTGGCCCACGCTACGCTTCAGCAGGAAGCCGCCGTTGGTGCCCGGGGCTGCCTTGTACTCGTCCGTAGAGAGGGTCTTCAGGATCGTTTCCGCGGTAGTCAGGTAAGTTTTGGCTTCCGCCGGTTCCACGTAGCCGCTCAGTTCGATCAGGGCGGAGGCCAGCACGGCCGCGGCCGAGGCGTCGCGCAGGGCATTGGGAATGTTGTCGGCGTCGAAGTCCCAGTAGGGTACCTTATCGGCCGGGAGGTGGGGATTGCCGAGGATAAAGCCGGCGATCTTCCGGGCCTGCTCCAGGTACCGCTTATCGCGGGTATCGCCGTAAGTGGCGGTGTAGCCGTAGAGGCCCCAGGACTGTCCGCGGGCCCAGGCCGATTCGTCGGCGAAGCCCTGGGCGGTCACTTTTTGCTGCACGGCGCCGGTCTCCTTGTTGTAGTTCACTACGTGGTAGGAGCTGTAGTCGGGCCGGAAGTGGTGCGCCATGGTCGTATTCGCATGGGTGGTCGCGATCTCCGCGTAGCGGGGGTCGCCGGAGGTCTTGCTCGCCCAGTAGAGCAGTTCCAGGTTCATCATGTTGTCGATGATCACCAGGTAGTCGCCCTCCTTCGAGTCCCAACTCTTAATGGCGCCCACCGCGGGTGCATAGCGGGTAGCCAGGGAAGCCGCACTGGTGAGCAGGATCTCCTTGTTCTCCTGGCTGGGCTCGAGCGCGTTGAGGCGGCCGAAGCTGTCGTACATCATAAAGCCGAGGTCGTGGGTGGTGGTGTTGTTCTTCTCCTGCTCGAGCACGCCCAGTATGCGCCTGGCTTCCGCCAGCAACCACTCCTCGCCGGTCTCCTCGTACAGGTAGATCAGGGTGCCGGGGTAAAAGCCGCTGCACCACCAGCCCGGTCCGCTGAATTCGTATTCGTCCCTGGTCGGGAAGTAGGTCTTGGGAAACTTGTCCGCCGGTAGGTTGGCCATAAGCACCTTGTACTGGTCGGCGGCATCCTCCATGTTCTGGTCGATGGTCGCCAGCAGGGCGGCGTCGGGTCGCCACGGCTGATTTTTGGTCGCGGCACAGGAGCCGGTCCCCAGCAGGCAGAGCAGGGCCAGGGCGGTAAAGGAACGGAAATAGGTCATGGTGATCGAGTTGCTGTAAATGGAATAGGCGTTACCGCAGGTCTACGGTGATGACGTTCACCGAGGCGGGCGCCAGGGTGAGGGACAGTTTATTGTTCACTTCCCCGAGGCTTTTTGTCCGGGGACGAATGTTCTCCTCCACCACGGAGTTGTAGGTCATGGGGTCCCCGGCGGTGAGCGCCGTCAGTCGGGCGGCCGTGGTGCCGGTCTTGCCGGGCAGGTCCAGCTGGAATTCCCGGCTGACCGAAGCCGCGTTGACCACCTTCACGATCACCTGCAGGCCGACCGTATCCAGCACGGCGCCGGCGTAGAGGCTGTCCTGTCCGGTGAGCGCCTCTGCGAACTCCTTGTACCGCTCGATGTACTGCGGGCCCCACTTGGTGGTGGCGTCTCCGTTGGCGCACTCAATGAGGTCGAGGGCATCCTGGATGTAGGGGTCCAGCTCGTCCAGGGCAACCACCTCGCCGGTGTTGAACTGGCGGGCCATGCCGCAGTTGAGGATGGGCAGCGGCGTGGCGCCGAGGTCTTCGGAGAGCAGGAAGTATTCGTAGAAACCGAGGCCGTAGGACTGGTAGTAGTCCGGCGCGTTGCGGGGGGCGGCGAATTCCGTATTCCAGCGGTTGACGATGAGCTTGCGGTCTTCCACGTCGCCGACCGTCTTTTTCCACTGGTAGCGATTGACCAGGTCGCGGCCCTCCACGTTTCCATTGACCGGGTGGGCCAGCACCGAAAAGTCATAGGTAGCCCCGCCGTGGATGCCCATGCCGCGGAAGCCCTCGTTGGTCATCACGAAGGTGCCCGATTCGGCTTCCACCTTTACGCGGGCGTAGCGGGGATTGTTGGGAGATTCCGCCTGCCGGTTCTCGATGAGCACGGCACCCGCGGCCCCGCCCCGCGCTTCCGTTTTCCAGCCCATGAGCGGGCGGTCGAATTCAAAGGAGCGGTTCTTGACCAGCTCGGCGTAGATACCGCCGTCGGCCGCGAAGTTGATGTCCTCGAAAAAGATGCCGTACATGGTAGGGGCCATCTCGAACTGCGGCTGATCGATGTTCACGGTGAGGGACACCTGTGCGCCCAGCGCGGGCACGGCCAGGACACCGCAGGCGAGGAGGAAAACACGGAAGTAGGGGAGCATGAGCGAAAATTACTTGGAAAAGGTAGGCAATGCCTAGCGGAGCTCCATGGCCGGCACGCCGGCGTGGGTTGGCACGACGGGCCTGATGCGGCCGTCGGCACTGAATTCGAGCCGGTCGATCGCCACCTCGCGGTGGAAGCCGGCCGCCCGGCCTAGGTGGATGCCCTGGGGGTAGCTGAAGCGGTGGTAAACCACGTACCACTCGTCGTGGCCGGGAATCTGCAGCACCGAGTTGTGGCCCGTGCCGTAAATACCCTCATTTTCCACTGACTGCAGGATAAGGTTGTCTTCGGGCAGCGTCAACGGACCCATCGGTGAGGGCGCCGTAGCGTAGCGGACCCGGTAGGCGGGGTCACGGGTGTCGTTCTCGCTCCAGAGGAAGTAGTAGGTGCCGTCGCGGAAAAAGACCGTCGTGCCCTCCCGGAAGGTGTCGCCGGGCTGCAGCAGTTTCGTCGTGCCGGGCTTCAGGCTCACCAGGTCGGAATTCAACTCGGCCACCGCCATGTAGCCGTTGCCCCAGTAGAGGTAGGTCTTGCCCGACTGCGGGTCGGTGAATACCTCGGGGTCGATCTCCTGGCCGCCGGCCACTCCGGCTGGGTGCCCCTCGATGAGGGCCTTGCCGCTGTCAACGAAGGGGCCGGTGGGGGAATCGCCGGTGGCCACGCCGATCTTTTGGGCCGCCGTGAAGTAGTAGAAGTAGCGGTACTTGCCGTCAACCCAAGCCTCCAGCATGCAGGGGGCCCAGGCGTTGCGGTCGGCCCAGCTCACGTCCTTTTCCAGATCGAGAATGACGCCCTCGTCCGTCCAGTGCACCAGGTCGGGGGAAGAGAAGGCCTTGAAGTAGGTGCCCGACCAGCCGTTGAATCCATCGGAGGTGGGGTAGATATAGTACAGCCCCGTATTCTCGGAGTACAGCACGTCGGGGTCGGCGTAGTAGCCGGTGAGAACGGGGTTATTCACCACCCAGGCGGATACGTGGTAGGTCACCGGCTCCTGACCGGCGATCGCCAGCGTATAGTCCACGGGTTGTCCGCTGAAGTCCCAGGGACCGACGGGCGTCACCGTCACCCCGGGCAGCCGCGGGAACCGGGGGTCGAAGGCCGCTACGTTTGCGTCCGGCAGCAGCGGCAGCATGAGGTCGCGACCGGCGGTGTCCAGCTTTATGTTGATCTGCTTGACGGCGGGGGAGGTGACCTGCCCGATGAGGTCGTCGGGCCGGCCCCACTGCGCGATCAGCCGTTCCAGCTCCGGGCCGGTGATGGGAATGACGGTGCCGTGGCGGGGATGGAAATCCATGGAAACGTCCTCGTCGATGACCGTGAAGGTCTTCAGGTCGTCGGTGCGGGTAAACTGGTATTCCCCCTTGGTGTACATATCGTACATGAGGATGTATGCGTCCTGGTCGATCAGCTGGAAGACGCTGCTGCCCTCCACCTGGAAGGTCGTCTGCTGCACGAAGGGGTTTTGCACGGTATACGGACCGGTGAGCTTATCGGCGGTGGCGATCTTGATGCCCTTGCCGCGGTCCTCGGTCTTGAAGAACAGGTGATAGGTGCCGTCGCGGTACATGATGTCGCCGTCGATGGCCGCGCCGCCGTCGGGGGTCTCGAGCAGTTGGACGGGCTCGGTGGCCAGGTCGGTGAAGTCGTCGTTGGCATAGGCGTAGTAGATGATGTCGGGCCCGGCGCCGTGCTTCATCGACCAGTACACCAGGTATTTCTCTTCGGCGGGGTCGTAGATGGTCTGGGGTGCCCAGACGCGCAGCAGGCTGTCCTGTCCCGCAAAGCGGTCCTGGATGTTGACCACGCTGGACGTCCAGTGGATCAGGTCGTCCGACCTGAGCAGCACCATTCCCCGGTTGGAGTCCCACCCGTTGGCCGAAACCATGTCGGTCACGACCATATAGAAGGACGTTCCGTCGGCGGAGCGCAGGAGGTGGGGGTCGCGGACACCCCCCGTAGCGCTGATCTCCCGCGAATCGATCACCGCCTCATCCCCATTAAGGGCGTGAAAGGCGTAGCTGTCGGTGCTGAAGGCGAAGTGAATGGCTTCCTCCGCCTGCCGGTTGCCCGTGAAGTAGGTGAACAGGTAGGCGGTGTACGGCGTCTCCGCGGAGTTCTCCGCCGTGCCCAACTCCGGCGCACAGGCCGTACACAGGGGCAGGAGGCTGGCGGCCAGGAGCGGCATAAGGATCTTCATGGATGACTTGGCTTGGGTGTTCGGATACGATCGACGGGGATCGGCTGGCCGCTTCGTAAAGTAAGGAGGCAGGGGGTAAATATAAATTGTCAAAACGACTATTTAACATTTAGTTCCCCGATGTTTACCGTTTACCTGCCGCGGCGCGCTGTCGGTAGAAGTCCTACAGGATAAAGTAGTCCTACTTTTTGTCTCCCGTATCCGAGATGATCCCTTTGCGGTTCCACCCGTTCTGGGTGCCGGTCAGGAGGCGGCGGATTGCGCCTCCGTTGGCTTCCTCCACCGCCACCTGGCCGAGACCATCACCCTGTTCGGCCATTTTTTCGGCTTATCCCCCAATGTCGAGAATACTACGATCGGAAAAATCGATACCGGGGAGGCTTACTCCCCGGAAACCACCCGCGAACTGATTGACCGGGGATTTGTCAAGCTGCAGGGCTGATCGACGTGACCTCCGAGGAAGGCTGGCTGGCCAGGGTGGCCACTCCCTTCTTCGGCAAGGTGCCTAAAGTCCGGCGCTTTGACCGGCCGGACGGCAGCCTAATGCACGCCGAGGTGCGCATCGACGACTCCGTGATCATGCTGAGTGAGGCCATGCCGGACTATCCCCCCAATACTACCGTGTTGCACGTTTATGTGGCCGACGTGGAGGCCGTCTACCAGCGGGCCCTGGACGCCGGCGGCCAGTATGCCCAGCACGATGAGGGGAAAGAAAGCCTGGAATCCCGCGCCGTGGCTGTTGCCCTCCCGCGCCAGGACGGAGTTGAAGGTCAGGGCCGGCATCACCCCCTCGAAGAGGAAAATAAGGGTGGTGGTGGTCTAGAAAACAACGCGTTGGATTTTCGTGCCGGTAACGTGTTGTTTGGGGAGAAAAGACGGTTCAGGCCGGAACGTGCTGCCGTTCGCAAATTTCCTTGATCTTCGCCAGGGCCGTTGGCCTGCCTGGAACATCTCCCTCCACTCGGACCGGGTGCGGATTACCCACAGGTTGGTGACGTCCCCCGCCTCCCGGAAGAAATAGCTTTCCGTCGTGCCGATCCATCCTTTGGCCGCATCGCTGGTGGTATCCTCGGTACCGTCGGATTGGAGGAGGGCGATGTGCTCGGTCTCGATGGCTTCGTGGGGCTCGACGCGCTTGAGGCGGACCAGGGTGCCGCCACCTTTGCCGGAGGTAAAGCGGAGCGTTGCTCCTTCCTCCCATTCCCCCTCGAAACGGGCACCGGGCCAGGCGGCCTGGGTCCACCCCGGTAGGTGACGGGGCCGAGCATGATGTGCCAGACATTCTGGAGGGGAGCGTGGATCACCGTTTTGAATTCGAGGGTTTCCAAGGAGGAAGTAAGTTGGTCGGATAATTTACGGGTGAAAAGGCTGTAGTGCCACGAATTGTCATTTAGCCCACCGGGCGGGATCGCGGGTGCAGCGCAGGCCACCTACGGCGTGCGCTGCAAGGTGGTGGGCACCGGATGTACGGCCACACCTCGGTCCGGCAGTAGGGCGGGTAGCTTATCTTTAGCCGTCCACCTAAGCCCTTACCGTGCGCCTTATCTACCTGCTCCTTTTTTGCTGCTGCCTCGCTGGCCGCGCCTTTACCCAGTCGATCTACAACGTCCGGGAGACCCTGTTGGTCCCCGGTGGGGTGCCGGCATCCGGGGGTACCGTCTACGCCCGGCTGCCGCTGACTACCGGCGGTCAGGTGGTCAGTGAGGTACTGTTCTCCGCGGCAGCGGAGGGGAGCGCTACGGAAGGCTACCGGTGGTCGATCCGCCAGTTGACAGAGGGCGACAGCCTGCGCTTCAGCTACCGCGTGAAGGTGAATCCGGTGCCGGCCTGGGATGCGGACAGTCTGCTCAGTGGCCCCGATCCGGACATTGCCTGGTTGCCCGTCACCGACGCCATCGACGCCGGTCCGTACATCCTGCCCCCGCTGGTGCGGGCCGACGTCGAAAAGACCGAGTTGCGGACGCTGACCCCGGCCGATACCACCGTGGAAGCTATCGACCGCATCATCCGCCGCATGGGCCGTCGCGTCAAGAACGTGCGCAGCACCGACAACTTTGATTTCGCCCAGCCTTTACTGCAGGACCTCTACCAGCGGCAGACCACCCCCCAGCGCAAGCACCTGCTGCTGAGCCTCGCCCTACAGTACCTCGACGTGCCCCACCGCGTGGTGGCCGGCAAGGTGCTGAGCTACGGAGAGGTGCGGGAAAACGAGTTGTGGGTGGAAATCCCGGTAGGCGACCGCTGGCGCCGGGTGTACTACGGCGACGGCATCGACCGCAGCGACTGGGGTACGCCCGACGAGCCCGACCAGTTCCTGGCCTGCGCCTACGACTGGCGGGCCCTCACCCTGGAGGTGGTTAGCCCGCCCGGCAACCCGCCTATCCCGACCACCCTCACCGGTCGCTACACCAACCTCATCGTCGACTTCTGGGTCGCTAAGGACCAGGCCCTCGGTCGTAAGCGCTACGCCCAGGCGGTGTCCTACCTCGATTCCGTGCTCACCTACCTGCCGCGCAGCGTGGTGGCTATCTCCGAACTCGGCCTCGTCTACACCGAGGCCGGCCGCGCCGAGGAGGGACTGAAGTACCTGCAGCAGGCCATCCAGCTCGCGGCTACCCCCGCCGACCAGAGCACCGCCCAGCTGCAACTGGGGAAGTACTATTCCATACAGCGGCAGGCGGAGGAGTCCCTGCAGGCGGTCGCGCGGGCCTATATATATTCCCCCCTCGACCTTTCAGTGATCTACACCGATCCCCGCTTTCAGTATTTGGCGCAGCAGCGGAATCTGGAGTTTCGGCTGAATGCTGCGGTGGAGGCCTTGCGGTGAGCTGGTGAGTACACTACCTCGGCAAATTTGCACTACGAACTCGGTTGGAGAACTCAAGGTATAACAATGAGGAGATTGAGCTACCCCCATGGCGATGGTGGTCACCGCTGCGTTCAAGGCGAAATTAGCTGATGAAGCCTGGATAGGAGACCTGATCTTGAGATCAATCAGCTTTGCATGATAGCCAGAGAGCGAAGTTGGATCGCCCAAAGCCACCTTCTTTGTAATATGCTCCCGGTTACCCAAAATAGCCGTACTCCGCAGCTGGTCGCGTATCCAACCCCGGCTGGTCTTAGCGTGGTGGATCGGATGGCAGCCGTCTGCATCGTAAATGACCGCTTCTCCTGAAGCTACCTCCTCCAATAGGTGGGGCAGTTAGTCCGGCTTTACGGTAGCGCCGCTTCGACAGATCCGCTACCTGGGGACAATGATGTGCTTTGTATTCCCGGTCTGTTAGTTGGAACGACATAGCTTACGAAAACATCCTTATCCAAACCAGTTCACGACCGGTCTATATGATAGAATTGAGAAAATTACCTGCCTGCTTTTACCTGGGTCTAAGTTTGCTTTCCCTGCCAGTGGCTGCCCAGGGCGAAGGTTTTACCAGCGTGCGCGCAGCGGTGGACTTCGGCTTTAGCCTGCGGGAGTGGGACGGATTTGGCTTCAACTACGTAGAAACCTCCCAAACCTATGAATACGCCAAAAACCCCCAGGATTATGGTGGCCTGCGCTTTTTATCTGAAGTAGACCGGCAAGCGGTAGTAGCCCTGGTCTTTGGTGACGACGGGCTCAAACCTGGCCTGCTCAAGATGTTTCTGGATCCGCTGCACCAGGCGGGAGAAGGAGCCTCCTTTGACCACGAAACCACCACCCGGAGCATGCGCTATTTTGCAAAAGAGGGGCTGAAACTCACCCGCAAGCGAGGCGATGATCTATCCATCATGACTACACTTTATGCTCCGCCCGCCTACATCACCAGGCAAAAAGTGATGCGCGGCCGCGACCTGGACCCTGCCCAACAGTGGGCTCTGGCCAATTACATGATCGACTGGGCGAAGTTTTTGCTTGAGAAAGAGCAACTGCCGCTTAAGTTTATCTCCATGCACAACGAGGGCGAGTCGTGGGTGCGCTGGCCCGAAGATGGTACCAGCGGTGGAGCCCTGGACGAGGGACACGATTATAACTTCTTCTGGACTCCCGAACAAACCGTAGAGATGCTCAAAATCATGCGCCCCATGATGGACAGCGCAGGACTGAAGGAGGTGGGTGTCACCAACGGCGAGTATACCAACTGGTACCGTTTTTACCATTGGGGCTTTGCCAGGGCACTATCCGAAAGCAAAGAAGCCCTCCATAACATGGCCATGATCACCTCCCATGGTTTTTACGTGGGCGGAATCGAGGCGGGCCGCTGGTATGGGCCTCACAGTAACGTAGGCACGGAAATGCTGCGGGCCAGGCGTCCCGGGCTGCATGCCTGGAATACCTCCACCGCCTGGAATATCTTCGACAGCACTCCCGAGGGCCGCGTTGCCATTATGGATGCCCATTTCCTCAAAGAAATCTACGGGAGCATCTACGAGGCTAAGGTCAACGGCATTATTCCCTGGGCGGGCATTCAAAACCATAGCCAGTGGTGGAAACCAGACCCTAACCCGGGCTCTGCCATAAGGGTGTACGACGATGGTACCTACGAATTGCCCAAGGCTTACTATTTCTACAAGCAGGTATCGCGGGCCGGGCAACCGGGCATGGCCGTGGTCTATACCGAAGCCATGGACTCGGAAATCTCCCTGATTGGCTTCGCCTCGAACCAAACCAAAAACCCCGATACTTTTGTGCTCACCAATAATGGAAAAGAAGCCCGCAAGGTATCGGTCCGCCTGAAAGGAACCTCAGCAAAAACCTTCAAGGCATACCGAACTACCGGGCGGGAGCTGTACACCAAAAGGGAAACAGCCCACAAAGGACCTCCTGCCGATTCGGAAAACCATGCGGATATTGGGACGGTACCGGTCGTGGACGGCAAATTGCTGTACAATGCCCCGGCTGGTTCGGTCACTACCTTTTATGCCCAGTAGCGCAGGTGTGATGTATCCCCAATAATTTAGGCCAGTGAAAGAGACATCATTATAATAGCCATACGAATTATGAAGCGTCGCAAGTTTACGTCAGCGTTCAAGTTTGGGGTCGCCGTGGCGGCTCTTCCTGAGCGACGCTTCCCGTCGTAGATGCTGGCAAACGGATCAAAACCGATCTTCCTTTCCTCGGAGACCCTGACCCGGTTGGACTGATAGCTGCCGTCAGCGACGGCCTACCGACGGTAGCAGAAGGGGGGCACCGCCGAAAGTCAGGGAGGCAATAATACCCACACCCGGGAGTTCCAGACGTACCTTGCGTGCACTAAACTTGCTGTTGCGTCGCTCGTGTAGTTTTTGCTGCTCACTTTATGCGCGCAAAAGCATTTGCCTCCTGCGCTTATCCTAGTGGGCTGTCAACCTTTCTACTCCATGAAAAAAAGAACCTTTCCCTTACTCCTGTTTTTTTTCACGTAAACGCTTCACGCGCAGGTCATCAGCCAGGTTGCCTCGAATACCATCGCGGAAGCTCCCTGCAAAGCGGACTTCGGACCCCACACGATCAGGGCGGACAGTGATATAAAGGTCACGAGCAGCCTCAATCCCGGTACCGTCACCGTCATACCATCCTGAGGATCACGAACAAGCCGATTGTTGACGTTGGTGGAATACGTAATTCCTTTGACTACCAACACAACAAAGGTGCCGGGCCCCGCTTCCTCTACACCCCCCGTACGGAACTGGGGGGCTCTTACAGTAAGCCCTCACTGATCACCCATTGGTGACGGATGGGGCTTCGCCAACCATACACCTAAACAAATCAACCCTACATGAAAAAAACCTTACTCCTCTTCCTGGGCCTGTTGTTGCCCCTACTCTCCTTCGCTCAGAATCCGGGCTTCGAGAATGGCTTCGCCAACTGGTCCGCGAGTACCAGCCCGTGGACTATCACTGTGGTCGCTGCCGAACTTCGATCGGGAACGAAAGCCGCCAAACTTGCTACTAACAGCACAATTGCCATAACCAACCAGGCTACGGTCGGGTTATCCGCTACCGTCCCCACGACGGGCACCAACTATGTCACCGTGATTGCCTATGTACGTGTCGGCCCTAACAACAGTACTGATGCTAGGTTGGGCCTGGGCGTTACCAACGGTGGAACCCCGATCCCGGATACCGAGACCATCGGCGTCGGCACCGGATTTACACGTTTCGTTTCCACTTCTCTGGCGGCCAACGGAACTACCTACCAGCCCGTGCTGTCTGGTCGCAGTGCTACGGGAGTCGCGGTAGAGCTCTTTTACGACGACGTCATCATCTACACCAGCACCGGTGCAGCAGCCGACGTGACGCCCCCCACCCTGGCCACTCGGATCAACGCGACGATAACGGGAACCAACCTGGTTCTGGCCTGGACGGCAGGTACGGATGCAGACTCCGGGATCGACGGGACGCTGATCGTGCGATCGACGGCTTTAACCAATAGCGCAGCCAACCCGATCAGCCAGACGTATTACTCCACGACCAGTACTGTCGGGCCTACCGCTGTAGGCACTCACAGTGTGCTTGCGAATGGTTCAGCTACCGGGACCTTCACCGAGTCGATCACTAATAACACGGTCTACACCTACGTCATCTTTATGCGGGACAAGGCCTATAACTACAGCCCGGTAGCGCGCATCCTGGTGTTTAACGGCACGGGACTGGCATTTTCGTTCGGTACCAACAGTACGTTGGCGGGCCTCTATATGCCGGCGGGAAATACGCTTACCACTCAATCTTCCTCCACCCTTACGTTACAGGCCAGTACTATTAACATCGGCGGTACGATCGTCAATCAGGGCAACCTCAACAACTCCGGAAGCGTGCTGACCTTTCAAAGCGGTAGTATCTACAATTACAATCGGAACAACGGCCTCCCTCCCAATAACTTTTCTCTCCCTTCCGCTATCTGGGCCCCGGGCAGCCTGTGCCGGGTAACGGGGGTGACGACAATCGGTCCCGGCGCGACGGGCCAGCAGTTCGCCAACTTCGAATGGAGCAGCACCGCACAGACGGCAGCGGTAACCCTGTCGCCCAACTTCGGCGCCACGGGTACCGTCACCGTTGCCAGCACCGGTACGGGTAGCCTGCGCTTTCCCGCTGCCGGCAACCACAGCTTCGGGGGCAACGTCACCCAAACTGGCGGTACCGTGGACTTCGAACCTGGTAACACCGTCGCCATGAATGGAACAAGCGCACAAAGTCTGGTCGTAAACGGCCCGCTGCGGAACCTTACCATCAATAATACCGCCGGCGTCAGCCTGGGCCGCAGTGCTACGGTAGCCACCGGCCTGTTACTGACACAGGGAGCATTCACCCTGAATCCGCAAACGCTCACCATGGGGGACGGGGCGACGATCACCCGCAATGCAGGCCGGCTGTCCGGCGCACCAGCCTTCACCAACAAGGTGAACGTCACGTATACCGCTGCGGTCACCACCGGGCCGGAACTGCCCACGGTTACCGACGTCCTGCAAACCCTGACGGTCAACACCCCGGGAACGGTAACGCTGGCACAGGCGACTACCGCCAATACCGCGTTGAATTTTACCCTGGGATCCCTGCTGCTGACCAATAACAACCTCACCATCGGCGACGCGGCGAGTATTACCGGGGCTTCGGCCAGCCAGTTTGTCGTTACCAATGGTACGGGCTTGCTTACGCAACGTAACCTGGGCCCGGCTGGCCGTTCGGGGGCCATCAGCTTTCCGATAGGTAGCAACGTCACGAGCTATACGCCAGCTACCCTGACGAACGTGGGGACCACGGACGCCTACTCCGTGCGGGTATATCCTAACGTATTCAACAACTACGACGCCACCGGCAACGCCACGGGTGGCGCGCTGACCGAACACGTCGTAGATCGCACCTGGGCCATTACCGAAGCGACGGCCGGTGGCTCCGACCTGACGGCGGAGCTGACTTGGAACGGCACCAACGAAATTGGTGGCTTCGACCGGCCCAACTCCTTCGTCTCCAATTTTTCGAACGGTAAATGGAACGGCGACGGGTCTACCGCCGCAACTGGCAGTAATCCGTACACCCAGGTGCGCAATAACCTGACGAACCTGGGAGCCTTCGGCGTCGGCGACCTGAACTCGGCGCTACCGGTAACGATGCTTTCCTTTACCGCCAAAGCCCGCCCCGACGGGGGCGTGCAACTGGACTGGGCCACGAGCGCGGAACTGAATAACGACTACTTCGCTGTGGAGCGATCCGGCGACGCGGCGAAGCATTTTCAGGAGATCGCCCGGATCGACGGTCGGGGCACGACCGGGAACCCAATCAACTACACCTACCTGGACCAGCTAGCCACCGGCTCCGAATACTACTACCGCCTGCGGCAAGTGGATTACGATGGCAGCTTCAGCCATAGCCCGCTGGTGCGCGTCGTGCGCGGCGACGCGAACCTGTTCCGTATCCTGAGCCAGGTCGGCGACCAACTGACGTTGGCAACCGAAAATACTGCACCGGCTAAGCTACGCCTGCTCACCCTAGACGGGCGCACGGTGCAGACGATCTCCGCCCCGACGGCGGGCACGTATTCGCTACGCCTGCCCACCACGGGCGTGTATTTGCTCGAAGTCCGGACGGGACAAGACCGGCAGGTAATGAAGGTAATAAGGAACTGAACGCGACTTAAGTCACTGCACCCCGTGGCTAAGTAAGGGGAACGATCGTTTGGTGCGGCCACCTGCGCTCAGGAATCTGCTCGTTGAAGATGGGGCCAAGCAGCTCGTCTTTTTTAATCGGGGCGTAGCCGAAGATAGAAGCCAGGGTACCCATACCCCGGGACCTGGACGGCACCTACTTGTATTCCAGGATCGTAACGGCAGCCCCTACGTGGGAAAAGACCCCGGTCCAGGCGTTCCCGAACCCGGCAAGGGGCGTAACGACCATCTCCATACCCCTCCACTTTAAGGGCGTCTCCGACTTGGTAATCGTTGATGCAAGTGGTCGGAAGATCGATGCCCCCGTTACAATAAGCGAACTGGGGTACACCATTGATTTTACTTCCTTTCCGAGTGGGACTTACCTGGTGACTACAACGTTTGGTAACTGTTCGGTGGTGAAACTGTGATGGTCGAGAATCCTTAACCGGCTGGGTAGGAAAAGTCATCCGGACCTGCACGCAGCGCGGGGAAACAAGAGGGTTTGGGAAAAGTAGTAGAAGAATAAGCGGTTATTAATTGGCACGGCCCTTTTTTATTTTACATAGTAAGGTATACACGAAACCTGTGGCCTGTTTGTGACCTATTGAGACAATTGTTTCACCCAAACCAACCGCACTATGTTTTACCACGACGGAGGCAAACTCCAGTACCACGTCAGGGTCGATAAGCCCAACCCCGTATTCGCTAAGGCCCTACAGCAGGCCATCGGCGGCGTCCAGGGAGAAATTCGCGTCTGCCTGCAGTACATGTTCCAGGCCTGGGGCGCGCGTGGACCCAAGAAGTACCGCGACATGCTACTCGAAACCGGCACCGAGGAGATGGGCCACATCGAGATGCTGGCCACGGCCGTAGCCATGAACCTCGAAGGCGCTCCCCTCGAGCAGGACAAGGCCGCCGGCGATCCGGTGGTGCTCGCCGCCATGGGAGGCATGAATATCCAGCACGTTATCTCGACCTGCATGGCCGCCATGCCGGTCGATTCCAGTGGCGTGCCCTTCAACTGTAGCCACGTCTACGCCAGTGGCAACACCGCTGCCGATATGCTGGCCAACGTGATGGCCGAAAGCACCGGGCGCATGCTTGCCGTACAGCTCTACAAGATGACTGACGATGCCGGCATGAAGGACATGCTCAGCTTCCTCATCGCCCGCGATACCATGCACCAGAATCAGTTTCTGGCCGCCTGGGAAGAGCTTGGCGGGCGCGACAACCACCCCATCCCCAATAATTTCCCCCAGGACCTCGAGCCCTCCGAGTACAACTACACCTTCTACACCACGGGGAAGGACGACAGCGTACCCAGCCCCGCCGGACGGTGGAGCTCGGGCGGCAGTTTTGACGGTAAGGGTGAGTTCGACATGAAGCGGATGGTACCCGTCGGTGGCATACCCGATCTGGGTTACGCCAGCCCGAAGGCCGCGGTCCAGAAGGGACAGGAAGGCTAAGTCATCCGCCGGACCAAGCTATGCTTGGTCCGGCGGACGGCCTTTATTCTTCCTCCCCCCGGGCTTCCAGATCCTTTTTGAGTCCATCGGGAAGGCCGTTAACATCCGCGAGCGAAAAACCAAGCTTATCGTCATTCTCGTTCGGGATGACACTAATCAGCGCGTTCGTTTCCAATACTATGGCATAGATATCGTCGGTGGATTTATAGCCATTCCGGCGAATGACGGCGAAGATTTCGGAGCGTATGATCCGCTCGCTACGCATATTATCTTCCAGGAATTCTCCCTTAAAAAACAGAAGTTGGGGGGTGGCCTTGAGCACCTTGCGGGTGGAACTAAAGCTGGTCACGATAGTGGTGAGCAGGTACTGAAGTAATAGCAGCAACAGGATACTGAACATGCCTTCCAGCAGCATCGTGTCTTTCAGGATGACGGTCGAAGCAAAGATGGCCCCGATCGCTACGGTCACGATCCAATCAAAGCTATTCATCTGGGAAGTCGACCGAATGCCCATTACCCGGACACAACCAATGACGAAGACATACATCAAAGGGGCCGTGATGACGATCTGCAGCAGGTTGTCCCAGTCAGGAAGGAAAAAGGCATTCATAAAACGTTGATTTGAGTAGCACCATGTCGGGAATTTTCACTTTTCGTCTTTCTAAGGCTCGCCCATGGTGGACTCCCTATACAATTTAGCAAGCGGAGACGCGAACTTCCGAGCATGGAAATCCCACGTTATCGACTTCGTCAGGTACAAAATTCGGGGGTCATTTGTCGGTTAACAGGGAGGCGACTTTCGCTTTTCAGTTGAATAACCTTCTCCTTAGGGAGGAACGAAAATACACCGACGCGGCTATACGCACTACCGGGCTCCGTCAATCCTCCCGCACCCCGAAGCTAAACGTAGTCCAAAAGCTGTCGTAGTCCGTCTCGGCACCGGCGGGGGAGGGGAGCATGTGGGTAGCGTGTACGAACCAGTCTCCCCCACGCTCCAGCTTAAAGGAGCAAACCCCATCGGCATCGGTACGGGAATACTGGGAGGTAGCCGGGTCGGGGCCCCGGCGGTTACGGGCCGTGATGACCTTGCCCGCCAGAGGCTCCCCGCGGAAGTACACCCGAAACCTCAGCCATTCGTAGTGCTTGGCGGTGTAGGGATCGCTCAGGGGCACGAGCTCGAACTCCTGGCCAACCACCCGCCGGTAAAGGGTATCTCCGGGCAGGGGGGTACTCTGCACCAGCGCCTTGACGCAACGACTGTAGCGCTCCTTTTGCTCGGCGCGGGTCGTGTCCAGCTCAATGTTTTCGATATTATCGTGGGCCAGGTAGTCGGCAAACTTCCCGGTGGGAAGGGTAATGTACGACCAGTCGCGGGTCATGTGCAGCAGCCCCAGCCCCTCGAAGTCGACCTCCCTTTCCAGTACGGGGAGGTCGCCTTCGGTAACCTCCCGGAGCAGATCGCTGGTGCCCTGGCGCGTTTCCAGGGCGAAGGTCTTGGTCACGTCGCGCTGCACGGGCCGCTCGAGCTGGACGTTGAATCCGTCGGAAACAAAGAGGTGTACCTCCAGCGTATCACCGGGGCTGAGGAAATACTGGTACGCCAGTAAAATGTACTCGTGCGCCAGCAGCGATAAGGACAGCAGGAGAGCGGTAAGGGTAAGGAGGAAAGGCTTCATAGTAAGGATAGTGATTAGGCACAAAGGTAAGGAGCCTCGGCCATGCGCCTCCGTGACGTACCTCACGGCCAATTTCGGGTACGTGAGCCAGGTAAATATGCCATCCACAGTCTCGCTTTAGGTGCGTACGATAAAAACTACTGTACCAGTAAAATGACCTTGCGCGTTTTCGAACCACACCTCGAGGGACTACGCCGCCTCACCAGGGTAGGATGGCCCGCTCCGGGGCCAGCGCTTCCTAAATGGTCGAGTGGCCTCTGGCCCGAGCGTGGGAAACACAATCGCTGCGGGAAAGCCTAGCTAAATTTGCTATCCCGCCAGGATGAGCAAACCAGTCGTACGAGGAACACCGCGAGGGACTACGCGCGGCATCTTCGATACCGCTCTTCGCCGCCTCGCTCCTCTAAGACGTCCTCTCCGGGGCCGGGTAACGCACGTCACGGAAGGACCGCGAGGGGTTTCCACCGCCTCGCTAGGGTAGGATGGCCCGCTCCGGGGCCTACCCGGTGTATTGCTGAGTGCAGGGGAAATATCCCTTGCGGTGGTTATAAAGCCAATCCGTGGCCATCTGTGCCAGAGCGAAGCCCCGACTAAGTCGGGGTGCAACGCAGTCGATCTGCGGGTGAAATTACCCGGCTATCGCGACCCTGCAATTCCCCCGGAAGCCGTTTATCAAGTAATACCGTACGCACCCACAGCGGGGCTGATAGCCGACCGGCGATACTACAACACCGCGGCGGTGAAGGAAAACGGGTAGGATTTCACTGCTCCCTCCTTCGATTGCCGAATGGTTCGTGCCCAATCTTTTGCCCGCCAATTCCCGGCAGCAACTGGTGTGGCTATGCGGTATGCAGCGAAAGTGAAATAGGCTTTTCAAGTGATTACCCGGACAAGAAAACGCGTCCATTTCCTATTCCACGTCCGCGACGTTGATGCTCTGTCCCCCCGTCACGGTGAGGTCCCGCTGGCGGCCAACCGTTCCCCCGAAGAAGGCAGCCGCAGCACCGGCCAGCAGGGCAAAGAAGCCGAGAATCGCAACGGTAGCCAGGCCGGAGGCAACATCTCCGCCCACTTTTTCGGCGGTGTTACCGAGCTGCTTCATCTTTTGGTCCACGGTGGCCATGGCCTCCTCGTACTGCTGGCTCCATCCGTCGACCGTGCGACGGGCTTCGGCTTCCGACATGTCGCTGCGGGCTACCAGTACGTTGATTAGGGCTTGCTTATCGGCCGCATTGACCACTTTTTCTCCGCGCTTGCCGATCTGGTCGATCACCTGGTTTACCTCCTGGGTGGCGGCGTAGGGGCTCTGGGCTACGTCATCGGCGTTCCGTTGGGCCATGTCAACGGCATTGCCCGCATTCTGCTGAAGATTCTGGGGGTCAAGGGCTGGCTTGCCGGTATCTTCCAGCAGCTGGAAGGCTTCGCGGCGAATGTCGCTCAGCGTAATATTGGACTGCTGGAGCTGCTGGCTGATCCGTTGGCCCAAATCATCGGGAACTACCGCACCGACGGCACTGCCCGCGGTAGAGGCAACGGTAGAAAGGGTGGATCCCACTACGTTGAATACCCTGCCCACGGCCGAGTTGAGCATATAGAGGCTAAGGAGGGTAAAGAGCGCCCAGGACAGTATACCGTGCAGACCTGCCGTCGATTTTTTAGGGAAACCCGCCAACCGGCCGGCTACGTACCCACCGGCAAAAAGTGCAATAAGGGTGGAGATGATGTACCAGATGGTCGCTCCGATGCCGAGTCCCGAAAAGGGCTTGGATTCGGTGACGGGGTCGATGGTTGACAGACCGATGCCCAAGCCCAGCAGGTTGAGGGCAAAAGCGATCGCCACGGCAAGGAGGGACCCGGCAATGATGGCCCCCCAGTGGATACGGCTACGGGTACTGTATTCGGCGGGGTAGGCGGTTGCAGTACCGCGTGTGGGAGTGGAGGTGAGCATAGTGTTACGGATAAAATTAGTTGGTAAAATGACTGCTTCTATATGTTGAAGTCACCTCGCTCGGTGATGTTCGATTTTCCCGCTTTTGAACCGGGTGTGGTTACAATTGATCACAAGGCATATTGGCGGATAGTTGGCTTTGATCGCTAATAATTATCCGCATTTACTGACGGGCTAAAAATTGCGGTGCTTGACCTTCCAAATGGAAGACCGAAACAGGCGGCCCTTACCTGTTAGTAGTATTTACGGCAGAACACGGGATTAATATGCTCCGATACCCGGCAGCGTCGACGGACTAACCTGGCACCATGTCCGCAACCTGTTTCAGGCCCCGTTTTTTTCAGTCACATCATTAGGGCGGACATCCGGGTGAACGTCCTCTGGTATACCCACTACCGAAGAACAAGTGCCGACGAAAGACGCTAGACTAAACGGTAACGCTAGAGACACTGCGACCAGGGCGCAGTTTATTCCTGTCCCATAATCTGAGTTTAAGAAAGACGGCGGGAGTACGCATCTTTGAGGTGACTAAACCAGGATCAAGATGGCACCACCCGCCGCGGAGGCTAAGGTATTAAACT
>JBBSPZ010000032.1:0-43438 GCA_038258275.1 Chitinophagales bacterium | reverse complement strand
GATGCGCTTGCCGCGTCCGCGCTTCATGAGCTCCGCCAGCAGGATGCCCACTTCGATGGTCTTACCGAGTCCTACGCCATCGGCGATCAGCAGCCGGGCGCGGGGCAGCGCCAGCGCCTTGGTGGTCGGGGTAAGTTGGTAAGCGGCGAGGTCCAGGGCCCCCTTATCGGCGATGGTGATCTTCTCGCTGGTGGTGTAGGCGTTGCGGAGTTGGGTCTCCAAATAGAGCTTCAGCTTACGGTAACCGGAGTACGTATCGGCAACGAGCTGCGTATTCTCCGGGGCCAGCACCTCGAAGGCATCCAACTGCGTATCGAAGCGGTACCGGTGGCCCTGCACCAACTCGCTGATGCCCTCTCCCTCGATGAGGTAGCGGTTGTCGGCGTAGGTTTTTACTTCGTGGACCAGGAAATCTTCCCCGCGCACGGTGATGCGGGCGCCGGTGGCCGGGGGGTGGGTGGTGGTGGGCATGGGTGAACGCTGGGGGAGTGCGGAAGGCAGGTTGCTGAGAGGGGCTTTAAGATAGCGGGTGAAAACGGAAAGGAAAAATTAGGCGGTGCGGTACAAAATTTCAACCTTTAGCCTTGAGTTTAGTTAGATGTAAACTTTAGATGCCAACTTTTACGCTTATCCCCATACCCACAGTTGCGGCACCAAACGAGGTGGTGGAACTGAGTGTAGACGGGCGCCGGCCGCTGAATGACTTCCTGAAAACCATGCGTAAAGCTGGTGACCAGAAAGATTTGAAACGACTGCAGGCATGGCTCGGAGAACTGGCGCAGGGCAACCGGTTACCGCCTAAAGCCTTCAAAAAACTCCGCGGGCAGGATCCGACGGATGACTGGGAAGAGTTTGAGCTACGCATCGGGCGGTACCGCTTCTATATCTTTTATCAGCCGCCGAACCGCCGTGTGCTTGTCCTCGGCGAACTGAAAAGAACGTGAAGGGAAAAGACAATAAGGAGCAACGGAGGAACATCGACTACCTCAGGGAATTAAAGTCGGCCTACCGGGACTCCGTCCGGAAGTCAAAAATTGAAGAAGAATGAGCTTTTACACGCAGGAAGAACTACTACGCGACGAAACCTACTGGACCATTAAAATCCAGCTGGACTTATTTCGCCAGATTGAAGATTACCTGGAAGCAAATCACCTCTCCCGTAAGGAATTTGCCCAGCAACTCGGGGTGAGTAAGGGCTACGTATCACAGATTCTGAACGGCAATTACGATCACAAACTGTCGAAGTTTGTAAGCCTGTGCCTGGCCGTCAATAAGGCCCCCAAATTTGTCTTCCAGGACCTCGATGTAGCCGTTGATCGCGCTAAGCATGGCCCGAAAAAGATCGAGCGGACATTTACGGTGAATGCGCCTAACATGCAATTCCATCGCGAACGCGGTCATGTCGGCTTTACTCCCCCCATCAAGGTTGATACGAAAATGATCAAACTACCAGCCGCATAATTATGGACTATGTACTAAGCAAAATAGTAGAGCACGATTTGATGGTTCGTCAACCTCAGGAAGATGGCAATACCCGGGAGGCCGTGGCCCAGTGGCAGTTTGGTTTGGAACCGCGCATTAATTCTGCAACGGAAATCGAAATTTTCATAAGTGCCGCCATGTCTCCAGGTATTGTGATAGAAAATGAGGTCGTAAGTGCCAAGGCGGGAAAAATGGTGGAAATTACCGTTAGCCACTTTTTTCAGCTAGCTGAACCAACACCGCTCTATCCATTCTCACCGGGCATTCAAGTTACCGAAGACCAAAAAATGGAGCTTGCGACGCTCGTTGGTGTTTCGCTGGGCACCCTGCGGGGATTAGTTTACGCGCGTACTGTAGCGATTATAGGAGATAGCCTGATCATGCCGGTACTTAATCCATTGGCGATGTTGGAGCATTTTTGGGATACTGCCGAGTAAATGCGGTCAAAGCCAGCGGTTCTCACTTTGGCTAGAATCTGAGCTGAAGGTGGCGGATTTGCTACCTTTTCACCATGAAAGGTACTACCACCAAGCAATCATTTGACTTTGACACGCTGTACGCAGAGCTGGTGATCCCCGTTTTCGAACGGATTGACGGGGCTGATGAGCGGCGCTCCAACAGCAGCTACACCCTGCAGGATGCCTGCAAGAGTGCCTTTGCCATCTATTCTCTCAAAGCCCCCTCCCTTTTTGCCTTTCGTCCCCGGACGGAAGCAGAGATAAGCAACCTACAGACGATCTTCCGGATCGATAAGCTCCCATTTTGATACGAATGCGCTTGTAAGATTTGTTGACGACGTATTCGCCGTTGATTGCCGCGCGTAACGCCGTCACGCGCTGCTGCCCATCGATCAAGATCTTTTTGCCGGAGGAAAGGCTGCCATCCTTAAGCCGGACATCCGGGTTTTTCCAGACGATGATGTAGCCAACGGGGTACCCATTGAACAGGCTATCCATCAGGTTGCGGACGCCGGACCTGTCCCATACAAAGGGTCGCTGAATTTCCGGGATAGCAATCTCGCCCGAACGCACCCAGCCAGAATATTTTCGATAGGTTGCTGATTGACGTTGTACTTCTGGGTAAGGGTCGGGGTGGTGGTCATTCTAAAAGGGGGGGGGGGGATTTTAAGCAACAATGCTTATCGATTAGCGCTACTCAGGGTGGTCTGAAAGAATTCCTAAACTAAGGCAATTCTTTAAAAAGACGCAGTTGGATTATTCAAAGGCCAGATTACGTATGTACTGTTCTCCGGACAGTGCTCGTTCTCTTACACCATGCCTACCTCCCCACCCCCACCCGAAGGCATCTACCTCCAAGACCTCTACGACCCCCGCCGCCGCATCGGCCGCGCCTACTTTTCCGCCTTTGCCCTGCTGCTGGCGGTGATGCCGGCGGTGATCTTCTTCGGAGTGCCCGTAGTGCTCAGCGTACTGGCGAGCTCACGGAGGAATCGCGACGGGCTGCTCTTCGGCCGTCCGCCGATGGAGTATGCGCCGGCGATTTATCCCTACGTGTTTGCGGTACTCGGCTATGTGGTGGTAGTCGTGTGCCTCAACCGGATGCGGGCGACGGCCTACTCTCCCTGGTGGCTGCTGGTGCCGGGGTATAACCTGTACTTGCTGTTTCGCGCACCGGACCGGTAGTTCCTCTTGCGCCCGCCCCGTCTCAGTGCGGGACTCCCTTGCACTCCGCGCCCCGCCGCCCCAGAACCCTTCCTGCCCCCCCGCAGTTACTCCCCAGTGACCGCCCAAGACATCCTCCACCAGCGCACGCGCGCCCTGACTGCCCACCCGGTAGACGCTACGAAAGACTACGTCCTCTGCTGGCTCATGCAGGCGCTGCGGGCCGAGGAAAATCCGGCGCTCGACGCGGCGATTATGCTGGGGAATGAGCTGGGACTGCCGGTCGTGGTGCTGCACGCGCTGGAGAACCGCTACCCCTATGCTTCCCACCGGCTGCACCGCTTTATCCTGGAGGCGAGCCTGGAGCTGGAGTCAGGGGTGGAGGCGCGCGGACTCCGGTTCGTCCGCTGGGTACGGCGCGAAGGGGAGGGGGAAGTGGACGTGGTAGCGAGACTTGCCGCCCGGGCCGCGGCGGTAGTGGTCGACGACGTGCCG
Organism: Chitinophagales bacterium; assembly: GCA_038258275.1. Lineage (GTDB taxonomy): Bacteria > Bacteroidota > Bacteroidia > Chitinophagales > Saprospiraceae > Neolewinella. The sequence continues at coordinate 39,839 of JBBSPZ010000032.1, read as the reverse complement.
ACCTTCGTGACGCGCAGCTACGCGGATGACCTGGCCGGGCGCCTGTCCGCCGCGGTGTGGGGCGTGGATGCCTGCTGCGCGGTGCCGATGAACGCCCTGCTGGATCACCTCGATACGACGAAGAAGTTCCGCGCGGCCCACCGGGTGCTGCGGGAGGTACACCTCCCTACGGACCTGCGGCAGGAACCCCAATCCCCCGCCTACGCCGGCGACCTGGAATTCGGTGACGCCGAAGCGCAGGGCCTCACCGCCGAGAAGCTCGACGCCCTCATCGCGACCTGCGGGGTGGACATGACCGTCGCCCCGGCCACCGACTACCCCGGCTTCCGCTCGGTGGCGCTGGAGCGGCTGGACCATGCGGTGAAAGCCGTTGTCCCCCGCTACAAGTGGACGCGCAACAACCCCTCCCTGGCCGGGGATTCCACCCACCTGTCGCCCTATATGCACTTCGGTGTGCTCTCCCCGCGGGAGGTGGCGGCGGCCGTCCCCCCTTCTGCTGCCCGCTACAAGTTCTTCGACGAGCTGCTCACGTGGCGGGAATACTACCACCACCGCTGCCGCCACGTGCCCGACTTCACCCGCTGGGCCGGTCTGCCCGCCTGGGCCCGGGAAACGATGGAGGCCCACCTCTGCGACCCGCGCCCGGAAGTGTACGACCTGGAAACCCTCATCCGCGGAGAGACCGGCGACGAGACCTGGAACGCCGCTCAGAAGGCCTTCACCCTCGACGGTTGGCTCAACAATAACCTGCGTATGTACTGGGTCAAGCAGCTGCATAAGTGGCGGCCCGATCCGCGGGAGGCCTTCGCCGTGGCCTGCTACCTCAACGACCGCTTCAGCCTCGACGGCCGCGACGCCTCCACCTACGGTGGTATCCGCTGGGGCTTCGGGGAGGCCAAGAAGGGCTACCGCGAGCTTCCCATCTACGGCTGGGTAGAGGGCCGGGGGGATGCGGCCTTGCGGCGGCGCGCGGGTGTGCAGGAATGGCTGGCGGAGCAGGCGGCCCGGCCGGTTCCGGCAGTGGCGGTGCCTGGGGATTTAACTGGGATTATGGAGCGGTACGTGGGGTAGTTTTTCACCGTAGATTCGCCTTCGGCGGGGGATTCGCTACGCTCGGTCGCAGATGAGCTTCGCTGCTGCCTTCGGCGGTAACGCAGATTTTCCCGCGTTGCTGATGCCTGCTCCGGTAGCCTCGGCGGACGGCCGACGAGACCAATCTGCGACCTAAATCTGCGGCTGACTCAACGATCCCGCTTATCGGAAAAAGCATAGCTTGTCCCCCATATCCAGCCTTCATGCCCATCCACTCCCGTCGCCGCTTCATTCGCCACCTCTCCACCGGCCTGCTCGCCGCGCCGTTCCTGTCGATGCGGGCTGTCGGGCCCAACGACCGCATTAACCTGGCGTGCATCGGCCTGGGCATCCAGGGCTTCAGCGACCTGGCCGCGGCCCTGCAGCATCCGGGCGTGCAACTCGTAGCGGCCTGCGATCTCTACACCGGCCATTTGGAGCGCATCCGGGAAGTGTACGGAAACGACCTCTTCCTCACGCGCGACTACCGGGAGATCCTGGCCCGCCCGGACGTGGATGCCGTCATCGTCGCGGTCCCGGATTTCTGGCACGACACGATCACGATCGCGGCGCTCGATGCCGGCAAGCACGTGTATTGCGAGAAACCGCTGGTGCAACGGCTCGACGAAGGCCAGGCGGTGCTCGACGCCGAAGCGCGCAATCCGGGCATCCTCATCGTGGGCAGCCAGCGGGTCAGCTCCATCCTGACGGAGCAGGCGCGGGAAATCTACCAGCGCGGTGACCTCGGACAGCTGGTGCTAGTGGAGACCTTTAACGACCGCTTCAGTGCCCTGGGGGCCTGGCAGTACTCCATTCCCCGCGACGCCTCGCCCGAGACCGTGGACTGGGAGACCTTCCTCAAGGATACCCCCGACCTGCCCTTCGACGCGAAGCGCTTTTTCCGCTGGCGCAACTACCGCGATTACGGAACCGGCGTCGCCGGCGACCTCTTCGTCCACCTCTTTTCTGCCAGCCACCGCATCCTGGACTCGGTGGGCCCGGAGCGCATCTTCTCCACCGGCGGCCTGCGCTACTGGAAGGATGGCCGGGACGTCCCCGACGTATTCATCGCCAGCTGCGACTACGGCGAGCAGGCCAGCCATCCGGCCTTCAACATGCAGCTGCGGGTCAACTTCGTCGACGGCGGCGGGGGTGGCTCGCGCACCCGCTTCATCGGTACCGAGGGCAGCCTGGAAGTCACCGGCAATGCCCTCACCCTCCGGCGCAAGACCATGCCCGCCGCCCCCGGCTACGGCGGCTGGGACACGTATAACACCTTCCCGGAAGCCACCCGGGAACAGTTCGAATCCTGGTACAACAGCGAATACCCCCCGGTGGCGCCGACCATCGTCGGGCCGGAGGAATGGAGCTATACCACGCCGGAGGGCTACTCCGACCACGTGCATCACTTCGGCAACTGGTTCGAGGCCATCCGTAAGGAGGGCCAGGTGATCGAAGACGGCGCCTTCGGCTTCCGCGCCGCCGCCCCCTCGCTGGCCGCCAACCTCAGCTACTTCGAGCGCCGGGTGGTGGATTGGGACCCGGTGGGGATGACGTTGTAAGAAAAGCATCGCCTGCACTGCAGCCGGTAGGTGGGTACGGTATTCATTGCTGAATACCATTTAGATTTACTTCCTGCTAGCGACGGTATGGTAAGTTCACCACGGATTCCCATCGTGCTGATGCAACAGCCCTGGTAAACTGACGGGGGATTACCCGGCGATGGCCGCACCGGCAGTCCGGCCCCGCGCGGCCCTATATTTTTTGCTGCTCAGATCTGAAACCGAGACTTATCCATTGCTCCTGTTCATACCTGTGGACTGTCAACCCTTAAATTTTGGGATTATCTGCGGTTTAAAAAAGACGCGCAGCGCTACAAGTGACGCGACCGGAGGTGTTCCTGGGGTCCATCTACAGCGCTGCCCAAATGAAGGACCACGAGCACTACTTCAACCAGGTGACGCCGGAAAACGCCGGTAAGTGGGTCAGCGTCGAACGCACCGAGGGCGTATACGACTTCGGGGAGGTCGAAGAAGCCCGTGCCTACGCCGCCAGCAACGGGTTCCCCTTCCGCTACCACGTGTTGCTCTGGGGCAACCAACAACCCACCTGGCTCCGGCCCATGACCAACGCGGAAAAGATTGCCAAGATCCGCGCTTGGTTCCAGGCGGTGGCCGGCAGCTCCGACGCCCGCGCCACCCTGGAGTACCTAGAGGTCGCCAATGAGATCGTCAACGATCCGCCCAACGGCATCGATAATACCCCCTTTAGCGTTAACACCGGCGACGCCAACAGCGGCGACTACGTGGATGCCCTCAAAATGCTCAACGAAGAACTGGGCACCGCGCCCGGCGAGTACGACTGGATCGTCAACGCCTTCAAGCTCGCCCGGCAGTACTTCCCCTGCGAAGAGACCAAATTGGTGCTCAACGAATACAACGTCGTCACCAACTACCTCAACATCACCGACAAATACCTTGAGATCGTAGACTTGCTGCAGGCCGACGACCTGATCGACGTGCTCGGATTTCAGGCCCACGCCTTTTCCACCCGCAAGTACGGAGACGGCAGCTTCGAAGACGCCACCAACACCCTGCTCACCAACCTAGATCACCTGGCGGCTACCGGCCTGCCCCTCCAGGTCACGGAGCTGGACATCGACGGGAACCTCAACGATGCCTACGAAGTCACGGACGACGTGGCCATCCGCGACTCCTTCCAGAAGGCCGAGTACGAGCGCATCTTCGGGCTGTTCTGGAACCACCCCGCCGTTACCGGCATCACCCTGTGGGGCTTCCGGACCGGTCACTGGCGCTCGGCCCAGCTCGCTTACCTGAAGGAACTGAATATGCAGCCCGAAATTTACTTCGTCATGATACGCACCGGCGACCGGCAACGGACCCTGCGCCTGACGGTGACGCCGTAGCACGGATCACCCCCCCCCCAAGCAGAAAAGTGGTAAGGCTACATCCGTACGCCGTCGGTTTGCGGAATATCGGTCGTCCGGTAGGGAGTAGCTTTCGTTTCCGACTTGAGCGAGGCCAGGGAGTCCTCGAGCTTGGTCGAAAGTTGGAGTTGGACGGGGTATTTGGTGTTTTCTTCCCGGTCGGCCAGGTCAATGGCATCCAGCAGGATGGCGTGTAAGGTCTTGATCTCAGCAACGGAAAAGGAAAGATCGATCCGCCGCTCCGCATCTCCGGGCAGGACGCGGTGGTAATTGGGGGTGATACTCATGAGGTTAGCTGTGTACGTATTCGAATGAATAAGGAAGCCCACCCACCCTAAGCAGGGTACAGGAGATGGTAGTGGAAAAACTTAACGCAAAACGGCTATTGCTTGGTACGGATGGCAAATAATATTTTACCAATCAGGTTAAATTCAAAATTTAGTTATAACATCAGTCCCGTAAGATGTCCACACACTGAATCAGAAGAGGCGAAAGCCAGATCCAGCCGGCCGAAACCGTGGGCTACGCGTTTACCGTGCAAGCAATTTCCCTACCGTATCCAATCCGCGGATTCAATTTACCTCCGGCTCACCGAGGTGCTGGACCTCCAGACCCTCACCCTCATCAAGTTATCGCTCCACCGGGAGGGCCTGTGCTACCGCGTGCTGTTCGAGCACAGCCTGTATGTGGGGGCCTACCTGCTCGGCAACCGCGGCGCCATCGTGGAGGTGATGGAGGCCGACTACGCAGACGCCGTGGCGACGCTGCGACGGGAGGGCCTGCCGGTCGACGGACCCCTGCGGGGCGAAGATTTCGGTCCCCTGCACGAGCTCGAACTGCTCACCGAAAGCCTGCCCGTGCTGGGGCGCTTCAGCTTCACCTTCCGCCTGCTGGCGCTGGCCTTTCTGCTCTGTGTACTGCTGGCGCTGTTGATTCACTGGCTCGTGCTGGGGTAACCGGTGGCGGGGGGCTCCGTTGCACCCGCGCGCCGCCGCCCGAATGGTCGGACCCTCGGAGGTTGGCTCAGCGCCAACACTCCGAGGTCCTGCCGGGTTGGTAAAAGACCTCCAAGTGTCGGCGCCGAGCCGACCTTGGAGTGTCTGGATCCAGCAGAGCAGCAAATACTCCTGAATACGTCTCGAAATCGCCGATGACCCCCTGCACCCGCCCGGAGTAAGTGCAGGGCTCCCCTGCACCCGCGCGCCGCCGCCCGAATGCGTACTATTGGTACTCGTTAACTCCCCCGTCGCATGCACTTCGACCTGACCGCCGGCCAACGGCAGCAACTGCTCACCCAGCTACTCCCCCAGCTCGAGGACTACTACGCCCATACCCGCGACCTACGGGTATCCCCGGAGCTCGATCCGGAAAAGATCCGGGAGATCGTGCGCCACTTTGACTTCCAGGAGCCCCTGGAGGCGGGCGCGGCCGTAGATGCTGTGGTGGAAAACCTGCGGACCTACCAGGTGCACGTGCCACATCCGATGTACTTCGGGCTGTATAATCCGCGGACGAACTTCCCCTCCATCCTAGCCGACCTGATCGCGGCCTACTTCAATCCCCAGCTGGCGGCCTGGAGCCACTCGCCCTTCGCCGCGGAGGTCGAACGCTACCTGGTGAGTGAGTACGGGAAAAAATTCGGCTACGTGGAGGACTGCATCGACGGCACCTTCACCAGCGGCGGGGCCGAGGCCAACCTGACGGGGGTGCTCTGCGCGCTCAACCACCGCTTCCCGGACTATGCCAACCGGGGCTACCGGGCCTTCGACGGCGAGCCGCTGCTGTTTTGCTCGGAGCAGGCCCACCACTCGGTGGTCAAGGCGGCGCGGGTGGCCGGGCTCGGCCTGGAGGCGGTGGTGCAGGTCCCCACCGACGACGGCCTGCGGATGTCGGTTTCCGAACTGCACAACCGGCTGAGTGGCGCGGTCGAAGCCGGGAAGCTACCGGTCATGGTGATCGCCACGGCCGGCACCACGGGCACCGCCTCCATCGACGACCTGATGGCCATCGGCGACCTCTGCCGGCAGTATGGCGTCTGGCTGCACGTAGATGCCGCCTTCGGGGGCGCCGCGGTGCTCAACGATCGCTACAAAGACTGGCTGCGGGGCATCGAAGGGGCCGATTCGATCACCACCGACATCCACAAATGGCTCTCGGTGCCCATGGGGACGGGACTCTTCCTCACCCGCCGTCCGGAGATTCTCGACAAGACCTTCCGCACCACCGCCGCGTACATGCCGCGGGAGGGAAAGGAGCTCTCCACCGTCGATCCTTACAGCCACACCATCCAGTGGTCGCGGCGCTTCCTGGGGCTGCGGATGTACCTGTCGCTGCTCGTCTTCGGCTGGGACGGCTACGCCGAGACCATCCGCCGCCACGTCGAACTCGGCGACTACCTGCGCGGACGCCTGAAGGAGTCCGGCTGGACCGTTGCAAACGATACCCCACTGCCGGTGGTCTGCTTCTCCCGGCCCGGTCACCCGGATCCCGGCGCGTACGCGCGGGAGGTCTGCGCACGCGTGGTGGCTTCCGGCGAGGCCTGGCTCTCGGTCTACCCCATTCGCGGCGTAGATACCCTGCGGGCCGGCATCACCAACTACGCCACCACCCGGGAAGACATCGACAAACTGGTCGCCCTGCTCAGGTAGTGCGTGCCAGTATAATGCGGTCTCCGACCGCGACCGTGCACCGCAGCCTATGGCTGCGCCGGGTAAAGTGAAAGGCGGTATCCCCCACTAGTGGGACGAAAGTGGAGTGCAGCATGTGAGTGCGCTGGTTTACCAACCGGACACGCGCAGGTCCACGGACCCTACGTGGTCCTGATGATCGTCACGGTACTAAATAGTCGTAATGACAATTAAAATTCCGGTATCTTGCTACCCTGCGTCACCAAAGTCGAATTACCGTGCACAAGCTTAACTTCCCCCTACTGAGCTCCCTGTTCTTTCTCCTACTGCTGGCGACGGGAAGTGAGCTGAAGGCGACCATAAGCGTCCAACCCGACTCCGTCTACCTGTTCGCCTACTCCCGGGACGACGGCCGCAGCGGCCTCAACCTCGCCTGGAGCGTGGACCGGCAGGAATGGCACGCCATCGGCGACGCCTTAACCTTCCTCTTCTCCGACTTCGGCACCTGGGGCGGGCAGAAGCGGATGTTCGATCCCTACCTCTTTCAGGAGGAAAGTGGACGGTGGCACGCCGTCTGGAGCCTCAACGATACCGTGCAGCAGCTGGCGCACGCTTCCTCGGAGAACCTGTACGAGTGGAAGCCGCAGTCCTACCCCGTAGTGATGGAAGCAACGGGAAACGTGCAAAATCCGGAAGTGAGCCGCGTGGGCGGTGACTTCGTAGTCAGCTGGGAGAGCGACGGTACAGGGCAGTCAGGCGTCTTTCAGCTCCGTACCGCTGACTTTACCCACTATGGCCCCACCACGCCGGCGACCGTCACCCGGGAAGGCGACCGGGAAACGGTAGGGCTGAACGGGGCGGAGTATACCGGCGTCGACTGGCGCGTCGACCGGGAAGTGGTCGACGGCCTCATCAAGCACTATGATTGGACGAAGTTTCACAACGCCGAGCGCGCTGAGACGATGGCGGAGGACCCCATCCGCTTCGCCGGCCTCGAAGCGCTGGGGCCAGGATCCTACCCCACCAACACCGAAGTGCACACCACCGTGGATTACTACGTCCAGCAACTCTACGGCAGGAATGCGGGTGCGGTGTACATCCCGAGCACGGTGCGCCTCTCCGCTGATGACGAGGACGTGAACGAGCGCGTCGGCGTATCGGTCGTCCGCGACGAAGCCACCGGTGACCTCATCTTCAAGCTGGCTAACCTGCTGCCGGTCGCCGTGCGCACGACCATCGACGCCGGCGATTACCAGCTGGCGGGCGAGGCTGCGCTGACGGTCCTGCAGGGTAACCCCAGGACCAGGACGCCCGCCCCGCAGAGAGCAAGCTCGCGGTGTCGGGCAAGGTGGAGTACACCCTGCCGGCCTACTCCTTCTCGGTGATCCGGGTGGCCGTAAGTCCGCAGAAGTAAGCCCGATGCCGATCCTTATCCTCAACGGCAATGCCTTTCCCATCTTCACCGGCTTCTCCGGCACCGCCTACCGGTTTCTGATTAGTGACCTCGACGGCAAGATCGTGGAGCACTGGGATGCGGTGCAGCAGGTGCCTGAGGAGGGTGCTAATGGGAATGGGATGGTTTGAGTGATGTTTTTTCACCGCAGATCAAAACAGGTTCTTTTCGCAGATTAAGCGCAGATTTTCCCGTACTACTGATTTCGCAGATTGGGGTGGCTTCGCAACGCCCTACCGGCCCCGGAGGGGACGTCTCACCCCAGCTGGGGGCGAAAAGTGCCGCAGGCACGCCGTCCCCAGCTGAAGGCGGAAGGGTGGTGCATCAGCAACGCGGGCAATCCGTGTCCCTCCGTGCCTAAGCGAAGCGCCTCCGTGCCGACGCAGTCGATCCGTGGTGAACTTATCACCCCGTCTCTACGGGGTAGCCAATCTGAATACCCGTCGCCCTACCGGCCCCGGAACGGGACGTCCTCCACCAGCCATCCGTCCCCAACTGGTATTAAACGTTGCACCAGCGACCCCGCCACCAAAGATTGAGTTTTATACTACGCTAAATCGATTAACTTAGGCGCCTTACCAGAGCTCTGATCATGCGTATTCTCCTCCTGTTTGTGGCCCTCCTGGCCTGCCCGTTCCCGGGCCGCGGCCAAACCGCCCTTCTGGGCAAGATCGATAGCCCCGTCGACTACGCCGACCCGCTCATGGGCACCGACTCCGACTACCGGCTCTCCAACGGCAATACCTACCCGGCCATCGCGCTGCCGTGGGGGATGAATTTCTGGACGCCGCAGACCGGCGAGATGGGCAACGGATGGGCCTATACCTACGACGCCACCAAAATCCGCGGCTTCAAGCAGACCCACCAGCCCTCGCCGTGGATGAACGACTACGGGCAGTTCTCCCTGATGCCGGTGACGGGTAAGCTGCGCTTTCGGGAGGAGGAGCGGCAGAGCTGGTTCTCCCATAAGGCGGAGGTCGTCAAGCCCTACTACTACAGCGTATACCTGGCCGACCACGACGTCACCACCGAGATCGCACCCACCGAACGGGCGGCCCTGTTCCGCTTCACCTTCCCCGAGGGCGACAGCAGCTACGTGGTGGTGGATGCCTTCGACCACGGCTCCTACGTGAAAATTCTGCCGGAAGCGCGCAAGGTGATCGGCTACACGACGCGCAACAGCGGGGGCGTACCCGAGAACTTCAAGAACTACTTCGTACTGGTCTTCGATAAGGATTTCGCGATGACCCAGACCTTCAGCGATACGACCCTGAGCAATGCGCTGGAGCAGGAATCCAACCACGCCGGGGCGATCGTCGGTTTCCGGACCGCGAAGGGCGAAGCGGTCACCGCGCGGGTCGCCTCGTCCTTCATCAGTTACGAGCAGGCGGAGCGCAACCTGGAGGAGCTCGGCGACGGCGGGTTCGAGGCCGTGCGGGAAGCCGGCCGCGCGGTCTGGAACCGGGAACTCGGCCGCATCGCGGTGGAGGGCGGCACCATAGACCAGTTCCGGATATTCTACAGCTGCCTGTACCGCTCGCTGCTGTTTCCACGCAAGTTTTTCGAGTACGACGCCGACGGCAAGGTGGTGCACTACAGTCCCTACAACGGCGAGGTGCGGCCGGGCTATATGTTTACCGACACGGGCTTCTGGGACACCTTCCGCGCCCTCTTCCCCTTCCTCAACCTTATGTACCCCGAGCTGAACGGCCAGATGCAGGAGGGGCTTTCCAACGCCTACGACGAGAGCGGCTGGCTGCCGGAGTGGGCCAGTCCCGGCCTGCGCAACGTGATGGTGGGCAACAACTCGGCCTCGGTAGTCGCGGAGGCCTACCTCAAGAGCGGCGACGCCTACGACTACGACATCGAGAACCTCTACGCGGCGCTGATCCACGGCGCGAATAACGCCGGCCCGCTGGATGCCGTGGGCCGCGCCGGGGTGGAATACTACAACGAACTGGGCTACGTGCCCTACGACGTCGACATCAACGAGAACGCCGCCCGTACCCTGGAGTACGCCTACGACGACTTTGCCATCTACCGCCTCGCCAAGGCCCTCGGCAAGCCGGCTACCGAAGTAGAAACCTACCGCCAGCGCAGCCTCAACTACCGCCACCTCTTCGACCCGGAAACGAAGCTGATGCGGGGCAAGAACCAGAACGGCGAGTTCATGTCCCCCTTCAATCCCTTCAAGTGGGGCGACGCCTTCACCGAGGGCAACAGCTGGCACTACAGCTGGTCGGTGTTCCACGACATGCAGGGCCTCATCGACCTGATGGGGGGCGAAGACGCGTTCGTCGCCCAGCTGGATACGGTCTTCGCCCTGCCGCCCGTCTTCGACGACAGCTACTACGGCGGCGTGATCCACGAGATCCGCGAGATGCAGATCGCCGACATGGGGCAGTACGCCCACGGCAACCAGCCCATCCAGCACATGGTCTACCTCTACAACTACGCCGGCCAGCCCTGGAAGACGCAGTACTGGGTGCGCGAGATCATGGATCGTATGTACCTGCCCGGCCCCGACGGCTACTGCGGCGACGAGGACAACGGCCAGACCTCCGCTTGGTACGTCTTCTCGGCCCTGGGCTTCTACCCCGTGGCCCCCGCGGCCGGGGAGTACGTCCTCGGTGCCCCCCTCTTCCAAAAGGTCACCCTGCAGCTGGAAAACGGCAACACCCTCACCATCAACGCCCCCGAAAACGGCCGCGAAACCCGCTATGTGCAGGGCCTGCGCCTCAACGGCGAAGCCTACGACAAGAACTACCTAGACCACGCAACCCTCCTGGAAGGCGCCACCCTCGACTTCGACATGGGCCCCGAACCTAACCGGCAGCGCGGGACTTCTCCCTCCGCCTACCCTTTTTCCCTTTCCACCGATCGGTAAGCGGGCGGCGGCGCGCGGGTGTCGGGGATACCCACTCCGGGACCGGACGGCACGGGATGGCGGCGGACGCAAAAGGGCTTAGGTTGATTTGGCTAATTTCACAACGGCGCGGTGAATGTTTCCACTGGGTCGATTGAGGAACTTCAAACGTGAATATGAAGAGTAAACGACCCTCCCTGAAAGACATCGCGAAAGAACTGGGGGTCTCGCCCACCACCGTCTCCTTCGTGCTGAACGGCAAGGGGAAGGAGAAGAAAATATCGGACGAGGTGATTGAGCGCGTACTGACGTACACCAAATCGATCAATTACAAACCCAATATGCTCGCCAAAAGCCTGCGCACCGGCCGGACCAAGATCCTGGTGTTCATGGTGGAGGACATCAGCAATCACTTCTTTTCCAAGATCGCCCGCATTATCGAGGATATCGCCTACGCAAAGGGGTACCGCGTACTGTTCTGCAGCAACGAAAACGACGACGAGCGGTCGCGCGACCTGCTCAATATCTTCTTCGAGCGGCAGGTAGATGGATTTATCATCATCCCCTCCTCGGGCATTAAAGAAGATATTCGCGAACTCATTGAAAACGATATCCCGGTCATTCTTTTCGACCGCTACTTCCCCGACCTGGATACCCACTACGTCGTCATCGATAATTACGAAGCTTCCCGGAAAGCTACCGAGCACCTGATCGGAAACGGCTACCGGGACATCGCCTTCGTAACCACCGACGTCCAGCAAATACAGATGCTCGACCGGAGGCGGGGATACGAGGACGCGGTCTGGGCTGCGGGGCTGTGCCCCACCGTCGTACGGATACCCTTCGTGGATACCGACTCCGGCAGGGGGCGGGAGCTGATGCGGCGATTCTTTGCGGGAACCGACCGGATCGACTCCGTTTTCTTTTCCACGAATTACCTGACCCGCAGCGGGCTCGAGATCATCAGGGAGCCCAACGGGAAGTCCATCGGAGACCTCGGGATCCTCACCTTCGACGATCACGAGCTGTTCCGCATCAACACCCCCTCCATTTCCGCCGTGGCCCAGCCCCTCGAAGAAATTGGCCAGGAGTTGATGCGCATCATGCTGCAGCTGCTGAAGAGCCGGGGGAAAAAGACGGAAACGATCCAGGTGGTCCTCCCCGCAACGCTCATCCCGCGGGACTCCTCCGTGGGTAAGGTGAAGCGGTAGGCCCGACTGCTTGTTACGGGCTTGCTAATAAACCGGGTTAGTGGGTTTCCCGACCCTGGGGTAATTTCCCCCGCAATACCTTCATCCCCTATGAACCTCAGCCACTGGCCGTCCCGTGCCCTCCTCCGTTGTTTCCCGCTTCTTCTCTTGCTCCTTACCGTGCGGGCCGTCGGGGCACAGGAGGTCCTCCGGGCTCCGGCCTACCCCCTCGTTACCCACAACCCCAACTTCAGCCTCTGGTCCATGGGAGACACGCTCAACGCCCGGCCGACCAGCCACTGGACAGAAGCCGAACAGCCCCTGCTGGGACTGGTGGAGGTAGACGGAGTGGTCTATCGCTTCCTGGGGGACGAACCGACCTTATTCAAGACCGTCCTGCCGGCGTCGGACGAGCGGTGGGCAACCGCCATGTATACCGAGACGGACCCCGGGGCGGAGTGGGCAAGCCTGTCCTTCGACGATTCCTCCTGGAAGCGGGGAGCGGCGCCGTTTGGTGACGATAAATACGAGGCCCAGACCGCCTGGACCAGCGCCGATCTCTGGTATCGCCGCACCTTCGACCTGGAATCCACCGATCACGAGGAACTGACCCTCAAACTTCGCCACGACGACGACGTCACGGTGTACCTCAACGGCACCGAGGTCTACGACGTCAGCGGCTGGCAATACAGCTACGATTACCTCCCCCTGCCTGCGTCCGCGCTCGCCGGACTCCAGGAAACGGGGAACGTACTGGCCATCCACATCCGCAATACCGCCGGTGGCCAGTGGCTGGACGCGGGACTCGTGGAGCGGGTGCGGGAGGCCGCCCAGGACGGGATCGTCCAGGCCGACCAGACCGGGGTGTCGATGACGGCAAACCAGACGGCCTATACCTTTGACTGCGGAGGCGTGCGGTTGGAGGCCACCTTCACCTCCCCCCTGCTCCTCGAAGACCTGGAGGTATACGCCCGCCCCGTCACCTACCTCGACGTACGGGTGACGCCCCGGGATGGGCAGGAACACCAGGTAAAGATCTACCTGGGCGCCTCCGGCAAGTTCGCCGTCAATACCGCGGGCGAGGCGCTGGAGGCCCGGGCGTACGAAAAAAACGGGCTGTACATCCTGCGGGTGGGGACCACCGAGCAGCCTGTGCTGCAGCAGAAGGGGGATGACGTGCGGATAGACTGGGGCTACTTCTACGTTGCCGCCGCGAAGGGCGAGGTGGTCCAGTCGGTCAGTGAAACGTCAACGTCCTGGCAGGGCTTCCTCCACGACGGTATGCTCAAAACCAGAAACTACACGGGCAACAACGTCATGCTCAGTACGGTAGCGGACCTCGATACGATCAGTTCGGAAACCAGTCGCACCTTCCTGCTCGGCTACGACGAGGTGGCCTCAGTCGATTACTTTGGCACTCCCCTGAAGCCCTGGTTCGCCCGCAAAACGCCGGCGTTCGAACGACTGCTGGCCAATGCATTTGCGGAGCACGCGGACATCCTCGCGCGGGTGAAGAAGTTCGACGACCAACTGTACGCCGACGCCCTGGCCGCCGGGGGAAGCAAGTACGCCGACCTGTGCGTCCTGGCCTACCGCCAGGCCGTTGCCGCCCATACCCTGGTCGAATCGCCGGACGGGGAACTGCTCTTCCTCTCCAAGGAAAACAACAGCAACGGATCGATCAACACCGTGGACGTCACCTACCCCTCCGCCCCCCTCTTCCTGATCTACAACCCCGACCTGCTGAAGGGGATGCTCAACGGCATCTTCTATTACAGCGAGAGCGGGCGCTGGGAGAAACCCTTTCCCGCCCACGACCTCGGCACCTACCCGGTGGCTACGGGGCAGACCTACGGGGAGGACATGCCCGTCGAGGAAGCCGGCAATATGATCCTGCTGACCGCCGCGATCGCGGACCGGGAGGGCAAGGCCGACTACGCCAGGCAACACTGGGAAACCCTGACGACCTGGGCCGGCTACCTCCTGGAAAGTGGCTTCGACCCCGCCAACCAGCTATCCACCGACGATTTTTCCGGCCACCTGGCCCGCAACGCTAACCTGTCGGTAAAGGCCATCCTGGCACTCGCCGCCTACGGAAAACTGGCGGACATGCTGGGAGAGGAGCAAACCGGCACCGAATACCGGGAAAAAGCCCGCGCCATGGCCGGCAAATGGATGGAACTGGCCAGGGACGGCGACCACTATACCCTCGCCTTCGAACGCCCCGGCACCTGGAGCCAGAAGTACAACCTGGTCTGGGACGACCTGCTCGGCCTCGACGTCTTCCCCGACGAAGTAGCGGAAACCGAGATCGCCTACTACCTGAAGCAGCAAAACGACTACGGCCTGCCCCTCGACAGCCGGGAAACCTACACCAAGTCCGACTGGATCCTCTGGACGGCCACTTTGGCCTCCGACCGGGAAGATTTTACGGCGCTCGTGGAACCGGTCTGGGCCTTCGCCAACGCCACCCCCGACCGGGTACCGCTTTCCGACTGGCACGACACGGTCGATGCCCGCCACATCGGCTTCAAGGCCCGGTCGGTGGTCGGCGGCTACTTTCTCCAGCTGCTGCAGTGGAAGATGCGGCAGGAGGAAGAGAAGTGACCGGTCAGCTCAGCAGCCCGGGCGACTGCTGGTAGGTTTTCCACAGGAATTCCCCGAACAGGGTATTCGCCCAGGCAAACCAGGAGCGGGTGAAGTTCGCCGGGTCATCCTTGTGGAAACCCTCGTGCATGAAGCCCGTACCGCCGTGGGTCGCTTTCAGCATCCGGATGCATTCCCGGATCTCGGCGTCGTCCGTGCTCGTCAGGCCCCGCATGGTGATGGACATGGGCCAGATGAAGTCCATGCCCACGTGGGGCCCGCCGATGCCCTCCGCGGCCGCTCCCTCAAAGAAGAAGGGATTGGCGGGCGACCAGACGAACTTGCGGGTATTCTGATAAATGGGGTCGTTGACGTCCACGGCATCCAGGTAGGGCAGGGAGAGGAGGCTGGGTACGTTGGAATCATCCATCAGCAGGCGGCTTCCGAAGCCGTCGACCTCGAAGGCGTAGATCTTGCCGTATTGCTCGTGCTCCACCACGGCATGTTCCTGCAGGGCCGCCGCCACTTCCTCGCTGAGCGCACGCAGTGAACTGGCGGTATCCGTATCCCCGGCGATGCTTTCCATCATCTCGGCGGCCTACTTCAGGCTCACGACGGCGAAGAAGTTGGAGGGGACCAGGAAGGAGAACACCGTGGCATCGTCACTGGGCCGGAAGGCGCTGCAGATCAGGCCCACCGGATTGACCGGGTAGCCGCGCCCCTGCACCGGCCGGGTATCGGTGGCGTGGGGACTGTTGCGCAGGAAATTGTAGGGATTCGTGCCGTCCTGCTGCTGCTGGTCGCGGAAGACCTGCAGGGTGGTCTTTACGGCCTGCTGCCAGTCGGCGTCGAAGGGATCGGTATCGCCGGTCGTTTTCCAGTAGTGGTAGGCCAGGCGGATGGGGTAGCAGAGGGAGTCGATCTCGTACTTCCGCTCGTGCACGCCGGGCCGCATGTCGGTATAGTCTGTTGCCCATTCCCCCTCCTTGTCGGGCTCGTGGTAAAACGCGTTGGCGTAGGGGTCGAGCAGCACGTACTGCGTCTGGCGGTTGATCACTCCGGCGATCAGTTTCTTGAGGTCTTCGTCCTGGTCGGCAAACTGCATGTAGGGCCACACCTGGGCGGAACTGTCGCGCAGCCACATGGCATCGATGTCGCCGGTAATCACGTAGGTGTCGGGCTCGCCGCCGCTTGCGGAATAGGTGACGGTCGTATCCAGTGTATTGGGGAAGCAGTTGTTGAACAGCCAGACCAGCTCCTCGTCCTGGACGTTAGTGCGGAAGGCTGCGATCGCCCGCTCGACGGTCGCGCTTTCAAAGTTGCGCTTGCCCTCAACTACCCGGACGATGGGGAATTCCCGGCCGGCACGCCCGGTGGCGGACAGGAACGAACCGGGATGCAGGAAGCTTATGCCCCCTACGAGGGCGGATTGCTGGAGAAAGGTTTTACGGTTCATAGGATTGGGCAGTTCGTGATCATTCGGCAAGTCGCGGCGCATCAAGGTAGTTTAATGAACTAAATTCGGGAAGCGGAGCTTAACGCGCTGAATGTCGCGAACAAGTAGGCCGCGGCGACACTACTTTGTCAGTATCAAGTGTTACCAAGAATATGAAGGAAATCGATCGCAGCAAACCCATCCTCGTCACCGGGGCCACCGGCTACGTGGCCGGGTGGCTGGTCAAGAAATTACTGGAGGCGGGGCTCACGGTGCACGCCGCGGTCCGCGACCCGGGCAATCGCGAGAAAATCGCCCACCTCGATGCCCTGGCGGCCAAATCACCGGGTCAGATCCGGTACTTCAAGTCGGACCTGCTGGAGGAAGGGTCCTACGGGCCGGCGATGGAGGGATGCGAGCTCGTCTTTCACACGGCCTCCCCCTTCACGGTCAACGTCAAGGACCCCCAGCGCCAGCTGGTCGACCCGGCGGTAAAGGGAACCGCCAACGTCCTGGAAGAAGCCAACCGTACCCCCTCGGTCAAGCGGGTGGTGCTCACCAGCAGCTGCGCGGCCATTTCTACCGACGCCATCGACTGCCAGGATGCCCCCAACGGCGTGCTCAACGAAGAAATCTGGAACACCACCGCCTCCCTGACCTACCAGCCCTACGCCTGGTCCAAGACCCTGGCCGAACGCAAAGCCTGGGAAGTGGCGGGCGCGCAGGTGCAGTGGGACCTGATCGTAATCAACCCCAGCCTGGTCATGGGCCCCACCCTGAATGCCCACGGGACCACCTCCGAAAGCCAGCGGCTGCTAAAGCAACTGGGCGACGGTACGATGCGCCTGGGCATTCCCGACGTCGGCATCGGCATGGTAGACGTACGCGACGTGGCCGATGCCCACTTCGCCGCGGGCTTCACCCCCTTCGCCGCGGGGCGCTACATCACCAACGGCCACAACACCTCCTTCCTCGAGCTGGGTCAGGCCCTGCAGGAAAAGTACGGGGAGGACTACCCCATCCCCACCCGCGCCCTGCCGAAGTGGTTGCTCAAGTGGATCGGCCCGCTGCTGCATAAATCGGTTACCCGCCGGTTCGTCCGCAACAACGTCAACCTTCCCTGGCGCGCCGATAACTGGAAGATCAAGAAGGAACTGAAAATGGGGTTCTATCCGTTGCAACGGACGATGGAGGAAGCCTTCGGCGTGCTGGTGACCGAGGGGATCGTGTAGGGGCACTGTCCGGTCGACAAAAAAATACTATCCAAAGATTTCGGTTACTCAGAAAAGCGTTGTCATGAACCGCCGCACCTTGATCCAACTCACCGGCTTGACCCTCGGCGGTCTGGGCCTGGCGACCGGCCTGTATGCCTGGCAGGTCGAGCCATTCCTGTGGGAGTTCGTACGCAAGAAAATGCCCGTCCGGAACCTCCCGGCATCCCTGCGCGGGAAGACCCTGCTGCAGATCAGCGACCTGCACGTCGGCAACCGCTTTGATTACCGCTACCTCATGGATGCCCTGCGGGAGGCGCAGAAGCTGGAGCCGGACTTCGTGGCCTATACCGGCGACTACGTCACCTACGAAAACGAAGCGCAGTTCGGGCAGCTGGAAGAAGTGCTGGCGCACGCCGTGCACGGAAAACTGGGCACCGTCGGTATCCTCGGAAACCACGACTACGGGAAGGATTATGCGCAACCGAAGGTAGCCGCGCGCGTCACGGAACTGCTGACCCGCCACGGCATCCGGGTGCTCCGCAACGAACGCACCGAAGTGGCCGGTTTGCAGCTGATCGGTATCGACGACCTCTGGGGACCCAACTTCGATCCGGTCCGGGCGCTGGCCGGATATCGGCCCGAACAGTCCAGCGTCGCGCTGTGCCACAATCCCGACGTCTGCGACCTCGACGTCTGGAACGGCTACCGGGGCTGGATCCTCTCCGGCCATACCCACGGCGGCCAGTGCAAGCCCCCCTTCCTGCCCCCGCCCCTGCTCCCAGTAAAGAATCATCGGTACTCCGCCGGCGAGTTTGACCTCTTCGACGGCCGGACGCTCTACATCAACCGGGCACTGGGCCACCTTTACCAGTTACGCTTTAACGTGCGGCCGGAGATCACGGTGTTCGAGTTAACGGCGTAGGGGGTTGGTAGGCCAGCGCCGCCATAGGCTGCCTGTTACTTTCGTCGTCGGTAGGGTGGGGTATTCCTTGCTATACGGCTCCCAGGGGAATTGCAGGGTCGCGATAGCAGGGTAATTTCAACCGCAGATCGACTGCGTCGTACAGATTTCGCTTCGCTCTAGCACAGATGGCCGCGGATTCCCTGCCTTACTAATGCATGACCGGGTTTCCGCTTACTCAGGATTACACCGATTTGGCCGGACCTATGGTCCGGCATCCCACCTGACCGCTCCGGCACGAAATCGATCCGGACACTGGCAGGGCGGTGTACCCCTCGCGATCATCCGGTAAAAGATCCTATCCCCGGCCCCGGAGGGGACGTCTTTCGGGAGCGAGGCGGCGGAGAGTGGTATCGAAGATGCCGCGCGTAGTCCCTCGCGGTGTTGTCTCACAACGCGTAAGGTCAGTTTGTTGGTACAGCAATTTTTACTGTCCGCACTTAGCTGCCAGATTGTACCGGCAGTCGTTGAAATACGGGGAATATTCCGTGCACTAGTGGTCCTGAAAATCTGTGTCGATCTGTGGTGAACCAAGGCTACACTTCCCTGCTGCCCGGGTTTCGGAAATCCCCGTAAGAGATACCCCTTTGGAAGTGGTACGTAGATCATCAGTGGCCAGCGCCGCCACAAGCTGCCCACTACTTTCGTCCCGATAGCTATCGCGAGAGACCGCATGGTGCCGGCCGGGAGGGAATGGAAGCGCAGGTATATTGTGCAGCCAAGTTCCTCTTCCCATGCGCTATCTCATTTTTTTTGCCGTCCTGTATTTACTTGGGTGCCAGGAGCCGAGCGCCGGGCATCGACCCGACATCGCTCTCCTCGAACTCACCATCACCGACATCCACGCCGCCTACACCGCCGGAGCGTACACCAGCGAAGACCTGGTGAACGCCTACTTCGCCCGCATGGACAGCCTCAACAGCCCGCTCAACGCCATCACCTACCGGAATCCGGACGCACTGGAAGATGCCCGGAAACTGGACGCGGAATTCGCGGAGAACGGAAAGCTCCGCCCCCTCCACGGCATCCCCCTATTCGTAAAGGACAACATCAACACCGCCGGCATGCCCACGACGGCCGGGGCGCTGGCCCTGCAAGGTTTCGTGCCGGAGGACGACGCCTTTATCATTAAGCAGCTCCGGGAGGCCGGGGCCATCCTGATCGCCAAGACGAATATGGCGGAATGGGCCTTCAGCGCGATGCACACCGAGAGCTCCACGGCCGGCACGACCCACAATCCCTATAAGCTCGACCGCGTCCCCGCCGGCTCCAGCGGCGGCACGGCCGCCGCCGTCGCGGCCAACCTGGCTACCGTAGGACTCGGTACCGACACCGGCAATTCCATCCGCGGCCCCTCCTCCCACAACGCCCTGGTCGGCTTCCGCTCCACCCTCGGCCTCATCAGCCGCACGGGCATCGTCCCCCTCTACCTGCGCAACGACGTGGTCGGTCCCATGTGCCGCACCGTAACGGACGCCACCCGCGTACTGCAGGCCATGACCGGCGTCGATCCCGCCGATCCGATCACGCAGTTCAGTGAGGGACACCAGGAGACCAATTACACCCGGTACCTGAATAAGGAGGGCCTGCAGGGTGCCCGCATCGGTGTACTCCGTACCCTGAGCGACGCAGACCCCGACCCGGAGGTCGCTGACCTCTTCACTCAGGCCATCGCCGACCTGGAGCGCCTCGGAGCGACGGTCGTCGATCCCCTCGACATCCCCGGCTTTGCCGGGCTGCGCCAAGACCAGTGGTGCGAAACCTTCCGCGACGACCTGGAAGACTTCCTCGCCACCTACGTAAAAAACGATACCATCGCTACCCTCGAAGACGTCATCCGCATCGGCACCAAAAGCGACTACGCCCGGGAAAACCTGGCCTTCAGTGCCCGGAACAGCGGCCGCTACGGCGACAGTCCCGAACCCTGCGGCGACGCCTACACCGATCCCCGCCGCATCGCCTTCCGCAAAGCCATTGAAGCAACCATGGATTCCCTGCAACTCGACGCCATCGTCTACCCCAGCTGGGACCATCCCGCCGCCCGCATCGACAACTTCCAGGAGGGCTACCTCGGCGACAATAGCCAGATCATTTGCCCGCACACCGGCCAGCCCGGCTTCACGGTGCCCATGGGCTTCGTCGAAAGCGGGTTACCCGCAGGACTGCAGTTCCTCGGCCGGATGTACGCCGAGCCTACCTTGATCAGTCTGTGCTATGCTTACGAGCAGGGTACGCTGCACCGGCGGCCTCCGGTTATTCAGTAGGATAATTCACCACGGAGGACGCGGAGGCGCTGCGCTTAGTCACGGAGGTCCACGGATTTATAACACTGCATCAGGCGGACGAGCACAGCGAGCAAAGCCGTGCGGCAGCTCAATGGTAAATGGTAAATTGTAAATTCCCTCCCCTACTGCTTAAGTCCAATCTCCCGCAACCGCTCATCCAGGTACTCCCCGGCGGTGATGGGGTCGTAGGCCTGGGGGCGCGTGGTGGTGATGGTGCTGGGTAGCACGTCGAGTTGCATTTCGGGGCGGGGATGGAGGAAGAAGGGAATGCTCAGGCGGGGCTTGTCCCACTCCGAGCGGGGCGGATTGACCACGCGGTGGGTCGTCGATTTGAGGTAATTGTTGGTGAGGCGCTGCAGCATATCGCCGACGTTGATCACGATCTCGTCGTTTTCGGGGACAATCTCCTGCCACTCGCCCGAAGCGTTCTGCAGTTCGAGACCGCCGGCGCTGGCCCCGACGAGGAGGGTGATGAGGTTGATGTCCTCGTGCTGCTCGGCGCGGATGGCGCTCTGAGGTTCCTGGGTGATGGGCGGATAGTGAATGGCCCGCAGGATGCTCATGCCGTCGTTGGTGTACTGATCGAAGTACTTTTCGTCGAGGCCCAGGTAGAGGGCAATGGCGCGCAGCAGTACCCCGCCACTGTTTTCGAAGGCGCGGTAGAGCTGGCGGCCCAGCTGCATGAAGTCGGGGACCTCATCCACGTCCGGGTTCTTGGTG
Source organism: Chitinophagales bacterium (assembly GCA_038258275.1). Taxonomy (GTDB): domain Bacteria; phylum Bacteroidota; class Bacteroidia; order Chitinophagales; family Saprospiraceae; genus Neolewinella. Next base: position 18,484 of record JBBSPZ010000032.1, on the reverse strand, counting down.
TAGTCGCTGGAGGAGGTGTCGGCCAGCTCCTGTCCGATCTGGAAGAACTCCTTGAGGTCGGCGACCTGCGACTGCTTGGCGTGCTCCTTGCCGAAGGAAGTGTAGCCCCGCTGGCCGGCAGCTCCGGCTACCTCGTACTTGCGCTTCACGTCCACCGGCAGGGCAAAAAATTTCTTGGCGGAAAGGTAGAAATCGTCGATCAGGTCCTTGGGGATGCCGTGGCCGGTCACGCCCACGAAGCCAATGTCGTGGAAGGCACTGCCGAGCTCGTCGATGAAGGCCTTGCGTTGCGCTTCGTCTCCCTTTTCGAATCGGGAGAGGTTGACGAGGGGAATGGTACGGGGAGCGGTAACGGGCATGGGGTCTTAGTTTTGGATGCTAACAGCACCAACGCTATCTCGGTTTGTAACGGGCCCGGCGTAAAATCTCCTGCCCGTCCGTAATGGCCAGGAGTTCGGGGACCGTAAGGTCGGGATTCGCGGCCATAAAGGCGGCCACGATCTGCCGTCCCAGGTAGTTGACGGCGCCGCCCGGCGACTCGGGGGGCATGCCCGGGGAGTAGGGTGCCGGGCCGGTATACTTCTTGATCTTGTTGACGTCGGTCGCGTACAGCTCGTTCTCCCGCTGGAGGTAGGCGTAGATGGCCGTCTCGTTATCGCGGAGCCAGTCCATCTCGTCGGGGGTAACCTCGTAAATCAGGTGTTCCGGCGTCTCGGGCTGGACCAGTTGGAGCAGGTAGAGCTTCTTGCCCTCGTAAATAAGGTAGTCGAGCAGCCGGCCGCTGCGGGGGGCGGGAAAGCGGTCCTCCACGACCACCCGCATCAGCTTGCCGGCGAAGTTATCCGGCGTGTAGCTCTGGGCCAGGTAGGCGGAGAAGATGGGCTCTTCGGGATTGACCTGCTCGTAGTCGAAGTCGGGGCCAAGGAAAAAATCCAGTCCCGCCGCCAGCTGTCCGGTCCCGTACAGAAAGGCCGCCAGCTCGAAGTGGGTGTCGAAGGTGACCAGCGTATCCGGCACCGGGGCGTCGGGCAGGTAGTAGCGGTAATAGCGCAGGGCCTGTTGCAGCGCGTCCGCCATGCCCTGCACCTGCGGCCCCGCCCCTGCACTGGCGTCCGTCGGAAAGCGATCGAGGACCACGGAGTCGACGCGGTGGGTGAGGGGGAAGTCGAGGTAGGCCTTTAGCACGTTGGCGCCTTCGGCCGGACTGAAATCCCCCCGCCGCACGGGCACCAGGTGGGTGAAAAAGGCGTCGGTGAAACTGCCGTACTCCGCGTCGAGCCGGGCGAGCTCCGCGGGAATGCGGGCGGTATCGAGGGCCGCCAGGTCGCGGTCGAAACGCAGGACGGTCAGGGGCACGTCGATGTCGCTCACGTCGGGCGGCGGCGGGGCATCGTTTTCGCAGCCCATAAGCAGGAAAAGGGAAATAATCGGGAGGAGACAGATGTGTCGGCTTTCTTTCATCGTTAGGCTAAACACCACGGAGGCGGGCTCGTTTCACAACGATCCGTAAACCCAAATAGTACCCTATGAAACCTACCCTTTACCTCACCTTTGCCCTGCTGCTGGGCGCCCTTCCCCTCTCCGCCCAGGTGCTCAACCCCATCCAATTCGGGGTGCAGCTCAGCCCTACCTTCAGCTACCTGACCACCAACAACACCCTGATCGAGAGCGACGGCACCAACCTCGGCCTCAAGTTGGGCCTCATCGCGGAGTACTATTTCCAGGACAACTACAGCATCCACACCGGCCTCAACGTCCACTTCGGCTCCGGTGGCGCCCTGCGCTACGACGAGCAGTTTACGGAGGTGGACATCTGGAGCGAGTCGCTCGGCGAAACCCTCGTAACCGCCCCGACCCCCGCCCAGCTCAGCGGCAAGGTGTTCGACTACAGCATCCAGTACGTCGAGATCCCCCTCGGCCTCACCCTGCGTACCCGCGAGTTCGGCTACCTCCGCTACTTCGTGCGACCAATGGTGGCCCTGGGCATCGTGACCAACTCCAAGGGCAGCATCGAGAACGCCAACTTCATCGCCTCCGACGAGAACTTCGACATCGGCAAGGAGACCAACCCCCTCAACCTCTCCTGGGGCTTCGGCGGCGGCATCGAGTACAGCATCTCCACCCAGACCTCGCTGATCGGCGGCATCGGCTTCCAGTCGGGCTTCCTCGACATCTCCAAGGACAACGGCACCAGCCTGACGCGCACCGGCCGGGTCAACCCCGCGGAAGACGACAGCAAGGCCAAGCAGAACTCCATCGTGATCATGCTCGGCGTGATGTTCTAGTAGCCGACAAACTAATCTTTGGCGGGATCGCGGGTGCAATGAAATTTCGCGCCGCAACGTTCGTTGGGAGTTACCCCCGTAGGAGCTCCCCGGCGGCAACCCCACTCCGTGCTTATGAACTTCACATGTATGCGTATACGCTTTCTGACCCACGCGTTGACCTTGGTTTTTTTGACTGGTGGTGGAGCTTTTGGGCTGTATGCACAGGACTTCCAGACGTTCCACCTCACCCCGGGTGACGTGGTCACCAAGCCCTCCCTTAGCGCAAAAATGGTGTGTACCAACGACGCCGGTGCCGTCCAGGGCTACACCAATATCAATGCCACCAGCAGCAGCTTTGCCGGCCTGGCGCCGGGTAGCTCGCGCGATTTCGTAGACCGCGCTGACACGATTTTTCTGTGTGCGGATGACGAAATGCGCGTCGACTACGTGGAGAATAGCCAGGACCTGAGCGGCGACCCCATCCCTGCTACCCAGGCGGGTATCGGGTACGCCATTTATACCTGCCTGCCTTCGGTGACCGGCCCGTTTCGTAACGACCTTAATGATGACCCCTGTAATCCCGATCTCGGCACCGCGCAGTACAACGGCGACCTGGCCATCGCACCTCCGGCCGACTACTTCGCCCGGGATTATGACCTGACGGTCCGGAACAGTTCTACCGGCGGGCCAACTCCGGCCTTTGGCGGGTCGGTCGTCCTTTACTTCGCCCCGATCACCCTCGACTCCTTCGACGTGAACGCCGGAGAATTTCGCTTCGAGGGCGCGCAAACGGCCGGCACCGGCCAAACCGAGCAGTGCATCCGGGTGCGCACCGACCAGGCCTTCGTCGTCGGCTTTCTTTCCCCGCTCACCGCCGCCAACTCTACCGTCGGCGCGACCGGCTGCAGCGGCAGCTTCGTGGTGCAGGGCGGCGTGAGCGAACTCCGCAATACGGCCGACTACACCATCTCCGTCCGCAACACGGCTACCAACGAGGTGGGTACCCTCGACCGGCCGACGGGCGCGTATCGCCACAACGAGACCGTAAATTATACGGTGCCCACCGCCGGTACCTACGAGGTCGTGATTGAGGATGAGGTGAGCTGCAGCTTCACCAGCCAACCCATCGTGTTCACCGCCGGCGCCTGCTCCAACAGCACCGGTGCCCTCCAGCTCACGATCGACCCGACGGCCGTCACCTGCTCCGGTGACACCGACGGCGTCCTTACCGTGTCGGCCGCCGGTGGCGTACCGGACTACACCTTCTCCTTTACGCGGACCAGTCCCGTCACCCCCCCGCGGACCGGACAGGGGAGCACTACCACGGACGGCGACACCCTCAACTTCACCAGCCTTCCCGGCGGTGTTTACAGCGTCACGGTGACCGACGCCTCCGGAGCCTCCACCTCGCAGAGCGTGGAAGTATTCGAGCCCAATATCACCACGGGTATCCAGGTGCTCCAGGGCATTCAGTGCTTCGACGATGAGAACGGCTCCCTGCGGGCCGCCATCTTCGACGGGAGCAACGAGATCGCCGCTACCGCCTACACCTTCGCGTGGAGCAACGGAGCGACTACCCAGGACATTTCCGATCTCGGGCCGGGGATCTATTCCGTAACGACCACCAACACCACCACGGGGTGTACCTCTACTGATTCCGAGACCCTCCGTGCGCCCAACCGCCTGCTCATCGAGAACAGCGCCCGCACCAGCGACCCCGCCACCTGCTCCGGCGTCAGCGACGGTACCGTCAACGTGCCGATCTCCGGGGGTACCCGGGATGCCAGTGGTAATTACGCGATTGTGTGGTCCGACAGCGTGCGCACCGACGCGAACAACATCAGCCGCACGGACCTGCTTCCCGGTACCTACAGCGTAGAGGTGACCGACGCCAACGGCTGTATCGCTACGACCGACTTCGTCGTTGCCGCCGAGAAGACCCTGATCCTGACCGCGGACTCCACCAACATCAGCTGCTTCGGCAATGCGGACGGGGTGATCGCGGTTACGGCCTCCTCCACGGGTGCCGCTGCCGACCTCCCCTTCCAGACCAGCCTGCTGAATGCGGACGGCACCGCGGCCCGGCCGTTTACCACCATCCCCGGTGGCGGGTCCACGCCCGTACGCTTTGAAAACCTCGCGCCCGGTGACTACATCATCGTCCTGAAGGACCAGGACCCCGAAGGCTGTGAGGTCCGCCAGAACATCACCATCGTAGAGCCCGCCCTTCTCGAGATCGCCGACGAGATTACCACCACCGACGTCGGCTGCCCCGACGTAGCGGGCTCGGCCACCGTCGACGTCACCGGAGGTACCCAGCCCTATACCTACCGCTTCGCCAACGACAGCATTCCCTCCCCGGTGGATACCTCGATGACCTTCGACTCCACCACCCTCGCCGGCCTGAACACCATCAGTGACCTGCAGCCCGATACCAACTATATCGTGATCGTGACCGACGCCAATGGCTGCGTGGACACGTCCAGCTTCTCCATCTTCTCCCCGCCGGTAGCCCAGGTGTCGATCCCGACGGACGTAGTGCTCTGTCCCGGCGATGAGAACGGGCAGCTCACCGCTACCGTGATCCCTCCCGACACCGTCGCGGTGGTCAGCAACCAGTGGTTCCGCATCAACCCCGACGGTAGTCGCGGAGACCTCATTTCCTCCGAGCGCAGTACGGGCAACGACCTGGCCGTGGGCTTCTACGAGTTCGAGGTGACCCTGTCCAATTCCTGCGTGTCCTCCTACCTGGGGGAGGTGGCCAGCCCCGGGCTGGTCCGCCTGGACTCCTTCAACCTGGTCGCTCCCGAATGCCGGGGGGAAGCCAGTGGAGCAATTTTCCTCTTCCCCGCCGGCGGCACCCCCAACGCCGACAACAGCTACAACTACGTATGGTCGGGCCCCTCCGCCGACTCCACCGATAACCGTTCGAACTTCCTGACCGGTCTCGTAGCGGGGACCTACCGCGTCATCATCACCGACGCCAACGGCTGCCAGCCGGCCTTCGATACCACCTTCCTACTCGAGGATCCGGTCGGCATTACCGGCAGCTTTACTATCGATGAGGTGAGCTGTCCCGACGAGACCACCGCCGACGGTATCGCCACCTTCGAGGCGATGCTCTCCGACAGCACGGGTGCCCCGGTCACCGGTTTCGACTTCTACTGGTCTACCGGAGATACCATCCTCAACCAGTCCTCCTCCACCGTACGTAACCTGACCCGCGGCCCGATCTCCGTGACGGTCACCGATGGTGTTTGTCCGCAGGTGTTCACGGATACCATCGGCAGTCCCGAAGACTTCGCCTTAACCCCCACCGTGGTGGACGCCACCTGTTTCGGAGAGGAGACCGGCTCGCTTAGCGTTGACGTATCCGGGGGTACCCCTGGCTACTCCTTCGACTGGGTAGACCGGCCCGAAGCCACCAGTACCCTGCAGAACGTGGCGGCCGGGGTGTACGAATTGGTCGTCACCGATTCCCGGGGCTGCTTGTCGGATACCACGGCTTTCTTCGTGGAAGAACCCGATCCCCTTATCCTGTCCGTCGATCCGGTCACGACCCCACTCGTGACTTGCTTCGGAGACGCGGATGGCGTGCTTTCCGTCTTCGTCAGCAGCTCGAACAACAACCCGCTCGCCGATAATCCCTACACCTGGTCGGCCAACGTGTCCGACAACGACGACGCTACGGCGACCGACCTGGCTCCCGGTGATTACAGCGTGACCGTCACCGACGTAGCGGGGTGTACCGACAGCCTGCAGTATACCATTCTGGAGCCCGCCCGCATCGGCTTTACGATCGAGGACGTACTCCCTCCGCTGTGCTTCGGCGAGACCACGAACGTACTGATCGACACGGCCTTCGGCGGTCAAGCCTCGGATATCACTGACTACACCTTCACCCTCAACGAGGACGGCTTCCTGTTTCCCGCCGACCAGCCGGGGCAAACCTTCGCCGGGGACGTGATCATTACGGTGTACGATTCTGTGGGCTGCTCCGTCCAGGACACCTTCAATGTACAGCAACCCCCCGAGATCGTCATCGACCTGCCGGAGACGGTAGTGGTGGAACTGGGCGACAGCCTCACTCAGCTCAATCCGCTCATCAGCCCGGCGACGGATCAGTACACTTACTCGTGGACGCCGCCGATTTTTCTTTCCTCCGACAGTGTTCGGGCGCCCTTCATCTTCCCCCTCAACAGCACCGAATACACCCTCACCGCTACGAATCAAAATGGCTGTGATGCACTGGCCGACATTTTCGTCGAGGTAGACGCCAACCGCAACGTGTACATCCCCAACAGCTTCAGTCCGAACGAAGACGGGCGCAACGACGACTTCCGCGTTTACGCCTGCCGTGGCGTGACGGTCATCAACAGCGTCAACATTTACAACCGCTGGGGCGGGCTCGTCAGCCAGGGGGAAAACCTGCAGGCCAACTGCCTCGACGGCACGATTCTCTGGGACGGCAAGACGGGTGGAAAACTGGTGGATCTGGGCGTATACGTCTACGTTATCCAGGTCACGTTCCTGGATAACTTCTCGCTAACCTACCGGGGAGACATCTCCGTTGTGCGCTAACCACCGGGCGGCCCGGCCCGGCCACTCGTGTGCCCCGGAGACCGTCCGCCGATCCGACTGATACAGGATGGCCTCGACCTCCTGGGCGGGCGTCGCCGCCAGGTCGGAAAGGTCGAGAATGCCGGCTTCCCGGAGCACCAGGGCGATATCCTCGTCGATTCCTTCCAGCTCGGTGAGGTCCTCCTTCCCGGTCAGGGGTGGCTGCGGCCCGCCGGCGGCGAGTTTGGTGGCTTGTCCTACCCAATCCTGAATGCGGATGAGTTCCGCCACGTATCCGATGCGGGCGGCGTAGTCGGCAATGTCGGAATCGCTCCATTCCGCGATCTGGGAAAAGGTGCTTATTCCCGCCGCACGGAGCTTTTGCTGGTTGAAGGGGCCGATGGAGCCGATCCGGGTGAGGTCGTCGCGGTTTCCAGCGGGGGAAGCTTCCCCGACTTCGGAGGCGGGAAGCGAATCCCCGATACGCACCTGGTGGGTGGATCGACCGAGGTTCAGGAGCGGCAGCTGGGAAATCGGGAGGGTAGTTTTCCCACGGAGCTCGTCCAGGGCGTTTTCTACGGCCTGCAGGCGTTGCTCCAGCGTAGTATCCGCCGCACCGGCGTGCCCGGCCGGGTCCCCCCCGAGCAGTTGGGCATTGCGGGTTTTCAGGCCGATGACCTGATCGTTCAGGTCCTCGATGGTGGTCGAGAAGCTCTGGTTGGTAGCCGTGAGCTGCTCATTGGCGGCCCGTTGTTCGGTGACCTGCCGGGTAAGGGTATCCGTTGTGGTGCGGGCGTTGCGGAGCTGCACGAGCAGCTCGTCCTTTTCCGTGGTCAGTTGCACGAGTTCCCGGGCGAGCGATTTCTGCTCGTCGTCGGCTGCGGTAAGGCGGGTCTGATACTCCTCCTTTTCGCGCCTGGCGATGACCACCTGTTTGCGGTAGACGCGGGTGCTGCGTTTCTGCAGCAGCCAGCCGAGCAACAGGCCCAGGGTAAACAGCAGCAGGCTGATGATGGCCAGGAGGAGCACGGTCTCCGTGGGGAGCGTGGCCAGGAATTGATTAAACTCGTAGTAGGTCTGCATGCCGGGGGGAAGTGGTATCCCGACAAGATAGGCAATGGCTAGAAGGGAATATCGTCGTCGGTATTCATCTTGCTGGGCAGGGTACCGCCGCCGTAGGGCTGGGCGGGCGGCCCGCTGGTGATGGCGCCGGAGGGCAGCAGGTCGAAATCGGGATCGTCCAGGTCGCTGAAGCGGGCAAAGTCGCTGTCGAAGCGCAGGCGAATGTCGCGGGCCTCGCCGTGGCGGTTCTTCCCGACGATGATCTCGGCGATGCCGGCCAGGCTGTTGCCCTGCTCGTCCTCCGTGATCTTATAGTATTCGGGGCGGTAGAGGAACATGACCATGTCGGCGTCCTGCTCGATTGATCCAGATTCGCGTAAGTCACTGAGCTGCGGGCGTTTATCTCCCCCCCGCGTTTCCACGGCGCGGCTGAGCTGGGAGAGGGCGATGACGGGCACCTCGAGCTCCTTGGCCAGGCCCTTGAGAGCGCGGCTGATGGCGGATACCTCCTGTTCGCGGTTGCCGCCCTTGTGGGCCTCTCCGGTGCCGGACATCAGCTGCAGGTAGTCGATGATGACCATGCTGATGTTCTTCTCGAGCTTGAGGCGGCGGCACTTGGCGCGCAGCTCGAAGACGTTGATGCCGGCCGTATCGTCGATGTAGATGGGTGCCTCGCCCACGCGGTTCATCGCCTCGACGAGGCGCGTCCATTCCTCGTCGGTGAACTTGCCGTTCCGCATCTTTTGTCCGTTGACCTCTGCGTCCTGGCTGAAGATCCGGCCGGCCAGCTGGGCGGCGCTCATCTCCAGGCTGAAGATGGCCACGCCCCGGCCGTGCTCGGCGGCGGCGTTGCGGGCCATGGAGAGAACGAAGCTCGTCTTACCCATGGCGGGGCGGGCGGCTACGATGATGAGGTCGGAGGGTTGAAATCCGGAGGTCAGGCGGTCCAGTTCGATGAAGCCGGTGGGCACGCCCGTGAGGCCGTCCTCCTTCTCGCGGAGCATGGTGAGCTGGTCCATGAGCTGGTTGGCCAGGGTGCCCATGTCGGCCACCTGCTTGCCCATGTTGCGCTCGGTGATCTCGAAGACGAAGTTGCCGGCCTTGTCGAGCAGGTCGAGCACGTCGGTGCTTTCTTCGTAGGCGTCCTTGATGATCTCCGTGCTCGTGCGGATCAGTTCGCGCTGGATGAACTTCTCGGTGACGATCCGGGCGTGGTACTCGATGTTGGCCGAGCTCGTCACCTTGCTCGTGAGCTGGGCGAGGTAGGCGGCGCCGCCCACGACTTCCAGTTCCTCGTTCTTGCGGAGGTCCTCCATGACCATCAGGAGGTCGATCGGCTGACTGCGCTCGAAGAGGCGGCGCATGCTGCGGTAGATGGCCTGGTGGGCGGGCTTGTAGAAGGAATCGGCCGAAATGATGTCGAGCACCTTCGTCATGGCCTCCCGCTCGATGAGGATAGCCGACAGGATGGCCTCTTCCAGGTCGGGCGCCTGGGGCGGCAGCTTGCTGTAGGCCGGCAAATTGGCTTCCTCCAGCCGGGTGCGGTTGGAGTAGGACATGGTGGCACTGCCGTTGCCGTTATTCCTGCGTTCGTACTGTTTATCCTTCGCCATCTTACCCCAAAGGTACTCCCTATTTCTAACAAATTGTTGTTGAAAAGCGTGTGGAGAACCGCTTTGTCGTGTGGAGAACTACGCGGATTCTCCACACCGCATGGCTGGGGTTCCCCGCACCCGCGCGCCGCCGCCCGGACCGTTCCCTCAGGGTTTCCTACCGTATTCTCCCGGATCCACGCCGCTTACGTCCAGCATCTCGAAGGGCTCCCAGCTCGCTCCCGGTACCAGTGCTTTTCGGTAGGCGAGGTGGACCCGGTGGATATCGGTGTTCATCTGGCGGCAGGTGTCAACCATGAGCTTATTGTGGCCGCGGATGGTGGCCATGTCCACGTAGCGGTAAGTGCGGCTGGTGTGGCGGTCGCCGCTCTGGAACATGGCGTCGACCATGAGGGGGTATACGCCCTGCCGCTGGTAGTCCCGGGCGATGCCGAAGGCGATGCCCTTGCAGTTGCGGGGTTGCCGCTGGAACTGGAGGCGGTAGAGGAATTTCGGCAGCCCGAGCCAGTTCAGTTTCCCGTTGACGCCCCCCAGAAAGCAGTTGATGTCGGGGATCAGTCCGGCCAGACCGATCGGGCGCCCCTCCTTATTGTAGGCGATGCACGTCAGGTGGGGGTCCATGATGGGCTTCATCTGCTGGAAGGTGGGATAGATGTCGTCGCCCGTCAGCGGCTTGAAGTAGGGCCAGTGGTTGAAGGCGGCGTTGTAGGCCTCGGCGAAGTCTTCGGCCCCCTTGCGGAGGTTGTTGGCGTGGATCTGCTCGGTGTAGAGGCCGTAGCGCTCGCGTACCCGGGCAGCGAGTTTGCCGAGGCGCTCGCCGGGGAATTCGGAGACGACGCCGCGCATCGTCAGGCACTGCTCGTGGGGGAGGTAGCCGTGCTGCTCGAAGTAGTCTTGGTAGTAGGGCGGATTGTAGGTCTCCTGGTAGATCGGCCGGTACCAACCGCGCACCAGCAGGCCCCAGAATTTGTCGCGCTCGCCGAAGTTGATCGGTCCGTCCACGGCCTGCATGCCCTGGGCGCGCAGCCAGTCTTCGGCGGTCCCGAAGAGGAGGTTAGCGACGGCGGCCTCCTCGATCGATTCGAAGAAGCCGATGCCCCCGGTGGGCAGGGCCAACTCCTGGTTGCGCTCCACGTCGACGAAAGCGGCGATGCGGCCCACGGCGCGGGTGCCCTGCATCACGACCCAGCGCTTCAGGTTACTGCCGGTGTAGGCGGCATTTTTCTCGCTCAGGATGCCCTCGATGTCGCTGCGCAGGGGATGGACGTACTGGGGGTTACCCGCATACACGACGTCGAGTACGCCGTGCCATTCGCTCCAATCGCTGTTTTCGGTGATCCGGTAGTCGGCCATGCCGCAAAGGTAGCACGGGTCGAGGGCTTAGCGCTTCACTCCTTCGAGGAGGATGCCTTCCAACGGTCCGTCGCCCTCCTGGTGCAATACCGATACGTCACCGGTGGTTTCAAAGACCACGGCCTTCACCTGTGAAAGCCGGATAACGTTGGCCTCCCGCAACTTGGCGATAAGGTCGGATTGGCTCACGCCGGCTTTCTTCATGTTGTCCTCCAGAAAATCGGCACCGTCCATGAGCAGCAGGGGGCTGTTCTCCGCCGCCGCCTGAAAGGGGGTGAACCGGTATTTGAGTCCCGCGAATATTTGCTGGAAGGCGACAATGGTGGCCAGGGCCACCGCGCCCTTCAGGATCGAGGTAGTGCCGTTCATGACCACGCTGGCCAGGATCGAGCCGATGGCGATGGTGGATGCGAAGTCGAAGCTCGACATCTTGGCGAAGGTCCGCAGGCCGGCCAGGCGCACGATCACGGTAATGATGCTGAAGATAGCCAGCGCCGAGAGGGCCGTCTCGAAAATCGTGCTCCACGGAGCCGTCAGCCAGTTTTCCATAATGCGGGGATTTTCTCACTAAGCACCCCGGGCCCCGCAGATGTTTGGTCTACTGTCCCTTCCAGGCGGTATATCCCCCGTCCAGGTTGTAAAGTTTCTGGAAGCCTGCCTCCGACATCAGTTGGCAGGCGCCGTTGCTGCGGCCTCCGCTGGCACAGTAGACCAGGTAGGTTTTGTCTTTTTCGAGCCCGGCCATGCGCCGGGGAAAGGCCGGGTCGCGGAAGTCCATCTCCACGGCTCCGTCGATCGTACCGCCGGAGGTTTCTCCGGGGGTGCGCACGTCCAGGATCACTACATCGGTGTCATCCATCAGCTCCCGGAATTCCTGTGGGGAGACGTTCATAATGGAAGGCGCGGCCGCGGGTGCGGTGTCGGCAACCGGAGCCGTGGGTGCGGGTTGGGATTGCCCGCAGGCCACCACGGAGCACAGGCAGAGAAACAGGAGGAGTCGGGTGATCATTCGTAAGCGTTTATACCACCGTCGAGGTGGACGAGGTTGGTGATGCCCGCATTTTTCATCAGGGTACAGGCGCGCACGCTGCGGCGGCCGCTGCGGCAGTAGACGAGGTAGGTCTGCTCCGGGTCGAGCCGTTCCATGTGCTCCAGGAAATCCGCGCCGAGGTAGTTGAGGTTCACCGCGCCCTCGAGGTGGTAATCGGAGAACTCGTGTTCGTTGCGCACGTCGATGAGGTTGCCGGCGTCGGCGGCGGCGCGCAGCCGGTCGAATTCTTCCGGACCTACGTTTTTCAGCTCCTGCTTGAGCAGCTGCCAGCGGGGGATGGGGCAGGCGGGGGGGGAGTCTGGCATGGCGGTCGTACTTTGGTGATTCCAGGTAAAGATAACGGATGAGGGGCTACGCGGGGTTTGTGGGGATGTGGATAGTATTGCTGGCGGCCTGCAGGCCCACGCCGCCGGCCGCCGGACTGCGCATCACCGCGGATGCGGAAACGGTCCGGGTCATCCTCGACGACGCGCCGGTCCTGAGCTATGCCGTCGCCCCGCGGTCGCCCGGAGACCGCCTGCCGCCGTACTACGCCCGCAGCGGCTTTATCCACCCCGTGTATACGCCGGCGGGCCACCTGGTCACCGACGACTTCCCCGTCGGCCATACCCACCAGCACGGCATCTTCACGGCCTGGACCAGCGCCACCTTCCGCGGCGAACACGTCGATTTCTGGAACCAGCACCACGAGACCGGCACCGTGCGCCACCGGGAGGTGCTCGAAGTGAAGGACTCCGGCGACGTGGTGGGCTTCCGGGTGCGCCTCGAGCAAGTGAGCCTCCACCACGGCCCGATCCTGGAGGAAGACTGGTACGTACGGGTGTACGCCGACCGCGCTCCCTACGTCTGGGACCTGCGCAGCGAGCAGCGCAACCTGACCGACGATACCCTTTTCCTGGAGCCCTACGACTACGGCGGACTGGGCGTTCGCGGCAGCGCCGAATGGAACCGGGTAGACCGCCTGGGCTACCGCGCCGATGCCCGCTTCCTCACGGGCGACGGGCGCACCCGCGACGCCGCCAACCATACCCGACCGGAGTGGACGGCGATGTACGGTCCCTTCGATTCCGTACGCGGAGCGGAGACCGGCGGGGTGGCCGTTTTTCCCCACCCCGATAATTTCCGTGCGCCCCAATTCGTCCGCGTGCATCCGGAGATGCCCTACCTCTCGGTGACTCCGGTGGTGGAGGAAGGGTTTTTCATCCCGCCGGGCGGTACCTATCTTGCCCGCTACCGCTTCGTGGTCTTCGACGGCGCGCCGCAACCGGAGCAACTTGCGGGCCTGGGATGGCGGGCGCGGCCCGCCCGCTAGCCGGCGGTGCACCACCGGCGGTACTCACGCGTTGTTAAGGACATGCACACCAATGTACTAAGGCGGGTCATCATTCTCGGCGTAGTGGCTATCCTGGGCATCGTGGGGATGCAGACCTACTGGGTGGCGACCACCTGGAACCTCAACGACACGGAATTCAGCCAGAAGGCGCAACTGGCCCTCTACGGCGTGGCGCGGCAGCTGGCGGCGGAAAACCAGGCGGACCTCCCCAAGCGCGACATCGTGCGGCAACGGAGCAGCAACTACTTCATCGTCAATACCGAGAGCGAGATCGATGCGGCGCGGCTGGAGTACCTCATGCAGCAGGAGCTACAACGGCTGCACCTCGACATCGACTTCGAGTACGCGATCTTCGACTGCTCGAACAATGAAATGGCGTACGGCGGGTATTGCTACGCGACTACTCCCCAGCTGCCCGGCGGGGTACCGATCGCCGGCAGTACCCTTCCCCCCGACGAGGGCCTGCTGTACTACTTCGGCGTGAAATTTCCGACCCGCGTCGGGTACATCTGGCAGAAGATGCAGCTGGTGGTCTTCCTGTCGGTCATCCTCATCCTGACGGTCGCCTTCTTTGCCTATTCCCTCTTCGTGATCCTGCGGCAGCGGCGGCTGGCGAGCATGCAGAAGGAGTTCATCAACAACATGACCCACGAGTTCAAGACGCCCCTCTCCACCCTGCGCATTGCGGCGGGGGTTTTCGCGCGGGATCCCTACGTGGCCGCCGATCCCCGCCTCGCGCGCTACGCCCGCCTGATTCACGATCAGTACGAGCGGCTCAACGAGCAGGTGGAAAAGGTGCTGCAGATCGCCCGCATCGAAAAGGGGAACTTTGACATCAGGCGTGAGCGGATCGACCTCCAGGAACTGCTGCCGCCGCTGCTCGACAGTGCCCGGGCCCGCACCGAGGAGCGCGACGGGCACCTGACCTGGCAATTGCCCGACCGCCCGGTCCCCCTGTTCGCCGATCCCCTCCACCTGGCCAACATCCTCCACAACTTACTCGACAATGCCATCAAGTACGGTGGTAAAGCGCCCGACATCGCGGTCGTGGGCCGCATTGCCAACGGATCCCTGCACCTGGCCATCAGCGACCGGGGCCCCGGCATTGCCCCGGAGCACCAGGAACGGCTCTTCGAAAAATTCTACCGGGTACCGACGGGCGACGTGCACGACGTCAAGGGCTTCGGCCTGGGGCTGTACTACGTAGCCCAGATCTGCCGGGCCCACCGCTGGGATATTCGCGTGGAGAGCAAGCCCGGCCGCGGCACCACCCTGCACTTGCGGCTCCCGCTCTCCCCCCTTCGCGAAGCCGTACCCGCATGAGCAAGGCCCGACTCCTCTACGTGGAAGACGACGAAAGCCTCGGCTTCGTCACCCGCGACAACCTGGAACTGAGCGGCTTTGCCGTTACCCACCTCGACGACGGCGCTAAGGCCGCCCACCTGATCGAGCAGGAGGGCATCGACTTCGACCTCTGCCTGCTCGATGTCATGCTACCGGGCATGGACGGATTCGAGCTGGCCCGCCGCATTCGCGAACGCGACCAGGACATCCCTATCCTTTTTCTGACCGCCAGGAGCCTGAAGGACGACCGCCTGCACGGTCTGCGCCTGGGGGCGGACGACTACATCACCAAACCCTTCAGCATCGAGGAACTGATCCTCAAAATCCAGGTGTTTCTGCGCCGGAACCGCGTGCGGCCCGCGAATCCCGTCTTTGACCCCGGGCGGATCGGGGACTACCGCTTCGATGCCGCCCAGCTACGGCTTACCTACCGGGAAGAGGCCGAAGGCCGGCGGCTTACCCGTCGGGAAGCGGAACTCCTGCAGTTGTTGAGCAACAACCGCGACAAGGTGCTGGAGCGCAGCCACATTCTGGAGCGCATTTGGGGGGAGAATGATTATTTCCTTGGACGCAGCCTCGATGTGTTCGTAAGCCGGCTGCGGAAGTACCTGCGGGAAGACGCGCGCATCAAAATCGAGAACATCCACGGCGTGGGCTTCTCGCTGACCCTAACTGCGGTACCACATCAGGATGGCCCCGAAGCAGGTGATGAGTAGCATCAGTACCGTGCCCATCCGGATGGAGCGGCCCAGGTAATTGCTGAAGTCGCGAATGGCCTGGGCCTGCTCGGGGTAAGCGGGCACGATCTCCTCCTCCATGCGTTGCCGGTTGAGGATCTGGCCGGCCGAGAAATCCACCTCACTCTGGACGAGGACGCGATACGCACGCATCACCTTTGCCCGAAAGTAAAGGTTGACGAAGAGCATCGCCAAAAAAAGGACGATGACGATGGTGATGAGCACTATGAACATAGGGAAAGACCGCCGGACGGCAAACTGGATGGTGGTACCCAACAAACACTGCGGTCCGGGCCGGGGTTGTGATCAGTGGGTGGGAAGCCCAACGTTAAATGTGGCTACACGAGAACCATTTCCCCTGCGTTGGCGTACAATACATCCGTGTACTTGCCGGTTTAATTGCCGGTAAGCGGCTTGTGTTACTTACCTATCTTTACTTCGTTCTGCGATTTGTTGTCGCCCTCGTCTCTCAGCGCTTACCAGAAGACTTGACAATCGGCCATAATGGTTATTCGTATTCTTTTCCTATCCGTGTTGTACGGGATGGTTAACCTCCTCAGTGCGCAGACCACGCTGGAGCTCGACCCGGGCTACTCAGCGGAGCGGCTGATTAAGGAAGTCTTTGCCACGGATCGCTGCGAGACGATCTTCAACGTCCGCCAGATCGGCACCAACGCCGACGGCATCGGCTACTTCGAGGGCCCCAGCGATATCGTCGGCTTCTCGCGGGGCATCATCATATCCAGCGGCAAGATCAGGGACGCCGCCGGCCCCAACAGTAAAACCGACACCGGCTCCCGCCTCAGCGGGCCCACTCCCGATCCCGATCTCGACCGGGTAACCAACGGCGGCATTTTCGACCGCAGCGGGGTGGAGTTCGACTTCGTGCCCCTGGAGTCCACGATCACCTTCCGCTACGTCTTCGCCTCCGAGGAGTACTGCGAATACGTTGGATCGGCGTACAACGACATCTTCGGATTCTTCGTCAGCGGTCCCGGCCTCGACGGGCCGTACGACCGGGGGGCGGTCAACATCGCCCAGGTGCCCGGCACCCAGCAGCCGGTGACGATCAACAACATCAGCTACCGCAACAACAAGAGTTACTACCTCGACAACGAATTCGCCGCTATCCGCAAGGAGGCCAACTGCAACGGTGAAATAGGGGACGGGAGCCGGTTCCAGACCATCGAATACGACGGACAGACGGTCACCCTCACCGCCACCATCCGGGTAGAGCCCTGCCAGACCTACCACATCCGGTTGCTCGTTGCGGACGTCTCCGACTCCGACCGGGATTCCGCGGTGTTCCTGGAAGCCGGCAGCTTCGACCTCGGGGCCAGCGTTACCCTCCAGGGAGAAGGGAACGAAGACGCCCCGGTGATCGCCTACGAGGGCTGTACGCCCGGCACCCTCCGGGTCGTCCGCGGAGCAGACAGCTCCCTGGACCGGGACCAGCACGTCAGCTACCGCGTGAGCCGCAACTCCCAGGCTACCGACAGCCTGGACTTCTCGGCGGGCAGCGGCTCGGTGGTTATTCCCGCCGGGGAGAGCTTCGCCGAAGTGCCCATTATCGCCTACGCCGATACTATCGTCGAAGGAGAGGAGACGGCCTGGTTGATCCTGGACGTTCCCTGTGCCTGCTTCACCGATTCCGTTCAGCTGATCATCCGCGAATCGGAACCCCTGAAGATCGGAGAGGAAAAGCCCTTTTACTACTGTCCGGGCGGCGGATCCACCCTTTCCGCGGGCATCACCGGCGGGGTCCCGCCCTTTACCTACAACTGGAACTTCGGCAGCACGGAGGCCGAACCCGCCGTGACGGAAACCCTGCCCGATACCGTTTCCCTCACCGTGATGGATGCCTGCGGACAAACCCTGATCTGGCGTGCCGCCACCGAAGCGAGCGACCCGCCCACCCTCACCTTCCCGGAACAGGACCTGACTGCCTGCTGGGAGGAGGAGCAGGAAATCATCACGGAACTGACCGGTCACGGACCCTTTACCCTCATCTACCAGATCGACGCAGGCCCCTCCCGCCAACTCGAGTTCCCCAGCGCCGGCACCGTAGCCTGGCCCGTAGAGCGCAGTGGAAACTACCGCGTCACCTCCGTCAAGGATCAGGCCTGTAGCGTGCGCTTGAACGAGGTGGTCCGGGTGGATTTCTACAAACCCGTGCTAAATCCCGCCTACACCAACCCCCACTGCGCGGGAGAGGTCAACGGCAGCATCTCCACCAGCCACCTCCCGACCGTCTCCCCCTACCTCTACCGCATCAATGGAGCACCGTCGGACGGATTGGAACTGGACGGCCTCGCGGCCGGCACCTACAGCCTAGAAGTAATCGATGCCCTGGGTTGCCGCGATTCGGCGGATATCGTACTGGTAGAACCGGAGTACATCCAGCCCATCGAGGTCAACTGCGACCAGCTACGCCGGCCCCCGATCTCCCTGAGCGCAACCGGCGGGGTGCCGCCCTACGCGTACAGCCCGGACGGCGTGCAATTCTTCAACGAGCGGGACATCTGGAAGCAGCTCCAGGCGGGCAATTATTACGAATTGCACATCCGCGACGTGACGGGCTGCGAGATCAGCCAGCCGGAATTCTTCTTCCCGCGCGCGGCGGCACGGCCCATCGCCCTACCCAGCTTCATTCCCCAGGTTGCCGGCGAGCGCGTGGACGTCCAGCTCATTTACCGGGTCCCCGCTAACCAGATCTTCAGCTACAGCTGGCAGCCGGCCGAGCTCTTTGACTGCCCGACCTGCCCGAATCCACAACTGTTGGCGCCCTTTACCCAGGACATCAACCTGGTGATCGAAGACATCTACGGCTGCACCGACAGCCTAACTACCTACGTGGCCGTAGACGGCCGGACGGCCATCTTCGTACCGAATGTATTCAGCCCCGATGGGGACGGCAACAACGACTACGTATCGATTTTTGCCAACGCCGGCCTGGTGGAGCGGATCGTCACCTTCCGCATATTCACCCGGTGGGGAGAAGTGGTGTGGTCGGATGCCGATTTCCCCCCCAACTCCGCCCAGCGGGGGTGGGCCGGCCTGCTGGGCGGACGACCGGCTAAGCCGGGCCCCTCCGTCGGGGTGGCCGCGGTAAGGCTGTTCCACGGTGACCTCCGCAGTACGCCCGGCTCGGTTACGCTGGTGTC
>JBBSPZ010000031.1:0-44272 GCA_038258275.1 Chitinophagales bacterium | reverse complement strand
GGTAAATTCCAGTGGGTTATCTGCGTAGCCCCACTCCAGTACCGACTCGACGTTGTTTTCGGTGGCGACGTTGAAGTTGTCGGCGTAGTTCACGGTCAGGTCGTACAGGCCGGCGCCCTCCCCGGTGAAGAAGAAGTCCAGGGCCTGCACGGCGTTCTCGTACTGCCCCGTCTGCATGTACGCCTTGGCAAGCAGGGCCAGTGCCCCGCCACGCGTGATGCGGCCCGCGTCGTCGGCCCCGTACTGCAAGGGCAGGTTGGCGGCGGCGAAGTCGAGATCGGAGATGACCTGGGCCCACCCCTCCGCCTCCGTGGCGTTCGGCGGCATATCCCCCGGCTCGGAGGGGGTGAGCTGAAGCGGCACGTTGCCCCACAGGCTAACCAGGTGGTAGTAATGCATGCCGCGGAAGAAGTGGGCCTCGCCCAGGATACGGGCCTTCAGTGTTTCGTCCATAGCGATGTCCGGTACGTTGGCGATCACCTGGTTGGCGCGGGAAACCCCGACATAGTTGTCGGCGAAGACGTCTACCATCGGCCCGAAGTTGGAGTTCGGCTGGATGAAGTTGTTCATCGCGTTGGCTAGTTCGCTCCAGGGACTGTTGCTGGTACCCACGTCGGAGCGCAGGTCATACACCATCGGTTGCCAGCGGGAAAAGCCGCTGCGGTGCAGCGTGCTGTAGGCGGCGTTAATGCCCTGCAGGGCGTCGGTTTCGTCCTGCCAGAAGCTCTCGTTGGTGATCTGGTTGGGATTGATGATGTCCAGCTCGTCCTGACAGGAGGCAACGGACAGGACAACCAGTAAAAGGGATAGGGAAAAGCGGTTCATGATCTTGCATTAGGGGGTAAGAGGGGGGCAACCGGTGCGGGGGCGGGGCCGACCTAGAAATTCAGGTTCAGCCCCAGGGATACGATCCGGCTGGAGGGCCAGTTGCCGTTGTCCACGCCCCGTTCGAGGATGCCGTTGCCCTGCACGTCGGGGTCCAGGCCGGTGTACTTGGTCAGGGTCACCAAGTTCTGCCCGGTGAGGTAAAGCCGCAGGTTAGTGATGCTGAGACGTTCCAGGGCGGCGTCGGGAAGGGTATACCCGATCTGCAGGTTGCGCAGCCGCAGGTAGGAGCCGTCTTCCAGCCAGCGGTCGGTGTTGCTGCGGGCGTTGTCCACCAGGCCCTGGTCGTTGTTGGATACCCCGATGCGGGGGTCGTCGGTGTTCGGATTATCGGGAGTCCAGGGATTCACGTCCGCCCGGAAGTTGGTGTTCTGGTAGGAGTCGAGCTGGCTGCGTACCGAGTTGAACAGGGTGTTACCGAAGATGCCGATGACCTGGGCCGACACGTCGAAGTTGGCGTACGACAGGCCGAGCTGACTACCGAGTTGCAGGGTCGGCCAGGGGGATTCCCCGGTGAAGGACCGGTCCTGGTCGGTGATCTGTCCGTCACCGTCTACGTCCACGTAGCGGATGTCTCCCGGCCGGGCAAAGGGCTGAATGGGAATGCCCTCCACGACGTGAGCGTCGATGTCCGCCTGGTTCTGAAAAATGCCGTCGGTCTGCAGCAGGTACCACTCACCGAGTGGTTCACCGACGCGCGAGCGCGTCAGCCCGGTCTGGATGTAGTCGATGCCTTCCCCCTGGTTACCGACGGAGTGGACGGTATTGTTGATGGTGGTCAGGTTGAACCCTACATTGAACTCTACCCGATCGAGCCGCTGGCGGTAGTTCGCTTCGAGCTCGAAGCCGGTGTTCTGAATGGATCCGGCGTTCACCGGGGGACTGCCGCCGAGGTTGCCGAGGTAGGTGGCCACGGGCAGGTTAGTGATCAGCGCGTCTTCCGACAGGATGTTGTAGTAGGCGGCGGACACGGTGAGGCGGTAATCCAGCAGGGCGGCCTCTACGCCGTAGTTCTGCGATTTGCGGTTTTCCCACCGTAAGTCGGGGTTTACGAGGCCGGCCTGGGTAGCGCCTACCTGCACGGTACCGAGGATGGCCCGCGGGTTATTGTTGATGGTGCCGCGCCAGTCCCACGAACCGAGGGTCACGATCCCGAGGGTACCGTAAGAGGCATTGAACTTCAGGTCGTCGATCCAGGGCACCCGGAAGAACTCTTCCTTGCTGATCCGCCAGCTAGCGGCGATGGAGGGAAATGCACCGGTGCGGTTGTCACCGCTGAAGCGGCTGTCCTGGTCGACCCGGCCGGTCAGCGTGAGGTAATATTTCTGGGCGTAGTTGTAGTTGATACGCCCGAGGAAGCCGATGGTGCGGTAATCGGAGATGACGCCGCCCTCGGCCAGGGACTCGCCGGTGGCGGAGTTGATTTGCTCGAAGGGGTCGCCGCCGGATTCCACGATGTTGCTGCGGGAAGCGAGGGTGTAGTCCTGGCGCGTCTGCTGATCGGAAGTACCGATCACCCCGTTGATGCTGTGTTGGCCGAAGGAACGGTCGAAATTCAGGGTGTGCTCCATGAGCAGACTCGTGAACTGGGAGCGGTTGTCCACCACGGAACTCGGCCGGACGGCGGCGTTGAACTGGGTGACGCCGAAGCGCCGCAGTCCCTTGGAAAAATCGTCGCTGTTCTCGAGTCCGACGTTAAACTTGTATTTCAGCCCCTTGAACAGCTCCACCTGCACGTAGGCGTTGCCGATGAGCTTGAGGAAGTTGATCTTCTCGCGGAGCAGGTCGGTCACCGCTACCTGGTTCTTGGCGTAGGAGACGGCGTCGACCGTACCGATGCCCCACCCGCCGGGGTTGGTGTCAGAAATGTACGCATCGCCCCGGACCGGGATGACGGGCAGCATGGTGACCATATCGAAGAAGGGGTTGCCCGTGTCGAAACTGCCCAGCGGCTGCTGGATGTTGTTGTTGGTGAGCACGAGGTTCTCGCCGATGGTGATGCGGCCGAGGTCCAGGGTGCTGTTTACGCGAAAGGCCGTACGGTTGAAGCCGCGCCCGATGATGACGCCCTCGTTGCGGAAGTGGCTGCCCGACATGAAGTACTTCAGGTTGTCGCTGCCGCCGGAGGCGGAGAGGTTGGCGTCGAGGGTACTGCCACGCCGGATGATCTCGTCCTGCCAGTCGGTATCGATGCCGGGATCAAAGTCGGTGCCCACCGAGGTGGGGGGCTCGAGGCCTGAATTGCGGTAGCTCGTGCGCTGCAACTCGGCGTAGCCGCGGGCGTCCATCACGTCCCAACGCCGCGGGATCTGCTGGATGCCCGTAGTGACGCTAAGGGAGGTGCGAATCGGGCCTTTACGGCCGGACTTCGTGGTGATGATGATCACGCCGTTCGCTGCCCGGGAGCCGTAGATGGCCGCCGCGGAGGCGTCCTTGAGCACCTGCACGCTCTCGATGTCGTTGTTGTTGAAGGTTACGTTCGCGTCGGCGATCATCCCGTCGATAACGTACAGCGGGTTGGTGTTCACGAAGCTCGCCGCGCCGCGGATCTCGATCGTTGCACCGGCTCCCGGCGCGCCGCCGTTGCGAACGGTGATACCCGAAGCCAGGCCCTGCAGCGACTCCGCGAGGGAGTTCGCCACCGTCCGGTTGATCTGCTCGGAAGGAATGACGGCGGTGGCACCGGTCAGGTCGGATCGCTTCACTTCCTGGTAGCCGATAACTACGACCTCACCGAGGTTGCTGATGTTCTCGCTGAGGGTGATGTCGAAGGTGGTCTGCCCGGCTACGGGCAGGGTTTGCGGCTCGTAGCCGATGTAGGTCACCTGCAGGGAATCGTCGCCCGCCACGTCGTTGAGGGCGAACCCGCCGTCGCCGTCGGTGACCGTTCCCTGGCTGGTTCCCCGGACGGTCACCGTAGCGCCGATGAGGGGGCCCTCGCTATCCGATACGGTGCCGGAAACCGTCAGTAAATCCTGGGCGCTGAGGATGCCGCCGCCAAGAAGCATACAAGCCCAGAGGCTGACGAATAAAATGGTAGATCTTTGCATGATGGTCAACTTATTAGATCGGCTTAGGCAAGCGATAAGCAACTTTCAGGGTGCCTGCACGTCTTGCTTCCGTCAATTATTCTGACCGGCAAGGTATTTATCGGCTTTTGTTCCATTACGACGGATTCATTCATTAAGCGAGCGAAATGTTGCAGCATGGGGAGAAGTGACGGATATTGTAGGTCTTGCACCGAATCGTCGCACCCGTGCACCGAATCGTTGGGGTACCGCCCGGGTGAAATTCCCCCGCACCCGCGCGCCGCCGCCCAGAGTGGCAGGATTTGAATACTTTAGCCCGACCCCCTTCCCCTATGGCGGCCGGGAACTGCCAACTGCTATGCGCAAAGTCGATCATAACGTACGTAAGCGCTACCGACGCTTTCTTTCGCGGATACTGCTCCTGCTGGGACTGCTCGGGGCCTGCGGGGTATGCGCGCAGCCGTACTACTTCAAGCACTACGAGGTAACGGACGGCCTGTCGCACAACACCATACACTGTGCCGTACAGGACGATCTGGGCTTTATGTGGTTCGGTACGAAGAACGGCCTCAACCGTTTCGACGGCTACACCTTCAAATGGTACCAATCCGATACGGCGACGGCGGGCGCAGTCGGCAGTAATTTTATCGAGTGCCTGTCCTTTGCGGACGGGCGCCTCTGGGTGGGCACGGACAACGGGCTGTACAGCGGCGGCGTCCGGACAGAACGCTTTGAGCTGCTGCCCTCCACCGCGGAGAAGCCCATCCTGGATATCGCCCCCGCTCCCTCCGGGGAACTGTGGGTAGTGGCAGCCCAGGTACTGCGCCGCATTGACCCGGCCACCGGCAAGGAACTGCGACGCTACGACGGTCCCGGCCTGCAGCCCGCACTGCGGGTAGCGGTCTCCCCCGCCGGGGCGGTGTACCTCGCCACCGAACGGGAGCTGTACCGCTACCGCGCCGCGGACGACACCTTCGAGCCCCTGGGCGTGACCTTCCCGGCGGACGAGCGCTATCCGCTCCAGTTCTCGGCCCTCTATCCGCTGGCGGAGGGAAGCCTGGCCGTGGGCACCGTCAGTCACGGCGCCTTCCTGGTGGACCTGCCCGGGCATACCGCGCTGCCGCTCACGGGCGGGGCGGAGCGGCGCTACGTCCGCGACTTCCTGCGGCGCGACCACGCGTTGTGGATCGCGACGGAGGACGGGGTGTACGTATACCACCTGCTCTCCGGCACCATGCGGCACCTAGAGAAAAACCCGGCGCACCCCTACGGACTTTCGGACGACGCGGTGTACAGTCTGTATGCGGATCGCGACCATGACGTATGGATCGGCACTTACTTCCGGGGCATAAATTATTACAGCGAATCGCTGACGGGCTTCCGGAAATTCCTACCGATGCCCGGGGAGAATTCGGTGAGCGGCTCGGCGGTGCGTGAACTGAAGCAGGACGGCAACGGCAGAATCTGGGTGGGCACCGAGGATGCGGGGCTGAACCGGTACGATCCGGCTACCGGGCAGTTTACCCACTTTTCCCTGCAGTCGGCGGACGGGCGGCAGGCCGTCACCAATATCCACGGCATCCTGGTACGGGGCGACGAGGTGTGGATAGGCACCTTCCAGAACGGACTGTTCGTGCTCGACGCAGCCACCGGTACCGTGAAGCGACACCGGGTGGCCGGCGCGGAGAGCGGACTGCGCAACAACTTCGTGTTCTCCCTCTACGAAACCCGCAACGGCACGATAGTGGCCATGACGGCCTACGGCCTGCAACGCTACGACCCGGAAACGGACCGGTTCGAGTTGCTCGAAGGCTTTCCGCCCGACTATTTTTACACCTCCCTCCTGGAAGACAGTGGCGGCGGCCTCTGGGCGGGCACCTACTGGGACGGGCTCTTCCACTACGACCCACGCGAGAAGCGGACCACGGCCTACCACACGGGCACGAAAGAGAACCGGCTGAGCAACGACGCCATCAACGGGATCTTTGAGGACAGCCACCACGACGTATGGGTTACCACCGAGAATGGACTGAACAGGATCCGGGCCGGGGATGGCGGGGTCGTGCGCTACGGGACCGCGGATGGATTTCCGAGCAACGTTTTCTATTCCCTGCAGGAGGACGCGCGGGGTAAGCTGTGGCTGAGTACCGCTAACGGGCTGGTGTGCTACCACCCGGCGAGCGGCCGCATCGATACCTACGCGAGCGAGAACGGCTTGCCCAGCAACCAGTTCAACTACAACTCGGCGCTCACCGACGGGGCGGGGCGGATGTACTTCGGCACGGTAAAGGGCTTTGTATCCTTCGATCCCTACGACACCCGGTTCAACAAACAGGTGGCCGCGGACGAGCTAGTGCTGACCGACCTGCGGGTCGCCACGGCTTCGCCCGGAGAAACCGGTGCCGCCTACCGCGCGGCGCTGGCGACCGGCCGCGTCGAACTTCCCTACGCCCAGTCGACCTTCAGTCTTTCCTTCTCGGCCCTGGACTACCGGTCGCCCGCCCTCACGGAATACCAGTACCTGCTCGGCGGCCTGGAGAACGGCTGGATCGACCTGGCGCACGACAACCAGATCCATTTCACCAACCTGCATCCGGGTACCTACGACCTACGGATACGGGTGCGCGGCCACAACAGCGACTGGAGTTCGCCCATCGATTTCCTGAGCCTGCACGTGGCCCCGCCCTGGTGGCGCAGCGGATGGGCCTACGCCGCCTACTTCGTCGCGGGCACCCTGCTCCTGCTGTACCTGTACCACCGCTACACCCGGCACAAGGCCGACCAACGGCAGCGGCTCTTCGAGCACGCGAAGGAGAAGGAGCTGTACCGGGCCAAGATTGAATTTTTCACGAACATCTCCCACGAGATCCTCACCCCCCTGACGCTGATCCAAAATCCCGTGGAGAAAGCACTCCGGGAAACGGAGGCGGGCACCCGACTGCACGGCACTCTCGCCATGGTGCACCGCAACACGGTCCGTCTCGTTACGCTGGTGAAGCAGCTGCTCGACTTCCGTAAGATGGAAATGGAGCACGTGGCGCTGACCTTCGTCCGGACGGACGTTGCCGCCCTGCTGCGCGACACCCTCGAGCGGCACGCCGCGTCTGCCGCAGCGCACGACGTGATCGTAGCCGACAACCTGGAACAAGCGCAAGTGTACGCCTACGTGGACGCCGAAGCCCTCCGTAAGATCAGCGGCAACCTCCTGGAAAATGCGATCAAGTACGGGGAGCGCTCCGTGGAACTGCGCCTGGAGCAGGGCGAAACGGAACTGCGCCTCTCCATCTGCAACGACGGCCCGACCATCCCGGCGGCCGAGCGCGAAAACATTCTGCGGCCCTTCTACCGGCTGCCGGGCCATGCCGACCGACCCGGTACCGGCCTCGGATTGCCGCTGGCCCGCGCCCTGACCGAACTGCACGGGGGCCGGTTGCTCCTCGACCCGGGAGCGGGCCATACGACCTTTGTGGTCACCCTGCCGCTCCACCACCGCGACGACTTCGAGCTTCCGGCCGAAGGTGGCGCGGAACCGAACGCCGAAATGGAAACGGCCGCTGCCCCGCTACGGCCCGCGGCGGCAAGAGTGCTACTGGTCGAGGATAACGCCGACTTACGCAACTTCGTAGCGAAGGAACTGGCGGACGAATACATGGTGCTGCGCGCGGCCGACGGGGAGGCGGCGCTGGACCTCCTAGAACGACAGGCGGTCCAGCTGGTGGTAAGCGACGTGAAGATGCCCGGAATCGACGGCTTCACACTCTGCGAGGCCATCAAATCAAACGTGAAGCTGAGCCACATTCCCGTCATCCTGCTTACCTCGAAGAGCGGCATTCCCTCCGAGATCACCGGACTGGAGCGGGGCGCGGACGCTTACGTCACCAAACCGTTCGCCATCGCCTACCTGCGTACCCGCATCCGCAACCTGTTGGACAACCGTATGCGGATCGTAGAGCACTACAACCGGACGCCGCTGGCGCACCTGCAGAGCATCGCGCAATCGCCGGTCGATGAGGCGTTCACCGCCAAACTCGATGCCGTCATCCAGGAACACATCACCAACCCCGACCTAAACGTGGAGGAACTGGCGGAGCGGATGTACATGAGCCGCTCCACGCTCTACCGCAAAATCAAGGACATCAGCAACACGAACCCGAACGAACTGATCAACCTGGTCCGACTGAAAAAGGCCGCCGGGCTGCTGAAGACGCGCAAGTACAAGGTGTACGAAGTGGCCAACCTGGTCGGGTACAATTCCGCCACCAGTTTCGGGCGCAACTTCAAGAAACAGTTTGACGTGTCACCGAGCGACTACGCGCAAGCCGAGGACGTGAAGAAACCATCGGATGCCATTGGGGCCTCCGATGGCTAATCCCCCTACCACCCAGGCAGCAGGTTCAACCCGAACGACCAGCTCGCATCCCTGATCAACGGACGGGCGAAGTAAGGCTCCACCACCAGTTGACCGAAGACGTTGATGCGCGTACTCACGCCGGCCGTAAAGATCGGCCTGGCCCCTGGGCTGACTAAGTAGGGCTCGCCGGTGACGGGATTGATCAGGATCTCCCCGTCCTTGTCGAGGGTATAGGTAGGACCGTTAAACTGGCTGACGTCCGAGAAGGCCAGGCCGCCGTCAACGAAGAAGTTGAGGTCGGTGAAGAGGAACTTGGACTTGATCAGCGCCAGCTGCTTCGGGCCGGTGAAGGGGATGCGCAGTTCGACGTTGCCGACGAGCAGCTTACTGCCGATGAGCTCGTCGATGCTGCGGTCGCCGCCGTCAAGGCTGCTGACGGCGTCGTTGGCGTTGAGGCCGCGCAGGTACCAGGGACTACCCACGTAGAGCGGGAAAAGGTCGTTGCCCTGCTGCCCGTAGCGGCCGTAGTGCAGGGCCCGGAAGGCCAGGGCGCCCTTACCCAGCCAGATATAGCGGCGGTAATCGGCGTTGACGGCCGTGAAGGTGTACTCGCCGACGTACTGGTCGACGCCCAGGCGGAAGCGGTGTCCCCGGATCGGGGCGGTCAGGCCGAAGCTGGAGTTGTCGCCGACGAGGGCTACCCCACCGTTGATGAGGTTGAAGCGCTCGCTCTCCAGGTCGCGGCGGCGCTCCGGCTGTACATTGGCGCGGATGGGGTAACCGGTGACCGGATTGTAGTAGCGGGCGTACTCATCCACGCGGTTGCTGTAGAGACTGAAACTCAGGCTGCCCTCCAGGCGCAGGTTGGTGTTGAAGGGCAGGGAGGCGAAGGCGCCCACCTGGTTCTGGTAGAGCCGCTGGATGAGGTAGGGCGCGTTGATCAGCTCGGCGTACTGCCCCTCGCCTACCTGCACGGAGTCGCGGAAGGCCTCCAGCAGCCCGAAGTTGCGGTACGGGATCCGGCTGGCACTGAAGCCGTAGTTGATCTTCGTCTTGCGGTTGATCCACGCGACGCTGCCACCGAAATCACTGATCTCGCCGTTGAGGGAGAGGCCGGTGAAGAGCTGGTTGTTGCCGAGGATGTCGCTGAAGAGCAGCTGTACGCCGCCGGCCAGTCCGGCGGTGGTGCCGAAGACCTGGTTGGTCCCCACGCCGGCCCCCGCGCCGCCGGTGGCGTAGTCGAGCTTAAATTTGGGCTGGTAGGGCTGGCGGGTAATGTCGCTGGCGGCGATCACCTCCTGCTTCTGCATGTTGGTGAGCAGCTGGTCCACGACCAGGGCCGCCCGCTTGTTGAGGCGCGGGAGGGTGGCCGGCGAGAGGTCCACGGAGTCTTTGTCGACCGCAACGGCTTCCATGTTCCTGACCAGCGTGCCGTAGATCCGGTACCCCTTCTGGTTGAAGTAGGTATACAGCAGGCGGTTGTTGCGGCGGTCGATACTCATAGCGGGGGCATAGTGGGTGATGCCCGAGACGCCGGTGATGAGGTCGGTCATGCGCGCCGTGCTGTCGGTCGCGAAATCGTAGCAGTAGATGTTGCGGAAGCCGTCGCGGTTGCTCAGGAAGTAGAGCTTACCGTCGGCACCCTCGATGGGGTTGAGGTTGTCGGCACCGGGGAAGACCTTGATCTCGCGTTGCTCGCGGGTATGCACGTCCAGGGTGGCCAGGTTAAACCGCAGGGCACCGTAGGGCCGTTCCTTGAGCTGGATGCCGCGGGCGTCGGTGCTGTAGTAGAGGGTAGTGCCGTCGGCCGACCAGCTCGGGTGGATCTCGCTGTACTTATCGTTGGTCAGCTGAGTCACCTTGCCGCTGTGCACGTCGATGGAGTAGAGGTCGGTCTGCCCCTGCACGAGTCCGGAGACGACGATCGATTTCCCGTCCGGCGACCAGGCCGGGAAGCTGAAGGCGGGCACCTCCTCGGGACGGATCTCCCGCTCTGCCCTACCCTTCTCCACGTCGGCGATGATCAGGATATTCTGGCCCTTGCTGACGGCCGTGTAGGCGAACTGCTTGCTGTCCGGACTCCAGGTACCGCTGTTCTCGACGTAGCTGAGGTCGTCGACGTGCGCGCGCAGGCTCGAGGTCCTGATCTTGCGGATCTGCGCGCCGGTGCGGGCGTCGGCCAGGAAGAGATCGATGCGGAAAAGGTCCTGCTCCGAGAGGTAAATCAGGTACTTGCCGTCGGGACTGATCTCCGGCGCGATGTTCATGCGGCCGCCGTTGTGGTCGGGGCCCACCAGTTCCTTGCCGACGAAGCGGTCGGTCCTGGCGCCCCTGATCTGCTCGCCGTAGGTCTTGCGCAGGGCGTCTTCCCACAGCTGGCTGAACTCCTTAAATTTGTAGCCGAGTACCAGCTCCGTCGCCCGCTCGATGCCGAACTTGGCCGTGGCGCGGAAGTAGGGATTGATGACGTCGTCGCCCTTCAGTCCGGTCACGAAGGCCCAGAAGGCCTGGCCGTAGCGGTAGGGAAAGTACTTGCCGCTGCTGAGGTCCCTGAGGCTGGGCACGTCGTCGTTGAGCACGGCATCGCGCATCCACATGGCGGTGAAGGGGTCCACGCTGCCGATGCTGAGGTATTCGGCGAGGCCCTCGACCATCCAGAGGGGCAGCTTCTGCAGGTCCTTCAGGTTGGTGCTGTCGCCCCGGATGATCATGTCGTACTGGAAAGCGTGGACGAGCTCGTGGCCCAGCACGTGGTGGGTCTGGGCGTTGGTCTGGGCCACGGGAAGCACGACCCGGTTCTTGAAGGCTTCGGTGACGCCACCGGTGCCCTCCCCGATCGCTCCGCCGATGGCGTTGGTCTGCTGGAAGTCGGCGTGGTCCGCGTAGATGATCATCGGGTTCTTGAAGTCGATCGTGTCCTTCAGCACCAGTTGGTGCACCCGGTACCATTCCTCGGCGTCGTTGAGGAAGTCGTGCAGCCACTCCTCGTTGCGGACGTAGGTGTACAGCTCGAAGTGGGGCGACTGGTACACGTCGTAGTCGAAATTCTCGTACCGCGGCTTGTTCTGCCCGAAGGAGTTGAAGCCCTGGGCGGGCAGGAGGCCGGGAAGGGCAAGGAGTAGGAGCAGGCTAAGGCTGCAGATCGTTTTCATGCGGCGGGTAGTTAGTGGGCAGGACATCTTTCATCCCATAAAACACCCCGCAGACGTGCCTACCCCCAAGCCCTGTTGGCGGCTCAGACTTAAGAAAGTGTTATAACTAATGCATTGGGCGGCGGCGCGCGGGTGCAGGGTAAGACCGGTAATTATATCCGGGTACTTCGAACCCTCAACTTCTTTATCTTTGGAGGAGTCTATAGTGATTCCATTTCAGTGGCGTGGTGACCAACCCTTACCTGCCGCCCGACTTTCATACCCCAACCGGCTTGCCTTACAACCCGCGGCCCCGCCGGCAGGATTGTACCGACTAGCCGGAACACCGCCGATCCAGGGACCGCTATAGCTAAATTACTCGTCATGAAACAGTTGTCTGCTTACCGAGCCCAGTGGAGATTTGCCCTTTTCCCGTTACTCCTGCTCCTGCTCGGCACGCGGGGGTACGGGCAGCAGCTGCGATCCGGCTTCGACCGCCAGGAGTACCTCGATCTCCTGTACGTATCGGCACAGTTTGGCGATTCCGCCTACCGGGCGGAACTACCCGTACCGGAAAATTACACCCTGGACTACCAGTCACCCGTGGTGGGCCTGGGCAACCAGCGGGAACTTTATGTGCGGGAGGACCGCGTGGCGGTCATCAGCATTCGCGGTACCACCGAGCGCAGTGAGAGCTGGCTGGCCAACTTTTACGCGGCCATGGTGCCCGCCCGGGGGAAATTGACCCTGGGTGACGATTTCACTTTCCCCTACGCCTTGGCCGAAGACCCGCGGGCGGCGGTACACGTGGGCTGGTTGGTGAGTACCGCTTTTCTGAGTCGGGATATCCTGCCTAAACTCGACTCCTGCTACCAAGCGGGCATTACCAATTTTTTATTCGTCGGCCACAGCCAGGGCGGGTCCATTGCCTACCTGCTTACCGCCCACCTTTACGAACTGCAGCGTCAGGGCAAACTCCCCGCCGATCTGCGGCTTAAAACCTACTGCAGTGCGGCCCCTAAGCCCGGCAACCTACCCTTTGCCTACGCCTACGAGGCCATGACGTACGGCGGGTGGGCCTTTAACGTGGTCAACTCCGCCGACTGGGTACCGGAGGCTCCGGTAACCGTACAGACGCTGGATGACTTCAGCCGGCCCAATCCCTTTACCGGAGTACGGACACTGATCAAGCAACAGAAACTAGGCAAGCGACTGGCCCTCAACTACGCCTACAACCGCCTGTATAAACCCACGCGGCGGGCCCAGCGGAACTACCAGAAGATCCTGGGGGACTACACCTCCCGACAAGTGACCGCTTTACTGCCGGGCTTCTTGCCGCCGGAGTACTTCAGCAGCAACGACTACGTGCGTACGGGCACCACCATCACCCTACTGGCCGATCAAGCGTACTACGCCTGGAATACGCGGGACAGCAACGCGATCTTCGCTCACCACTTTCACCCTTCCTATCTTTACCTGGCCGATCGGTTGGCGGATGAGGAATCACAGGATGCTGCTCCCATGAACACTAAAAACAGTTTATTCGATACCACCTGGGAACTGGAATACCTTTCCGGACCACGCATCGCTTTCGCGGGTCTTTTTCCCGATAAGCGGCCCCGGCTGACCTTCCAGCAGGAAAGTGGCACGGTCACGGGCGATAGTGGCTGCAATGGCTACTCAGCCGAGTACCGGCTACTGGAGAACGGGCTCTCCTTCGGTACGCCCGGGCCTACCACCATGATGTACTGTGGGGAGGGAGAAGGCTTCTTCCTGCGCACCCTTAACAGATCAGCTCCTACGCCATCGACGAAGACGGCAAGCTGCTGCTGAGTGATGGTCACGTAGTGATGATGCGCTTTACTAAGGTCAAGTAAATGCTGCCCGTTACGAAGAAACGGCACCTTGCCGGTGCCCTTGGCCGCCTCCGGCTTAGGTAAAGGGATGCCCCGTGCTGGCGGTCAGAAACTTAGCGCCAGCTTTTACCTCACTGGTTTCCGACAAACTGCGGGGGAGGACGATGCAAATTTCCGTAATCTGCAAACACCGATGCCCCCCAAGGGTTAGTTCAACGCCTTATGAAAGACGCCCTTTCCCTCCTCACGCCCTACTATGAGTCCATCTTCATGGCGGCACCCGGTATGTACTTGCTGCTGCAGCCGGATGCCCCCCGGTTTACCATTGCCCGGGCGAACGAAGCCTACCTCGCGGCGACCTTCCAAACCAACGACACCCTGATCGGCCAGGGTATCTTCGAGGCATTCCCCGATAATCCGGACGATCCTGCGGCCCAGGGGGTAGCCCAACTGCGGGCGTCCCTCCATCACGTGATCGCCCAGAAGGAAGCGCACGCCATGCCGATCACCCGGTACGACGTTCCCCGGCCCCCGGCACAGGGCGGCGGGTTTGAGGAGAAACACTGGAAACCGCTGAATCTGCCGGTCTTCGACGAAGGGGGGGATATCCGGTACATCCTGCACCAAGTCGAGGAAAAGACGGAGCAGTTCCGGGTCGAGCTCGACCGGGACAGCTTTCTCGCCGTGGCCACCGACCTGCTAGTCAAGGTGGGCTTCGACGGCGACTTCAAGGGCGTCAACGTGGCCAGCCAGTCCGTGCTGGGCTGGACGCCGGAAGAACTGATGGACCGCCCCTGGATCGAATTCCTCCACGAGGGCGACATAGAATCCAACCGCCCCGCCTTTCAGGCGGTCCTCGCCGGCGAAGACTACCACAACCTCGAAAATCGTTACCGCTGCAAGGACGGCAACTACCGCTGGCTCAGTTGGAATACCCACACCAACCTCGAGCAACGGGTGATCTATGCCGCGGCGGCCGACATCACCCAATCACGCCGGCTCCGGGCGGTCACCGAAGGCCAGAAGCAGGCCCTGGAAATGTCCATGCACGGCCAACCCCTGCCCGCCATCCTGGAACACCTGCTGCTGACGCTGGAGGAAAATGCCAGCATGGGGGTGCGGACGTCCATCCTGCTGGTCAGCGAAGACAAACAGTACCTGCACCTGGGCGCCGCACCCAGCCTACCGGACGCTTTCAACCGGGCCACCGACGGCTTGCCCATTGGGGAGAACCAGGGCTCCTGCGGCACCGCCGCCTCCGCGGGCATCCCCTACGCCGCCTACGACATCGCCACCGATTCCGCCTGGGAGCACCGTAGAGCCCTGGCGCTCGCCCACGGACTACGGGCCTGCTGGTCCACGCCCATCTTCTCCACGGCCGGTGAAGTACTGGGGACCTTCGCGCTGTACTTCGACCAGCCGATGTACCCCTCCACCGACAAGATCCAGCTCGTCGAGATCATCTCCCGCACCGCCGGGATGGTGATCGAGCGCGAACGCAACATGGCCGCCAAGCGACTGGCCAGGGAACAACTCATCCGCGCCCGCAACGACGCGGAAGCCGCCAACATCGCCAAATCCGATTTCCTGGCCAATATTAGTCACGAGATCCGTACCCCCATGAACGTCGTGATGGGCGTTGCCGATATCCTCCTCCGGCACGAGGGCCTCACGGAAACCCAGGCGGAACTGATGGGTACCCTGCAAAATTCCGCGACTTCCCTCCTGGAGTTGATCGACGACCTGCTGGACCTTCCCAGGATCGAGGCGCAAACGATCACCCTGCAACCGGTCCCCTTCGACCTCGACCAGCTCCTGGAGGAAGTCAGCGCGATGATGAAGATCCGCGCCGATCAGAAGGGACTCGCCTTCACCGCCACCAGCCATGGGGAGCACCGCGGCAAGCTGATCGGCGATCCCGCCCGCCTGCGGCAGATCGTCCTCAACCTCTGCGGCAATGCCCTGAAGTTCACCCGGGAGGGGGGGGTGTCCATCCACCTGTCGACCGCGCCCTCCGATAATCCGGCCCTGGTCAATGTTTCCCTTGTAGTAACTGACACCGGCATCGGCATCGAAGCGGACCAGGTGAAGACGATCTTCCAGAAGTTCACCCAGGCCGACAGCAGCATCACCCGCAAATTCGGCGGCACCGGGCTGGGCCTGTCGATCACCAAACAGCTGGTGGAAGTGATGGACGGCACCATTACCGGAGACAGCACCCCGGGCGAGGGCTCAACCTTCACCGTCACCGTCCCCCTCCGGGTGGACCTTGCCCATGAGCTCAAACCGCAGGCCCCCACTCCCGCACCGGCAGGAGTAGCCACCCCCGAAGTCGCCGCTCCCCCGCACCGGATCCTGCTGGTGGAAGACTTCGAACCGAATGCCATCATCGCCGGCCGCTACCTCCGAATCTTCGGCTACGCCTACGACGTGGCCGCCAACGGCCTCGAAGCGATCGAACGGGTGAAAACCGGACAGTACACGGCCATCCTTATGGACGTCCAGATGCCCGAACTCAATGGCTTCGAAGCCACCCGCCGTATCCGCGCCTACGAACGGGGTGCGGGCCGGGACCGCACCCCGATCATCGCCATGACCGCCCGCGCCATGGCCGGAGACCGGGAGCGCTGCCTGGATGCCGGCATGGACGATTACCTCCCCAAGCCGTTTAATGCCGAGGAGCTGAAGGAGAAGTTGCGGGCCTTGATTGCTGAATAGACTACCCTATTTACCTACCGCTTCCCACTCAAACTCACCGGTATACCGATGGGATACCTGGCCCTGCTCGTCCATGGCCAGCAGATGGATCCATCCGTTATCGCAGAGTTGTCGGACCGATTCATGCTTTTTCAGTATGAGGTTCATCACTTCCAGAGGGGCTTCTATGACAACGTTCAGTATCAACGGTTCGTGCTGGTATTGCTTTCCATCGTGTACCGACTGCCAGGGCAGGCCGGTGCGTAGGTCTCCGGCGTAACCTTCCAATACCCCAATACCGCCCGTCACATTGTGAAGGGTCTTGTTACCCGACCCGAAGTATTGGTTGTCCACGGTAGAGGCATAATACTGAAGGCTGATCCAGCTGGTTACCACCATGGGTGCGGTCATAATCAGTTCAAGCACCTTGAAGCCACGGTCTTTCTTCCATTCGTAGGAATGTAAAAATGACCTTCCGTCCAGGTTGATCCCTTGTGTCCTGTGCCTGGGAGCGACAACAAAGGCGGAGCATCCGGCCAGCCCCCATTCCGGACGCACCTGAGCCCAGTCTTTGCTTCTGGCTTTGATCAGGGCATCTAAATCGCCGGTAGTGTCAATATCCATGCGCAGGGCCCGTTCTGTTCGTGCGGCGTGTCCGGCTTCCCGCAGCCGCTGCCGGAGCTCAGCCACCTCCTCCTGATGGCTAGGTGGTATTTCTCTCTCGTTAAAGAGGGTCACTTCATCGGTGGTGGTATCGTGCTGGCAGGCGATAAAGTAGGTATGCTCGGGAATGGTAATTCCTTCCCCTTCCAGGCCGTTTCTCACCGCCGCCTCGTTCAGCACTGCCGCGGCCACCCGCGCATTGGCCTCTCCGGTATGTCCGCCACAAGCCCCACAATCCAGCCCGGTGGCGTAGGGATTGTTGACGGTCGTGGAACCATGCCCTACCATAAGTACCAAGCGGGCAAAGTCTTCTGTCAGCGACATGGCTTGTAAAGCCGACTTGGCCAGTTGAATCTGTTCGTTCAGTGGGATACCCACTGTTTCGTGCTTATGTCTACCAACTTCAAGGCTGACAGTTCTTTGCTCAAAAAGTCCTGGTTTTATTCCTTCACTCTCCGGGTGAGGCACCGGGCGGGTAAGGCCGAATGAATCGGTAAATAATTTGGGCAGGTACAACAGCCCCACCGGCCCTACAAAACTAAAGCAGGAGATCGCCCCCAGCTTAAAGGATTTCCAGGCACGCCGCACGTGGTGCCTAAGCCTGCGGCTTTGTATGGCCCGCTTATGCAGCAACGGTTCCGGTATTTCCTCCAGGATTACCGGCCCGGTGGGCAGCAGTACCGGGCATTGTGCATTGCCTTGCTCGTGGCCAAGGGGTATATAGTTGATCGGAAAGGCAAAAAATCCGGCAAATCCGAGGGTAGCTACTTTCGGGGCGACCAGTTCTAGGTTTCTGCGAAATACTTCCGAGCGCACGTCAATGCAAAAGATGGCCTGGACGGTGGTCTGGGGTTTATAAACTGGCTTATCCCTGGGTTGATTGGCAAATTTTTCAATCAAGGAGCGCTGGGCTGCCCGGTCAAAGGCTTGCTGCAGCATTAGTTTTTGCGCCAGCAAGTGATTTGACTGACTACCGGAGCTTTGGACCGTCAGTTCCATTCTGGCCTCCTTCCACTGTTCTTTCACCTTATAGTCATCCAAACATTCCAGCAGGCAGGCTTCCCAGCATAACAGGACACAGAGAAGTTCTATCAAGGCCCCGTCTTTTCCTCCGTACAGTTCATTATCCCAATCAATCCGTGCGGCATAGGCCGACCATCCTCCCACCCGTAGCAATAAGCGGTGCAGGTAAAGGGCTAAGCCTTCTTGGGGCACGTGCAGTTGTTCAAGCGCGAAACGGGCACCGTCGATCGGGACTTCCGGCAGGGATTTTACCAGCTTATTAAAGCCTGATAAGCCCATTATTGCAGGCGTGCGGTCCACCTGAGCTTCTTCTTTCCAGGCGGCGTAGAGGTTGGTTTTTTGGTTGGCCGTTGCCCAGAGCGCTTGCCCGTTGTCAAAGTAGGTTGCCGCCCAGGCGGAGATACGGTCCGTTACAAATCGGCCCCAATCTTTGCCGCTCACTTCGGTGATTACATCTGCCACGGTGCTTACCCCGGCTTGCGGCTTTCCTGAATCTTTAATGGAATGCACGCTTTGAATAAATTCCGCTGCCTTCTGATGGGCAGCAGGGTCGTTTTTGAATAAGGCTTCCCGAACATCTACTGGTTGGATTCTGCCCTGCTCCAGGGCTTCCAGATAAAAGGAAACCGGCAGGGTCATCTGTATGCCCCCGGCCTGAGTCAGCAACTCAGCGGCACTGTTGAATGGGTGATCGGCAAGCCCCAGGTAAGGATTTACCGCCACAAAGTTCTCAAGCGGCCATACCGGGGCAATCTTCTTGCAGGCTTTTCTAAGCGCCGCTAAAAGCGACTGTTGTTGTTCACTTATGTTTCTAGTGACTATTTCGCTGACGTGACTGTGCATACGTAACAAATTATGTGCGCTTTATAAATTGGTGGGTATTAACGGGAGGGGCATGCTGTTAAAGCACCTTAAATAGTCTTTTGACTGTATTCCGTCTTTATCGATTCCTTTTTATAGGTGATCTCCCGCTGCTGAATATGCTTTCCGGCGGGCTGCTGCGGTTGGGTAGCAAGTGATCCCACCAGACGGTCGAACATAGCGTTGGCGTACCAGCCGTTGCGAAAATGCACCCCCACGGTTCGCCAGAGTGGGCTGGATGGATACAAGGGGGCCAGAATTTGGATGAAAACAGTGGCTCCAAAAACGAACAGAACCAGTATGATAAGCGTCACCGTCAGCATTCCCGGCTGTGCCAGCCCTGGCAACTGTGATTGTAGTAAATAATGGGTGCTTTCTTCCAGGGTAAAAAAGGCAGTCGCCACGGCTACCGCCAGCAAGCAGGCGCGAAGTGTCCCGCCTATCCCTCCCGCAGAATCCAGGGCCGGCGCGATGATTTGTGACAAGCCCATCACTATGATGGCGCCGGTCGCCAGCAAGGCCATTTCCTCTACAGGATCAATGCCCCACAGCCAGGAGAACCCCAGGTATACTCCCAGGGCCAGAAAAATACTGCCGGCAATGCGCACCGGACTGCCCAGCCGTTCGGGCAAAGCTATTTTCGAGGCCCGCACTACGTCAATAACGCTGCCAGAAGAAAGGAAAGCATGAGCTTTGTAAAATGAGTGGGCGACCAGGTGCAACATGGCTGCCGGATAAGCTCCCAACCCGCATACCAACAGCATAAATCCCATATGGGCCACGCTTGAATAACCTAGCGCTGTTTTGACCGAAGTTTGGGTCAGAAAAACCACCGAGGCAAAGAGTGCGGTAAACCCGCCGACAACGATGAGAAGTACCGGGGCATACACCGCCCCGCTCATCACAAATGCCATTCTAGCTACCAGGAAAGGACCAGCATTCAGGAGGCCGGCATGCAACAGGGCAGAAACGGGTGTGGGGGTTTCCATCACTTCTACCAGCCACCCATGGGTGGGAAACTGGGCAGATTTTAAGATGGCAGCCAGAGCAATGAGCACCGCGGCGACTTCTAATCCGGCATGATCTATTCCGGAGGTAAACACCTGCTTCATGCCACTGAAAATAATTTCCAGGTTGCCGGTATTAAAATGGTGGCAGAGCAGCACGATCGCACCCAACAGGCAGGCATCCCCTAACCGGGCGACAATGAACTTCTTGCGAGCGGCAATCACCGCACCCCGCCTCTCTGGATAGAACACCAATAAGCGGTGCAGCGAAAGACTTGTCAACACCCAGGCGATCAGTAGCAATCCCAGGTTTCCCGAGAGTACCAGCAACTGAACCGAGGCAATGGTAGCTGCCAGGCGCCCCATAAATACACCCTGCTTTTCATCGCCATCCAGGTAATTGCCGCTGAACTTTATCACGATGAACCCCAGCAGGGCAATCATCCCTGACATGAGCACACTCAATGGGTCAAGCCGGATACTCAACCCCAGACCATTTAACCCCAGCAGGTTGCTCTGCAACAGCCCATTGCTAAACACTAAAAAGCCGCTCACCGCGGCAATGAGGATACTTAGAACGGAAGCAGCAACGCTTAATCTTTTGATACCTACTGGTCGTGCCCCCGGTTGAAACCAGGACGCTACCGCGGTGGCTGCGAAAAGGAGCGGGGAGGATACCGCTATCAACGATAAAATATTTTCAGTCATTGGTTAGTTGGTTTAGCCGTTAATATATATCAAGGACTTATTCTGTTATTTCCAGTTGAATGTCCGAGCTGATGCGCAATGATTTTCCCCGCGCTTTGGCTTTTTGAATCACCACGAGGATTGCTGCCTGGGTTTTGCGTAATTCTTTGATCCGATTGGCAGATTTTTCATCCGGCTGACCAAATCTTTCCTGATGGCTGAAATCCTGTAATTGATGGAACTTGATTTTTTTATTGATCAAGTTCACGAGGATTTCTTGTGCATCGTCCGTCGAAAATTCGCCTCTGATCAGGGCAAATAGTTGTTTTGCTACCGGTGTGGTTTCCATATTTCAAAAGTTTATGAATAGTTCTTTTGTTCCACCGGCAAAGTTGAGTACTTTGTTTCATAAATTTTTATTCATATTGTCTATATTACCCATAAAAATATTTTATGCGTTACACCTTACACCAACTCCAGATCTTTCTCAAGGTGGTACAGACAAAAAGCATCACGAAAGCGGCAAAGGAACTGTTTATGACACAACCAGCTGTTTCTGTACAGCTTAGAAATCTTCAACAGCAGTTTAAAGTACCCCTCACCGAAGTGATCGGCAGGCAGCTATACGTTACTGATTTCGGGCGGGAAATTGCCCGGCTATCCGAAAAAGTAATGGATGATGTTGATGCGATCAACTACAAGACGCAGGCGTATGAGGGAGTGATGACGGGCAAGCTGACGATCTCCTCGGCTTCAACGGGTAAGTATGTACTCCCCTATTTCTTATCTGAATTCCTGGAAGCGCATTCGGGCATCGACCTGGTGCTAGATGTGACCAACAAAACGAAAGTGGTGGAAAGCCTGAGAAACAATGAAATTGATTTCGCCCTGGTTTCGGTATTACCCGAAAATATTGACGTTGAAGAGGAGCTCCTGATCGAGAACAAGCTCTACCTGGTGGGCAACCAGGCCCACAAGAAAAAGGAAAGGCCATTGATCTATCGGGAAGAAGGATCAGCTACCCGCAAGGCAATGGAGCAGTACTTTAAAACGGTGAAAAAACACCACCGAAAGAGAATTGAACTCACTTCTAACGAGGCGGTCAAGCAGGCAGTCATTGCCGGACTGGGCTATTCTATTATGCCCCTGATCGGTATCCGAAATGAACTACTGAATGAGCAACTGCACATCCTACCAGCAAAAAATTTACCCATTACCACTGAGTGGAGGTTGATCTGGCTAACGGGCAAGAAGCTTTCACCGGTTGCCCATGCTTACCTGGAATTTGTCAGAACAGAGAAGGGGCGTATCCTGAAGGCAAACTTTCAGTGGTACCTGAAGTATTGATACGGAGGATCTATCATTACCCTCTGCAGAGACTTATCGCCCATTGCGTGGTCTGACTGGTGTGTCCCCAATAATGTAGACCAGCGAACGAGACATCGCTAGAATAAGTGCCGGCCCGGATCCGCAGACGCGCGAGGACGGGTTCCTGCGCATCATCGGCCAACTGCAGGTAGAGAATAGCCGCCTGTCCACCCGGCGGCTGCGTTCACCGGGTGGTGGCACCGTTAGCATCACCGGGATTACCAGGATTTGGGGCGAGTACCGCCCATTCAGCGGTACCACAATAGCGTCCAACTTTCAACTCACGTGGCTCCGTAGCTTAAAAACCCGAGGTATTATAGTCACCCTTCCGTCCGGCCGAAATTGAGTCTGTAGTGCTAGTACTCAGTAGTCGTCACCGGGCGACTGGACATCCCCTCCACCCCATAAGAAAGCTTGGCGGTCACCTCGACGAACTCGTCCGAGTCATTCACGAGAATGACGGTTTCATCCTGTTTGATGTGCAGGTTTAGCCTGCCCCTTGCAGGCAGCGTCACGGTGCGCGTTTCCTCGCCGCTGGCTTTGCTTAGGCACCTGATCACGATCGGAACGTTGCCCCGGTTGATGAGTTTGGCGGTGTAGTTCTGGGTAGCGTAGTCGCCGAGCACGAACTCGTAGTGGGCCTGGATCTCGGCGGTGGCGTTGACCTGGGCCATCACGCCACTGGGGAGGAGAGCGATCAATACGATAGCAAGGGCGGCGGGCAGGCAAATTCTTGCGTGGAGCATGGGGTTGGATTTGGACCAAAGACACCGGGATTTCTGCACCAGTTGCACCGGGCGGGTAATGATTACTTTCTTGAGGAGCTTCACTAGGATACACCGGCGACCGCGCCCAAACCAAAAAATGGGGTCACGTCATTCGACGCGACCCCATCCTGGTAAAAAAGGATTCCCGTAAAGGAATTACAATTTAATAAACGGTTTGATGGCCTGGCGCTCGCCCTCGATCACCCGCAGGCGGTATACTCCGGCAGGTAATGTGGCCAACCGCAGTTCGTGCCGCAATTCGTCACTGGCCTTATCGACCCGCAGGGTACTGATGGTGCGTCCCGTAGCATCGGTGATGAGTACGTCAACCGAACCCCGGAAGTCACTCAGCAGGGAGAAGTTGAGCTGATCGGCTACGGGATTGGGAAACAGGCTCAGTTCGGGAGCAACCACCGAAGGTGCTTGCTTCACAAATCCTGGATCACCCATCTCGCGGCTGGAAGCTTCTCCACAGTTAGTAGCGGTCTGGCCCTCCCCGGTCGGTGCCGTGGCCGTCGAGCTCAAGAGCACCTTGTCGAGTACGGTACCCGGCTCGCGGTTGGCTACCGTGATGGTGTGGCTGCCGGCGGCAAGCTGGAAGCTGCGGTCTACTCCGTCGTCGTTCGCTTTGCGCCATTCCAGGCCGCTGGTGATTAGCGAGGCACCGCCGACTGCTTTCCACATCTTCATCCATGCACCCTCGTCGACGCGCACCCAGAAGGAGTTGCGCAGCTCATTGGGCGCGTTCAGCCGCAGGAACAGGTGGTAAGTACCGGTCTGCGCCAGGGATACGTTGAAGCGTACTTCCTGAGCGGGTTCGTTGACGGGCGGGGCAGCAGTACGCTTATTCCCGACAAAAACCACCTGCGTACTGCCGGAGGCAGAGGGGTTGGAGGTGATGACCCAACCACTGCCTACGGTCGCACACTCGGCCTCCAACCAGTAGTCGTCGGTACCGGGGGTGGGGGTGTCGCAGGCGTCACCGATTCCGTCGCCA
Organism: Chitinophagales bacterium; assembly: GCA_038258275.1. GTDB lineage: Bacteria > Bacteroidota > Bacteroidia > Chitinophagales > Saprospiraceae > Neolewinella. The sequence continues at coordinate 20,950 of JBBSPZ010000031.1, read as the reverse complement.
TCACTATCGTCCAGGTTATCGGTATTGATGGCCGGGCAGTTGTCGAGCTGGTTGGCTACGAAGTCGGTCGGTTGGGTGCAGGCATCCACGAAGTCGTTCGGGTCGCCGTAGCCGTCGCCGTCAAAGTCGGCGTAGAAGCGGGGTAGGGCCTGGTCGGGATTTGCTACGGTAGGACAGTTGTCGTCGCTATCGGCAATGCCGTCGCCGTCGCTATCCGGTGCTCCGGTTCCACAGTTGGTGGCCTGCTGGCCCGTTCCGGCGGGTTCGGTACCGGTCAGGTTCAGGTGGAGCTTATCGAGCTTCGTACCGACCTCGCGGTAGGCAAAGTCGATGGTATTGCTACCTGCGGTCAGGGCCAGCAGGCCGTCGGGGTACTTGTTCCACTGGAATCCTGCGTTAAGCTTCATGCCCAACCACCAGCGGTACCAATTACCGCCATTGATGCGGACCCAGTACGAATCGCTGGCGTTGGTCGGCGCGTCGATGCGGGCGAAGAGATGGTAGTTCCCGGCCTGGGCCCCCTGTACGGTGAAACGCACCCGGTTGGCCGGAACGTCAGCGGGTGGAGCTGCTTTGCTCTCCCCGCTGGCAAGTACGACGTACGCACCGTTGGCATCGCTGCGGGTGGTCCAGGTGCTACCCACGGCGGCACACTCCGCTTCTAGCCAGAAACTGGTTTTTGCGGTAGTAGGTGGTGCAGTGGCGGTAATGCTCACTACGTCCGTGGCCGTTGCTCCCATATTGTCGGTCACCGTAAGGGTGACGGCGTAGGTGCCGGTGGTAAAGATCGCTGTTGGACTGGCACCGGTAGCGGAGCCACCGTTCCAGGTCCAGGAGTAGCTGGCGATCATGCCGTCGGGGTCGGAGGAGCCCACGCTGCTAAACTGCACACTGAGCGGCGAGGTGCCCGAGGTCGGGGTGGCACCGGCCACAGCGACGGGGAGCTGGTTCGGAGGCGTTGCCGTACAGTTCGTGGCCGGACTACCCGTACCACTGGGCAGGGTGCCTCCCTTAGCGAGGTAGACCTTATCCAGCAGCGTGCCGTCTTCGCGGTAGGCAAAGTCGATGGTATTATTACCTGCCGTAAGCGTAGGCTGACCTCCCGGATAGGCGTTCCAGGCAAGTCCACTGGTGCGGGTCATACCGTTGGACCACTTGTACCAGCTGCCATTGTTGACACGTACCCAGAAGGAGTCGTCGTTGCCCGAGGGCGCGCCGATGCGGGCAAACAGCTTGTACGCTCCGGCTTCGGCATTGCTTACCGTGAAGCGTATCCGGTTAGCTGGTACATCAGCTGGGGGCGTACTACCGGCATTGCCCCCCTGTAGTAATACCACGTAGCTGCCGTTGGAGGCTCCCGCATTGGTCACGCTCGTCCAGGCGCTGCCTACGGTTGCGCACTCCGCTTCGAGCCAGAAGGCCGTGGACGTGCTGCCACAGTTCAGTCCTTCGTCAGCCTGTCCGTTGCAGTCGTTATCGAGTCCGTCGCAGAGCTCGGGGGCACCGGGGTAAACCGTTGCCTCGGTATCGTCGCAGTCGCCGGCCTGGGCTACGTAGCCGGTCGGGGGCGTGCAGGCGGTAATGGTGGAGGAAGCCTCGCCGTAACCATCGCCGTCGGCGTCGGCGTAAAAAATGGTCGCTTCTCCGATGGCCGCATCGGTGTCGTTGCAGTCCCGGTCGTTGTTGACGTAGCCCGTGGGTAGGGAGCAGTCTTCTACTGAGTCATTCGGATCACCCAGACCATCTCCGTCGGCATCCGCATAGAAGGTGGTCGTCGTTATGCTGTCGTCTACGCTGCCGTTGCAGTCGTTATCGAGTCCGTCGCAGAGCTCCGGGGCACCGGGGTAGACCGTTGCCTCGGTATCGTCGCAGTCACCGGCCTGGGCTACGTAGCCGGTCGGGGCCGTGCAGGCGGTAAGCGTGGAAGAGGCCTCGCCGTAACCATCACCGTCGGCGTCGGCGTAAAAAATGGTCGCTTCTCCGATGGCCGCATCGGTGTCGTCGCAGTCCCGGTCGTTATTGACGTAGCCCGTGGGTAGGGAGCAGTCTTCTACTGAGTCATTCGGATCACCCAGACCATCTCCGTCGGCATCCGCATAGAAGGTGGTCGTCGTTATGCCGTCGTCCACGATTCCGTTGCAGTCGTTATCGAGTCCGTCGCAGAGCTCGGGGGCACCGGGGTAGACCGTTGCGTCGGTATCGTCGCAATCGGTAGCGTTAGTCACGAAGTCGGCTACCGGGGTACACGACTGCGTGGTAGTGTTGATGTCTCCGAAGGTATCACCGTCCCTATCCGCGTAGTACGTCTGGGGGGCTTCCGCCGCCGACACCGTTACGTTGCTGGTCAGTGAACAGCCGTAGGTGGTAGTAGTCAGGGTGTACACACCGGCCACGGTCACTGTCGGGTTCTGGTCTATTGTGGTGTACCCGTTCGGACCGGCCCAACTGTAGGTGCCGGTGGAGGTCTCGCCATTCAGCATTACGCTACCGGCGCTACAATCCAGCTGCTTGGATGTGCCGTCGGCATTTGCGTCGACCGTACAATCGATATCGGGTGGACCGATGATTATAGTAGCCCCTGTGGCATTTTGTAAAACATCAGCTCCGGCGCTGGCCAGAATCGCAGGATAATCACCGGTACTTACAAAGCTGATGGTTGCATCTCCTGGCGAAATGGCCTGAAACGTGATGGAAGCCAGGGGAAAACTGCCACTGGGAAAGCCCGAAAAAAGCCCTATATCATAGACTATTGTGCCCACCGTATTGTCGATGGCTGGAGGAACAATTTGAAAAAAGCCGGACAAAGGTGTCGCGCTTACCACCTGGACTAGTGCAGGATCAAACGCCATGCTCAAGCTAGCAGCATCAATAGGAATAGGGCTTCCCGCGACTTCCACCGTCAGGGAGAAATTAGCAGGTAAAGGATCCGTAACGGAGGAGTTGGCCGGCGTGATGATCAAATCCTGCCCCACAACTCCCTGGTAGCCGAGTAAGCAGAATAAACCCACGCAGAGCAGCCTCCCGGTAAAGGAAGTAAGCTTCCTGACGGGAGGAGTCAATTGCAAAGTGGAGAAATAATTTTTCATTTGTGTCTATTTTATGTTCATGTTAAATGCAAATCCGCTGCTTTTCTCGCCCAGGGCGCGTCCTCGCAGCGCTTATGGATTAAGGCCGCTGGGTATTTCTCCAAATACATTGAAGTTGGTTACCAATAGGGAAAAGTCCAGGGTATTCACTCTGCCCGTCCCGTTGAGGTTGGCACTGGGGTTGTAGCCTACATCGCCGGTTTCTAAATTGAAAGAAGTAACCAGGGTAGAAAAGTCCAGGAGATTGACGCGGTTATTGTTATTGACATCGCCGGTCTTTAATTCGCCGGCATCGTGGGTATCGCCGCTCCCCGTGATGGTGATGACGTCAACCACCTGAAGGCAGTTGGGGTACTTAATGGCCAATTCGTATATGCCGGGAGCAATACCATCGACAACGATCTCTCCGGCGGCATCAGCCGTACCGATCAGCTCGTAGTCTGGTGTGGTAGCGCCTACCGGGTACAAATTGACCGTGTAATCACCGCTGTGTTCGGCCATGCCCTGGCGGGTCACCGCAATGGTTAGGTCAGGAACAGCAGCAGTGGGATCATAGAGCAAAGTAATTACGTTGGAGGTATTGCTGACGGGTTGATCTACTGCGTAGGGCCCGGCGGAAGTCACGGCAATGAGCTGGTTCAATCCACCATCGGGTGTCGCGTTTCCGCTCGGCGTAACCAGAAGCGTTACGGGAATATCTACTGTGCCGCCAGCTCCTATAACGCCGGTGTACAAGGTCTTGCCAGACATGGCTTCGTTGGCGTAGTACGTATCATCCGACACACCGAATGGCGCATCGCCGGAAGCGATATATAATCGCGAATCCATCACCAACAGGGAAACATGGTCGCCCGGCGTACCCGCTACCGTGATGGTTTGATCTAGATCGCCCACGGTAGCCGGAGTCGAAGGGAGACCTGCTACGGTAATGGTCGGGGTCGCTGGTGCCAGGGCCGTAACCACTGCCTGGCTGCCGCCCAGGCTTCCATCTTCGTAAAGACTGCTCACCAGGGTTGAGCCATCGTTGAAGGTGACGGTGAGGGTAGCCCCGACAAGCTCGTAGCCCGAAACAGCACCCGCATTGCCGGCACCAGCTACCCCCTGGATACTATTGGGGTCGAGGTCTACCGCAAAGGTGAAGGTTTCCCCTGGGTTGAAATCGGTAAACGTAGTACTCAGTATATCAAAACCACCATTGCGGGCTCCGGAGAAAGGACTCACACAGGGATTGGCCGGGGCGACCAGACCAACAGCTGCGGCACTACCGCCAGCCGTGAAACACTGGGCCGTAGCATCGCCACCCGAGCCGGTGGGGTCAAAGACCATATCCGGCAGGATACCCGTAGAAAGATCAAAGGACACACCAGTGACCTGCAGGTTCCCCGTGGATTGGTTGGTAATTTGAAAGCTGCTATTGCCACCATAAGTAGAAGCATTAAGCCCGCCACCAGGTAAAATTTCAATCAGTACATTGGGATCGCCGAGTACGGGGCTTACTTTCAAGCGCCAAACCTCAGAAGTATTGGAAGTGCCGATGCCGCAAAGGCCATCATCCGTTCGGGTTTTGACGGCAACCAGGTGGTAAATTTCTCCGCTGGCGTTGTCCGCCAGCGTAACGGGAATATCCACAGTGCCTCCAGCGCCGATGACGGCGTCCAGTTCCTGGACAAGTTGAACTTTATTGGCTTCAAACGGGCCAGAAACAACCCCGGGGCCAATATTTTCGATCGTGCTTTCAAGGATCAACAGGGAGACTGCATCACCGGGGGTACCGCTGATTTGTACGGTTTGTGCCTCTCCTCCGACGGTGGCATCAGTGAAACCTGGCACGTTCGCAGCTCCAACGGCTCCCATCACCGTGAGGCCCGGAGCGGTGGATTCGCTGCCCGGATAAAAATAGTTTTCGGCCCCAACCAGACTGTTGGGTTGGATGCGGTACAATTCACCGGTAGCAGTCGTGAAGGTTTGTCCGTCTGAGAATTCTACGGTTACCGTAGTGCCCACTAATTCCAAACCCGAAATTGCACCGGCGTTCCCCGCACTGTTAAAGCCTTCAATACTGGTAGGATCGATGTCAATCGCTAGATTGATGGTCTCGCCCGGTTCAAAATCATTGAACGCTACGTTCATCACGGAATAGCCGCCATTGCCAACTACCATTTCCCCCGCAAAGGGAGTGGTACAGTCTGGATCGGCTCCTGTTCCACCATTACCAGGAACGGTCAATCCTACACTGCCGTCACCGCCCGACTGGCTAATTACAGTCAAACATTTGGCGGTGGCATCGCCCGCCGTCCCCACCGGATCGAAGACGATATTGGGATAGATGGCGGTACTTAGGTCAAAGCTAACCGATGTAATTTGACGATTCCCCTGGGAGTTATTGGTGATGATTAATCCGCCACCGAATGTACTTGCCGTGAGCGGGTTATTACTGTTGGGATTAATGGCCACGTAAGCACAGGACAAATTGGGCAGGTTAACATTTACCGTACGGGTAACTTCTACCGCCGAATTATTGGCCGCATCCACCACGTTGTACGTGACCACGTAAGTGTCCGCTACACCGGTATTTACCACATCGCCACCCACCACAATAGCTCCCGTCAGGTCGCCATCAACGTCATCGGAGGCGGTAGCCCCAGGATCGGTATAGGTGTCGCCGACCGTCAGGTTGAGTGGGTTATCGCCGACTAGGGCGATTACTGGTGGCGTATTATCCACCGCATTGGACAGGTTGCAGATCTGAATACCCTTCAGGGCGGGGTTTTCCGTGCCGTGGATAAATTCAATGACCAACATATCGTCATTTACCGTGAGGGTAGCGGAACGGGTAAACGCCCCTTTGGGGCCAGCAATGGCAAAGGGGTCAATGTTGTCAAACGCGGGTAGTACGCTTCCTTCGATAGCAACGTCGAATACGCGTTGCCCAGGTTGAGTGATACTTCCGAAAAGCTCCGCAAAGAGCAAGGTTACCTGCACCTCGGTACCGGGCGTAACGGGGAATTCCCATTTCATTTCCGGGGCCGACCCGAGGTCGTATCGCTCCGTATTAAAAATGTCGGCCGGTGCGGAGGTGGGGACGGAGGCGTCAGTCATGATGATGGGGCCAGGATGGGCGGATCCGGAATTGCCGCTATACGTGCTACCTCCAGTTGAATTGGCGGTTAAGAATGGCGAGTTACCTGCAGTGCCGAAATTTCCCGAATCCGGGCTCCAGCCCAGCGGGGTAGCATCTGCGGAAGCCAGTGCCGGGCCGCCAACATTAATGCGGTAAAGGGTATTCTCACATGGGTCGGGCAGCTCCACCGGGCCAGATGGGCTAACCGTAAAGTTGACTACATCCTGGGCGAAGCTGGTCGCATCGTTCGGGTCGGACAAGAATTCCTCGTGAAACTGATTGGCAACCCGGATAACAATCGTATTGGAGCCGGTAGAAATACCATCAAGCTCGGTCAAATCCCAGAAAGTTTGCCCGATTGCGGACGCAGTTGATATCCGGGTATCGGTATCAATGTTATTCAGGTCCGGCGGATTGACGTAGAGATGAAAGTGTTCCAAAAGTGGGTACAGCACATCCGTAGCGGTCCACTGCAGTTGTACATCGGTAGATGCTACCGTAGCATTTTCTGCGGGTGCCGTAATATTTACCTGAGGGCCGGAAACCGTTACGGTGACGACGTCTGAATCGCTGAGGTTACCATTGTCCACGGCGGTAGCGGTGATGGTCTGGCTACCCGGCGTCACCAGTTGACCGGTAATACTTGCGCCAACACCACTCACGGGATCCGCTGAAAATTGACCGTCACTGGAAGTCCATTGCAGATTGGCCGCCAGGCCGCTTTCTTCCGCATCGGTCACCGTACCCGTCAGGGTGATGTTGGTGCCCCGGGTAACGGTAGTGCCGTCAGTTGGGGCATCAATCGTAACGATGGGTGCTGTATTGGTCGGTGGATTTACATTTACCACACGAATTACTTCAGTGGCTGCGTTGTTGGCAGCATCGCTCACATTGTAAGTTACGTTGTAAGAACCAATCGTATTCACATCAACTGCGGAGGCATTGATTGCGATGTTTCCTGAGATGTCGCCATCTGTGTCGTCAGTAGCTGTAGCATTTGATTCGGTGTAGGCCTCACCTACGATTAATTCTAAAGGATTATCGCCAATGAGGACGATTACAGGCGGGGTATTGTCGGCAGGTGTAAGCGGTGTAAATTCAAATTCATCGGAATTGCATCCACCGTTAAAATCGAGTCTGATTTTCTGTAACCCCGCATTGGCGAAAGTGACATCCGCAAAATAATCGTTGTAGCTCTGCCATCCGGCATTTGGAACACTTACGGTTCCGATTGCGCTAAAACCACCAGTATCTTCAGACAAAGTGACTGTAGTAATCCCTCCGTTTCCTTTGGCTCCGCTAAATCGCCATTCATAGTCGCCGGCGGCAGGAACATTCACCCAATACTCGACAAAATCTCCATTATCGATATATCCAATATTTTTGGCAGCATTATCTTCTATTGCGACTGAAAACCCTGTTCCTGGCAATGAACTGCCGTACCAAGGCAAAGGATTGTTAAATGTTCGAGATAATATCGTCCCCGGAATTTGTTGGGCCACATCAATTGTAAATGATTCTTTAACCGCTGTATTAAAACCATCGTCGGCAATAATTACCGCATAATACGAGCGACCTTCACCAGCAGATGGTGTCCAGCCAAGGGTATAGTTTCCATTACCATTATCTGTAAAAGTATATCCAGATATGGCGGTAGTCGGTGTAAAAGGGTTTGTTCCCCCACCGCTTTTATCAAAGATCTGAAGGGTTGCGGCTGGTAAATTATCATCGGTCACGATTATATTCACCGAGATTGCATCGCCTTCATTTACGGAAACATCTGCAATTGCGCCGATGGTTGGCGGATCGTTAGCACCCGGTGCGGCAATTTCTAAAGTATATTCCCGAGTAATCGGTGCACTGGTGCCATCCGAAATAATCGCATTAATGGTATATGTTCCAACTGTGGAAATATCAGGTGTACCTGTGATTTTCAAATTGACAAGGTCAAGCGTGAGACCTGCGGGAAGAGAAGGGCTCAGCGAAATAGCAAGTTCATCGCTTTCCGGGTCACTGATACCGAGATCAATATCTGCCGGCATAAGCGCTTCAGCATTCAAAGCAGCAATGGATGTGGAGGGCATTAAATTGGCACTCGCTACTTTTGTAATACAAAGGCCAGCAAGTTTCCCATTATCAACCGAAGCCGGCCCGATTTGAACACTGAGTTGACCATCTGCGACCTGTACGAAGTAAGTACGGGTAATGACTGTTTGGTTTGAGCTTAATCCATCCTTAACCGGGTCAACAAGATCGTATTCATCGAGAATTAAATTTTCTTCGAGAAAAACATCAAATACGCGTCCACCAGAGGATGGGTGGAAAACCTCAGCAAAATAAAGGTCAACCGCATAAAAACCATTTGCTACGGGAACGTCATAAGTAAAAGCGGGGTCAGCCCCTGTAAAACCTGTTTTTCCACCGTATATTTCTTCCTGAAATAAGAGAAGCTCCGCTGGATTATTTGTTCCCGCAATTGCACCATTATAACCCGCATACTTTTTACCATTGGTACGCGTGGGATGCCCACCCGCTGTGCTGTTGTCAGCTTCGAAAACCCGTCCGAAAGCTGTGAGGCCAGCTGAACCGGAAGCGATACAAAGTTGAAAAGGCGCAGGATCGTTTGCTGTAACATTTATCGCCAAAGAAGTGGTTGTGGCTCCATCATCATCTGTCGCTACAGCGGTCAGGTTATGGGCGCCCGCCGAGATATTAAACAGGGTTACGGAATAAGGCGCATCGTTGTCTACGTCCAGCGGGGTACTTCCGTCAAAGAAAGCGACACTGCTCACCGAACCATCGGTATCATTGGCCGTAGCCGAAATGACGACATCGTCGCCTTGGGTAAAGACTGCTCCTCCAGATGGTGAGGTGATGCTTACCGTCGGTGGCGTGTTAGGAGTGGGATCAGCGATCGTGATGGTAGTACCCGCAGCGGTTCCAAAAACGGACAACCCATCCCTCGCGATCTCAGTTTTCCGGTTGGGTGGGCCGGGGTCAAAAGTAAGGCCAATAGAAGTTTCACCTGCCGCGGTAGCCGTCAGGTTGATCGTCAGGTAGTCAAAAGTTCCGGTAACGGAGCCGCCGCCCAACAGGCCGGTTGCCGCATCGATCTTTCCCGTTGGATCAAAATTGGCGGGATTTAAAATCACCGTAGGTAACTCGGTCGTAGCGTTGTAGACAACCGAATTGATGGTTACGAAAGCGGGATTAAAATCGAGATAAGCTTCGACACCGTCAATTTCTTGGGAACCTGCCACCACTCGTAAGGTTAGCGTTAGATCATCTCCCACATTTACCGTAGGCGCAGCGGGCGACAAAACCAGATCCGCTTGTGCCTGAATCAACCAGCCAGGCAGCAGCAAAAGCAGCATCAGGCAGACCTTAAAGTAGCAATTCAGCGAAAAAAACGTACGGGTCGTGATTGGTAGAGGAGTTTTCATAAGTCAAAATTTTGTCGCCAGGAGGAAGGGTTACGTGAAGAGTACCGGGATAAGGTTAGAGGCAACCCTATCCCGGTAATTTGGACGTTATTCAATGTTAATTAAAGGATCTCCACTCTGACCAAAGTTGGAAGCCAGGAGCGAAAAATCCAGGATATTGGTCACGCCGTCGCCGTTGAGATCCGAAGGCTGTCCGGCCTGACCGAAGGCATTGGCCAGCAGCGAAAAGTCCAGGATACTGACGGTGTTGTCGGTATTCAGGTTACCGGCTCTCAATTCAGCGAACGTGGTGGTTGCATTGCCACTGGTCAGCGTCAGTTCCTGCACCCTTTGCAGAAATCCAATCCGCCTGACCAATACTTTGTATACACCAGGAGCAAACCCCGACACCGTCATTTGACCACCCGCATCGGCAGTTGGGGTATACGTATAGAGGGGTGTCACCAGGTTGTTTAGCGCGTACAACTCTACCGTATGCACACCACTGTGATTGGTGCGGCCCTGGCTGGTTGCGGTCAGGGTCAAACTGCCTGCAGATTGTTGGTCAGCCACCTCCCAGGTGAATGCAACTGGCGTACTGAGTGCCGGCGTACAACCATCGGTTACCGTCACCACGACATTGTAGGGACTGTCCGCCGCCGCGCCCACGGTACCCCCCTGGCTGCGTGCCGATTCGGGTAGGCTGGTATTTTGCGGATTACCGGTATACCCCGTATGAGACATTACCATCCGATCAATTGCGTGGGAGGAAGACCGTGCCGATACCTGGATGTTATAGACACCAGGCGCATCAAATCTGGCATAGATCTGGTGGGCGTCGTTATCGCTGGTATTCGTACTCCAACTCCAGTTGTTAGCCCCACTGGAATATATTTTGAACCAACCTCCCGATCCGGCGCCTGCGGGCGCGCCTCCGATGCAGTCATTTTCAGTCGTGTTCAAGCCTTTGGGACAAACGATACTTCCGCTCTTTTGTCCATAAAAAGCATCCGCTTCGATTTTCAACCACGTATCGTTGTGTTCGGTAGATTCCGTTCCGTTACCTACCTGGTTGCGCCATTGGAATCGATAAACTCCCGGCGTCGTGACCTTTACCGGATAGGTCAGCAAACCAGTACCTGGGTTACTGAGCGATTGCCCCCCTTGCCAGATGATAAAATCGCTGCCGGTAGCAGCAGTCGGATTATTGACGTTCGGAGAGGAAGTAGTGCTGTAGGTAGAAGCATTTTTCCAGGAACCAGGCAGCGTCTCGATCGACTCCATCTCAATCACGACGATTCCGCCGCTTTCGATAAATGCACCTTCTACTCCTCCATCTCCAGAATTTACATCCAAGGTGCCGGAGATAAGACCCGAGCTAGGGTCGATGCTCAGGATAGGTGGGAGCCCAGTCGCGCTATAGGTTAGCCCGTTACACAGATCGATATCGGCAGCTTCAATCTGAAGGGTAACGTTGTCCCCCTCCACTCCGAATTGCCCCCCAGGATTGGTAACAACTGGCGGATCGTTTCCTGGGAGCGTGGCACCACTGATAATTTCAATGGCCTTGATATTGGGATTCTGCGTGCCCAGGAGGAAATCAATGTCCAGGTTACCATCCGTTACGGTTACCGGAATTGACTCTACGCCGGCTGTATTCCAGCCGTAAGCCACTGTTTGATCCAGGTCATCGAGGACCAGCTCTCCTTCCACCAACACGTCGAAAACCCGCGTACCGGGCGTCTGGGCACCGGTCCAGATCTCCGCGAAGAGCAGATTTACCGTATAATTACCGTTCTCCACCGGAAAATCCCACTGCATATTATCGGGGTTCGGCGCCGTGCTGTACCGCTCCATAGAGAACAGCGCGTTGGGATAGCCCGTGGTGTTGGTACCCGTGAAGTTGGAACCGTAAGTAATGTCTACCGCTGGGGGGGTTACCTTATAGTAAGGCGAAGGGGTGCCCGTAACTGCGGCACCATTGGCGGTCGCGGTAGCTTGATCAGCTGACCAGTCGGTAGGATCGGCATCGTTGGTGGCAGTAAGTGGTCCGCCCGTGTTAACCCGATACAATACGGTCCCGGGAGCGAATACAGCGCTGTTCAAGGTAATGGTGGCGGTACTGGCGTTACCATAGTCAATTTCTAAAGTTGCCGTCTTACCGGCTTCGGTACCGTTAAAACCTACCGTGAGGTCCAAGCTGGCTCCGGGCGCAAGCAGGGTGAAATCGATGGAGGTGTCCAAAAAGAACGACGCAGCATCCTGGCCAGTAATCACTACGCTGGTAATGATAGTACCGGTATTGCCTCCAGCAGAGGTCGCCGTGATGCTGGAAGTACCGTTCACGTTAATGTCAACGCTGGCGGGTGTCTGGAGCTGGCTGGCGGTGAGTGGCGTGCCGAACGGGTTGTCCGTTCCAAAAAACTCCATGTTTTTCATTTTTCCACCACCGCCCAGGGTGTTGGAGCCGGCGGTCACGTGAATACCGTCACCGGAAACAATCGCCTGAGTGCCGTGCCTTTCGGTCAGCAAATCGGCTTTGGTCGACCAGGTACCCGCAATGGGGTTAAAAGCTTCGGTTTTTTTGACGGCGTCGCCGACGGTATTGCTTTGTAAATCCACCCCAATTTCCCCGCCAATGACGTACAGTTCATTTTGAAAGGAGGCCACGGAAGCTGCCGCCCGGGGCGTAGGTAAATCGGGTGCAGTGGACCAGTTACCGGTGGTGAAATCGTAGACGTCCACTTCGGCAATCAGAGGCGCAAACGTGCCACCCGGGCCTCCGGACAGGCGTCCGCCCGCCAGGTAAAGTTTATCCCCGATTACGGCCGCGTGGAAATGATCGCGGGCGCGGGGTGAGTCGGCTAGAGCTGTCCAGGCACCAGTTGCGGGATCAAATTCATCGAACCAGGGAATATAGCCCCCGTTGTGGCCAATGGTATTGCCGGCAATAATGTAGAATCTGTCGTTATGTATCACCAAGCCTGCCGAGCCTCTTTTACGGCTGGCCGGAATTTCCGGCCCCTGGATCCACTCATCCGTGGCAGGATTGTAGGCCCAGACAAAATCAGCGGGTACTTCGTTGGGGAAAGCGTTGGTCTTAAAAGCACCGATTACCCAGATCAATCCCTGGTATTCCAGCGCCTGAAAGTGGTTGAATTCAGCAGGTGCGGAGTTGGCAATCTGACTCCAGGTTTTGGCCTGGTAGTTGTACACATCCAGCGTGGTAGGGTTTTCCCGACCGCCAAATAGGTAAAATTTATCGCCGGCCTGCACGAAAGAGCATTCGTGGCGGGCCGTATAATTTTCAACATCGGTCTGGTCATTCCAGCTCGCACTCGTTACCGGGCCGGTAACCGTCCAGCTAAAGGGTAGGTTGATGGTGCTGCTGCCGGGTTTACTTACCGTAACAACCGAACTGTAGATACTGCCCGCGGTAGCCCCGGTGGCAATGGTACCGAAAACCAATCCGGTAGTTGGCTCAATCTGAATACCCGTTGGCAAACCGGTAGCGCTGAAAGAAAAGTTTTCATTGGCGTCCCCGCCAGAAGCCATCACCGTCAGGTTGACGAGGTCACCTTCCAGGTTATTTTGGTTCGGAATTGGCGTTGCCGTGATCGGTGGTGTAAGGTTCCCGCCAGCGGCCAGAATTTCGATACCGTTAATTAGTGGGTTCTCTTCCACATGCCCAAATAAAATATTCAGGGTGCCATCCGTCAGGATGACGGGATACTCGAGCATGCCGCCATTTTGGTGACCGAAAGTCGCCACGAGGTCAAGGTCGTTCTGCACCAGTTGGCCTTCGATAAAAATATCGAATAAGCGTTCTCCGGCTGCGGAAGTTCCGCTGTAGCCATTTCCCATGTACAAGCGCACAAAATAATTGCCATTGGGCAGGCCAAAGGTCCACTCCATTTCCGGAGCAGCAGGAGCATCGTATCGTTCGTTGGTGAAGATGGCCTGCGGCACGTAAGCGGGTAAGGACGCATGTCGACCCGCCGTATTTTGGGTAGAAAACGTTCCGGTGTTCACGACATACGTCAGGTCATTGAAGCTGCCGCTAGACGCGCCGGAGCTGGAGCCGCCCAGCCAGTCCGGGTTCGGCGCATCGGTAGCAGCCACGGTTGTCCCGTTGGCCCGGATGCGCAGGATGGGCACAGGTTCATCGGACACGGTGACGGTGAAGGATTGTTCCACGGAGAGGCTGCTGTTATCGGTAGCCCGAATGGTGAGCTGTGCCACTTCAGGCGTGGCCGGGAACGAAATCGTCATCGTACTGCCACTGATACTCGCGCCGACGGCCGTATTGGTATTGTCTTCGACGGTGTAAACCAGGTTGCCGTCGCCATTGTCATCCCCGAAGTAATTGTCGAGATTGACATTCTGATCATTAGCGTTGACTAAGGCGTCAATATCCGGCAGGGCCTGCTCAATAAAGGGCTGGGTGCTTTGTACGTATAAGTAATCCCAGGTACCTTCCACTTCCTGACCTGCCGCATTAGAGGTGCCGATCAGTCCTACGGCCAGGGGCGTACTGCTGTTCTTGATAGCCGCCAGAATGCTGCCCTGGGTAGTGATGGTTCCCAGCGTTTGTACACTCCCGCCATCTATAGCATACTGCAAAGTGACGGATCCGCTGGAGGCATCCACCTGGAAGAACATAACGATATCCTGACTAGCCGAAACACTCGCGGTGAGTGGTGTTTGGGGGATGTCGTTGATTTCCTGGAGAGCCTGCAAGCTACCACCCGCAGTAAGTACGAACTTGAGGTAATTGCTTTGGGTACCGTCCCCGATAAACAGGCCCAGTTCACCATTTTGGGGAGCCGAACTTCCGTAAAGCTGAAGTGGAGCAGAAAAATTAAACAGGCGACCTTCGACGGAGAAAGTGCCTGCATTTTGATCTACGTTCACGCCATACTGAAAGGCCTTTTCCTGGCTGTTGCTGGTTCCCAAAGCCGTGCCGGCGGTCATGTGCATGGTCATGGCACCTACCGCACCACCGAGAATATCATTAGGATTGGGATCGGTGGGACTATCGCGGCGGTCGAGCCAATCCAACCAATTGGGATTGGCAGCGCCGTTATTCATCATACCCGTGAAGCCCAGGCCCAGGTAACCCTTTAGCTCCTGATTATCGGAAAGCAGGTCGTTGAGTACCGGCAGGTTGAAGGCATCGCTGCCGCCTACGGTGGGGTCTCCTAATTGAAAGGGGTCACTGGCATCGGGGATGTTGTCGTTGTCATCATCCGGATCATTGAGGTCGGAGATGAGGGTACCACCCGCTGATTTGTCAAAATCGTTAGGCTGGTTGCCGCCGTTACAGATCACCTCTTCTACCGTTTGGTCGGCTGCTTTATTGTCGATTTCGTCCTGGTTGGTGTAGCCATCTGCGTCGCTATCACCCGTAGCGGAATAGCCAGGCTGACCGGGCAAGATGCAGTCTATAAAATCCTGGGGTTCCAGCACCTTGATGGTGCTGTTAAACGTAGCAACCCAAATGGTGCCGGGGAACGGGTCGGTATCACTGTTACAGGTAACGCCAAGTGCATTACCCCCTAGGTTGGATATAAAAGAAGCGGTCAGCTCCTGGAGGCCGCCGTTGGCGTCCAATTGGACCCGGCGCAAGACTCCGCCGTTCTTTCCCGCGATTAAGTCGCCCTTCATGGCGTTATTGAAATTGGAGGCCGTATACTCGTCAATACCGTTGGTGTTGGTGCCCCAGATGGTTACCAGCACGTCATCGTCTCCATCCGGATTATTGATCCCCGGCCCACGCCAGTCGCCCTGGCGGGGGTCAGCGAAACCAACGGGCACCGGTGGCCAGTTGGCGGGTAATGCAATGTTCGGATCGGTAGTATACCCAGCTCCGCGGGTGCCACTTGGATCATAGATAAGGGTCCGAAAAACAGAATTTACGTTGTCATTGGCCGTGGGATTGGTGAACAGGCCTGCCCCGGCCGGATTCGCTCGTACGGGCGCAGGATGCCCGCCATAAAAGCTGCCAAATGCATAGCTCTGGATGTCATCCGTGATCAAGCTTAGGTGATCGGCATTATTTACCTGCTCCCCACCTACCGGACTGGAGCTACCGGGTTCGGAGGAAATATACTCGTTGGTGACCGTACCATCAATGCCTTCGTTAACGGGCAAACCTCCCCAACCGCCGTTGGCACCGTTATCGGTACAGTACACCTTGCCGTCTGCGGTAACGACCAGGTCGTAAGAGTTGCGGTAGCCTGCCGAAAAAATCTGTACGGGACCACCATCAACAATCATAGCCTGATTCAGACCATCGTTGCCGCCCCAGGGATCGCCGACGTCTACACCAGTATATCCCGCCGCGTCGGGGTCAATAATCCCATTCGCATTAGACCGGGTGGGGTCATCTAAAGTAGGCAGATCATAGATATATTCCCGGCCGGAAATGGCATCCGTTAAGGTGGGCAAGGCCTCCAGCTGGGTCAGATTTACTGATAGGATAGCAGCGGACAGCGCGTATTCGGTTGTCCAGGCAAAATTATCGGAGGGTGCCCCTGCATTGGTATGGCCGCCGGAGCAGACAATCAGGAAATCTATGCCCTTTACCGTGACAAACTCCAGTCCATTCGTAGCGTGATTTTCTTCTGAGCGGGGAAGGCCCCGCACGATGTCCACTACATCCCAGGAACTGCCATTCCAGGTCAGGCGGGTGATGACCCCGGAGTTAGTGTCTAGGTTCTGGTCACCGCTGGGTCCACCCACCCGAGAATCGCTCGAAGTGACGTAAATCACCGGGTTGGCAGCTGTACCCGCCACCGTCAATCCGGTAGCTTCCCGGTTGTTCCCGCTGTTGGAGCTGCCATCGTCGTTGTGGTTGGGAATGCTTTTTACATCCAGCAGCTCTTCGGAACTGGTAACTACGTAATCATCCATCCCGTTTCTTTGGATGGAAAAAACATCGATAGTTCCATTAATACCTAGGACGTAAAGTCGGTCATCGGGGCCGAACATCAGGGATGTGCCACTGGAAACGCCACCGTTACCATTAAATTTGAGGTCGCTTTCTCCAAAACTTTGTCCCTCCAAACTAAAGGTAACAAAGAGAAGCAGGCCTAGTAATACACTTTGGATGATAGCCGGTGTAGAGCACCCGAAAACCCTGCTATTGGGAAGTGGTAAAAGTGTGTTCATAACTGTGGTTGTGTTGTTCAATATCTAATTAAGACAATAGGATGTTACAACTAGCGTATTTAAACGTGTTGTGACGAATTCTAATGCATTCTAATGCATTACGACGGGTTACGACGGGTTACGACGGGTTACGACGGGTTACGACGGGTTACGACGGGTTACAGTATCTAATGTGTTTGGAGTGTGTTGTCCAGTGTTTGTGGAGTGTGAAGTGTGTTGTGGAGAGTGTTGTAAGTAATCTATCTAAACGTAAACTCAACATACGTTATTCTTTTTATAAAACAAAATAGAAATCAGTTTTATTCAGCCTACAGCAGTTCCGCGGATGATTTGTACACGTAATGCGATCTAAAAATCCCTTCGGTACTTGATCCGCATTTTCTCCACCTGAGGTACTTAATTCAACGGCAGCAAAAGTTACCAGCAGTATCGGTCGGAACTCCCCTTAGACACGTTAATCCAGCAGAATTATCGTAGCTGTTCAGGGTATGCTTTAGACCAATTTAGTCGATAAAGCGCCTTTTTTTACCCCATGAACAGACAATTACACCGGATACTGATAAAAGTACGCCCCATGGCCCCGGCCGAGGTTTGCTTTGTGTTGGACACCGTGGTTGATCTGTTTACTACGCAGCAGGCAGTGGTCCAGAACCAGCAGAAGTTGATGAAGACTCAGGAGTGACCTGAGACGATCTTGAAAATTGGGACACCAAAATTGTGCAATCTTTCAAGCTATGAAACCAAAAAAATAATCCAAACGAGGCAAGCGCGCCTACCGCTGCTACGACGATCATTTCAAGCGCGAAGCCGTCCGGCAACTCGAACAGGGGGCGGCCGTCTCCCAGCTCTCCGACTACCTGGGGGTAACTCCCAATTTACCGCACCGCTGGAAAGCGGAGGCCAAACAGTCCGATGAGGTCCTGGAGCAGGTCGCCGAAGTCAAGCGGCTGACCAGGGAACTGAAGACCCACCAACAGGCTTACCACTCGATCGTCGAGCGGTGTACTACCCTGGAACGGGCGGTAAAGCGACGCCAACCGTCCCCCGGCCTGATGATCCGCACGGACGGGGGCGGACAGTACAGCTCGATTGCTTTTCGCGGCAGGCTGACCCAGCTTGGGTACCGTTCGAGTATGACCCGTCGCGATAATCACTACGACAATGCCCAGGCCGAGTCCTTCTTCAGCCGCTTCAAGGCGGAACTCTTACCCGATCACCTCAGCTTGCTTGTCTTTGTCTTGATGCTAGCTTTAAAGGGCTAGTCAATGTCTGCAAGTTAGGGGCGGCCAAAATGGACTGTACAGTGCGTTTCCAATAACCCGCAACAGCAGTAACCCCCTTACCCCACATTCCCATTCACCTCCCGCAAGATCCCCACGATCCGCTGGCTGGCCGCCTGATCGAAGACGCCCAGCAGGCCCTGATCGTGCTGATCGGTGAAGGGCGCGTCGAAGAGCAGCTTGGGGTCTATGGTCCCTTGTTGGGTGAGGTAGCGGATGATGGTATCGATAAAGTTCATCTGGTCAGCCCGGAGGGGGGCGGTACGGAGAAAATCGGCGAAGGCCTCGCGGGCCGCGGCTTCCTCCAGTCCCAGCAGGCTGCGGATGAACCTGCCCAGCGGCTGATCGCCGTAGGCCGCTACGAAGTCCTCCCGCGTGCCCCGCTCGCCGCCGTTGAAGAGCAGTTTCTCTAATTCGGACAGTTCCGCCGCCGTAATGGGCTTGTTGGTGGAGAGCTTGCGGATCGTGACGTGGTGGCGGTGCTCCCGGAGGAACGACTCGACGCGCTTGCGGTACAGTACGCCCGTGCGGGCCGACACCGTATTGCCCATCGTGGTCGCCAGGACGGAATCCTCAAAGTCCGTGTAAGCGATGGCCTGTTTGTCGTGCTCCAGATACTGCAGCAATTCCCGGATCTCCTGTCTGATCTCCTCCAGTTTTCGCTGGCTGAGGTCGCGGTAGAAGTCCGGGTCCTGCAACGACCCGATGAGCTCCGCCCGCTCGACCACCTCCGGTACCCCGAACTTCTTTCCCAGCTCATTGGCGGTGCCCACCAGCTGGTTTTCCAGTCGCTCCACGTCGCGGTTGAGCTGCAGGAGTTTGGCCACCTGCATCTTCAGTATCATCAGGTCGAAGCGGCGGGCCGATTCGTGCACCGGCGCGGGCTGCGGCAGCGGGGAAAGGAAGGTATTGATGCGGTGGATATCATCGTTGCTGAGGTTATTCCACCGCGCGCGGTCCTGGAACGCATCGACGTGCTCCCGCTGCATGGCTACCCGGAAGCGCCTCATCTGCTCGGTTTGCGCCAGTCGGCTGACCTCGGCGTGGAGTCCGTCCAAAATTTCCGTGGCGAGCGCGCGATCTTCCGCATCAGCGGTCTGCAGCAACAGTTGCGTGAGTTGCAGCCGCGTCTCGAAGATCTGCTGGGTGACGGACTTCTGCCCGCCCGCGTCGATCCCCTTCTCGTGGACCCCGAAGAACTCGAAGTTCTGACAGACGTCGAAGATGCGGAAGTGTTCCTTCGGGCGGTCCGGCCCGAAGGCATCCGGACACAGCCGCGTCCCCCGCCCGATCATCTGCCAGAACTTGGCGTAGGAGCGGACCACCTTGAAGAAGACCAGGTTCAGCACCCGCGGCGCGTCCACACCGGTATCCATCATGTCGACCGAGACGGCTACCTGGGGCTCCCGCTCCACGTACTTGTCGCAGAATGCCTCGATGATGCTCTGGGCGTGGCTCACGCCGTTGTGCACGGTGGCGATGAAGCCCGAGGGCAGTTCGGGATACCGCTCTCGGAAGCACTGGGTGATGAACTCCGCGTGCCGCTTGTTGACCGCGAAGACGATCGTCCGGCCCAGCTTATCTCCCCCCTCGATCTTCAGTCCGAGGGACATCAGTTCGTCGACCACCTTATAGACGGTGTCCTTATTGAACAGCCACTTATTCATGGCGTTGGCGGCGATCTCCTCGGGAAACAGCCCGGTGGTGTTGTCGCGAAATTCCTCCTCGTACCGCTCCTTGTCCCGCTCGCTCAGCTCCGCGTACCGAATGCCCTCCCGCAGGAACTGGGTGGAGACGTCGTAATTCTCGTAGCCCTTGAGGTAGACCGGGATGGCGGCCTCCAGCGGGTACTCGAAGGTCGGGTCCTCGTCGGAGCAGCCGAACAGCTCGTAGGTATTGTGGTCGATCGCCGACTTGGGCGTAGCGGTCAGGGCCACCACCAGCGCGTCGAAGTATTCGAAGATCGCCCGGTAGCGGTTGTAGACGCTGCGGTGGGCCTCGTCGACGATGATCAGGTCGAAGTGGCCCACCCCGTAGAAGCGGGTATCCTCCTCCCGCAGCCCGTCGATCTTGTTCATCATGGTCGGGTAGGTGCTGAAGACCAGGCGGGTGTCTTCGTCCTCCTGGGCCTGCGTCAGGTCGACCGAGCTGTAGTCGGGCAGGTGTTCGGCAAAGCTGTTCTTGGCCTGGGTGACCAGGGCGTTGCGGTCGGCTAAGAACAGGACACGCTTTACCCAGCCGTTTTCCGCCAGTAGCTTGACGAGGGCGGCGGCGGTGCGGGTCTTTCCGCTGCCCGTGGCCATCACCAGGAGGGCACTGCGCTTGTTTCCCCGCAAACCCTGCACCTGCCCCGGCTTGGTCGGGGCCAAAAACTGCTCGCTCACGCGACGGATCGCCTCCTGCTGGTAGTCGCGCCCGGCAATATCCGCATCGGGGGTGGCCAGCCGAATGTCTTGCCGGAGCTCGCGTTGCGCGATGAGCCACTGGAGTTCGGACCGGCTGTAGAAACCGTATACGCGGCGGGGCTGACCGTAGAAGGCGTCGTCCCACAGCATGGTGCGGTAGCCGTTGGTGTAGAAGATGAGGGGCCGGCGTCCCTTCTCGATCTCCAGGGCGTCGGCGTAGAGGCGGGCCTGCCGTTCGCCGGCCTCCGGGTCCTTGCCCGTGCGCTTGGCCTCGATGATGGCCAGGGGGAGGCCGTCGGTGTCCCACAGAACGTAGTCGACAAAGCCGTTGCCGCGGGGATTATCGGTGGTGACCGGCATACTCCGCACCGGATACTCCAGTTCGTGGCCCGGGCGCAGGTCCTGCCAGCCGGCCTCGCGCAGGGCGGCGTCGATGAGGTGGCTGCGGGTTTGCGCCTCGGTG